>JAQTLM010000015.1:37120-50195 GCA_028714895.1 Gallionella sp. | reverse complement strand
AGTTGGTTAGAATACCGGCCTGTCACGCCGGGGGTCGCGGGTTCGAGTCCCGTCCACTCCGCCAAATCAAGGCGAACGCAAGTTCGCCTTTTTCACATCTGTTTCTTTTAAATCAATAAGCCGGTGTCATCACTATGTTCGATTTTGTTCATGAAAAAAAGCGGTTGGTGCAGATTGTGCTGGCGCTCATCATTTTACCGTTTGCATTCTGGGGGGTGGATTCATACAACCAATCCGGAAATACGGCAGAAGTGGCTGCTACGGTGAACGATGCAAAAATTACCCAGCGAGAGTTTGAAAATGCGCTGCGTCAACAGCAGGATCGTTTGCGCCAAATGCTAGGTGCCAATTTTGATGCGGCGATGCTTGATAACCCCGAAATGAAGCATGCTGTGATGGACAATCTGGTTGCGCAGCGCTTGCTGGTTGAGCGCGCCAAGACTGTCGGCCTGGCAGTCAGCGATGAGCAGATGGCACAGGTTATCCAAAGTATTGAAGCGTTTCATGACAGCGGAAAGTTCGATAAAAAACGTTATGAAACTGCGCTGGCCAATCAGAATATGTCGCCGTTGATGTTTGAGGCGCGCCTGCGTGGTGAGTTGCTCGGCCAGCAGATGCGCGATGCTTACGTGCAAAATGGGTTCGCCTCGAACGGGGTGACCGACAATGTTATTCGCCTGAATGAGCAGCAACGGGTGGTGAGCGCTTCACCTATATCATTTCAGCCCTTTATGGCGCAGGTGAAAGTGGACGAGGCCGCGCTGAAAAAATATTACGAGCAAAATCAAAAAGAGTTTCAGGTTCAGGAACAGGCCAAAGTCGAGTATGTAAAGTTCTCGGTGGGAAATTTGCTGGCAAAGGCCGAGGTGAAAACGGAGGATGCACGCAAGTATTACGACGAGCACCAGAGTGATTTTGGCACACCGGAGGAGCGCCAGGCGGCGCATATTCTGGTTGCAGTAGCTGCCGCCGCGCCACAAGCTGAACAGGATGCCGCCAAGGCAAAGGCAGAACAGTTGCTGCAACAAGCCAGAAAAAATCCCGCTGGATTTGCCGGGCTGGCCAAGCAGAATTCGCAAGACCCCGGCTCCGCCACGAATGGCGGCAGCTTGGGATTTTTTGGCCGCGGTATGATGGTTAAGCCGTTTGAAGACGCTGCCTTTATGCTTAAACAAGGCGAAATTAGCGGGTTGGTGAAGTCGGATTTCGGCTATCACATCATCAAGCTGCTTGCGGTTAAACCCGCCAGGCTTTTGCCATTTAATGAGGCGCGTGAAGCTATCATTAATAAACTGCGCCAGCAGAAAGCCGTCGACATGTTTGCCGAACGGGCGGAAAAATTCAGCAATACCGTTTATGAGCAAAGCGATACCCTGAAGCCGGCGGCTGATTTGACTGGTGCGACGATTGAGCGGAGCGGATGGCTGGTTAAGGGCGTGGCTGCAGGCGAGCCTTGGACGGCAAAAATGTTGCAGGCGATTTTTACCGATGAAACCGTGAAAAACAAACGCAATACTGCTGCAATTGAAGTGGCGGCCAACACACTGGTTGCCGCGCGGATTCTGGAATACAAGCCAGCCGCCACGCGTGCGCTGGGCGAAGTGCAGGAAATAATCCGCCAGAAATTGCTGCATCAACAGGCATTGGAGTTGGCTGCCAAGCAGGGCAAAATGCTGCTAGAGCAATTGCAGCGTGGCGATAAGCCCGTGCTGAACTGGACTGCTGCCCAGACCGTTACTCGTGCGCAACAAGGTTCGCTGGATAAGGAATTGGTACGAAAAATATTCCAAGCGGACGCGGCCAAGCTACCGCGGTATGTTGGGGCGGAAACGCCGCAAAATGGTTATATGCTGGTGCGCATCGATGCCGTCAAGGAGGGTGGTAAGCCTGACGATGCGAAGCGTACTGGTTATGCGCAAAAGTTGCGCCAACTGACGGGTGAGGAAATGTTCCGAGCTTACTTGGCCGATACCAAACAACAGGCGACTATCAAAGTGAATTTGCCTGAGACCACGGCAGGGCAGCCCTGATTCCGTGTGAGGAATAACAACAAAACGCCACCCTCGGGTGGCGTTTTAATTTGGCGGCAGCGCCGGTTATGCCTCAGTTGTACCCAAAGCGGTGGTGTTGAAACCGCCATCCACGTAGCTGATCTCGCCGGTGATGCCGCTGGCCAGGTCGCTGCACAGGAACGCGGCAGCATTGCCCACTTCTTCGATGGTCACATTGCGCTTGAGCGGCGCGTGCTTTTCGTTGTAGCTGAGCAATTTGCCGAAATCGGCAATCCCGGCTGCGGCCAGCGTCTTGATCGGCCCGGCAGAGATACCGTTCACGCGTATCCCCTTGCGGCCTAGTTGCATCGCCAAGTAACGCACGCTGGCCTCCAGGCTGGCCTTGGCCATACCCATTACATTGTAGTGCGGCATGGTGCGCACGGCGCCGAGATAGCTCAGCGTCAGCAGAGCGGCATTGCGCCCTTCCATCATCGGTAAAGCGGCTTTTGCCAGAGCCGGAAAGCTGTAGGCGCTGATGTCATGAGCGATACGAAAAGCTTCGCGGCTGAGTCCATCCAGAAACTCGCCGTCCAGTGCCTCGCGCGGTGCATAGGCAATAGAGTGAACAAAGCCGTCAAATCCATCCCAGTGTTTGCCCAAATCGGCAAATAACTGGGCGATATCATCATCGCTGCCGACATCACACTGGAAGACCAGTTCGCTGCCAAATTCCTTGGCCATGTCCTCAACACGATTGCGCACCCGTTCGCCTTGATAGGTGAATGCCAGTTCCGCGCCTTCGCGGTGCATGGCTTGTGCGATACCGTAGGCGATAGAGCGGTTGCTGATCATGCCGGTAATCAGAATGCGTTTGTTGGCCAGAAATCCCATGCTGTTCCTCTATAAGATGCCTGATAAAAGGTGCTTGATTATAACTGCAAATGCATCCAGCTGATGCAATCGTATATAATCCCGCGCTGTTCAATTTCAGGTTTTTCCATTCATGCTGGAAGTCAGCAATCTTGCGTGCAGCCGCGGTGATCATCGTTTGTTTTCCGGATTGAGCTTTGCGCTGCATCCCGGGCAAATCATGCAAGTGCAGGGCGCGAACGGCAGCGGCAAAACCAGCTTGTTGCGTATGTTGTGCGGCTTCATGATGCCGGATGAGGGGGCGATCAGCTGGTGCGGCGGGAACACCCGCGATTTGGAAGAAGATTATTACGCCGAGGTGCTGTATCTCGGGCATTTGAATGCGATCAAGGATGAGTTGAGCGCGCTGGAGAATTTGCGCATTTCAGTCGGCCTTTCGGGGATTGAACTGGATGAAAAAGAGGCGCTGGCCGCGCTGCGCCGCATGGGTTTGCGCGGCCGCGAGAGGCTGCCGACCAAGGTGCTTTCGCAAGGCCAGCGGCGGCGCGTGGCGCTGGCGCGCTTGCTGGTCAGCGATGCCAAGCTGTGGATACTGGATGAACCTTTGACCGCGCTGGATGTCGGAGCTGTGGCGTTGATTCAGGAACTGATTGCGGAACATTTGGCGCGGCAGGGGATAGTGATTTTTACCACGCATCAACCGCTGCAAGTGGCAGGGGTGGAAATGCGCAGTTTGTCTCTGTCATGATGGTCAAATGGGCATGACGGTGACTGGCATGAGAGTCATGGAGTCATGAAGAAATCGTCAATGCTTGATTTACTGGTGCTGGTGATACGGCGCGACTTGGTGCTGGCGATGCGCCGCCGTGCCGATGTGCTCACTACGCTGATTTTTTTCGTGATGGTGGTCAGCCTGTTTCCGTTGGGCGTCGGGCCGGAAATGGACATGCTGCGCAAGATGGCTGCAGGCGTGTTGTGGGTGGCGGCGCTGCTGTCTTCGATGCTGTCGCTGGGAAGGTTGTTCTCGGCCGATTATCTGGACGGCACGCTGGAACAAATGATGCTGGCACCACAGTCGTTGTCGATGCTGGTGCTGGGCAAGATGGCGGCGCACTGGATGGTGTCCGGTTTGCCGCTGGTGTTGATGGCTCCGGTGCTGGGTTTGCAGTTTGATATGCCGGTGCAGGCGCTTGGTGTGTTGATTATTGGCCTGCTGCTGGGAACGCCGATATTGAGTATGGTCGGTGCGATTGGCGCGGCATTGACGCTGGGCTTGCGCGGTGGTGGTGTGCTGTTGTCGCTGTTGGTGTTGCCGCTGTGCATTCCGGTGTTAATTTTTGGTACCGGGGCGGTCGAAGCGGTATCAACCGGGTTAAGTGCGGTGTCCCACCTGTCTTTGTTGGGCGCGTTGTTGGTGTTGGCGCTGGTGTTCACCCCTTGGGTGACGGCGCAGGCGTTGCGTATTTCGATGGAGTAATAAGTTTGGAAACATCTAATAATCTACTGCGCGATTCGATAGCTGCGTTGCGCGGTGCTCGCTCCTCGGCTACCCATTTGGTATGTCTCGTTCGCTGCGCTCCGTGCGCCTTGCTCTCGAACCGCTCGTTACGATTCTTAGAGGTTTCCAGATGGCAATAAACTGGTTTAAATATTCTGCACCGACGACTTTTTATGGTTTAGCCGGAAAACTGATTCCGTGGTTCGCGCTTTCTTCTGCGATATTGTTCGTCGTCGGTTTGTATATCGGCTTTGCGGTCGCACCGGCTGATTACCAGCAAGGCGAGTTTTACCGCATCATTTTTATTCATGTGCCATCTTCCATTTTGTCCATGTTTCTTTATCTGGTCATGGCAGGCTATGCGGCGCTTGGATTGATTTTCAATACCCGCCTGTCGGCCATGATGGCCACTGCCATCGCGCCCACCGGCGCGCTGTTCGCCTTTATTTCGTTGTGGACCGGCGCATTGTGGGGCAAGCCGATGTGGGGCGCGTGGTGGGTTTGGGATGCGCGCCTGACTTCCGAGCTCATCCTGCTGTTTCTGTATCTGGGTTTCATCGCGCTGCACGCCTCGATTGACGACCCGCGCCGTGCCGACCGCGCCAGCGCATTGCTGGCGATCGTGGGCTCGGTGAATGTACCGATCATTTATTTTTCGGTGAAGTGGTGGAATACCCTGCATCAGGGCTCGACCATCAAATTCAGCGGCACATCCATGCATGTCGCGATGCAGCAGGCCATGTTCATCACGCTGGCGGCCTGCTGGCTGTATGCGATTGCGGTGGTGCTGGCGCGGGTGCGCAGCATCATCCTGGAGCGTGAGCGGAATACCACCTGGATTACCGAATTGCCGGAGGTGCGGTCATGACACGGTGCGCGAATGCGTCTGGTGCGGGAATGACCGCATTGCACCTCCAACTGCAATCTGCTGGCTTCATGAGTAATGTGTCGGAGGTGCAACAATGAGCGGTCTGGATATCTGGATGCGGGAAAACCCGCTCGCCTATGTTTGGCTGGGTTCGTACGCCGTTGCAATGCTCATTTTCGCGATTGAAATTGCGATGGTGATACATAAACGAAAAATCACCTTGCAACAGGTGCGCCTGATGCGTGAGGCTGAAGACGAAGCCGGAGACGATAACTGATATGAAGCCACGCCAGAAAAGATTTGTGTTTATCGCAGTTGCCGTTGCCGCATTGGCTGTGGTCGTCGGCCTGGTGCTGAACGCACTGGAAAACAATGTCAGCCTGTATTTCACTCCGACCCAGGTGTTTAACAATGAGGCGCCGCACGGGCGCAGCTTCCGCATCGGCGGCCTGGTGCAGGAAGGCAGTGTGAAGCGCGAGGCGGATGGGTTGACGGTGAATTTCGTGATTACCGACAAACACAAAAGCATACCGGTCGTTTACAAGGGCATCCTGCCGGACTTGTTCACGGAGGGCAAAGGCGTGGTCGCGCAGGGCAGGGTTGAGGCCGATGGTGTGATGCGCGCCGACGAGGTGCTCGCCAAGCATGACGAGAACTATATGCCACCGGAGGCCGCCGATGCGTTGAAAAAAGCCGAGACCGCGAACGCTTCCGCTGCTGCGCTAACTCCGGCGAGCGCGCCTGCGGCGCCTTCCCCAAAATAACTTTGAAAGCTTCAGCATGATTCCAGAGATTGGTCATTTTGCATTAATCGTTGCATTGTTTCTGGCAGTTTGCCTGGGCGCACTGCCGATTATCGGAGCGGCGCGGGGCAACGCGGTATTGATGAGCACCGCGCGCCCGCTGGCGTATGGCCAGTTTGTGTTTCTTACCATTGCATTTGCCTGCCTGACTTACGCATTCGTCGCCAACGATTTTTCCGTGCTGTATGTGGCGCAGCATTCCAATTCCCAGCTTCCCGTCGCATATCGCGTGGCCGCAGTGTGGGGTGGGCACGAAGGCTCGCTGTTGCTGTGGGCGTTCCTTCTGGCCGGATGGGTATTGGCCGTTGCGGTATTCAGCAAACACCTGCCGGAAGAAATGGTGGCGCGCGTGCTGGGTGTAATGGGATTGGTCGCGGTGGGCTTTCTGCTGTTCATGCTGTTTACCTCGAATCCGTTCGAGCGCCTGTTGCCTGCTGCTGTCGACGGGCGCGACCTGAATCCGCTGTTACAAGATCCGGGGCTGGTGATCCATCCGCCGATGCTGTACATGGGCTATGTGGGCTTCTCGGTGGCGTTTGCGTTTGCCATCGCCGCATTGTTGGGCGGCAGGCTGGATGCCACTTGGGCGCGTTGGTCGCGCCCGTGGACGACCGTGGCATGGGTGTTCATGACCGGCGGCATCGCGCTGGGCAGCTGGTGGGCCTATTACGAATTGGGCTGGGGCGGCTGGTGGTTCTGGGACCCGGTGGAAAATGCCTCGTTCATGCCGTGGCTGGTCGGCACCGCGCTGATTCATTCGCTGGCGGTTACCGAAAAACGCGGCGCGTTCAAAAGCTGGACGGTGCTGCTGGCAATCGCGGCGTTCTCGTTAAGCCTGATGGGTACGTTCCTGGTGCGTTCCGGCGTGCTGACCTCGGTGCACGCATTTGCCACCGATCCCAAACGCGGGATTTTCATCCTGTCTTTCCTGGTGATCGTGATCGGCGCATCGCTGCTGCTGTTTGCGTGGCGCGCGCCGAAGATCGGCCTGGGCGGCAAGTTTGATTTGCTGTCGCGCGAATCGCTGTTGCTGTCGAATAACGTGCTGTTGTCGGTCGCCGCGGCCTCGGTGTTCATCGGCACGCTTTACCCGCTGTTCATGGACGCGCTCGGTCAAGGCAAGCTGTCGGTCGGCCCGCCGTATTTCCATGCGGTGTTCGTGCCGTTGATGGTGCCGATGGTGCTGTTGATGGGTCTGGGGCCACTGGCGCGCTGGAAAAAATTCTCCGCGCCGGAACTGGTTAGGCGCGTGCGCTGGGCATTTGCCAGCGCCGTGCTGATCGCGCTGCTGTTGCCGCTGACCATGGGCAAATGGACCGCCGTGATCGCGCTGGGCCTGCTGCTGGCGTTCTGGATTATCGCCTCGGTGTTGTTAAGCCTGCGCGAGCGGCTGGCCGGGCATGGCAATTTTATGCAACGGGTACGCGGCCAATCGTTGAGCTATTACGGCATGCAGTTTGCGCATCTTGGTGTGGCGGCATTCATTATCGGCGTGACGCTGGTAAAAGGCTACGAAACCGAGCGCGATGTGCGCATGGAGGTCGGCGATACGGTGCAGGCAGATGGCTACGAATTCCGTTTTAACGGTGTCACGGAAATGCAAGGCCCCAATTATGTGGCAGCGCAAGGGCGCGTTTCAGTCAGCAAGAATGGCAAACTGGTCACCGAGTTGTTCCCGGAAAAACGCCAATACAACGTATCCGGTATGCCGATGACCGAAGCGGCGATCGACACCGGCTGGCTGGGCGATTTGTACGTGTCGCTGGGCGAACCGATACCGGACAGCAAGGGGGCTTGGGCAGTGCGCGTCTATATCAAGCCGTTTGTCGACTGGATATGGGCGGGATGTCTGTTGATGGGGCTGGGCGGCGTGCTGGCGGTCAGCGACCGCCGCTATCGCCTGCACCGGAAGGCAGGTGTCAAGGGTCAGGAATCGAAAGGCAAAAGCGGCATAGGCAACATATTGGCGACAGAGGGTAAACAATCATGATGCGTTTCATACTCCCGTTTGTGGTTTTCCTGATAATGGCGGCTTTCATGTATGTCGGGCTGGGGCTGAATCCGCACGAAGTGCCGTCGCCGCTGGTCGGCAAGGCGGCTCCCGCGTTTACGCTGCCGCAACTGCACGAGCCGTCCAAACAATTTTCACCTCAGGACATGAAGGGCAAAGTGTGGCTATTCAACGTGTGGGCCTCGTGGTGCACGGCTTGCGAGAGCGAGCATCCGGTATTCGTGGAATTGTCGCGCCAGAACATCGTGCCGATTTACGGCATGGACTACAAGGACAAGCGGGAGGACGGAGAAGCATGGTTGCGCAAGCATGGCAATCCCTACGCTCTGGTCGTGTCAGATACCGAAGGCCGCGTCGGTATCAATTACGGCGTGTACGGCGTGCCGGAAACTTATGTGATCGACAAGCAGGGCATTATTCAGTACAAGCAGATCGGTGCGGTGACACCGAAAATTCTGGACGAAAAAATCCTTCCGCTGGTCAAGGAGTTGCAAGCCAAATGAGGTATTTGTTGATATTGCTGGTGTGCCTGCTGCCGGTCTTTTCATATGCCGGTCAAGCAACCGATATGGCTGCCGACCCGGTGCTGGAAAAACGCATGATCGGTTTGGCGGAGAATCTGCGCTGCCTGGTTTGCCAGAATGAGTCGCTGGCCAGCTCGCATGCCGATCTCGCCGAAGATCTGCGCCGCGAAGTGCGCGAGCAAATGCAGAAGGGCCTGAGCGATCAGGAAATCATCGATTACCTGGTGTCCCGTTACGGCGATTTCGTGTTGTATGACCCGCCGGTGAAAAAAGCCACGCTGGTACTCTGGTATGGTCCGTTCGCATTGCTGCTGGCAGGCGCCGGCATGCTGATCTACCAATTGCGCAAGCGCAAGAGCCAAGTTCCGGAAGCCGAATTGTCCGCCGAAGATGCGCAACGTGCCGCGTCCCTGTTGGAAGAAACTCCCGAGTCATCGAATCAATCGAAAGATAAGCAAGCATGACCTTATTCTGGATAGCCTGCGCAGTGTTGCTGATGGTGGCGCTGCCGTTCGTAGTATTGCCCCTGTGGCGCGGCGGCAATAAAACCGATAACGAAAATGAGATCCAGCGCGATGCTGCCAACCTGGAGATATTGCGCGACCAATCGACGGAACTCGAAGCCGATTTGCGCGACGGGCTGTTGACTCAGGACGCCTACGAGCAAGGCAAGCGCGAGTTGCAAGCGCGCCTGCTGGAAGAGGTCAAGATTTCCGGACAGCCAACCAAGCCGCCGCGCCATCCCGCCAAGGCGCTGGCGATCGTGCTGGCGATATCGTTGCCGTTATTCAGCGTGCCGCTCTATCTCACGCTAGGCAATACCAAAGCTTTGTTGCCGCAACAGGATGTTGGCATGGCAGGCGATTTCGGCGTGATCCGCTCCGAAACCAAGCTGCAAGAACTGGAAAAGAAACTGGAGCAGCAACCGGAAAACCCGGATGGCTGGCTGGTGCTGGCGCGCTCCTACGGCGAGTTGCAACGCTTCCCCGATGCAGTGCGCGCTTATGGGCAATTGGTTAAACTGGTGCCTGACGAAGCGCAGCTATGGGCGAGTTACGCCGACGTTTATGCGATGAGCAACAACCAGTCGTTGCTGGGCGAGCCAACCAAGTTTCTCAACAAGGCGCTGGAACTGGACGGCAACAACACACTGGCGTTGGCATTGTCAGGTTCTGCCGCAATGGAGCGCGGCGACTATGCTGCGGCCATTATGCACTGGACAAAACTGGTTAATTTATTGCCGCCGGATAATTCCGAATTGCAAATGATCCGCGACGGCATTCAGCAAGCGCGCGAATTTCTTGCGATGCAAAAAGGCGGCAAGGAAAAGCTGGCAAAACTGCCTGCCGACAAAGCTTCTGAAAAAGCGGCGGCCAATCCGGCATCAACAATTACCGGCAAGGCCGCACTGAGTCCTGTGCTGGCCGGCAAAGTCGCACCGACTGATACCGTATTCATCCTCGCGCGCGCCGCACAAGGACAGAAGGCGCCGCTCGCCGTGTTGCGCAAACAAGTAAAAGATTTGCCGCTGCAATTCACTTTCGACGATAGCATGGCAATGCAACTGCAGGCGAAACTGTCCGGGTTTGAGCAAATCGTGGTGGTGGCGCGCATATCCAAATCCGGCAATCCGATTGCCCAACCCGGTGATTTGCAAGGATCGACGGGCATCGTCAAACCAGGCGCCAAAGGCTTGAATATTGTGATTGATACAGTCGTGCAATAACTGCAGGACTGTTCTACTATCGCGGCATCTGATTGCAGAATTGGATGCCGTTTTTTTTGTGACCCAATCAGGCTGGTATTTTGTGCAACAGCAGAAACAATCCCGAATGAGAATTTTGTTGCTTGCTACGAATTGGCTGGGGCAGATGGGGAATAAGAAAGGGTTGCATTGCTGCAACCCTTATTTATCTGGCTCCCCGACCTGGACTCGAACCAGGGACCTGCGGATTAACAGTCCGTCGCTCTACCGACTGAGCTATCAGGGAATGAAGAGGTGCGCATGATAGAGATTTTGCTTTGCCCGGTCAACCTTAAGTTTGGCTTCTTATGCGGTGGCTGAAGCGCATCCTGGTTGGTTTGCTCGCCTTGCTGATGCTGGCAATGACGACGGCTTACCTGATCCCGCTGGATATTTATGTGCCGGAGGTGGAACGTGCCTTGGGCGAGCAGTTGCATGAGCTGGTCAGTGTTCAGCATCTCCGCATTGCCGCGCTGCCTTTGCCGCATCTTGAGTTGCAGGAGGTGCGTTTGGGCGGACAGGAAGGGATTGTCGCCCGGTCGATAAATGTGGAGCCGGATTTGCCCGCCCTGCTGGCAGGCAAGATGGTAGTGCGGCGTATTCTGGTGCGGGATGGAACAGCAAGCCTTGCACAAGTGCGCAAACTGGCGGACTTGTTCCGCAATGCTCCCGCCGCCGCACAAAGTGTGGCGGTGCGCGAGTTGCAGTTGTCCGGAATGAGTCTGTTAACCCCGGGAATGATGTTAGGGCCGATAGAGGGCAAGCTGGAGTTCGTGCGGGCTGGGGAACTGGAGCGCGCGTGGTTTGCGATGGATGAACAAAAGATAACGGCGGTATTGTTGCCGTTACCCGAGCAGCATTTTTCTGTAAAGGCGCAAGCGCATGCCTGGGTTCCACCGCAACTCCCGCAAATGCCGCTGGACGATCTGCAGATAGAGGGGGTGCTGGGCGAACAGGATTTTGTCGCACAGAAATTTGTCGTCGCATCGCGCGGCATTCGCGTGTCAGGTTCCGGTAAGGTGGAGTTTTCGGATGGTTGGCGCGTACAGGCAGCACTGACCCAAATTGACGCGCCGCTGGAGCAGGTAATGGCTTTGCTGGAAAAGCCGGTCGAGTTGACCGGCGCGATCTCTGCGAAGGGTGCGCTTAGCGGTAAGGCGGGCACTTTGGGCGCGCTGAAAGATAATTTTCGGTTTTCCGGTGAAGTGCTGATCAGTCATGCCACGGCACGCATTGCTGCGGGTTTACGGCATCCGCTGGTGTTCGATCAAATCAGGGCGCGTGTTGCGGTACAGCCGGAACATCTGGAGTTGAACGCACTGGAGGCGAGGCTGTATGGCGGCAAGCTATCGGGGACGATGAGCATCAATCGCAAGGATACCGTGCTGGCCGCAGAAATTGCCGTGAACGGAATTGCGATGCAATCCCTGGTGGAAGCCCTTACCAATGAAGTGTTGTTTACCGGCAGTATGGATGGCGCGGCAAAATTTTCCATGCGGCTGGATGAGTTTGAGCGCTTTCCGGAAAATCTGCAGTTGGCCGGAAATTTTCACCTGCGTAACGGCGTACTGACCAAAGTGGATTTGGTGCAAGCGGCAAGCAATCTCGGCAAGACCAATACCGCAGGAGGCACGACCCGATTCGATGATTTGACCGGCTTGCTCAACGTGGATGCGAGTGGTTATCATTTCAGAAAATTAAAAATCGCATCCGGCTCACTGAATGCCGAGGGCAAGGTGGATATCAGCCCTTCATTGCAGCTTGGCGGAATGCTGGATACTGATGTCAAAGGGACGGCTGGTCTGGTCAGTATGCCGATGGTGGTTTCGGGTACGCTGAACAACCCGGTCGTCAGGCCAAGCAAGTCGGCATTGGCGGGCGCCGCGGTGGGTACAGCGATTTTGGGGCCTGGACTCGGAACGGCTGTGGGAATCAAGATTGGCGGATTCCTGAACAAGCTGTTCGGCAAGAATGACGATAAAAGCAGCAACAAGGATGCCGTACCCAAACCGCCCGCAAAGAAGTGATTTACAATTAAAAATTAAGCGTGCTATCAGTTAGAATGCGATATGGATATTAATACTATTTTTGTCAGAACCAGCAAAGGCGAAGATGAGATGCGCAACCAGAGTGCGCATCTGGTTGGAGATATTAGACGCGCCTTGTTGATGGTGGACGGAACCGCAACTTTTGGCGAAATCAGCAAGCGTGCCGCGCCCAGCCTGCGCAGCGTTCTTGATGAAATGTTCAAGGAACTGGAGAAGGGCGGTTTCATTCAGGACAAAGCCAAGGTTGGCAGCATTCCCAAGATGGGTGCCCCGCTCAAAATGGCTACCCCATTTAAGAAGCCGGCGGATGAAGGTGTCGAAGAATTGGATTTTACCGCCGCGTTTCGCGCGCCCTCTGCGGATATGCTGGCAGTTGAGGCAAAGAAGGCAGAGGCGGCAAAACTGAAAATGGCAGATGAAGCCAAGGCGCGCGCCGAGGCCGAAGCTAAAGTACAGCGGGAAATCGAAGCGGCAAAATTAAAGGCACAACAAGAAGCGGAAGCGGCGCGGCAGAAGGCTGAACAGGAAGCGGCGCGAGCCCGTGCCGAACTTGAAGCAGCCAAGGCTAAGGCCGAGGCTGAAGCCCGTGCCCAAGCTAAGGCCAGGCAGGAAATTGAGGCGGCGAAATTAAAGGCGCAACGGGAAGCGGAGGAAGCTCGCCTTAAGGCTGAACGGGAAACTGCCAAAGCGCGCGAAGAAGCCGAACTCGCCAAAC
>JAQTLM010000015.1:0-37020 GCA_028714895.1 Gallionella sp. | reverse complement strand
AGAAAGCGGCAGCCGAAGCCAAAGCGCGTGAAGAAGCCGAACGCCGTGCCAGGGAAGAAGCGGAAGCCGCGCGAGTGAAGGCGGAGCAAGAAGCTGCACGAGTGCGTGCCGAGCTGGAAGCGGCAAAAGCGAAAGCCGAGGCAGAGGCAAAGGCGCGTGCCGAAGCGGAAGCAAAAGCCAGGCAGGAAATCGAAGCGGCGAAATTAAAGGCGCAACGGGAAGCGGAGGAAGCTCGCCTTAAGGCTGAACGGGAAACTGCCAAAGCGCGCGAAGAAGCCGAACTCGCCAAACAGAAAGCGGCAGCCGAAGCCAAAGCGCGTGAAGAAGCCGAACGCCGTGCCAGGGAAGAAGCGGAAGCCGCGCGAGTGAAGGCGGAGCAAGAAGCTGCACGAGTGCGTGCCGAGCTGGAAGCGGCAAATGCAAAAGCCGAGGCTGAGGTGAAAGCCAGAGAAGAGGCAGAGCGTCGCTCACGGGAAGAAGCAGAGGCGGCCAAATTAGAGGCGCAGCAAGAGGCCGAAGCACTTCTCAAAGCTGAACAGGAAGCCGCCAAAGCGCGTGAGGAAGCCGAGCTGGTCAGACAACATGCAGAAGCCAAGGCGCGCAAGGAAGCGGAACGGCACGCCAAAAAAGAAGCTGAAGCCGCAGCCGCCGCGTTGAAAGCGCAGCAGGAAGCAGAAGCCGCCAAGTCGAAGGCAGTAGCTTACCAAACCGCACGTTCTACCAGCGCGACCGTATTGTTTTTCGATGTGGTCGGCTATACCAAGCAGCCCGTCAATAAACAGATCGAAATCAAAAAACAATTCAACCAGTTGGTCACCGAGTGCCTGGGGACGCAGGGAGATGGCGAGCGCATCATCCTGGATACCGGGGATGGCGCGGCAATAGGTTTCTTGCAACATCCGGAAGATGCGCTGGAAGTGGCGATGCAATTCCGCAAGACAGTGATGGCCAATCAGCACAAGGATTACCCGGACCTGAACGTGCGTATCGGCATCCATCTGGGCCCCATCAATGTTGCCAAAGACATGAATGGCCGGAGCAACATGGTCGGCGACGGGATCAACGATGCGCAACGCGTGATGAGTTTTGCCGGTATCGATCAGGTTTATATTTCCCGCGCCTATTATGATTTTGTTTCGCGTCTCAGTGACGAATACGCCAACCTGTTCCAGTATCGCGGTTCGCAAAAAGACAAACACGGGCGCGAGCATCCGGTGTATGAACTGATGGATGCCGTAGCACCCGTTGCGGAGGCTGAATTGCCGCAGGCCGGCGAACCGGCTGTGGCAATCAAGCTGGAGCCATTCAGTTTTGCGATGCCCGAGGCCGCGATTCCTCTTGCACCAACATTGGCGCATGAAGAACCGGAACCGGAGCGGCAGGGTATTGCCGCGCTGATGGGCGGCATGGAGCAGTTTAAACTTCCGGAAGAAGCGGAGAAGCAGGTTGAGGCGGCTCAAGCCGTACGGCAACAGCCGCCCCCGGCAGTACCATCACCCCCGGCAAGCGTGCCCGAAACGCCGCCTCCCGAAGCGGTAGCCAAACCTGCCGCAGAGGCGCGCATGCCTTCTGCGGAGGAGGTGGCGAAACTCGCAGAAACCCAGGCCAAGGCTTGGGCGGAGGCCGAGCGGCGCAGCGCCGAGGCTGTCAAGGCCAGCGCGGAGCGCGCCGCCCAGCCGGCACCACAAATTGCAAAGGATGTGCCGCGGGCACGCCGCAAACCGGTGCCTTGGGGCAAAATCGGCGCCGGATTATTCGTGCTTCTACTGACCGCGTTGTTTGCCGTCCCGCCTTTGTTGCCCACGCAGGGCTACGCAACCAGCATCGAACAACTGCTCACCGCCAAGTTGCAACAACCGGTGCATGTCGGACATTTGGCGGGACGATTGCTGCCTACCCCGCGCCTGGAATTGAGCGATGTGTCGATTGGCGAAACGAAGCCGATCCAGGTGCAGCAGGCACGGGTTGAATTCGCGTTGTCCGCATTGTTTTCCTCGAGCAAGCCGATTACCGGCATCGAATTGGAAGGCGTGCAGGTTAATGGTGCAGCCTTGCCGCAAATATCCGAATGGCTGCAAAAAATCGCCGCTGATACCCAGTATCCGGTTGCCCGTATCGGGTTAAGCCAAGGCAAGCTGGAAGCAGACGGCGTGCAATTATCGGGCATAGGCGGTGAGCTGCGTTTTAGCCAAGCCGGGAAATTCACGCAGGCAAAATTGCATGCCGATGGAAACAAGCTTGCGCTGGACATTAACGCCACGCCGGAAAACAAAATGCAGGTATCGATCGCGGTACGCGGTAGCGCGTTGCCGTTGCTGCCGAATTGGATTTTCGACGATTTGAATGCAAAGGGCGAACTGACCGGAGATGGTCTGGCGATTACCGGTCTGGATAGCCGTATCATGGGCGGGGTGCTGCTCGGTGATGCGCGTATCGACTGGCGTTCCGGCTGGCGTGCCCAGGGAAATCTGACCGCCAAGACCATCACCTTGCAGAATATGAGTAAGGCGCTGAGCGGTGATATGGACGGCACGGCGCGTTTCCAGATGCAGTCGGCAAGCTTGTCCAGGCTCACGGAGGCGGCAACGCTGGAGGGCGCTTTTGCCGTCAAAAAAGGCGTCATCATTGGCGTCGATATCGTTGAAACTGCCCGCCTGCGCAGCAAGGAAAGCTTGCCGGGCGGGCGCACCCATTTCGATAAACTGAACGGCGATTTGTATTATGCCAACGGGGATTATCACTTCAGGCAGGTAAAGATGAGCGCCGGGGTGTTGAATGCAACGGGCACGCTGGACATCGCCAGGCAGCAGATGTCCGGGCGCGTCATCGCCGACTTGACCATGCGCACAGGGATGGGGTCGGTTGCGCTACAAGTCGGTGGGACAACCGATAACCCGTCGCTGCGTACGGCGCGGTAATTTTTCTTCGTTATTCGGCAGGGGCGCGATAAATCGCCCCTCTGATATTCCACTATGGGATATTTCACTGTGGGTTGTGAAAAATCAACCCAATGTCTTGGCGACGCGTTCCAGCGCCTATTTGAGATTTTGGCTCCGGCGTAACCTGAAGATTAGCCTCCACCGAAACCTTACGATAGCGCTTTCGCGATGCGCTCCAGCGCTTTCGGTTTTGGCTCCGGCGTAACCTGAAGATTAGCCTCCACCGAAACCTCAGGACAGCGCTTTGGCGATACGCTCTAGCGCTGCCTTGAGGTTGTCCATCGACGTAGCGAACGACAGGCGGACATAGCCTTCGCTGCCGAAAGCCGAGCCGGGCACCACCGCCACACCGCCGTGTTCCAGCAGGTATTCGGACAGCGCGATGTCGGTCGCTGCCTTGATCGTGCCGCGCTGATGCAGCTTGGCAATCGCCGCACGCATATCCGGGAACGCATAGAACGCGCCGCCCGCCATGAGGCACTGCACGCCGGGAATTTTGTTCAACTCGTTCACCACAAACACATGTCGCTCGCGGAACGCCTTGAGCATCGGCGCGATGCAGCCCTGGTCGCCGTTTAATGCCGCTTCCGCCGCCACCTGCGAAATCGAAGTCGGGTTCGAGGTGCTCTGCGACTGCACATTCTCCATCGCGGTGATGATGTTCTCCGGCCCCGCCGCATAGCCGATGCGCCAGCCGGTCATCGCGTAGGCTTTCGACACGCCGTTCAGCACCATGGTGCGCGGATACAGGTCGGGGCAGGCATTCAGAATATTGACGAACTTCGCATCGGTCAGTGCGATATGTTCGTACATGTCGTCGGTGGCGATGAGGATGTTCGGGTGTTTGCGCAACACCTCGCCCAGCGCCTTCAACTCCTTGAACGTGTACACCGCGCCGGACGGATTGCTCGGGCTGTTGATCACCACCATTCTGGTTTTCGGCGTGATCGCCGCTTCCAGTTGCGCGGCGGTCATCCTGAAACCCTGCTCGATACCCGCCTGCACGACCACCGGCTTGCCTTCGGCGATGATCACAATGTCTGGATAGGACACCCAGTACGGCGCGGGGATGATGACCTCGTCGCCGGGATTGATGTAGGCAAGCGCCAGATTGAAAAAGCTCTGCTTGCCGCCGCAGGAAACCAGGATCTGTTTCGCGGTGTAGTCCAGCCCGTTGTCGCGTTTGAGCTTCGCGATGACCGCCTGTTTTAGTGTAGGTGTGCCGCCGACCGCGGTGTATTTGGTGAAGCCCTTGTTGATCGCGCCAATCGCCGCATCCTTGATGTGCTGCGGCGTGTCGAAATCCGGTTCGCCCGCGCCCAGCCCGATGATGTCTTTGCCTTCCGCTTTCAGCTTCGCCGCACGGGCGGTGACGGCGAGGGTGGGGGATGGCTTGATGGCCTGTACGCGAGTCGAGAGTTTCAAGATATTTCCTTGCGGTTTAAACGGGAGGGCGAATTATACCCGCGCCGGGGAAAGAATGAACCGGGGTGCAGAGAGATGGGGCACTCGCTAACTCAAATTTTTTTGTTCCGTGAATATTCCGGCGGAACGAGCAGCCAGGCAACCAGCACCAGGATTCCAAACACGCTATAGGCAACCGTAAAGACCCATGGGTCAAAGTCATAGAACAGAATCTCATGCAGCCAGTGCTGGATGAAAGAACTTGAATAGGCCTCGCCGCCTGCCGCCTCTCTTGAGCGGTTCTCCCACTCGGTCAGCGGACATACCAGACCAAACCATGATTCCGCTATCACGATGCCGATTGCCATAAGGTGAACTAGCCTGAACCGCAGGTTCCTGACCCAGCCCCAACGCCGATATTTTCCGAGCAGGACTGCCACCAGTCCCAGAACGACAAACGCCACGAACAAGGCATGGGCGGCAAGAATGAGATCAGCCAGGGACAAGTGCATATCCGTTCATCCCTTCGCCAATACAGGCGCTGCCCGGCGCGACCGGCTCCGGCTGGGTTTTTATTTCGGGGTATTTGCTATTAGTTGTTCTATCAGAGCTTGTCGAACCACCAAGTTTTTTGACAAACCCGGGGCGGACGGCGATGTTTGACTTGTGCTGGATCAGAATTGCTTTCTGAGGGTGATCGCATTGATCTTATCTATGCTCACCACAGCGTCGTAGTAAACCTTCCCGGTAAGCTGGGTGATATACACTATGAAGTCCCCAACCATAGTTACTATCCCCTCAATCTGTTCGCCAGACTCGAGCGTGAGAACCACGCGCTCCTTCTTAAGATCAACCAGGGCTTCTCTCATCGTTGTGCTTGCCTTGGGTTCGAACTTCAACACACCGGCGGCGAAGGCGGCTGGCGCCGGTAATACCACCAACCCGGCCATAAGCAGTAGAGCGTTCACCAATGTTTTCATTTATGTCACCTCTCCGACAATGCCCAGCAGAAAAGAATTTGGGCCAAGATTAAAGAACCGGGTCAGGATCGAAACTGTTATTCGCCCCGTTGCCGTGGCGGCATTCTCCATTACACCTCCCCGTTTGGCAATCGCCCCATTCCCCGTACAATACGCGCCTCACCATGAATATCATTACCTTCCCCAACAGCCCGTTTCGCTTGCACCAGCCGTTCGAACCGGCGGGCGACCAGCCTACGGCTATCGCGCAACTGGTGGAGGGAATCAACGATGGGCTGGCGTTCCAGACGCTGCTCGGTGTGACCGGCTCGGGCAAGACGTTCACGATGGCCAATGTCATCGCACGCACCGGGCGGCCTGCCATCGTGATGGCACCGAACAAGACGCTGGCGGCGCAGTTGTATTCCGAGTTGCGCGATTTCTTTCCCGAGAATGCGGTCGAGTATTTTGTTTCCTATTACGACTACTACCAGCCCGAGGCCTATGTGCCGTCGCGCGATGTGTATATCGAGAAGGATTCAAGCATCAACGAGCAGATCGAGCAGATGCGCCTGTCCGCGACCAAGGCGCTGCTGGAGCGCGAGGATTCGGTGATCGTCGCGACGGTATCGGCGATCTACGGCATCGGCGACCCGGTGGATTACCACGGCATGATCCTGCACCTGCGCCACAATGAAAAAATGGCGCAGCGCGACGTGATCAGGCGCCTGGTCGAAATGCAGTACGAGCGCAACGACATTGATTTTTCGCGTGGCAAGTTCCGCGTGCGCGGCGACGTGATCGACATCTTCCCGGCGGAAAGCAGCGAGCACGCGTTGCGCCTGACGCTGTTCGACGACGAGGTGGAAACGCTGTCGCTGTTTGACCCGCTCACCGGGCACATCCTGCAGAAAGTGCCGCGCTATACCGTGTATCCGTCCAGCCATTACGTCACGCCGCGCGCCACGGTGCTGGCCGCGCTGGAGACCATCAAGGTCGAGCTGGCGGAGCGCATTGCGTTCTATCAGCGCGAGAACAAACTGGTCGAGGCGCAGCGCATCGAGCAGCGCACCCGCCACGATCTGGAGATGCTCAACGAGATCGGCTTCTGCAAGGGCATCGAGAATTATTCGCGCCACCTGTCGGGGCGCAAGCCGGGCGATCCGCCGCCGACGCTGCTGGATTATCTGCCGCCGAACGCGCTGATGTTCATCGACGAGAGCCATGTCACCATCCCGCAGATCGGCGGTATGTACAAGGGCGACCGTGCGCGCAAGGAGAATCTGGTCAACTACGGTTTCCGTCTGCCTTCCGCGATGGACAACCGCCCGCTGCGTTTCGACGAATTCGAAAAGGTAATGCGCCAGAGCGTCTTCATTTCCGCGACGCCGTCGGTGTACGAGGCCGAGCACGCCGGGCAGGTGGTGGAGCAGGTGGTGCGTCCCACCGGGCTGATCGATCCGCTCATCGAGGTGCGCCCCGCCACGCACCAGGTGGATGACCTGATGTCCGAGGTCAACCTGCGCGTGGAGCAGGGCGAGCGCGTGCTGGTGACCACGCTGACCAAGCGCATGTCGGAAGACCTGACCGATTATTTTTCCGAGCACGGCATCAAGGTGCGCTACCTGCACTCGGACATCGAGACCGTGGAGCGCGTCGAGATCATCCGCGACCTGCGCCTCGGCATGTTCGACGTGCTGATCGGCATCAACCTGCTGCGCGAGGGATTGGATATTCCCGAGGTGTCGCTGGTCGCGATCCTCGATGCCGACAAGGAAGGTTTCCTGCGCTCCGAACGCTCGCTGATCCAGACAATCGGCCGCGCCGCGCGCCACCTCAACGGCAAGGCGATCCTGTATGCCGACAGGATCACCGACTCGATGCGTCGCGCGATCGAGGAGACCGACCGCCGCCGCATCAAGCAGGTGGCGCACAACTTCGCGCACGGTATCACGCCGCAGGGCGTGCAGAAGCGCATCAAGGACATCATCGAGGGCATGTATGAACCGGATGCCGCGCGCAGCCAGCTCAAGGCCGCGCAGGCTCAGGCGAAGTATCTGGCGATGAGCGAAAAGGAGGTTTCGAAGGAAATCGCCCGGCTGGAAAAGGATATGCTGCAAGCCGCGAAAAACCTGGAATTCGAGCGTGCCGCCGAACTGCGCGACCAGTTGAAGAAGCTGCGCGAGAGCGTGTTTTTATCGACGTTGTGAGGATCAACAGCTGTCTGGGAACTTTACTCCGGGCGGGTTAAACGCCATATCGGTTTCTTCACCCAAAAACACAGTAAAAGCATCGCCACAGGCTGCGCTTCCGCCCTTCGCTCGGGTATAATGCGCGCCTTTGTAAATTACCCGATAGGAGGATGTCATGCCTATTTATGCTTACGCTTGTTCCAGTTGCGGCCTGCAAAAAGACGTGCTGCAAAAAATGAGCGATGCGCCGCTCACCATTTGCCCGGAATGCGGCAAGGAGACTTTCGTCAAACAATTGACCGCCGCCGGTTTTCAGTTGAAGGGCAGTGGCTATTACGCCACCGACTTCAAGAATCCGCCCAAGCCTGAACCCGCCAGCTCGCCATGCTGTGGCGGCGGCTCCTGTTCGACGGCAAGCTGACCATCGATGAAAAAATATCTCATCACCGGCCTGCTGGTCTGGATCCCGCTGGGCATTACCCTGTGGGCGCTGAATCTGATCATCGGCACGATGGATCAGACGCTGTTGCTGCTGCCGGGGCAGTGGCATCCCGACAGGTTGCTGCCCTTCCACATCCCCGGCCTGGGCATCATCCTGACGCTGGTGGTGGTGGGAGTAACCGGCTTGCTGATGCGCAATGTGTTCGGCCAGCGGCTGTGGATATATTCGGAAAAAGTGATGCTGCATGTGCCGTTCGTCGGCAGCATCTACAAGGGCGTCAAGCAGGTCAGCGATACCCTGCTGTCCGGCAGCGGCAATTCCTTCCGCAAGGTGCTGCTGGTGCGCTATCCCCACCCGCAAGCCTGGTCACTGGCGTTTCAGACCAGCGTGCCGGGCGAGGTGATCAACCGGTTCGATGAGGCCTATGTTGCGGTGTTCATTCCCACGACACCGAGCCCGGTGAACGGCTTTTATTTTTTCGTGCGCAAGGCGGATACCATCGAGCTGGAAATGTCGGTGGATGTGGCATTGCGTTCCATCGTTTCGATGGGGGTGGTGGCGGATTCCGAAACCGGGAAGTATCGCGCCATCACCCCAAATTCCCAGCCAGACTAATCCTGTATTTTCCCAGAAAATTTCCATAGAAATCGAATCATGCGAACTCATTATTGCGGACTGCTCAACACCGATCAACTCGACCAGACCGTCAGCCTGTGCGGCTGGGCGCATCGCCGCCGCGACCACGGCGGGGTGATCTTCATCGACCTGCGCGACCGTGAAGGCATGGCGCAAATCGTGTGTAATCCAGAGCATGTCGAGATGTTCAAGATTGCCGAGTCGGTGCGCAATGAATTCGTGCTGCGCATCACTGGCAAGGTGCGCCACCGTCCTGACGGCGCGACCAATCCCAACATGACCAGCGGCGAGATCGAAATCCTGTGCGACGAGATCGAGGTGCTGAACGCGTCGGTCACACCGCCGTTCCAGCTCGACGACGAGAACCTCTCCGAGAATGTGCGCCTGACCCATCGCGTGATCGACCTGCGCCGCCCGCAGATGCAGAAGAACCTGATGCTGCGCTACAAGGTGGCGATGGCGTTCCGCCGCTTCCTCGACAGCCGCGGCTTCATCGACATCGAAACGCCGATGCTGACCAAGTCCACGCCGGAAGGCGCGCGCGACTATCTGGTGCCGTCGCGCGTGCATCCGGGCGAGTTCTTCGCGCTGCCGCAATCGCCGCAGCTGTTCAAGCAGTTGCTGATGGTGGCGGGCTTCGACCGCTATTACCAGGTCACCAAATGCTTCCGCGACGAGGATTTGCGCGCCGACCGCCAGCCGGAATTCACCCAGGTGGATATCGAGACTTCATTCCTGAATGAGACGCAGATCACCGCGCTGATGGAAGAATTGATCCGCACGGTATTCAAGGAAGCGCTGGATGTGGATTTGCCCAACCCGTTCCCGCGCATGACCCATGCGGAGGCGATGGCGCGCTTCGGCTCGGACAAGCCGGACCTGCGCGTGATGCTGGAACTGACCGAAGTCACCGACGCGGTGAAGGATGTCGCGTTCAAGGTGTTTTCCGGCGTGGCTAATTCTGAAAACGGTCGTGTGGCGGCATTGCGCGTGCCGGGCGGCGCGGCCTTGACGCGCGGCGAAATCGACGAATACACCAGGTTCGTCGGCATCTATGGCGCGAGGGGTCTGGCTTACATCAAGGTCAACGATGTTGCGCAACTCAACGAGACCGGCCTGCAATCGCCGATCGTGAAGAACCTTCACGAAGCCGCGCTGCGCGCCATCATCGAACGCACCGGCGCACAGAACGGCGACATCATTTTCTTCGGCGCGGACAAGGAGAAGATCGTCAACGACGCGCTCGGCGCGTTGCGCACCAAGATCGGCCACGAAAAGGGCGCCGCGATGGGCTTCCTGAGCCCTGAGCCATGGAAACCGTTGTGGGTGGTGGATTTCCCGATGTTCGAATACGACGAGGAAGCCAAGCGTTGGACGGCCTGCCATCATCCGTTCACCGCACCCAAGGACGAACATCTTGCGCTGCTGGAAAGCGATCCGGGCAAGTGTCTGGCCAAGGCTTACGACCTGGCCTTGAACGGCTCGGAACTCGGCGGCGGTTCGGTGCGTATCCATCAGGAAGCGGTGCAATCGCAAGTGTTCCGCGCGCTCAACATCGGCGCGGAAGAAGCGCAGCTCAAGTTCGGCTTCCTGCTCGATGCGCTGCAATACGGCGCGCCGCCGCATGGCGGCTTGGCGTTCGGGCTGGATCGCATCGTGGCGATGATGACCGGTTCGGAATCTATCCGCGACGTGATCGCCTTCCCCAAGACGCAGCGTGCGCAATGCCTGCTGACCCAGGCGCCGAGCGCGGTGGATGAACGGCAGTTGCGCGATCTGCACATTCGCCTGCGCCAGCAGGTGCAGACCACCGCGGAAGTCATCAAGGGTTGACGGTGGCGCGTTCAATGCGGTTCTGGTGGATATTATCGGCGGCGCTGTTGTGGCAGCCGCCCGGACAGGCTGAACCGGTGATGCAGTTCGGCCTGCCGGTTATTGCAGTGGCCGAACTGCCTGCCGAGGCACGCGATACCTTGCGCGCCATCAAACAGGGCGGGCCGTTTGCTTACCCGCGTGACGGTGTGGCGTTCAAGAACTACGAGCGTATCCTGCCGCAGCAGTCGCGCGGCTACTATCATGAATACACTGTTAAAACACCCGGCGCGCGGAATCGCGGCGCACGCCGCATCGTGTGCGGAAAGCCAGTGGAGTGCTATTACACCGCCGATCATTACCAAACCTTCAAACGCATCCGGGAGTAGCCATGAATGCATTGGCACAACAACTGAGCAATCTGGACGCTGCGGGCAGTTATTCACTGCACTGCAGCGTGGACGAGTTGCGTAACGCGGCCAGCGAAGCCGGCTTCGCGCTGTTCGATGCCGACCTTAAGGGCGTCAAAGGCAAGCAGAACTTGCTTAATGCCATGGCGCAAGCGGCCAATTTCCCGCCCGGGTTCGGCGTGAACTGGGATGCGCTGGCCGACGCATTGTGCGATCTGTCCTGGTGTGGCGAGGCGGCTGGTTATGTGCTGTTATTGCGCAACGCCAGCGACACGCTCGGCCTTTCCGCCAACGACAGGGAAATTGCACAGGATCTATTTGCCGACACGGTGGTGTACTGGCGGCAGCGCAAGAAACCATTCTGGGTTTTTTTCGTCTAGAGCATGACACTTTACAAGCAACCGGTCTCGGTGCTGGTGGTGATCCACACTGTTGATCTTGAGGTGCTGCTGCTGGAGCGCGCCGATCATCCCGGTTATTGGCAATCTGTGACGGGTAGTTGTGAAGCCGGCGAAACGCTGATCGAGACAGTGCTGCGCGAGGTGTGCGAGGAGACTGGGCTGGATGTGCGGCAATATGCGCTGACCGACTGGCAGTCGCAAAATATCTACGAGATTTACCCGCAGTGGCGGCACCGCTACTCCCCAGGCACCACACGCAACACCGAGCATGTGTTCGGTTTGCAACTGCCGCATCCCGTCGCTGTCCAACTCGCGCCGCGCGAGCACTTGAACTTTCAGTGGCTGGCGTGGCAGGATGCGGCGGAGAAAGTTTTTTCACCGAGCAATCGCGCGGCGATACTGGAGTTGCCAAGGCACACGATCAGACCAGTGCGCGCGATCAGGAAAATGCCATGAGGTTCCCGTGAGCGAAAACATCATCTATATCCCGTACGACCATCCCGATGCCGCACAGACCGGTTGCAGTACGGTACAGGCGTGGGCGAAGACTCCGCGCGAACCGGACGCCAGCGAAAAGGCCGAACTGATCGCACGTATCAAGCGCATGTTGCGCGAGCAGGATGCGGTGCTGGTGGCGCATTATTACGTGCATCCCGACTTGCAGGATCTGGCGGAGGAGACTGGCGGCATCGTCTCAGATTCGCTGGACATGGCCAATTTCGGCCATCAGCATCCGGCCAGGACCATCGTGGTCGCCGGCGTGCGCTTCATGGGCGAGACCGCGAAGATATTGAATCCGGAGAAGCGCGTACTGATGCCCGACCTGGAGGCGGAGTGTTCGCTCGACCTGGGCTGCCCGGCGGACGAGTTCAGTGCGTTCTGCGACGCGCATCCCGACCGCACCGTGGTGGTGTATGCCAACACCAGCGCGGCGGTGAAGGCGCGCGCCGACTGGATGGTGACCAGCTCGATCGCGCTGCCCATCGTCAGGCATCTCAAGGAGCACGGCGAGAAGATCCTGTGGGCGCCGGATCGGCACCTCGGCAGTTACATCCAGGAACAGACCGGCGCGGACATGCTGCTGTGGCAGGGCTCGTGCGTGGTGCACGATGAATACAAGGCGCGCGAGCTGATCGAGCTGAAGGCGCAGCATCCGCATGCCAAAGTACTGGTGCATCCCGAAGCGCCGCGCGCGGTGGTCATGCTGGCGGACGTGGTCGGCTCCACGACGCAGCTCATCAAGGCATCGCAGCAACCCGACGTCAGCGAATTCATCGTCGCGACCGATAACGGTATCATGCACAAAATGCGCACCCTGTCGCCGCATAAGGTGTTTATCGAAGCGCCCACCGCCGGGCATGGCGCGACCTGCATCAGTTGCAGCCATTGCCCGTGGATGGCGATGAACGGCCTGCTCAACCTCGCCGAAGTGCTGGAGACGGGCAAGAATGAGATTCTTGTCGACCCGGCGATCATCCAGCGTGCCGCGTTGCCGATCCGGCGCATGCTGGATTTCGCCAAGCAGATCAATCTGCCGACGCGCGGCATCGGCAATGCCTGATTCCAGAAGGCATATCAGCCACGGGTTAACACTGATGATCACGGATAATCGGAGTATTGAGCGGAATATGTTGTTTGCCCGAAAGGGAATAGTGGAGGCCAAGCTATCAATGGTTTTATCTGTGCCTATCCGTGTTAATCCGTGGCTAATTCTGTTTTTTTGGTAGCCGGCGCATGATTACGCTGAAAATCGCTACCTACAACATTCACAAAGGTTTTTCACATTTCAACCGCCGTGT
Source organism: Gallionella sp. (assembly GCA_028714895.1). Lineage (GTDB taxonomy): Bacteria > Pseudomonadota > Gammaproteobacteria > Burkholderiales > Gallionellaceae > Gallionella. The sequence continues at coordinate 24,026 of JAQTLM010000015.1, read as the reverse complement.
GGTGCTGCACGAGCTACGCGACCGCTTGCGCGAGCTGGATGCCGACATTGTATTTTTGCAGGAAGTGCAGGGCGAACATATGCACCATGCCGAGCGTTTTCATAACTACCCGGACGGTGCGCAGCATGAGTTCATCGCGGAAGAAGTCTGGCCGCATTCCGTCTATGGCAAGAATTCGGTATATGAGGCGGGACATCATGGCAACGCGATACTCAGCCGCTTTCCAATTTTGCAATCGCTGAACATGGATGTTTCTGCACATCGCTTTGAAAGCCGCGGGCTGCTGCATTGCGAGATTGATTTTTCCGGGCGGCAGCACGTGCATTGCCTGTGTGCGCATTTTGGTCTGTTCGCCAAAGGCAAACGTGCGCAAACCAGGGCTCTGATCGAGTATGTACGCAATAGGATTCCGCCCGATGCACCGTTGATCATTGCGGGCGATTTCAATGATTGGCACAACCAGATGGGTCTGAAAATGTCCGGCGAGTTGGGCATGCATGATGTGTTTCATTTGCATAACGGAAGTCCCGCACGCAGCTATCCGGCTGCTTTGCCGCTGCTACGCCTCGACCGCATTTATGTGCGCGGCTTCACTGTGTCGCATTGCGATGTGCATATCGGCGGGGATTGGCAACGCTTGTCCGATCACGCCGCGCTTTCCGCGCAACTAAAAAGCGTATGACCAGCGTTCATCAGGTGGCTGAAAATCAACTGATGCTGTTGCAAAACGGCACGGCATTTTTTCCGCAATTATGCGCCGATATTGATGCTGCGCAGCATTCGATTTATCTGGAAACCTATATTTTTGCCGCCGACGAAACCGGGCGCATGGTTGCCGATGCTTTGCAACGTGCCGCTGCGCGCGGGGTGATGGTGCGCTTATTGCTGGATGGCTTTGGTTCGGCAGAGCTGCCGCAGTATTGGGTGAATGAGTTGCGCATGGCGGGGATTGAGGTGCAATGGTTCAGGCGCGAAGTTTCCCCTTTTACCTTGCGGCGCAGCCGGAAGCGCCGCCTGCTTCGCCTGCACCGCAAGCTGGCGATGATGGATGGTGAGGTGGCTTTTGTCGGGGGTATCAACATCATTAATGATATCCCCGAATACGGCGATTTCACCGTGCCGCGGCTGGACTATGCGGTACGTGTGCAAGGTGCGGTAACCGGCGAGATCCATGCGGCTATGCGACGTTTGTGGGGCGTGGTGTCATGGGTCAACTTCCGCAAGCGCGGCAAGGAAATCAGGCGGTTTGTTCTGGAGAAGGAAGAGCATGCCGTCGCGCCGGGCATTACCTTTTTATTGCGTGATAATTTGCGCCATCGGCGCGATATTGAACGCGCCTACCTGAAGGCTATTACCGGCGCACAACGCGAAATCATTATTGCCAATGCCTATTTTTTGCCCGGACGCATTTTTCGCCGCGCCTTGAATCAGGCGGTACGGCGCGGTGTCCGCATAGTGCTTCTGCTGCAAGGCAAGGTGGAATACCGTTTGCAGCACTATGCGACGCATGCGCTCTATGAACAGTTACTGGCGATGGGTGTGGAGATATATGAATATCAGGCCAGTTATCTGCATGCCAAGGTTGCCGTGGTGGATGGGCAGTGGGCGACTGTAGGCTCCTCCAATATCGATCCGTTTAGTTTGCTGCTGGCGCGCGAGGCGAATCTCGCCATAAAAGATGCCGGATTTGCCGGCGAGTTGCGCGCAAGCTTGCTGGCCGCGATTGACAACGATGCAGTACGCATCGGGAACGAATACGGCGGAACAGGCAACTTTTTTGGCCGCCTGGTGGCACGTTTCAGTTATGGCATGGTGCGCCTGTTGATCGGTATGCTGGGGTATCGTCGGCGCGGTTCATAAGCGAATAGTTCATAAGTGGATATCTGAGTAAGCTACCCGTTTCGTGCGTTATGTGCCGCTATAATGCATTTTGGTTATTTCCTCCGCCTCGACATGCGACCTTCCAAGCACTCTGATACCCCCAACGATCACCGCGGCGATTGGCAGGCCATCCGTTCTCTGCTGCCTTATCTTTGGGAATTCAAATGGCGCGTGGTGATCGCGCTGAGCCTGCTGGTGTTGTCAAAGCTCGCCAATGTTTCCGTACCGCTGGTGCTCAAGGAGATTATCGATGCGATGGATAAGCCTCAAGCGGCGCTGGCAGTGCCGGTATTCCTGATTATCGGCTATGGCGTGCTGCGCCTGCTCAGCACGCTGTTCGGCGAATTGCGCGACGCGGTGTTCGCCAAGGCGACGCAGCGCGCGATCCGGCGCGTGGCGTTGCAGGTGTTCGGGCACCTGCACAGCCTGAGTTTGCGCTTCCATCTCGACCGGCAGACCGGTGGGGTGTCGCGCGACATCGAACGCGGCACACGCGGCATCGGTTTTTTGCTGAATTTCATGTTGTTCAACATCCTGCCTACCCTGCTGGAAATCGGCCTGGTGGCCGCGATCCTGTTCAGCAAATACAACATCTGGTTCGCGGTGATCACGTTTGTCACCCTGATGATTTATATTGCGTTCACCTTGTTCGTCACCGAGTGGCGCATGGTGGTGCGCCGTTCGATGAACGATTTTGATTCCAAGGCGAACAGCCGTGCCATTGACAGTCTGCTGAATTATGAAACGGTAAAATATTTCGGCAATGAACAATATGAAGCGCAGCGTTACGACGAGCATATGCAATGCTGGGAGGTTGCAGCGGTACGCAATACCACTTCGCTGGCATACCTGAATGCAGGGCAGAGCTTTATTGTCGCTATCGGCATCACGGCGCTGATGCTGCTGGCCGCCGACGAGGTGGTAAAGGGAACGATGACGCTGGGGGATCTGGTGCTGGTCAACGTCTTCATGATTCAGTTGTACATGCCGTTGCATTTTCTCGGCTTCGTGTATCGCGAAATCCGCCACGCCCTGGCGGATATGGAGAAAATGTTCGGCCTGCTGCACGAGCATCGCGAAATTGCCGATGCGCCGGACGCGCAGGCTTTGTCGGTGGGCAAGGCCGAGGCGCGGCCACGACACGGTGCGGCGGAGCTGACGGGTGCGGGAGTGGCCGCATCGCACCTCCTCCCGCAAACGGCTGGCTGCGCCAGTAACGTGTCGGAGGTGCGCTTCGAACAGGTCAGTTTCGGTTATGCGCCGGATCGGCAGATTCTGTTTGATGTGAGCTTTGCGATCCCGGAGGGGCATACCGTAGCGGTGGTCGGGGCGAGCGGGACGGGTAAATCAACATTGTCGCGTTTGCTGTTCCGTTTTTATGATGTGCAACAGGGGCGCATCCTGATCAACGGCCAGGATATCCGCTCGGTGACGCAAAGCAGCCTGCGTGCGGCGATCGGCATCGTGCCGCAAGACACCGTGCTGTTTAACGATACGATTTATTACAACATTGCCTATGGTCGCCCCGCTGCGACACATCAGGAAATCATTGCCGCAGCACAGGCGGCGCATATTCATGAATTCGTCGAATCGTTGCCGCAGGGCTATGAGAGCATGGTGGGTGAACGCGGCCTGAAACTGTCCGGCGGCGAGAAGCAACGTGTGGCGATTGCGCGCGCTATTCTGAAAAATCCGGCGATATTGATTTTCGACGAAGCGACTTCTGCGCTCGATTCAAAATCGGAAAAGGCGATTCAGGCCGAGTTGCATGCGATTGCGCAAAATCGCACCACCCTGATCATCGCGCATCGCTTGTCCACCGTGGTAGATGCCGACCAGATACTGGTAATGGACAAGGGACGCATCGTCGAGCGCGGCTCGCACCGCGAATTGCTGGCGCAGAACAAGCTTTATGCACAAATGTGGAATCTTCAGAAGCAGGAGGAGAAAATTCATCCTGCTGATTGATTTATATCGATATTCATGTATGCTGCGTGGCAATAAGTAGCTCAGGGGGCGTTGCACATGAAAAAAATACTGCTGGTTTGTTTGCTGACCGGACCAATGCTGATGGCTCATGCGGGAGAACATGGTGCAAACCGCCCTGCATTCAAGCCGGAGCGGGCTCAGGCTAGCGTAATATCCAACAGCGGCTCCACGCCCAAGCTGCATTCCGCGATTGCACTGATTTACGATCAACAGACACAACGTCCGCTGTACACCAAAAATTCTGACACGCAGACCCCCATAGCCTCCATTACCAAGCTGATGACGGCGATGGTGATGCTGGATGCCCAGCTGCCGTTAGATGAAGAAATCAGCATTGATGTGGCCGATATTGATATGCTCAAAGGCACGCATTCCCGCCTGCGCATCGGCATGACGCTGACACGCAGCGAACTGCTCAAGCTGGCATTGATGGCTTCGGAAAATCGTGCCGCCGCCGCCCTGGCGCGCACTTATCCGGGGGGGTACAACGCGGCAATCTCGGCGATGAACGACAAGGCGCGGGAACTCGGCATGCAGAACACACGCTTCCTCGATCCTGCAGGATTAAACAGCAACAACGTTTCGACTGCGTACGATTTGGTTAAAATGGTTGCGGCAGCGCGCAACTACCCTCTGATACATCAATACACGACTACCGCATCACATTCTGTGGACGGCTGGAGAGGGCGCGAACTGCGTTTCAACAATACCAACCCACTGGTGAAAAATGCATCATGGGATATCGGTGTGAGCAAAACCGGCTACATCAGCGAGGCGGGGCGCTGTCTGGTAATGGAGGCGACAATCAATCAACGCCCGGTGATCATCGTGTTGCTTGACTCTTGGGGAAAGAGCACTCGCATCGGCGATGCCAACCGCATCAAGAAGTGGATGGAGAGCAATAATACGCGCGCCCGCATGATGGCGCGCAGCTAATCGGCACAATTACCCTCCGGCTCAAGAGTTTACACCGCACTTGGTTCTGCCGTTTTATTCTGGAAACCTCAGTTAGCCACAGATTTACACGGATAAACACGGATAGAACATCGCATTACGATTTCACCTAAACGGTATAGGAAAAAAGTGGATGCAACCCATGCATCTGTGTCAATCCGTGTTCATTCGTGGCTCAATTGCGTTTTTCAAGTTTATAGCAGCACCAAGTTATCCCGGTGGATGATTTCTTCATCGCCGCCGTACCCGAGCAGAACCTCGATTTCCTGACTGGCATGGCGTGCGATGCGCCGCGCCTCGTCGGCGTTGTAGTTGGTCAGGCCGCGCGCGATGTCGCTGCCATCTTCGCCGACACAGGCCACGACGGCGCCGCGCTCGAATTCCCCGAATACACTCTTGACGCCTATCGGCAGCAGGCTCTTGCCCCCGGAGCGCAACGCCTTGATTGCGCCGCTATCCAGCACCAGCTTCCCCGCAACCTGCAAATGATCGGCCAGCCATTGTTTGCGCGCGGCCAGGGTGAGGGTAGGGGCGGTGAGCAGCGTGCCGATGGCTTCGCCCTGCATCAAGCGCAACAGCACATCGCGTTCATGGCCCGAGGCGATGACGGTATGCGCGCCGCTGCGCGCCGCGCGCTTTGCCGCGAGTATTTTGGTGATCATGCCGCCGCGACCGATCTGGCTGCCTGCGCCGCCCGCCATACTTTCCAGTTGTATATCGCCGGCCTGCGCTTCGTTGACTAGCGTGGCACCCGGGTCTTTGCGCGGGTCGGCGGTGTAGAGGCCGTTTTGATCGGTGAGAATGATGAGCACGTCGGCATCGATCAGATTGGTGACCAAAGCGCCCAGCGTATCGTTGTCGCCGAATTTGATTTCGTCAGTCACCACCGTATCGTTCTCGTTGATGATCGGGATGACGCGCAACGAAAGCAGCGTAGTCAGCGTGGTGCGCGCGTTCAGATAACGTTCGCGATTGGCCAGATCGGCATGGGTGAGCAGCACTTGCGCCGCATGCAAGCCATGTTTACGGAAGCAACTTTCATAGGCCTGCACCAACCCCATCTGCCCGACCGCCGCCGCGGCCTGCAAATTGTGTATCGAAGTAGGGCGGGTGCTCCAGCCCAAACGCTGCATGCCTTCGGCAATCGCGCCGGAAGATACCAGCACTACTTCGTGGCCGCTGGTGTTGAGCGCGGCAATCTGCCTTGCCCAATCGCCCAGCGCGTCAAGATCCAGCCCCGCGCCCTGATTCGTCACCAGGCTGCTGCCTACTTTGACGACGATGCGCTTGCATTGGGTTAATACGGTTTTCATGTTTAGCGTTATTCCATTTCTAAATCAAAAGTGAAATATCGTAGGGTGCATTCCATGCACCAATAGCAATGGTGCATGGAATGCACCCTACAGATTTATTGCTGTTCTGAAAGGTAAATTGAATTAGAGGGTGCCCGCGTCGGTTTCCTGAGCGCTGTTTGCGGCGGCTTGTTGTTCTTGTGCGGCCATTTCCTGCAAGTGTTCCATGATCGCATAGGTCAATTCCTTGCAGCCCTCGCCGTTGATCGCCGAGATGGCGAAGTGGCGGTCAAAATCGGTGAACTGCTTGAGGAAGGCGGCTACTTTTTCATCGCGATCTTCCAGCAAGTCCAGCTTGTTCAGCACCAGCCAGCGCGGTTTTTCATAAAGCGATTGATCATATTTTTTCAATTCGTTAAGTATCGCGCGCGCTTCGGCGACCGGATCGGTTCCCTCATACATCGGCGCAATGTCCACCAGATGCAACAGCAAGCGGGTGCGGGCCAGGTGGCGCAGGAATTGATGTCCCAGTCCGGCGCCTTCCGCCGCGCCTTCGATCAGGCCGGGAATGTCGGCGATGACAAAACTTTTTTCATGCGATACGCGCACCACACCCAGATTGGGATGCAGCGTGGTGAACGGATAATCCGCCACCTTGGGGCGCGCCGCCGAAACGGCACGGATGAACGTGGATTTGCCAGCGTTCGGCATGCCGAGCAGTCCGACATCGGCAAGCACTTTTAATTCGAGCCGCAACTCGCGTGTTTCCCCCTCCGTGCCCGGCGTGCATTGGCGCGGTGCACGATTGGTGCTGGACTTGAAATGGATGTTGCCCAAGCCTCCTATGCCGCCCCGTGCGAGCAAAACTTTTTCGCCGTCATGGGTGAGGTCGGCAATGACTTCGCTGCTGTTAATGTCGGTGATCACCGTGCCCACCGGCATGCGCAACACGATGTCGTCCGCACCCTTGCCGTAGCAATCTGAACCGCGTCCGGATTCGCCGTTTTTGGCGCGATGCATCCGGGCAAAGCGATAGTCCACCAGCGTATTGATATTGCGGTCCGCCTGCGCATACACGCTGCCGCCGCGCCCGCCGTCACCGCCGTCCGGCCCGCCTTTATCGATGTATTTTTCGCGGCGAAAGCTGGCCGTGCCGTTGCCGCCATTGCCTGCAAATATTTCTATTTTCGATTCGTCGATAAACTTCATGCTGTGTGTTCCGCAAATAAAAAAGCCCTACCTTGCGATAGGGCTAGTTTGTTCCAGATAGAGCTTTTAAGCAGCTACGATGGAAACTGTTCTACGCTGTTGCGCGCCCTTGATGGCGAACACTACCTTGCCGGTGATCTTGGCAAACAGCGTGTGATCCTTGCCCATGCCGACGTTCTCGCCGGGATGGAATTCAGTGCCGCGCTGACGCACGATGATGCTGCCCGCACTGATCAGTTCGCCGCCGTAGCTCTTTACGCCCAGACGTTTTGAGTGTGAGTCGCGTCCGTTACTGGTACTGCCGCCGCCCTTTTTTGATGCCATGTTATCTGCTCCTTAAACGAGAATTACGCGGAAATGCCGTCGATGCGGATTTCGGTGTAGTTTTGACGATGACCTTGATTCTTTTGATAGTGCTTACGACGGCGCATCTTGAAGATGCGTACCTTGTCGCCGCGACCGTGCGCAACGATAGTCGCTTTCACGGAGGCTCCGATCAGCAAAGGCCTGCCTACAGACAACTTGTCGCCATCGGCTACCATCAGCACTTTGTCCAGCACAATGGCACTGCCAACGTCGCCGGGGATGATTTCAACTTTTAAAGTTTCACCGGACGTAACGCGATATTGCTTACCACCGGTTTTAATGACTGCGTACATAAACAACCTCGATTACTATTGTGATTTTGGGGCGATTCTTCGCGAAGGCGCGCATTATACCTAAATATCCGGCCCCGTCAAAATCCTTTTTAACGGCGCATGGAGTCGAAAAACTCCGCATTGTTTTTGGTCGCCTTGACCTTGTCGAGCAGGAATTCCATCGCTTCCAGTTCGTCCATCGGATAGAGCAGCTTGCGCAGCAGCCAGATCCTTTGCAGGATATCCGGCTTGATGAGTAATTCCTCTTTGCGCGTGCCGGAACGGTTCACGTTGATCGCCGGATAGATACGCTTCTCGGCCATGCGGCGATCCAGGTGGATTTCCATGTTGCCGGTGCCCTTGAATTCCTCGTAGATTACGTCGTCCATGCGCGAGCCGGTATCGACCAGCGCGGTGGCGATGATGGTCAGCGAGCCGCCTTCCTCGATGTTGCGCGCCGCGCCGAAGAAACGCTTGGGGCGATGCAGCGCGTTGGCATCCACGCCGCCGGTCAGCACCTTGCCGGAAGAGGGCACCACGGTGTTGTAGGCCCGCGCCAGGCGGGTGATGGAGTCGAGCAGGATGACGACATCCTTCTTGTGCTCGACTAGGCGTTTGGCCTTCTCCAGCACCATTTCTGCAACCTGCACGTGGCGGCTGGCCGGCTCGTCGAAGGTGGAGGCAACCACTTCGCCGCGCACGGTGCGGGTCATCTCGGTCACTTCTTCGGGGCGCTCGTCGATCAGCAGCACGATCAGGATGGCATCGGGATTGTTCGAGGAGATGGAATGGGCGATATGTTGCAGCATCACGGTCTTGCCGGATTTCGGTGAGGCCACCAGCAGCCCGCGCTGCCCCTTGCCGATCGGCGCGACGATGTCGATGATGCGTCCGGTGATGTTTTCTTCGGCGCGTATATCGCGCTCCAGTATCAGCGGCTCGGTCGGGAATAAGGGGGTCAGGTTTTCAAACAGGATCTTGTTCTTGGCATTTTCGGGTGGCTCGCCGTTCACCTTGTCCACCTTTACCAGCGCGACATAGCGCTCGCCGTCTTTGGGGGTGCGTATCTCGCCATCGATCGAGTCGCCGGTGTGCAGGTTGAAACGGCGGATCTGGCTCGGGCTGACGTAGATGTCGTCCGGGCCCGCCAGGTACGAGGTATCCGGTGAGCGCAGGAAGCCGAAGCCGTCCGGCAGGATTTCCAGCGTGCCATCGCCAAAGATGCTCTCGCCTTTTTTCGCCTCGCTTTTCAGCAGGGCGAAAATCAGGTCTTGCTTGCGCATTCGGTTGGCGTTTTCGATTTGATTGGCCGCAGCCATTTCAACAAGTTCGGTGACGTGTTTTGTTTTTAGGTCGGATAGGTGCATAGCGGTGCGAGAATGATGATTGAGAAGAACGAAAAGATAAGGGGTTTGGTCGGGTGGCAGACGGTCACCCGCATGGCCTGGAGCGTATTCGTTTTATGTTTTGAGTGCCAAGAGGGAAAAACTCGGCGGACGATACAGGAGGCGATGCGGGTGCGACAGTAAACGCTTTAGATGTGGCTGTCAATAAAAGCCGCTAATTGGGATTTCGATAAGGCGCCGACTTTGGTAGCCTCGATGTTGCCGTTTTTGAACAGCATCAGGGTCGGGATGCCGCGAACGCCGAATTTTTGCGGGGTTTGCTGGTTTTCATCCACGTTCAGCTTGGCGACACTCAGGCGGCCGGCATATTCCTTGGCGATTTCATCCAGAATAGGCGCAATCATGCGGCACGGACCGCACCACTCGGCCCAGTAATCCACCAGTACGGGCAGGGGGGATTGCAATACTTCGGCGTCAAAAGTGGCATCGGAAACGTATTGGATGTGTTCGCTCATGGTTAGGTCTCGCTTTGAATAAGGGTTGATCGGTGATGCAATACGCGGCGTGTCGGGATGGGTTGCTGGGTTTCAAACGGCATCCTAACCAAAAACGGCTGTGCTGTGAAGTGCAGTGTGCTCACTTGGTATTTGTGGGCGCGGCTATCTCACCCATATGGAAGCAGAATTGCCCTTCCCGGCGATCCGCAAAATAATGCTCCAGGCTGAATTTGACCGGGCGGAAGGCAATCTCATTCCACGGGATTTCCGCCTCGGTAAAGAGCCCGACCTCCAGGCTTTCCGGGCCGGGGGCGAAATCCATATCGAGCAGCCTGGCGCGGAACAGCAGGTGCACTTGGTTGATGTAAGGCAGGCTGTACATCGAATACAAATCGCCAATTGCGATACGCGCGTTGGCCTCTTCCAGCGTCTCGCGGATCGCCGCCTCAGCCGTGGTTTCGCCGTTTTCCATAAAGCCGCCGGGCAATGTCCATAATCCGTGGCGCGGCTCGATGGCGCGGCGGCACAGCAGGATTTTGTCCTCCCATTCCGGGATCGAGCCGATCACCATCTTGGGATTCTGGTAATGGATCGTGCCGCAGGCAACGCAGATGTGGCGCGGGCGGTTGTCGTCGTCCGGGCAGCGCAACTCAACCGTTGCGCCGCAGGACGGGCAGAAGTTTATTTCCAGAATTGCCACCAGGATTTTCCTGATTTGGTTTCGCCGGCAGGGATTTCATTGCTGTCGGGAGAACCAGATGCGCCACCGTTTTTCGCCAGCACACGCCGGGCATCGTCGCGCAAATCGGTCATACCCATCGCGTCATAGGCTTGCACCAGTATCCCCAGTGCATCGCGCGTCGAGGGGCTATTCGGATATTGCGTCAAGACTCCTTGAGCGCGGTTGGCTGCAGCGATATATGCGCCACGGCGCAGGTAATAGCTGGCGACATGCAATTCATATTTGGCCAGCATGTTCACCAGATATTGCATGCGCACTCTGGAGTCGGGCGCGTATTTGCTGTTGGGGAAGCGCGTTACCAAGTCCTTGAAGGCGGCAAACGAATTCTGAGCGGCTTTCGGGTCGCGTTCGGTGGGATCCTGCCCTCCTGCCGATTGAAGAAGGCTGATTTCGCCATGGAAGTTGGCCAGGCCCTTTACATAATAGGCGTAATCCACATGCGGGTTGTTGGGGTATTGCTTGATGAAACGGTCGGCGGAAGAAACGGCCGATTCCGCTTCGCCCTGGCGGTAATAGGCATAAGCCATTTCCAGCAGCGACTGCTGCGCATAGCGCCCGTAGGGGTAACGCGATTGCAGCGTTTCATACAGCTTGACGGCCGATTCATAGTTGCCATCATTCAATTCGCCTTTAGCTTGGCTGTATATTTCCTCGGCGGGCATCTGCTTGACTGGTGCGGAACCATCCGGCAGCGGATCGAAGATGCTGCAAGCGGTTAACGTAAGCAGCAGGAATAAGGCTAAACTATGGCGCATGACTGAATCCGGAAAAAATTTGCACAATTATAGCGCAGCCGTCTCCAACTCGCAGGCCTTCGTTGTGCCCGATGATTGCGCGGGTATGCGTTTCGACCAAGTGTTGGCGAAACTGCTGCCGGAGTATTCGCGCAGCCGCTTGCAGGAATGGATCGCGGCGGGGCAGGCCAGTCTGGACGGGGCTGGCGCTGCCGCAAAACAGAAAGTATGGGGTGGTGAAACCATCGTCGTGCAACCACAATCGCATCCTGCCGAGCAGCCGTATCAGGCCGAGGATATCGCGCTCGATATCGTTTATGAGGACGATACCTTGCTGGTGGTCAATAAATACGCCGGACTGGTGGTGCACCCTGGTAGCGGCAACTGGGAAGGCACGCTGTTGAACGCACTGTTGCACCATGCGCCGCAACTGGAAGGCGTGCCGCGCGCCGGTATTGTGCATCGCCTCGACAAGGACACCAGCGGCTTGCTGGTAGTGGCCAAAACCCTGACTGCACAAACCGCGTTGGTGCGGCAATTGCAGGCACGCAACGTAAAGCGCGAATACCTGGCGCTGGTATGGGGCGAGGTGCGCCATGGCGGAACAGTGGATATGCCGATAGGCCGCCATCCCACACAGCGCGTCAAAATGGCGGCGCTGGAAAACGGCAAATCCGCTGTCACGTATTATCAAGTTGAAGAGAAATTTCCGAGTTGCACGCTGTTGCGTTGCCGCCTGGAAACCGGGCGCACTCATCAGATCCGCGTGCATCTGGCGCATATCGGCCATCCGCTGGTGGGCGACAGCGTGTATCTGAAAGGCGCGCAGAAATGCGTGCCGCATCTGCGCGGCTTGCTGCATAGCTTCCCGCGCCAAGCCTTGCATGCCACGCGCCTGGCGCTGGAACATCCGGTTAGCGGCGAACTGATGGAATGGCATGCGCCGCTGCCGCAGGACATGCAACTGCTGCTGCAACAGATACGCGAAATAATTTCCCATCCCCCGCAAGCGGAAGAGGGAAAAGGGCGGCCATGAATCCGCTTGAACATTGCATTATTCCGGGTTGGCCCGCACCTGCGCGGGTTAAAGCCATCCAGACTACCCGGCAAGGCGGCGTGAGTGCCGCGCCCTATGACAGCCTCAATCTGGGTAACCACGTCGGCGATAATCCGCTGGCGGTGGAGCGCAACCGCATCTTGCTCAACAAGCTGTTACCCAGCGAGCCGGTATGGCTGGAGCAGATCCATGGCACGCTGGTTGCCAACGCGGATCGGGCAAGCTGTCAGCCGCAGGCCGATGCCTGCATTGCGCGGCATCGCGAATCGGTATGCGCGGTGATGACCGCCGATTGCCTGCCGGTATTGCTATGCGATGCGCAAGGCAGTGTGGTCGGTGCGGCGCACGCCGGATGGCGTGGGTTGTGCGATGGAGTGATTGAAGCTACCGTGCTGACGATGAGTGTTGCGCCGCAAAGCCTTATGGCATGGCTGGGTCCGGCGATCAGCCAAGAGGCTTTTGAAGTTGGGGAAGAAGTGCGCGCTGCTTTTGTCGCCATACAGCCGCAAGCCGCATTGGCATTCACCCCTGGGCAATCCGGCAAATGGTTTGCCGACATCTACGCATTGGCGCGGTTGCGCTTGAATGCACTAGGTGTCACGCAAATTTACGGCGGTGGCCACTGCACTTATCGTGAGCGCGAGCAGTTTTTTTCTTACCGCCGCGACGGCGTGACCGGACGCATGGGCACGTTTATCTGGCTGGAACGATAGCGGTATCAATAAATACTGTTTTTTGCCCACTTCACAATGCCGTCGGCATCCATCGTGCCGGCCTGACGCGCGATTTCCCGCCCGTTCCTGAATAACGCGAGGGTGGGGGTACTGCGGATGTTGTAACGCGTTGCCAGTTCCTGTGCTTTTTCGGTGTTCAGCTTGGCCAGCCGCATCCCGGGTTCCAGTCGCTCAGCAGCCTGGGCGAAGGCGGGCGCCATCGTGCGGCACGGACCGCACCACGGAGCCCAGAAATCTACCAGTACCGGAATATCGTTGCGGCTGATGTGTTGAGCAAAATTACCGCTCTCCAATTCCACGGGGTGTGCATCGAACAGGGCTTGCTTGCACTTGCCGCAAGCCGGGTGCTCATGCAGCTTGACGGCGGGTACGCGGTTTACCCCATTGCAGTGCGGGCAGACGATATGCAGCGATTCACTCATGGCGGGCTCCTGAAACAATTGCTTCTGAGGTTAGGGCGGGCAATCAAAATTCAAGCGAGGCGCATCGATAAATCTATCGCCGTGACATCCTTGGTCAGTGCGCCGATGGAAATCCGGTCCACACCGGTCTCTGCGACGAGGCGCACATTGTCCAGCGTGATGCCGCCGGAGGCTTCCAGTTCGGCGCGTTTGGCGGCATGGGTCACGGCGGTATGCATGTCCACCAGAGAAAAGTTGTCGAGCAGGATCAGCCGCGCGCCGGCATTGAGTGCCTCGTCCAGTTGCGACAAGGTTTCCACCTCGATCTGGATGGGTATCCCCGGTGGGGTGAGGCGAAACGCCTGTTCCAGCACCGCGTGGATGCTGCCCGCAGCGGCGATGTGGTTCTCCTTGATCAGCACGCCGTCAAACAATCCGATGCGCTGGTTGTGCCCGCCGCCGATGCGAACCGCGTGTTTCTGCGCGATGCGCAGCCCCGGCAGGGTCTTGCGCGTGTCCATGATTTTCGCTTGGGTGCCGGCTACGGCTTCCACATAACGGCGCACCAATGTGGCGGTGCCGGACAGGGTTTGCAGAAAATTCAGCGCGCTACGTTCCGCGCTGAGCAGCGCACGTGCATTGCCGCGCACTTCGCATAATTGCTGGTTGGGTTTGACGGCCGCGCCTTCCTGCACTGCCCAGCGAACTTCGCAGTCAGGGTCGAGGCTGAGGAAGCATTCTTCAAACCACAGCATGCCGCACAGCACTGCTTCCTGGCGCGAGATGATGCGGGCAGTTGCGGCTTGCGCCTGGGGGAGTAGTTGTGCGGTCAGGTCGCCGCCGCGCAGGTCTTCATTTAGCGCGGCGGCGACATTGGCGCGGATATGGGGTATCAGGGTCATAAATTTTCCTTTGTCAGGCGAGCCGCTGCGGAAAGAGCAGCACAAGGCCGCTGCATGAGAGCATCCAGAGGGGAAACAGGCTGGCGAGTAGGTTGAACAGGCGGCTCACGGCTACTGGGGTTGATAATAATTACCGCCAAGATTATCACAGCAAGGCACAATTCGAGTTGCTGCCACTTGAATTTTGCGGGCGCCACCCCACCTAGACGGCAGTCCAGTATTCATTAGAAGGAGTTACCATGCGTTTCGACAAGTTCACTACCAAGCTGCAACAGGCGATTTCCGACGCACAGAGCCTGGCGGTCGGTGCAGATAATCAGTTCATCGAGCCGCAGCACTTGCTGCTGGCGCTGCTCAACGATGCGGATAGCGGTGCGGGGTCGCTGCTGGCGCGCGCGGGGGCGAACGTCGGCGGATTGAAACCCGCTCTGCAACAGGCGGTGGAACGCCTGCCCAAGGTGGAAGGGCATGGCGGCGAAGTGCAGGTCGGGCGCGACCTGTCCAATCTGTTTAATCTCACCGACAAGGCCGCGCAGAAGCGAGGCGATGAATTTATCGCCTCGGAGATATTCCTGCTCGCGGCTTGCGATGACAAGGGCGAAACCGGACGCTTGCTCAAACAGCATGGCGTGGCGCGTGCGCCGCTGGAACAGGCGATCAACACCGTGCGCGGTGGCGAGACGGTCGGCAGTGCCGAGTCCGAAGGTCAGCGCGAATCGCTGAAAAAATACACCATCGATCTGACCGAGCGCGCCCGTCAGGGCAAGCTTGATCCGGTGATCGGGCGCGATGACGAGATCCGCCGCGCGATCCAGGTGTTGCAACGCCGCACCAAGAACAATCCGGTGCTGATCGGCGAACCGGGCGTGGGCAAGACCGCGATCGTCGAAGGTCTGGCGCAGCGCATTGTCAACGGCGAGGTGCCGGAGTCGCTGAAGGGCAAAAAGGTGTTGAGCCTCGACATGGCGGCATTGCTGGCTGGTGCGAAGTATCGTGGCGAGTTTGAGGAACGTCTGAAAAATGTGCTCAAGGAACTGGCGCAGAACGAAGGCCAAACGATTGTGTTCATCGACGAACTGCACACCATGGTCGGTGCGGGCAAGGCGGAAGGCGCGATGGACGCGGGCAATATGCTCAAGCCGGCGCTGGCGCGCGGCGAGTTGCACTGCGTCGGCGCGACCACCCTGGACGAATACCGCAAGTACATCGAGAAGGATGCCGCGCTGGAACGCCGCTTCCAGAAAGTGCTGGTGGAAGAACCTTCGGTGGAATCCACCATCGCCATCCTGCGCGGCTTAAAAGATAAATATGAAGCGCATCACACAGGTGTAGTAATCACCGACCCGGCCATCATCGCGGCGGCGGAACTGTCGCATCGCTACATCACCGACCGCTTCCTGCCTGACAAAGCAATCGACCTGATCGATGAAGCTGCCGCACGTTTGAAAATGGAGAATGAGTCCACCCCTGAAGTGATCGATAAATTAGATCGCCGCATTATTCAACTCAAAATCGAGCGTGAAGCGATGAAGAAGGAAAAGGACGAGGCCTCGCAAAAACGTATGCAGTTAATCGAAGATGAGCTGTTGAAATTGCAGCGCGAAGCAAATGATTTGAAGGAAACTCTAAAGAAGGAAAAAGGCGCGGCCCAAGGTGCAGCAAGCATCAAGGAAGAGATTGATCGTGCGCAGGCTGATATTGATCGGCTGACGCGAGAGGGTAAGTTAGACAAGGCTGCTGAATTGCAATATGGCAAGTTGCCACAACTCAAAGAAAAACAAAAAGAGGCTTCACAGCGGGAAGCGGAAGGCGGCGCACAAAAAAACAAACTGCTGCGCACCCAGGTCGGCGCGGAAGAAATCGCCGAAGTGGTGAGCCGCGCCACCGGTATTCCGGTATCCAAGATGATGCAGGGCGAGCGCGACAAGCTGCTGCACATGGAAGACAAGCTGCACGAGCGCGTGGTCGGGCAGGACGAGGCGGTGCGTCTGGTGTCCGATGCGATCCGCCGTTCGCGTTCCGGCCTGTCCGACCCGAACCGCCCGTATGGTTCGTTCCTGTTCCTCGGCCCCACCGGCGTGGGCAAGACCGAGCTGTGCAAGGCGTTGGCCGGCTTCATGTTCGACTCCGAAGATCACCTGATCCGCATCGACATGAGCGAGTACATGGAGAAACATTCCGTCGCGCGCCTGATCGGCGCGCCGCCCGGCTATGTCGGCTACGAGGAAGGCGGTGGCTTGACCGAAGCGGTGCGACGCAAACCTTACTCAGTCATCCTGCTCGACGAAGTGGAGAAGGCGCATCCGGATGTGTTCAACGTGCTGCTGCAAGCACTGGACGACGGGCGCATGACCGACGGTCAGGGGCGCACCGTGGACTTCAAGAACACCGTGATCGTGATGACTTCCAACCTCGGCAGCCAGATGATCCAGCAGATGTCTGGCGACGATTACCAGGTCATCAAGCTGGCGGTGATGGGCGAGGTGAAGAGCTACTTCCGTCCCGAATTCATCAACCGCATCGACGAGGTGGTGGTGTTCCACGCGCTGGACGAAAAGAACATCAAGTCCATCGCGCGCATCCAGTTGCATTATCTGGAAAAACGCCTGGCGCAGATGGAAATGAAGCTGGCAATCAGCGACGCCGCACTGGCCGAAATCGCCACCGCAGGCTTCGACCCGGTGTACGGCGCAAGACCGCTGAAACGCGCCATCCAGTCGCAACTGGAAAACCCGCTGGCCAAACTGATCCTGGAAGGCCGCTTTGCCGCGAAAGACACGATCAAGGTGGATTGCAAGGGCGGAGTAATGCGGTTCGACAAAGGTTGATCAGAGCCATCTACGCGGGCTAATGAAATGCAGATGAAATATGTATTGAACTCTTCGCCAAAACCTCCTGGCTTGTTGCGTAAGCTGGTGACTTTGATGATGTCGGTGGCACTGGTTGGTTTGGTGTTGATGTTTTCGGCAGTGTTGTTCGCGATCATCATTGTTGTCGGCACGATAGCCTGGGCATATCTGTGGTGGAAGACCCGTGAACTGCGAAAACAGATGCGCGACTTTCACTCACGTGTGATGAATCAGGCAGAAATGGTGAGTGATGAAAAAGTGTTCGAAGGCGAAGTGATCCGTGTGGTCGACTCTCAGAATGTGAGATGAGGGCGTAATAACGCTCTCCTGAGAACGGGCATTGCGCCGGATGGCGGGTTTCGGAGATCACATCCGGCGCAATGCGCTTCGCTTATTGTCGCCCTACGGGGTGCGTTTTACGCGTGTTGAAAATAGAAAGCCCGGCATGCCGGGCTTTCTATTTGGAACTATTTAGCATTCCATAATTCATTACACCGTTCGCCCTGAGGTATCGAAGGGTCAATTAGCATGGAGCATTAGCCTCCGTCCCCGAGGTCTCCGGATGCAATCCCATGATCGGCAAATCTTCACAGGGCAGGTTCATGGCCTCCAGTACTTTCAGTGCCGCGTAGGCATCGTTTGCCGCGTAGAGCATTTGCTGCGGGGTGAGTTGGGGCTGCGACCAGTTGGAGGTGGTCACATGCCTCGCCTTGGCAAAGCGCTGTCTGAAAACCAGTCCCACGGCCCCCCGGACGCCCATCTCCTTGTGGTAGCCGTCCATGCTGAACACCGTATTGAGATCGACCACCGCGTTGAAATGCACGCCCAGTTTCGCGTGGATATGCCTGCGATCCGATCTGAGGCCGAAGCCGACCTTGATGACTTGTTCCGATTGCAGCAACTCGATCAGGAACGGATGCCCGTCCGCCCGATGCAGTTGGAACAGGTAGGCCTTGTCGTGCAAGGCAAACTGCACCACGTGCGGCCCCTCACTGACATCGCCCGTGACAAACGTCGGTTTGGATTCGGTATCGAAACCAACGATGCCCGCCGCCTTGATCTCGGCAGTGGCGGACGCAAACTCTTCGGTGGTAGTTGGTACATGGATGCGTTCCAGCGTGAGGCCGACAAATGGCTCCAGCAGTGCGATCTCATCCTTGGTTGGGGCAACTTTTTTCATATAACGAGAGTACCAGATGTTTGAATTGAGTTTGTAGCCCGGATGCAATGAAATGAAATCCGGGGTTCTTGGTGCACTATTGGCATGCGGGGAAATCCTGTGCCCTGTCGGGCATTCCCGGATTCCGCTGCGCTGCATCCGGGCTACGCGGCTTTCACCGCCCGCGCGCGCAACTGCCCGCACGCCCCTTCGATCTCCTGTCCTGCCGAATCGCGTATCTTGGCGAGGATGCCATGCTGCTTAAGGAATTGCACCATGGATGCAATCCGTTCGGGTGAGGGGCGGCGATAGTCGAGTCCGTCCACCTCGTTGAAAGGGATGAAGTTCATGATGGTGTATTTCCCCGAGAGGAGCTGGGCGATCCTCTCCACCTCGGCGTCGCTGTCGTTGACGCCCTCGATCAACGTCCATTGATATTGAACCGGATAGCCGGTGGCGCGCGCATACGCTTCACCGCGTTCCACCAGCTCTTCGATGGCGATCTGCGGCGCGCGAGGCAGCAAGCTGGCGCGCAGGGCCGCATCGGTGGTGTGCAGCGAAAGGGCGAGCGCCGGTTTCACAGTTTCGTGAGAAAGACGCTCGAAGACGCGCGGGTCGCCGACCGTGGAAAAGACCAGGTTCTTGTGGCCGATGTTTCCCTGCGTACCGAGCAGCTCAATCGCTTCGAGCACGTTATCGAGATTGTGCGCCGGCTCGCCCATGCCCATAAACACCACCTTGCTCACTGCGCGGCGTTTGCGCGCAAGCACCACCTGGGCGACGATCTCGGCGCTGCCGAGCTGGCGCAGCAAGCCGGCTCGGCCACTCATGCAGAAGACACACCCCACGGCGCAACCCACCTGCGTCGATACGCACAGACCGCCACGCGGCAGCAGCACGCTCTCCACCATCTGGCCGTCACGCAGTTCCACAAGCAGCCGTGCGACGCCTTCGTTATTCGAAGTTGCGCGTAGCGCTACGTTTGCTCCCTCTCCCGCAATGCGGGAGAGGGTTGGGGAGAGGGCAGCGGGATATTCACTGCGCAGGCGCGCCAGTCCATTCAACTCCGCTTCAATGGCGGGCAACTCATTGCGCAGCTCGAGCGGAAAGAAAGTCTCTGCGGCACTGTTCTTTCTGTCGTACGAGCAGACCTGGCTCCAGCCGCGCAGCAGACGATCTTCGTGGCACGGCTTGGCACCGAGATCACGCAGGCGCTGGCGAAGGTGGGCGATACGCATCGGGGAGTGAGAAGCGGGGATCAAAGTGGGTTTGAAAATAATTACGGGGGAGTCTCTGTTACGGAAGCGCTGAATAAATCGTCATTCCCTCGAATACGAGCGAAGCGGCGTTTCGAGGGGTGGCTAAGCGGTAAAAAAGTGTTTCCTTCAACCCGCCTTAAAGGATGACGCGTGTTATGCGGCTTGCATGGCAGAGACGGGCTGGCTTTCCAGATAAAGCGTGTCGTAGCTGAGGTCGATCTCTCCGGGCCACTCGATCGAACCGGCAACGACACGTGCACCCAAGAATGTGCCGCGTTCGCGCAAGCGTTTAAACACGCCTTTATCCAGATATGGCTTGGCGTCGAAGATACGCTGCTCGCCGTTGGCGAAGGTGAGCAGCAACTCATAATTTTCCAGTGGCTGAACGGCAGTAATGTAAGGGTTCATATCATTTCCTAGCGCAGCGGTTCGATGCGGAAAGGCTCTTCGCCTTTAACGGCCAAAGCCCAATCGGCAAACAGCTCATCCTTGTGGATGACCATCCATGCTTGAATCAGCTTCTCCTTGTTGGGCGGCATATTACCCGAAATCAATTCGCCTCCTGTATTCATCCGCGAGGCGGCGCGGCGCGTGGAGCGCGACGTCAAAGCCGTCCACGGTGATGTGACTGCATTGCTTAACGCCGGGCTGCTGTCAAAAACAGACGATGGAATGATCGTATTTCCCTACGACGCCATCCACGTGGATTTCATGCTCAAGGCGGCTTGAGGCCTGACGGTTAGGTTGCTGAAAACAGCTCGATCCTGGCCCGTTTAATCCGTGGTGCCGGATTAACGGCTGCTAAGGTAATGCGAAGCCGACCTTATTAATTTTGATTAATTTAAGTTTTCTATATAAATGCCTTGAAATTTATCCGAGCATGATATTTAATGCAACCTTTAGAGATCATTAACGGGCGCTGAAATATGGATATTAACTTAGAGTTACTCAAGGAAAACGACATATCCAAAGGCTTTTCCCAAAATAGTAGGAGCCAAACGCCGCCCCCGAAAAAAGCAAAGGGTAACGGGTCAGCTAACCGCCTCGACGTGGCCGACAGGGCCTTCCATGACTGGTATAGATTCGTTCTTTCATACCCGCCCCATCTGGTCCGGGACTATTTCTCCAAGTTTGGTCTAAAAAAAGGGCAGGTTGTCCTCGACCCATTCTGCGGCACTGGTACGACCGTTGTTGAGGCCAAGCTGCAGGGTTTGCGTGGGGTTGGCATCGAAGCAAACGACATGGCATGGCTCGCAAGTAACGTGAAGTCGGACTGGGGTATCTGTGCCACCGACCTTCTTTCCGAGGCATCAAGTTGCGCCAACGAGGCTCGACGTAAAATCGCGCAGGCTAGAAAACTCAGGTCTCTGTCCGACGAGCAGATGAAGCTCCTTCTCACGGATTCAATCTGTCCCGTTCCGCTACACAAATCATTGTTGCTGAAAGAGGTCATCGAACAGAGTATGCCCCCTGTGATGATGACCCACGCAAGGCTTGCTCTAGCCAAGACGTTGGTGAATTCGGCAAGTAATCTCCACTTTGGTCCAGAGGTCGGTGTACGGGGACGCAAGGAGGACGCGGACGTCGTTGGCGCGTGGATGGACAACATAGAAGTAATGTCATCAGACCTCACTAAGTTTGCTGGCAAGCGCCATTTCAAAACTACCGTCCACAAGGCAGACTCAAGGGACATCGGCACGGTGTTGATGCCAGAGTCCATCGACGCCGTATTCACATCACCGCCCTACCCGAACGAAAAGGACTACACCCGTACAACTAGGCTCGAATCCGTCTTGCTTGGCTTGGTAAAGGACAAGGCATCTCTACGCATCCTTAAGAAAGGACTGCTACGATCAAACACACGTGGTGTATACACAGTTGATGAGGATGACCTTTGGGTACGTGACAACGCCAACATTCAAGCTTTGGCAGAAGAAATTGAACGTCGCCGCATCGAATTAAAAAAGGACTCAGGATTTGAGCGGCTTTACGCTCGCGTGACCAAACTATATTTCGGTGGTATGGCTCGCCATCTCGCTGATTTGCGTCCGTACCTAAAGCCAGGAGCAATGCTTGGCTACGTTGTAGGGGACCAAGCGTCATACCTAAGAGTGATGATACGGACTGGAAGTCTTCTCGGTGAAATCGCTGAGAGCCTAGGCTACGAGGTTGTCAGCCTTGATCTGTTCAGGACGAGGCTGGCCACTGCGACCAAAACTCAGATGAGGGAAGAAGTACTGGTTCTACGCTGGCCCGGCAAATGATTAGCGGACACTCATTTGTTGATACCCGCGATGGATGGCCTCATATCAAATAATGTTTCTCCGTACGGCATAAGTGAAGTCGGCCGCCCTCCCAAGAATGGGACGGGGCCATAGTCGACCATATAGAGGAATTTTTTTCCGATTGGCGCAAACGCACTCACACCTGGCACACCCGACGCGCCCCCCGAATCTACGAGTTTCATCGCCATTGGAAGGATGACAGTGTTAGCCTCTGTCGCGTTCATGGTGGCAAGCAATAACTTGATCTCCTTCATGTTTTGCACTGCAACGACTTGATCCATGATCTGAGATTCGAGAATGTCATCGCTATGCCCCTTTGCTTCCATCGTAATGAGAGCAACGTGGCCGTTAGCGAGCCTCCCATAGTAAAGCCCATCGATCTCCGTTTTCCGCAACTTGACGTTCGACTGCATATGCCCGACCTCGACGAAGTTCAGCGATGGGTTTGGGTGTATGGCGAGATGAGTTTGTGGAAGATGCATGCCTACTGAAACACTTTGAAGCCAGTTTTCGTCGCTTCTGGCTAGCACCTTGGTCATGACTGCAAGACTCAGTGTCTGAGCGACAGCGAACTTCGTAGCGGCAGGGTTCTTCGGGTAAACAGAAAGAGTGGCGGCGAAAGCAGTCGTTTGTCCACGGGGGAGCGGTACGAACTCGAAGCTATCTCCACTCCCCGTCCGTTGGACTCCGGTATAACCAGCCTTCAATACTGATGCTGGCCAATTCTTTTCCGCCGCCTTTATATTCCGGACAAAATCCTTGAAGAAATTAGCAGGATTTTTTTTGCTGATGGCCTTAGCGCCGGGTTTCGCATTGTGAGCCTCAATAGCCGCCAGCACTTCTTCGAGTGTCACCACACCTCGCCTCAGAATTTTCCCGCGCCACCGGCTGGAATCGTTGAAAAGGCTCTCAATGATTGTCGTTTTTTGCGAAGCCACCTGTCTTCTCCCTGTCTTGTTTAAGTCTCTCTACACGAGCGAAAATACCACTCAGTTGAATAGCAAGGCCCTCAGCCAAGCGCGCTGCCGTTTCCACTGTGATAGCTTTCTCGCCACGCTCGATAATGCCTATATACGCTCTTTTCAAGCCACAGCGTTCCCCTAACTGTTCCTGAGAAAGTCCTGCTTCTAACCGAAGGTTCTTCAAGACTTCACCTAATTCATTCTTGATACTGACCATAGCGGATTAAAGGGGTCGGGTTCGAATTGTTTTCCAGAATCACGCCGCCATCTTCTAGGTAAAAGGGGGGCAGGCTCAAATTGTTATTGGGCATGCCCCTTTGGTGCTTTACAAGACTAGATCATTCAGCGGCAGCAGGGGGTTGAAGCAGGAGGTTCGCCATTTCTTCATTGGTGATGAATGCGCCGCCTGCATCTGAATGGAGCGCTTCAATCTTGTCTCCATCCTTCTTGTAATTGATGACCTTATTTGTCACCTCGATGCATTCTTTCAGTGCTTTTTCCGCACTCTCAAAATAGGTGCCGACGGTGAATGCGGTGATGTTCATCAGAACAAATATCTTTTGATCTTCATCGGCGCAGATGTTTATATAAAGCGGTGTTTTGGATTTCGTTGTAACTTTGATTAACTGGCTTTGCATTTTATCCCCTGATTGTTATTCAAAAACTCGCCGAACTATACTATGGAAAATGCTATAAGGCTTATCCGACTTTCTGAACCCAGAAGTGGTACATGCTGCTGAAGGTGTCCGGGTTTTCGTTCTCGAAAACCTGCCACTGCGCGAGGCTGGTGGCGGCGCGGTCATCGGGAAAGCGTCGATTGTAGGCATGCAGGACAGCGGCGTCGATCTCGAATCCCAGGAATGCCAGGTTGTTTTTCCGGAGAAACTCATCGATGCCGGTCAGCGTCATGCGCTGTTCCTGAACATGGAACAGCAGGTCGCGGCAGGTGCTGATGCTGAAGAAATCCGCCGAATTCAGGGCCGCACCGAAATCCGCGCTGTTGCCCGACTCCATCAAGTCCTGGCGGAAGCGCCGAATCTCATCAGCCGAGGAACCGTAACCGCGCTCGGCGATGAACTCCCATATCCGCACGATATTCCGCCGCGCCGCCGCGCTGTAAAAGCCGAGCTCCATGA
>JAQTLM010000014.1 GCA_028714895.1 Gallionella sp. | reverse complement strand
GCAACTGACTGGATGTGGACTTACAATCACGAACGCCCCAACATGGCGCTCGGCGGCATTACCCCGAAACAGAAGCTAGCTTTAACCAACTCTACTTCTGGCCGCTGCTAATAATGGGGGGATTACCTCACGACCTCCGTTGCGGTTGATCTCACGACTAATGGTGGAAGGTGCTCGCCCGAGAAGCTTTGCTATAGAGCGAATCGAATGATCTGTCGCCAACGCCCGCGAAATCTCTTCGCGCTCTGACAAGGTTAGAGCTAATCTGGAGCGTTTTCGTGGCTGTGGTCTTATCCCGCCACTTTCAGCCAATATGCGTTGTACCGACGAGTGGTTTCGATCAAATAGCTGTGCAATCTGCTGGAGAGAGTCGCCTTTCTGCCAGCGATCCCACATCAGTGCTTTCTGGGTTTCTGTGTAATAGATCCGTGGTCTCTGTTTCATTTGCAACACTCCTTCTGCTTTAGCAGTTTCTAGTGTGTTGCATCCACCGGTTGAATCCAAGATACTTGGCCGCACTTCGACTTTCTCCAAAGCAGTCGTTTAGAAATATTCAAAAAAGGCGGGGTCTCCGTATTCATGAACATGGAATGCGGAAGATTTTCGGTGGGTTCGCGCCAGAAATTAACATCCTAGCTTTAAGTCCTCCCCATCTTAATTTACCTGTTTATAAAAATAGATTAGCAATTGCTAATATGTTCACTATAAACACGGCGCGTGTTTATAGTGAACATATTACGCAACTGTTAAAAATATAACTCTATATTTTTAAATAAGATAGCAATTGGCATGGTTTGTGCTGGCATCTAGGAGCGTGCCTGCTAAACAAAGTTTGCGTTTTCGTAAGGGGAGCCGATGCATCAAAAATCTAACTTGGTTTTAATAAGCAAGGAGACTTATCATGAAAACGCACATCTTGATAAGCATCATCACCGGCGTATTGGCAACTTCGGCTGTTCAGGCAGGCTCGGCTTTTTCAACCCGCGACTTGGAAGTTATTTATTCAGGATCGACACACAGCTTTCCCGTAATGTAGGCATAAGCGGCTACTACACTGCGCCGGCACAACTGCAACAGGCTGCTGAGCATAAATCGGCGTGTGGCTGGCGTGTGGTTAAGAACGATCTTGATGCACCAAAAGCAGTTCACACTGTATCAGGCAACTCCAAGCACCTCGCTCCAACGAATCTGCAACTTGTGTGCTAATAATATTTTGCGCGGATAACCATGCGAAAAAATCCCCTGTGTGCAATATGCGCAAGAGGCTTAACAGAAATCCACCACGAGTCGTTTCTGAAATTGGAGTATTAACATGACAGCACATAATTTTGCTTTAGCTTTGATTACAGCATGCGTAGGTTATCTTATTTTAGTTTTGAACTTGGTTTGGTTTTGAACGTAATTAGCGGGTGATCTGAGTAATTAGATATGAGTGCAAAACTACACTTTTGGCACATTCCTGCAATTTAACAGCGATAGCATACTGATTCGGATATCGATTGAGTACGTCAAGGGATGGATGGTTTTGATCGTGCCGCTTCTTTTAGTAAATCATGACTAAATTTACAATAGATTACCGGAGCAGTACCATTTTGCTGCAGTTGTTTGGTGCGACCAATTAAATATCCAGTTTTATTGGTGGTTTTCGGCGGAGTGTTTTCCAAGGGGGTGGTATGAAAACTAGAATGTTGCTGGGTGCAGTCATGCTGACCGCATTTTCCTTTAACGTATTGGCTGAAGATATGGCACTTATGCCAGCGCATGATGCTATCAAGGTCTTGAGACCAGGCGAGGTGAGTTTCACGGACGATGTACAGCCCATCCTGCATGACTATTGTGTGAGCTGTCACTCTCCGGGCGGGAAGGGGTATGCCAAAAGCGGCTTGGATTTAACGTCCTACGAGGGACTGATGAAGGGCACTAAATTCGGACCAGTCGTCATTCCCGGCAATAGCGAGACCAGCACTTTCACCAAACTGCTTGCTGGCACCAATCGGGGCTTGAAGATGCCAATGGGGTTGAATGCAGCAGGTACGTTGGATCGTCAATATATTTTGATCCTGAGGAAATGGGTCCAACAAGGCGCCAGGAACAACTGATCAATTATTTGTAGGGAATATTTTGCTATGTAGTATTCACCGTTGGCATTGTCTTGTGTTCTGCGGGCAAGAAGGCTTATCCACCCTGCATTACCAATTGCATTTCCGGGCAATCGTAGTGCTGGCCCAGATAGCTAATTTTAAATAACACGTTAACAAGAAGGATAAGGGACATGGCTGATAATGTGAATCTCAGTAAGCGGCGACTCTTGACCGCCACGACGGCAGGTGGGGTAATCGCAGCAGCAGGGGCGGGCGCACCATTCGTATTGAGTTTGATGCCGAGCGAGCGCGCCAAAGCGGCGGGCGCACCGATCGAGGTGGATGTGAGCACCATTAAACCTGGCATGATGATCAGCGCCGAGTGGCAGGGCAAGCCGGTGTGGATTGTGCGCCGCACCAAGGAAATGCTCGATTTGCTGGCCAAGCACGATGACAAATTGGTTGATCCGGAATCTTCCGTTCAGCAGCAACCCAATTACTGCCATAACCCTTATCGTTCTATTAAACCCGAGTACCTTGTGGTGCTTGGTGTCTGCACTCACTTGGGTTGTTCTCCGACTTATCGCCCGGAAGTTGCACCTGCTGATCTTGGCAAGGATTGGCCGGGTGGCTGGTTCTGTCCTTGTCACGGCTCACGTTTCGATCTGGCGGCGCGTGTGTACAAAGGTGTACCGGCACCCAGCAACTTGATCGTTCCTCCACACAAATATCTCAGTGAGAACACACTCTTGATCGGCGACGACAGCAAAGAGGCAGCATAATGAACCGGCTAAAAAATTTGATTGGCTGGATTGATGCCCGCTTTCCGCTCATATCAACCTTTAAGGCACACGCCTCCGAATACTACGCGCCGAAAAACTTCAACTTCTGGTACTTCTTCGGCGGTCTTGCGCTGCTGGTGCTGATTATCCAAATCCTGAGCGGCATCTTTCTTACCATGAACTACAAGCCGGATGCGCTATTCGCCTTCGCTTCTGTCGAATATATTATGCGCGACGTGCATTGGGGCTGGTTGCTGCGCTACATTCACTCTACCGGAGCCTCGATGTTTTTCGTGGTGATCTACCTGCATATGTTCCGTGGGTTAATGTACGGTTCTTACCGCAAGCCGCGCGAACTGCTGTGGATCATCGGCATGATTATTTATTTGGCGCTGATGGGCGAAGCGTTCATGGGCTATCTGTTGCCATGGGGACAGATGTCGTTCTGGGGAGCGCAGGTGATCGTCAACCTGTTCTCGTCAGTGCCATTTATTGGTTCCGATCTGGCCGTGCTGATCCGTGGTGATTACGTGGTGTCTGACATCACGCTGAACCGTTTCTTCGCCTTGCACGTCATCGCCATTCCTCTGGTTTTGATACTCATCATCGGGGCGCACTTGGTGGCGTTGCACGAGGTTGGTTCCAACAACCCGGATGGCATCGAAATCAAAAAATATAAGGATACGAACGGTAATCCGCTGGATGGGATTCCCTTCTTTCCATATATGGTCGTCAAGGATGGTGTGGCTGCTATAGCGTTCCTCATGATCTTCTGCGCGATCATATTCTTCGCGCCGGACATGGGTGGTTACTTTCTGGAATATAACAACTTCGTTCAGGCCAATCCGATGAAGACCCCTGAGCACATCGCGCCGGTGTGGTATTTCACTCCGTACTACGCAATTTTGCGTGCGGTGCCGCCAATATTCGGCTCACAATTTCCGGGTGTGGCTGCGATGGGTGTTGCTACGGTGATCTTCTTCTTCCTGCCGTGGCTGGATCGCGGCAAGGTCAAATCGATCCGCTATCGCGGCCCGATCTACAAGACTTTTTTGACTCTGTTCGTGATCAGTTTTGTCGGCCTCGGCTGGTTGGGCCTAATGCCCTCTACCCCGACCTACACCGTGATCTCGCGGATCCTGGCTGTGGTGTACTTTGCGTTCTTCCTGTTGATGCCCTGGTACACCAGGATCGACAAGTGCAAGCCAGAGCCTGATCGTGTGACGTCCAAATAGAACAGAAAGGTTCGTTGAAATGAAAGCTATTAATAAGCTATGGATTCTGGTGCTGCTCTTGACGGTACCGGCAATGGCGTTCGCCAGCGAAGCCGGCGTTCATTTGGACAAAGCACCCGTAGATTTGAAAAATACAGCTTCGCTGCAACGCGGTGCAATACTTTTTGCGTCAAGATGCTTGGCTTGCCACAGTGCTTCCTACATGCGCTATAACCGCCTGCTGGATATCGGAATGACCGAGGGGCAAATCAAGAAGGATTTGGAGCTTCCAGAAGACTCCAAGCTCAGTTCGACCATGCAGGCCGTAATGGATGCAAACTCGGCCAAACTGGCATTCGGTATTGCGCCGCCTGACCTGAGTGTGATTGCCCGTTCGCGTAGTGCTGATTGGTTGTACACCTACATGCGTACCTTTTACGTGGACAACAATCGTTCGAGCGGTTGGAATAATACGACCTTCCCCGATGTGGGCATGCCGTTCGTCCTGGCTGATTTGCAAGGCAAGCAAGTGTTGCGCGTCGAAAATAAAAAAGGCCATGAAATTAAGAAGCTGGTGTTGGAATCGCTGGGCTCAATGTGTACTGCCGGGTACTCAATGTGTACTGCCGGGTACGATGCGACTATTGCCGACCTGACCAATTACCTGGTTTTTATGAGCGATCCGTCGAAAATGGTGCGTTATGACCTTGGCTATATTGTGCTGGGTTTCCTGTTCGTACTCCTTGTGTTGGTCTATGCACTGAAGAAAGAAGTCTGGAAGGATATTCGCTAACACTCATGATCAAAAATACCAGATTCGATTTATTCAACTGCTTTACGCTACGAGGTCAATCCAAGGTGGTTGCGGCAATGAAAACTCTACTGCGTGGCACACAACATCGAGAAGCTGACGCATCACGGTTACATGCAGTAGCAAGGGGACACCGCCACGCCCACTCCTGTCGTGAACAGGCAGCGGCATCGGCTCAATTGTTTAGCCAGAGGAATATGACATTATGAATCTTGAATTTTCGAAGTTATCTGGCCTAATGTCGTGCTTCATACTAATGCTGACCTTCTGTATTTTCGCATCAAACAAACTTACGAGTACCAATGATGATCTTCTGTCGGCGGCAGAATCGGGTAACGTAAAAGAAGTCAGCCGGCAACTGGTCTATGGCGCGTACGTCAATGCCAAAAACAATGATGACGCCACCCCTCTTCATTTCGTCGCCCTTTCTGGACACAAAGATGTTGCCGAACTGTTGATCTCCAAAGGAGCAGATGTCAATGCCAAGGAAAAGTATGGCGGCACCCCTCTTTATTTCGCCGCCGTTATGGGGCGCAAAGATGTTGCCGAACTGCTGATTGCCAAGGGTGCTAAAGTCGATATCCTTAATATCGCAGCTCTTTGGGGAGACAAGGATATTGCCGAACTGTTGATTGCCAAGGGTGCGGACGTCAATGCCATGGAAAAGGTTCGTATCCAAAAAATCCAAACCAATCTAGCGGTTCGCAAAGAACAAGAGCTCTGGCAAAGAGCGCAGTCGAGTCAGGATGCCAAAACAATGCAGACCTATCTCGACAAATACCCCAATGGCAGCCATGCCGCCGCCATGCAGGATAGGCTTGCCGCCATTGCCGCCCGGCAGGAACAGCAACTCTGGCAACAGGCACAGGCAGGGGGGAACGCCCAGACCGTACAGGCCTATCTCGACAAATACTCCAGTGGAAGCCATGTCGCTGCCGCACAGGAAAAACTTGCCGCCCTCCGCAATGCCGAAGCCAACGGTCAGAAAGCTGAAACAACCATCCGCGACTGTCCGGGCTGCCCAGAGCTAGCCGTCATTCCAGCGGGTAGTTATGACATGGGTGAAACGGACTCGACACACCGGGTTACACTGAAAAGCTTTGCGCTGGGCAAGACCGAAGTCACGCAAGGGCAATGGAAAGCGATCATGGGAAACAACCCTAGCAATTTTACCAGTTGCGGCGACAACTGCCCGGTGGAGCAAGTAAGCTGGAACGATGCTCAGGCATTCATTCAGAAGCTCAACGCCAAGACCGGCAAACAATACCGCCTGCCCAGTGAGGCCGAATGGGAATACGCCTGCCACGCTGGAGGGCGGCAGGTATACTGTGGTAGTGACAATCTGGACAGTGTAGCGTGGCATGACGGCAACAGCGGCAACAGCACCCACCCGGTGGCTGGAAAACAAGCCAATGCCTTTGGCCTATACGATATGAGCGGCAACGTATGGGAATGGGTGGAGGACAGCCAACATGCCGACTACAACGGAGCCCCGGATGACGGCAGCGCTTGGCAAGGTGATGGCACGAACCGCGTGCTTCGCGGCGGTTCTTGGATCGTCAGCCCACGGGTTGGGAGCGAGGTTAATCGCAACTGGAACGGGCCTGGGGCCAGTTACTACAACCTCGGCTTTCGTCTCGCAAGAATACTCCCGTAGAGAATTTTGCTATCAGTGTTTGCCTGACAAGATGAGGAAGGTATGCGGGTTAAATCAAACTACTTGGGGATTTATTTTGTGAATGCCTGAAGGGCGGCTATTGGTACTTTCCGCCATTTCGTCAAAGTCTGCTTTATATCCGTTAGTGCAGTGTCAGCAGGAAGATGTTTTCCTGCAACCGGCTCAGGCCGCGTTCCTGAAAGCGCGTGTTTTGCGCCAGCACGTTCAGTTGTGCCAGCAGGCGTATCTCGGTGCGTCCGCGGTAGAGCGCTTCTACTTCGTCCGTAGAAACCGCAAACGGCGGGCCCGACATTTCCGGTTATGGGTAGTCGAAAGTAACGAGCATGATTTTCGTTGCGGGCGGTAGGATGCTCAGTAGGTGGTGTGCATAACGTTTGCGCATTTCAGGCGGCAGTGCAATCAGTGATGCGCGGACGTACACCGCACTTACTTTCGCCAGGTCATCTTTGCTCAAATCAAAGCCTTGCATGGGTGAACTCTGAATTTTTAGAGGCTTCCTTCAGCGATGATTTCAACTGCTGTTCCTGCGGGTACCAAGTCAAACAGTTCGATCAGGTCGGCATTGCGCATCTGGATGCAGCCATGCGAACCGGGAGCGCCGAGTTGCGCCGAGTCCGGTGTGCCGTGGATGTAGATATAGCGGCGCATGGTATCGTTGTCGCCCAGCCGGTTGAAGCCGACTTCGCAACCGGATAGCCACAGGATGCGCGTCAGTATCCAGTCGCGTTCCGGAAATTGCGCGCCCAGTTCCGGCGTGTAGATTTCGCCGGTCGGACGGCGGCGCACGAATACGGTATTTTCCGGTTGCGTCGCACCGATCTTGGCGCGGATGATGTGTTTGCCGCGCGGTGTGCAGTAACTGCCGCACACCTCACCCGCGCCATTCGCAGCGGTGGAAACGGTGTAGCGGCGCAGCAAGTTGCCTGCATCATCGAGCAATTCGAGCCGTTGCGTGGCGATACGTATATTTATTTTCATTGTGTCTTCTGCTGTGCGCGGCGCATGGCAAAAAAATTGCTGAGCATTGCGCCGCATTCCTCCGCCAGCACACCACCGGTCACTTCGGCATGATGATTCAAGCGCCGTTCGGCAAACACGTCCAGTAAGCTGCCGCACGCGCCTGTCTTGGGGTCGTTCGCCCCGTACACGACCCGCGCAATGCGCGCGTGCATGATCGCACCGGCGCACATCAGGCACGGCTCCAGCGTGACAAACAGCTCGCAACCCACCAACCGGTAATTGCACAGCCGTTGTGCAGCGTCGCGTAACGCCATCATTTCGGCATGGGCGGAAGGGTCGTGGCGCGAAATCGGCGCATTGAAACCGCGCCCGACAATCTCACCGTCTTTCACCACCACCGCCCCCACCGGTACTTCGCCAGCTGCTTGTGACTGGCTGGCAAGCTCCAGGGCATGGCGCATGTAATCGGCATCGGTCATCAAAGGGAACCTCTAAATGTTTACTTGAGTAAAACGGGTGGCGGCCGTAGCACAACTTCTGCCGTTTGACGAGGCTCTGCGCGGACTGTATTGGCATGCCGCTGCGGTTATTTGCCCCGCCGCCCCGACTTGGGTGAGAACAAAGCCGGTTGCGGCATGGATTGATGGCGCGCCGCTTCGGACAGATGCTGCTGATCGTCAGGCTTTGGCGACTGGCGCGGTTTGGCGGGTTGGGGGGCATTGCGTTGTTGCGGGTTGCCCGGCTTCCGGCCTTGGCTGTCGCGCGTCGGTTGATTGCGGTTTCCCGCACCTGCCGGGCGCGGCGCGCTTGCGGTTGTGTGGCTATGGCGGCGTTGCCCGTGGGGCGGGCGCGGCGGGCGCGGGGCTTCGGCGGGAAGGTTGGCGGGCGGCACGAAGCTATCTACCGCCACTTTCGGAATCTCGCGCTTGATCAGCCGCTCGATGTTCTTGAGGAACGGCAACTCTTCGCTATCCACCAGCGAAATCGCCGCGCCGCTGCTGCCCGCGCGCCCGGTGCGGCCGATGCGGTGCACATAATCTTCCGGCACGTTCGGCAATTCGAAATTCACCACATGCGGTAACTGGTCGATGTCCAGTCCGCGCGCGGCGATGTCGGTGGCAACCAATACCGGCATCGTGCCGTCCTTGAACTGCGCCAGCGCCTTGGTGCGCGCCGGCTGGCTCTTGTTGCCGTGGATCGCGGCGGCGGCAATGCCGTCCGCATTCAGTTTTTCCGCGAGGCGGTTCGCGCCGTGCTTGGTGCGGGTAAATACCAAGACCTGTTTCCAGTCGTGATGCTTGATCAGGTGGGCGAGCAGGTAGCTCTTCAGTTTTTGCGGCACCAGATGGGCGCTTTGTTCGATCAGTTCCACGGTGGAATTGCGGCGCGCCACTTCGACGTAGCCGGGGTTGTGCAACAGGCCGTCGGCGAGGGTCTTGATCTCGTCGGAGAAGGTCGCTGAGAACAGCAGGTTTTGGCGTTGTTTGGGCAGCAGTGCGAGAATTTTCTTGATGTCGCGAATGAAGCCCATGTCCAGCATGCGGTCGGCTTCGTCCAGCACCAGGATTTCGACGCCGGACAGGTCGAGCGTTTTTTGCCCGACATGGTCGAGCAGCCGTCCGGGCGTGGCGACGAGGATGTCCATTTGCCCGCGCAATGCCTTGATCTGCGGGTTGATGTTCACGCCGCCGAACATCACCATCGACTTCAGCGGCAGATATTTGCCGTAGGTCTGCACCGATTCCTCGACCTGCGCGGCGAGTTCGCGCGTCGGGACGAGAATCAGACAGCGCGGGCGGCCGGGACGCTGGTTCGCAACCGGTTTTGCGGTGAGCAGATGCAGGATTGGCAGCGTGAAACCGGCGGTCTTGCCGGTGCCGGTCTGCGCCCCGGCCAGCAAATCGCCACCGGCCAGCACCAGCGGGATCGCCTGCGCCTGCACCGGGGTAGGGTGCGTGTAGCCGGCATCGGCAACCGCGCGCATCAGGGGTTGCGCCAGATTCAGATCGGCGAAAGTAATTTCATTGGACAACGGGATAGCAGTATTTGACAAAGTTTGGCTCCTGCGACGGCCTGCCGCCCACAAGAGCAGCACCAATCGAGGCAGACGAATTAAGTGATCGAAGAGATCGGGAGTAACACAGAAACCGCTACGCTGATTGGTTTGGCGCAGGGCAGTGCGCATTATACCTGTACTGCGCCAACCGGAGGGACGGAAGATTGGGATAAATACCCAAACGGGTTCTAGGCAGGGTGAGAGTTGTTGATTCCGCCGATGAACATCAGGATCAACGAACGTTACGCTGGGTTTGAGCGCCGCGATCCGATCACCAGACCGGCAGGCAAAGCAGACCGTCATCTGTTGGCCTGTTTACATTTATTTCCTGCCGGGTTTCCGACTATCCGCTTGTTTCAAGGATTTGCGCTCTGCAGGAATTTGACAAAATCATCTTCTGGCAAGGGGCGGCTGTAATAATATCCCTGTATCTCCTCGCAACCTGCCGATCTGAGAAAAGCCAATTGTTCTTCCGTTTCTACCCCTTCCGCGATGACGCGCAAGCCGAGGTTTTTGGACAGGCTGATGATCGCCCGTGTGATGGCCTCGTCGTCGGTATCCTTGGTGACGCCCCGCACAAACGACTGATCGATCTTGAGTTTGTCGATGGGGAAACGCTTGAGGTAGCTTAAGGACGAATAACCGGTGCCGAAATCGTCCAGCGACAGGCCGGTGCCCAGTTGCTGGAAATCGTCCATCATGGCGATCACGCCTTCAACATTCTGCATGATCATGCTTTCGGTGATTTCCAGTTCGAGAAAGCGCGCATCCAGTTCGTGGCGCGCCAATATCTCCGCCACCAGGCGCGGTAGTGTCGGGCGGAACTGTTTGGCGGAAATGTTTACCGCCAGCTTGACGATGGGCAGCCCGGCACGCTGCCATTCCTTGTTGCGTGCGCAGACGGTTTCCAGTATCCATTGGCCGATGGGAATGATCAACCCGGTCTCTTCCGCCAGCGGGATGAATGTGGCCGGGGGAATCATGCCTGTGCCGGGGTGGTTCCAGCGCAACAGCACTTCCGCGCCGATGATCTTGCCGCTTTGCAGGTTCTGTTGCGGTTGATAGTAAAGTATCAGCTCGTTCCGCTCCAGAGCGCGGCGCAGGTTACTTTCCAGTTTGAGGCGCTCCATGGCGCGCTTGTTCATGTCGGGCGAGAAAAACAAGTAGCCGTCATGCACTTCGCCCTGCTTGGCACGGTACATCGCAATATCGGCATTCTTGATCAGGGTTTCGGCATCATCGCCGTTATCGGGATAGACGCTGATGCCGATACTCGCGGAAATTTGCAGCTCGTGCCCCTCCACCATGACGGGCAGGGACAGGTTGTCGAGGATTTTCTGCGCGACGATGGAAGCGTCTTCGTGCTTGGCGATATCCACCAAAGCCACGACGAATTCGTCGCCACCGATGCGGGCAATAATATCCTCGCCGCGCAGGCTGGCAGACAGCCGTCTGGCGACTTCCTTGAGCAGGATATCGCCGTGCGCGTGGCCGAGGGAATCGTTGATCTGCTTGAAGCGGTCGAGGTCGATGAACAATATCGCGCCATGTGCCTTGTTGCGCTGCGCTTCAAGCAAGGTCTGGCGCAGCAGGGTATACAGCTTGGCGCGGTTCGGCAGGCCGGTGAGTGCGTCGTAATAGGCCAGCCGATAAATTTGCTGTTCCGCATTCTTGCGTTCGGTAAGGTCGGTGAACACGGAGAAATAATGGGTAATCACCCCGTCTTTGTTATGCACCCCACTGATCGACATCCAGACCGGGAAGTTTTCGCCGTTTTTGCGCCGGTTACACAGTTCGCCGATCCAGAGCCCATTATCGGCGATCGAGGCGTTCATCTCGTTGTAAAAAGCCTGGTCATGCAGCCCTGATTTCAGTATCGAGGGAAGCTGTCCGATGGCTTCGTGCGCTTCGTAGCCGGTGATTTTAGTGAATGAGCGGTTTACCGAAAGAATGCGTTTGGTTACATCGGTGACGATGATGCCCTCATCGCTGTATTCGAAGATTGCCGCCTGCAGGCGCAACTCCGCTTCCGCCTTGAGGCGCTCGGTGATATCCACCAGGTAGCCGAGGATCGCAGTGGGGTTGCCCCGCGCATCACGCGACAGTGAAAGGCTCAGGCTGGCCCAGAATACCTCGCCGGATTTCTTGCGGCGTTTGACCACTATCTCTCGCCCGCCGTGCTCGAGGAAGGCTTCGTGGAACAGTGCATTTTCATCTTCGTCGGCATACAGGAACAGGATGTTTTTTCCTATCGCCTCCTCGGCGGTGTAGCCGAACTGCTGTTCCGCTCCCTTGTTCCATCCGGTGATGTAGCCGCTCAGATCCATGGCGATGACAGAATCGTGGATCTGGTCGAGTATCTGCTGTTGCCGCGCCAGCTTATCCTCGCTGTCCAGCAGGCCGCGCTTGCGTTCGTCGAACTGCAAACGATTGAGCAAGGTTGCCGCGATCAGCCCGGCCAGCGACTGCAAGGTCGGCAAGGCGGCCAGCGGCGCCTGCACGCACAACACACCGACAGCCTCGCCCTGAGTAAGCAAAAGGCAGCCAAGTTGTATCGGATCAACTTCGTTGCCGTCGGCCGGTAACCAGGCCGCCTGACTGTTGCATTCGATTCGTTCCACCAGGCTGCGCCAGTCTTCCGGTAACTTGCGTCGGCCAGCCAGGTGTGTCGCCCGCCCGGTGAAATGGCAATAAACCTCGGACCAGTTAAAAGTAGCCCGGATTACTTCCCCTAGCCTTTGTGCGAAATCCCTTTCTTCGATGTGCAGCACGTTATGCACGATGCTGCCCGCCACGGCAAAAGTATGGTGGTTATCGGTATTGGACGAGGAGCCGGGTTGCAGTTTCATTTGGATCCGGCGACTTTCAAAGCCCAGAAAATGGCGTCAAGCTGGAACCGGCTCAATATGTCTGGCGCTATCCCCAAGTTGGGCAGTAGCCGTTGCACTCCGGCAAAGTCGCGTTGTTCGGTTGCGCATATCAGGTCGAGCAAAACGCCCAGCCGTCCTTCATGCTTGAGTAACGCCTGTTCCACTGATTGCGGCAAGGAAACTGATTCAAGCAGTTCCGTCAGCGGGGTTTTCATCAGGATGTCCAGCACGGAAAATACCCCCACCATGAAGGCCTGTTCCCGGTCGGCTTTTTCATTGCCTTCCTGGGACAGGAGTTCCATCATTCTGCCCCGCTCGGCGGCGCGCTGCATCAGGATGTTGGGGGCGTCATCGCCTTCCTTGCGCAGAGAGAACATCAGCAGTTGCAGCCAGCGCTGCAACTGGCGCCGCCCCAGCACCATGATGGCCTGGGAAAAACTGGTGATCTCCTTGCGTGTGCCGAAAGAAGTGGAATTGACCAGCCGCAATAATTCGAAAGCCAATTTCGGATCGAGCTTGAAAACTTCCTCCATGGTCGCCGTATCTGCATCTGTGGCAACCAGGGAAAGCAGGTGCATCAACGGCAGGCGGGAAGAATCCTTTGACTGGTCTCCATATTCCGGAGTGTCCAATCCGCCAAAGGTGAAATAATTAAACCCCGTCGCGGCACACCATTCGAATAGTTCCATCGAGCCGATACCTTGAGCAAATAGTTTTGCTCCGGAATGACCGGCATCCAGCAAGGCTTTTTCGCTAAACGATTTACGTACTGTGACGGCATCGAAAACATGCATGGTGACCATGTCACGGGAAAGTCCGGATGGAACAGCCAGGCCAGTCACGGCCAGGCGCACATTTTTGCTGTGCCAAGCGCGAAAAATAGCCATACTTGCCTCGGCCGACAGAAAATTTTCGCTGAGCACGGCCACCAACCGGGATGGCGAAAAAGGTAATTTTAGCGGTTGTTTGCATGCACCCAAAACATCCGCGCCCACGAAAAACAATTTGCTGTTGATCCCATCGACCGCCAGCGATTCGCTGCTCATCTGGTCAAAGAAATTCTGTGGCACAAATATCGATGTATCTGTCTCCAAACTCACGCCAATCCACGCGAGGCGGCGATCATAAACTGGGTACCATAATCCGATGGCCGGCATAATTTCCAATTTCCCTGAAAAATTATCACCCTTGAAATTCTATCAGGGCGGGTTGATAACATGATCTTTATTGCGCAGGCCGCATTCTATATCAGCGGGCGGTGTAATTTTTGTCATACGTCAACAGTCGGAGCGGAAGTGTGTTACACCAAGCCTCCATTGGCTGTTGCACTTCGAACTTGAATTCACCTAACAAAAAACCGCACGATGACAATCGTGCGGTTTTTGTTTTTCGCCTAACCGGAGCTACGCTTGCGGGCGTTGCGTTTCTACTTGCTCAAGAGGCTCATTCTCTACATAAACTTCATGCTGGCGCGTGCGGCGGCGCGTCGCCGGTTTGTCCGCGTAACCGGCGGGAATGTTTGCCACAGCTTGCAATTTTCCCTGGTCGGTCTCGATTTGCACCAGGTTTTCGCCGCTGCTTGTCGCTACGGGTGCGATAATTTCATTTACCATCACTGCCGCCACGTTCTGTTGCGTTGCAACCGTTGGCACGGCGATGTCTTCATCTGGCGTTACGGGGCTCGGCGTTACGGGCGGCGTCCAGCCTTCTGGGTAGGCGATATACTCGGAAGGCTTTAATTTTGCCGGGGCAGTATCGACCGGTGCAGCGGTTGCTGCGACTTGTTCCGCGACAGCAGTTCCACCGTTACTTGCCGGTATTTCGCCGCCCTGTACGGTGTTATCGCGGCGTTCGCGCTCGCGGCGACCGCCACGGCGACCGCGGCGACGGGCACCTTCGCGTGCGCTGCCTTCTTCGGCCTGTTCGGCGGCAGGCGCGGCAATCTGGCTTTCCAGCACGGGTTTTTCCTCGGGTTGTGGCGCTGGCGCTGCACGCGGCGGGCGCGGTGGCCGAGGCGGGCGCGGCTCAGCTTGTGGGCGCGGTTCGCGTTCGGCCTGCTGGCGCGGCTCTTGAGGCTTTGCTGCGGCTTCGGTCGGCACCGGCTTCTCGCCGCGCTCGCGGCGGGCGTTGCCCCCCTCGCTGCGCTCTCCGCGCTCACGACGCTTGCCGCCTTCACTCCGTTCGCTACGCTCGCCGCGTTCACGGCGCGGCTGGCTGCGTGGCGTGCTGGCAGCCGGTTTGTCCTTGGGCTGTTCCTCCGCTCCCAGCGTTTTGATCCAGCCAAACAGCTTGCCGAGAATTGAAGGCTTGGCCTCCTCAACCTCAACCTTCATCGGTGCGGGCTGCGCCGGGGTGATGCCTTGCACCACGGCTTGCGCGCGCGTGGCTTTTTGCTGTTCCTGAGCGGCAGTCAGCGGCTTTTCTTCAACCGGCTTTTCCACCAGCTTGTAGCTGGCCTGCAGCATGTCGCCGGTCAGATCGTCCTGGCGCAGGCGGCTGATGCTGTAGTTGGGTGTTTCCAGATGCGGGTTGGGGATCAGCATGATCGCCACTTTCAGGCGCGATTCGATGCGATGGATGTCGCCGCGTTTCTCGTTGAGCAGGAAGGTGGCTACATCCACCGGCACTTGCACGTGAATTGCGGTGCTGCTTTCCTTCATCGCCTCTTCCTGAATGATGCGCAGGATGTGCAAAGCGGAAGATTCCGTGCCGCGGATGTGGCCGATGCCGCTGCAACGCGGGCAGGCCATGTAATTGCTCTCGCCCAGGCTGGGCGCCAAACGCTGGCGCGACAGTTCCAGCAGGCCGAAGCGCGAAATCTTGGCGGTCTGCACACGGGCGCGGTCATGGTGCAGCGAGTCGCGTAAACGGTTCTCAACGTCGCGCTGGTTGCGGCTATTTTCCATGTCGATGAAGTCGATCACGATCAGCCCGCCCAGGTCGCGCAAGCGCAGTTGGCGGGCGATTTCTTCCGCCGCTTCGAGGTTGGTGTTGAATGCGGTAGCCTCGATGTCCGAGCCTTTGGTGGAGCGCGCCGAGTTGATGTCGATGGAGGTCAGCGCTTCGGTATGGTCGATCACGATCGCGCCGCCGGATGGCAGGCGCACTTCGCGCGCATGGGCGGATTCGATCTGGTGTTCGATCTGGAAACGCGAGAACAGCGGCACGTCATCCACGTAGCGTTTGATGCGATCCACGTTGTTCGGCATCACCGTGCTCATGAAGGCCAAGGCTTGCTGATAGACATCTTCGGTGTCGATCAGAATTTCGCCGATTTCCGGGTTGAAGTAATCGCGGATGGCGCGCACCACCAGGCTGCTTTCCAGATAAATCAGCGACGGGGCTTTTTCTGACTTAGCCGCGCCATCGATCGCATCCCACAATTGCTTGAGGTAATCCAGATCCCATTGCAGCTCTTCCTCGTTGCGCCCGATGCCGGCGGTGCGCGCGATGATGCTCATGCCCTGCGGCACTTCGACGTGCGACAGCACTTCGCGCAATTCATCGCGTTCCTCGCCCTCGATACGGCGCGATACGCCGCCGCCGCTCGGGTTGTTCGGCATCAGTACGATGTAGCGTCCGGCCAGGCTGATGAAAGTGGTCAGTGCCGCGCCCTTGTTGCCGCGCTCGTCTTTTTCCACCTGCACCAGCAGTTCCTGGCCTTCGCGCAGGGCTTCTTTGATCGAGGGGCGGTTGCCGCTGCCGGGCTGAAAATATTGCGGGGCGACTTCCTTGAAAGGCAGAAAGCCGTGCCGGTTGCCGCCGTATTCGACGAAGCAGGCTTCTAGGCTGGGTTCAAGGCGGGTGATGACTGCCTTGTAGATATTGCTCTTGCGTTGTTCCTTGCCGGCGGTTTCAATGTCGAGGTCGATGAGTTTCTGACCGTCAACAATGGCGACGCGGAGTTCTTCCGGCTGCGTTGCATTGAATAGCATGCGTTTCATTATGTTGTCTCCCGCGCTCTGACACGGGCGAGACCAAGCTATACGCGGTTAGGCGTACGAGATGAGCAATCGTGCAATAAGTCTTGTATTGTGCAAACGGTTGATCAATTAAGTTCTCTGATTAATAGCTGGTCTTAAAAAATTGTTCTTAGGGGTTTCTGTATCAGCGGTTGAGGCGGCGCATTGCTGTGTTGCACTGCATCTCGTCTCTCCGGCGGTTTCAGAATCTCCTTAGGGGGTGAGGCAGCAATATATTGGCTGCTTCACGGAAAATCCACAGGTGCTTTGAGCGCATAAATCAATTACTATCACTGCTGGTACCGGTGAGTGATATTAACCGGGCTGCGGCTGGTAGGTAGGGTGGCGGCGCAATGCGCCGTCGCTTGTGCCAAAACTCTTCCTGGCGGGGAAATCATCCCAAACTTACCCAAATCCCAAAACGCGCGAGCGGCGAAGTATAAGCAAAATGAATGGTTTAAGCAAAGATTCTGTGAATTATGTGGAAATTGATGAAGGCGGCGAGGCGCAGCGCATCGACAATTTTTTGTTCAAGAATTTGAAAGGCGTGCCCAAAAGCCATGTTTACCGCATCCTGCGCGGCGGGGAGGTACGGGTCAACAAAAAGCGCGTCAATCAGACCTATCGCTTGAAGCTGGGCGACCAGTTGCGCATCCCGCCGATCCGTGTGGCGGAAAAGCATGAGGTCGAAGAGGCGCATATCCCGGCGGTGGAGTTCCCGATCATTTATGAGGACGACGCGCTGGTTGTGGTGAACAAACCCTCCGGGGTGGCGGTGCATGGCGGCAGCGGAGTGAGCTTCGGGGTCATCGAACAAATGCGCCGCGCCCGTCCGCAGGCCAAATTCCTGGAACTGGTGCACAGGCTCGACCGTGAAACCTCCGGCGTGCTGCTGCTGGCGAAAAAGCGTTCCGCTTTGACCGCGATGCACGAGATAATGCGCGAGGGCAACAGCGACAAGCGCTACTTCGCGCTGGTGCTGGGGCAATGGAAGAATGTCAAACAGCATGTCAAGCTGCCGCTGCACAAGTTCGACACCCCGCAGGGCGAGAAGCGCGTGATGGTCAGG
This sequence comes from Gallionella sp., assembly GCA_028714895.1. Lineage (GTDB taxonomy): Bacteria > Pseudomonadota > Gammaproteobacteria > Burkholderiales > Gallionellaceae > Gallionella. The sequence goes on along the minus strand of JAQTLM010000014.1, from coordinate 36,276 downwards.
GAAGACGGGCAGGCCTCGCACACCATCTTCACCCTGCTGAAGAGTTGGCCTGAATTCAGTTTATTGGAGGCGCAACTCAAGACCGGACGCACCCACCAGATCCGCGTGCATCTCTCCCATCTCGGCTTCCCGATCGCCGGAGACGACAAATACGGCGATTTCGCGCGCAACAAGGCATTGATGAAACAGGGGCTGAAACGCATGTTCCTGCACGCCCACAGCATCGCGTTCGCGCATCCGCTGACGGGTGAGCCTATGCATCTGACCGCGCCGTTGCCGAGGGAACTGGAGAGTTTTATTGCGAAATTGGATGCGGACGTAGGGGCGTGATTTATCGCGCCCTGATCCATGGTGCGCACAGCGCACCCTACAAATACGCCAATTAGCCCTTAGTCTTGGTCAAAAACACCGTGATCTCTTCCCGGTCATGGTATAGCTGCTTCGCCATCATCCGGTAATTGATGCCTTCCTCGTCCAAGCGAGTGCGGATGCCACCCAGCGCGCTGTCGAGTGCCACGATGCGCTGCTTCATCGGCAGTTTCAGATTGAAGATCGCGTGCTTGCACCAGCCTGCCGCAAACCACTCTTCGATTAACTTGGCGACTTTGGAGGGTTTTTCCACCATGTCGCACACCAGCCAGTCCACCGCTTTGCGCGGCGCGTATTTGAAGCCGTCCTGCTTGAGATGCTCGACCAGCGGATGCTTTGCCAGCACGCCCTTCATCGGGCCGTTGTCCACCGCAGTCACGCGGATGCCGCGTTTGACCAGTTGCCAAGTCCAGCCGCCGGGTGCGGCGCCGAGATCGACTGCTGTCATGCCTTGCCGCAACAGGCGCGTCTGCTCGCTGCGATCCATGAACACCTCGATGGCCTCGGCCAGTTTCATCGTCGAGCGGCTCGGCGCTTCGGCGGGCATGGACTGACGCACGATGCCCATGATGGCCGCTGCGCTGTTGTGCGGATCACTGGTGCCGATCAGCGCGGAGGATTTGTCGGGGAAGAAGATATGCAGGCGCGGCAGCTGTTGGTTGGTGTTCGGGATGTTGTCCTGCAAGCGGCCCTGTTCGCGCAGCGCGCTTTCCAGCAATGGCTGAAAGCGGCGGGTAAAGGTGGACAGCAGTTTTCCATCGTTGGTATCCGGCGCTTCCAGCCATAGCGCGCCGAAGCTGCCGGGCAGGGCGGCGATGGCGGCAAGGATGGGGGTGAGGCGGTCGCGCTCCGGCAGGGCGGCGATGGTGTGGTGCAGCCGGATCAACTGGCGCGCAAAAATCAGTTCGCGATAGGACAGCGGCTGTTCGTTGAGCGCGACTACGACGTAGCCGCTGTCAGCAATGATGACGGGCTGTTCCGCAAGGACAGGGCGCTGCTGGCGCGCCTGACGCAAGGTTTCCTGCGCGCAATCCTGCTCGAAGCCGGGACGGCAATACAACAGCCAATGGGTAAGTGGGGGTGTTTTCATGACGCGCATTGTGGCACAGGTGATGGTAATATCCGCGCCTCTTTTTTGGTGGCAAGGCAATGGGCAAACGTTATGATCTGATCGTGTTCGACTGGGATGGCACGGTGATGGATTCGACCGCGGTGATCGCCGGTTCGATCCAGGCGGCGTGCCGCGATCTGGGTTTGACGGTTCCCGATGATGAAGCCGCACGCCATGTGATCGGTCTGGGATTGAGCCAGGCATTGCGCCATGCGGTACCGGACGCGCCGGAGTCCATGTATGAGCCGCTGGTGGCGCGTTACCGCCATCATTTCCTGATTCAGGATGCGGCGATTCCGCTGTTCGCAGGCGCGCGCGAGACGCTGGCGGAATTGCACGGCGCGGGCTATTGGCTGGGGGTGGCAACCGGCAAGAGTCGCATGGGGCTGGATAGGGTATTGGAATCCACAGGCCTGAAACAATATTTTCATGCCACGCGCACGGCAGACCAGACTTTTTCAAAACCCAATCCGGCCATGCTGCTGGAGCTGATAGATGAATTGGCGGTTAGTGCCGAACGTGCGTTAATGATTGGCGATACCACACACGATGTGCAGATGGCGCAGAATGCCAAGGTGGATGTGGTGGCGGTGGGGCACGGCGCACATCCGCCGGAGCAGTTGCAGGAATTGAATCCGCTTGCGCTGGTGAAAGATTTTGCGGAACTGCGTGCGTGGCTGAAAGCCAACGCTTAACTAATTATTACAAGGAATCGTAATGTCGGATCAAAACAACAATTGGGAACGCGGCGTGCTGGAGAAACTGGCGATGACGGCCGTTCAGGAGCAGCGCCGCGCACGGCACTGGGGCATCTTTTTTAAGACGCTGACCTTTGGTTATCTGTTCATCATCCTGTTTCTTGTGATGGGTTGGATGGGCAAGTCCGAGCAGGCGCTGAGCACCGGAAAACATACCGCGCTGGTGGACATGCAGGGGGTGATCGCGCCGGATAGCGCGGCAAGCGCCGACAACCTGATTCCCAGCCTGCAGGATGCGTTTGAGGACAAGAACACGCAGGGCGTGATCCTGCGCATCAACAGCCCCGGTGGCAGCCCGGTGCAGGCCGGGCAGATCAACGACGAGATCCGCCGTCTGCGCGCCAAGTATCCGGCCATTCCGCTGTATGCGGTGGTCGAGGACATTTGCGCTTCCGGCGGCTATTACGTGGCGGTGGCGGCGGACAAGATCTTCGTGGACAAAGCCAGCCTGATCGGTTCGGTCGGCGTGCTGATGGACGGCTTCGGCTTTACAGGAACGATGGAGAAGCTCGGCGTAGAACGCCGCCTGATTACCGCCGGAAAAAATAAGGGCTTCCTCGACCCATTTTCGGCAGCCAATCCGGCGCATCAGGAATATGCCAAACAGATGATCACGGAAATCCATCAGCAGTTCATCGACGTGGTGAAGCAGGGCCGCGGCAAGCGCCTCAAGGAAACGCCGGACACCTTCAGCGGCCTGGTGTGGAACGGGCAGCGCGGCGTGGAGATGGGGCTGGCGGATGGCATGGGCAGCGTGGAATCGGTGGCGCGCGATGTCATCAAGGCCGAGAAAGTCGTGAACTTCACCATGAAGGAGAGTTTCGGCGAGCGCTTGGCAAAACGCTTCGGTGCGGGTGTGGCGAGTGCGATCGGATTCTCTGCGCAGGGTGGCGTTTCGTTGCGCTAGCGCAACAGTGGCTTCAGTTCTTTCAGCACGTTGCGCATCAGCAGCGGCTGTGCTTCCTTGGTGGGATGCAGGTTGTCGGCCTGGAATTGCTGCGGTGCAACGCCTTCCAGCAAAAACGGCAGCAGCCTGACGCGGTATTTTTTCGCCAGCTTCGGGTACATCTTCCCGAACTGCGCAACGTAAGGCTCGCCGTAATTCGGCGGCAGCCTCATGCCGACCAGCAGCACTCTGGCGCGGGCGTTGCGGGCATCCTCGATGATCCTGCCCAGATTGGTTTCGATGTCGGCGACGCTGTAGCCGCGCAGCCCGTCGTTCGCCCCGAGTTCCACGATCACCACCGCCGGGCGGTGCTGCCGCAACGCTTCGGCGATGCGCTGCCGCCCGCCCTGCGCGGTCTCGCCGCTGATACTGGCGTTCACCACGCGATATTCCGGATGGCTGCGCGCCAATTCCTGCTGCAGCAGGCTAGGCCAACTTTCTGCTACTGCGATGCCGTATCCGGCTGATAAACTGTCGCTGAACACCAGAATGTTTTTTGCGGCATAGGCTGGAAACGGCAGCCACAGCGCGATGAATAGTGAGATAAGCATTAAAGCCGTCATTCCGGGCTTGATGAAACTACTAGCCATTCGACTAAGCTGGCAAACTACGCCAGCCAAGTCGCTGGTTATGACCCGGAATCCAGCGTTTTGAATAAACTGGGTTCCCGCCTTCGCGGGAACGACAAATCCTGAACTCTTTGAGGTGTCGACAATATTCATGGCAGCGATTGTGCAGGCAGTTGAACTCACCAAGCAAGTGTTGAGCCCTTCAATAGATGGAAAAGGCCAGCCGCTGATCATCCTGCAGCAGGTTAATTTTACCGTCGAAGCGGGCGAGAGCCTCGCGATCCTGGGCGCGTCCGGCTCCGGCAAGTCCACCCTGCTCGGCCTGCTCGCCGGGCTGGATATGCCGAGCAGCGGCAGCGTGCTGCTCGACGGCAACGACCTGTTCGCGCTGGACGAAGACGGGCGCGCGCGGCTGCGCGGCGCGATGGCGGGCTTCGTGTTCCAGTCGTTCCAGTTGCTGCCCGCGCTCAACGCGCTGGAGAATGTGATGCTGCCGCTGGAGCTGCAAGGCAGCAGCGACGCGCGCGAACGCGCCGCGGCGTCGCTGCGCGAGGTCGGGCTTTCCGACCGCGCGCACCACCTGCCCAAACACCTCTCCGGCGGTGAACAGCAGCGCGTCGCGCTCGCCCGCGCCTTTGTCACCCAACCCAAGATACTGTTCGCCGACGAACCCACCGGCAACCTCGACGCCGCCACCGGCGCGCAGGTCATCGAACTGATGCTGGAACTCAACCGCGCGCAGGGCACGACCCTGATCCTCGTTACTCATGACGAAATGCTGGCAAGGCGCTGCGGCCGGCAGTTGCGGCTGGAGGCGGGGCGGGTGGTGCAGTGAACTCCCTTATTCGTCATTCCGGCGCAGGCCGGAATCCAGCCAATCGAATACCTCCCGCGCAACGCGCGGGACAAAACCTGATTGCATGTTTAATAAAACCACTGGATTCCGGCCTGCGCCGGAATGACGGCATGTGTGGGGCTGCAAGGTGAGTAAACAACCCTGTGTCTATTTGTTGGCCAGCAAACGTAACGGCACTTTGTATGTTGGCGTAACCTCAGACTTGGTCAAGCGAGTATGGGAACACAAGAACCATGTCGTCGATGGTTTCACCAAGCAGTATGGTGTGGGGCAGTTGGTTTGGTATGAAGTGCATGAAACGATGGAATCAGCTATTCAGCGAGAAAAGGCAATCAAGGAATGGCAGCGTGCATGGAAACTAAAATTGATCGAGGAATTCAATCCGGACTGGAAGGATCTGTATGACACCGTGTGTTAGCCATATTCGAAGAAGCAAGTCATGCAATTCTCACTTGGCACGTCATTCCGGCGCAGGCCGGAATCCAGCGCTTTTATTCAATATGCCGTTAGCATTGTCCGTGCGTTGCACGGGCTATTTAACTGACTGGATACCGGCCTACGCCGGTATGACGAACACAGTACGATGCAATCTGAATGATTGATCTCCAGATGACCACTTCGTTCCCCGATTTTTACAACAGCCTCGATGCCGATCCCGCCAAGCGCGGCAAACAGTTTGAGCATTTCGTCAAATGGTTCCTCAAGGCCGATCCTGAATGGGCTACACAAGTCGACCAGGTGTGGCTGTGGGATGAATGGCCGGAACGCTGGGGTGCGGACTGCGGCATTGACCTCGTGTTCCGGCACAGGAACGGCGAACACTGGGCGGTACAGGCCAAGTGCTACGCGCCCGACCATCACATCACCAAACACGATGTGGACAAATTTCTCAGCGAATCGAACCGGCCGCTCATCCAGCACCGCTTGCTGATTGCCACCACAGACTTTATTGGCGGCAATGCCAGGCAAGTCTGCGATGCGCAGGAAAAGCCCGTCATCCGTTTTCTGCTGTCCGATTTTGAGCGTTCCTTGCTGGAGTATCCGGCCAACTTCGCCGCACTCCCGCAAGCCAAACGCAAACCCCGCCCCGAGCCGCGCGACCACCAGAACGAAGCCAGAACCGCCGTCGTATTTGGGCTGCAAGCCGCTGACCGCGGCCAGCTCATCATGGCCTGCGGCACAGGCAAAACTTACGTCACGTTGTGGATCAAGGAACAGCTCAACGCGCAACGCACCCTGGTGCTGGTTCCGTCCCTGGGGCTACTTTCGCAACTGTTGCGCGAATGGACATTCGCCGCCGCTGCCCCGTTTGAAGTGCTGTGCGTCTGCTCGGATCAAACCGTCGGTGCGAAGGGCCACGACGAAGCCATCCACAGCGTGGCCGATCTGGCCTTCCCCGTCACCTCGGATGTGGATGAGGTAAAAAACTTCCTCAGCGGCGCAGGCAACCGCGTGGTGTTCTCCACCTACCAATCTTCCTCCGTCATCGCCGCCGCGCAGGCCGACCCGGCCATCCCCGCGTTCGATCTGGCCGTGGCGGACGAAGCACACCGTTGCGCGGGCAAGGCCGGTAGCGACTTCACCGCCATCCTCGACAACGGACAGATACGCAGCGCCAAGCGGCTATTCGCCACCGCCACCCCGCGCACCTATTCCAGCACCATCCATAAAGCCGCCGAAGATCGCGGTATCGAAGTCGTCGGCATGGATAACGCCGCCCTGTTTGGCGAAGTGCTGTATGCCCTTCCGTTCGGCAAAGCGATTGAGCGCAAACTGCTCACCGATTACCGCGTCGTCATCATCGGCGTGGACGACCCCACCATCGCGCAGTGGATCGCCAACCGCGAACTGGTCAGCACCGGCACGGGAATCGAGACCGACAGCGAATCGCTCGCCGCCCAGATCGGCCTGCTCAAAGCCATCAAAGACTACGACCTCAAGCGCATCATCAGCTTCCACAGCCGCGTCAATCGCGCCGAAGCCTTCACCACTGACATCCGGAAAATCATGGCATGGATCAGCAACGAACATCGCCCCAGCGGAACCCTGCGCACCGGCTTCGTCTCCGGCAACATGCCCGCCAACAAACGCAAGATCAAACTCGACCAACTCAAAGCCTTGGGGGCAGACGAACGCGGTGTGCTGAGCAATGCGCGCTGCCTGTCCGAAGGTGTGGACGTACCCTCGCTCGATGGAGTGGCGTTCATTGACCCGCGCAGCAGCCAGGTGGACATCATCCAGGCCGTGGGCCGCGCCATTCGCCTGAGTGCGGACAAAAAGGCGGGCACGATTGTATTGCCGGTGTTCATCGCGGCTGGTGAAGATGCGGCAAGCACGATAGAGGCGAGCAACTTCAAACCGATCTGGGGCGTGTTGAATGCGTTGAAAGCGCACGACGATGTGCTGGCTTGTGAGCTGGATCAGATCAGGACGGAGATGGGGAGAAAGCCGGGTTCAGGTGTCAGTGCAGGAGGGCTGAGGAAAATCGGTATTGATTTGCCAGCTACGGTGGATGAGAGTTTTGGCGGCGCTCTACGTACTTATCTGGTGGAGCAAGTTACGGCGTCCTGGAATTTCTGGTTTGGATTGTTGGAGGGGTTTGTGGAGAGAGAAGGGCATGCCAGAGTTGCGGACAATTACAAAACGGCAGATGGATATCGGCTCGGTAGCTGGGTGTATTACCAACGAAAAACCAAAAACAGCATATCGCCGGAGCGTAAAGCACGGCTGGAAGCCTTGCCCGGATGGAGTTGGAATGCTTTGTTAGATAGGTGGGAAGAAGGATTCCGCCATCTTAAAGAATTCGCAGATCGAGAGGGGCATGCCAGAGTTCCGCGCACATATATTTCTTCGGATGGTTATCGTGTTAATCGCTGGGTAAGTCGGCAACGGAAATTAAAAGATAGTCTTACATCGGAGTGCAGGACTCGACTAGAAGCACTGCCTAGTTGGAGTTGGGAGCCTCGTGGAGATATGTGGGAAGAGGGGTTCAGCCATCTTAAGGTATTTGCAGAACGCGAGGGACATGCTCAGATTCCTTTTGATTTCAAAACGGCAGATGGATATCGAGTCGGCAACTGGGTTGCCAGTCAACGAAGAGCAAAAGACAACCTGTCACCAGAACTTAAGAAGCGGTTAGAGGCACTGCCCGATTGGAGTTGGAATGCATTGTCCGATAAGTGGGAGGAAGGGTTTCGCCATCTTAAGGAATTCGCAGAACGCGAAGGACACGCAAAGGTTTTTAAGGGCTACAAATCGGCAGATGGCTATCTACTTGGTAACTGGATAAATAGCCAACGAAGCAAAAAGGACAGCATGTCTTTGGAGCGCAAAGCCCAGTTGGAATCATTGTCTGAATGGAGTTGGGATGTTTTATTGGATAGGTGGGAAGAAGGATTCAGACAACTTAAGCAATTCACAGAGCGAGAAGGGCATACCAAGGTTTCCAAGGACTACCAATCAGCAAATGGATATAGAGTTGGTAAATGGGTAATACATCAACGAGCGATAAAAGATAGTCTGACATCGGAGTGCAAAGCACGACTTGAAGCATTGCCCGGTTGGAGTTGGGAGCCTCGTGCAGATTTGTGGGAAGAAGGATTTCGTCAACTCAAGGAATTCGCAGACCATGAGGGGCATGCAAAGGTGTCTTTTGATTGCACAACAGCGGATGGATATCGAGTTGGCAACTGGGTGGCTGGTCAACGAAAAAACAAAGACATTTTATCGCCTGAACGCAAAGCTAGGCTAGAAGCCTTACCCGGCTGGATTTGGCGGGTTAAACCGTAAAAACTGTCGCAATAACATTCAAATTTAAGGAACTCAAAATGGCAGAGCAAATGCAGGCTGGCGTATGGAAAATTGTGTGGGAGTCCGATGGCGAGAACCCCGCGATCTTCGATCAGAGTGATCATAAAATTGCTTCGATAATCGCTGCATCTAAAGAGAAGATGCTCGCGAGAGCAAGCGTGATTGCAGCAGCTCCTGATTTATATGAAGCGGTGGATTTGGCATTGCAGGTCTTTAATGTGATGGCTGTGCATGGAGAGGGAGAGGCAGCTTTAGCTGCACAAGATATGATTCCGGCACTGGAATCTGCTTTAGAAGCCGCCAATTTTCTCGGCGAAATCACGCCAGAAAAACTCGTAGGTCAGTAAGCCCGCAGAGCAAAATTGTCGATGACGAAGCACGTATTCCTGTGAATAAGAAATGAACCTCCTCCGCCTCTCCCTCAACCTCCTGCGCCGCGACTGGCGCGCCGGGGAGTGGCGCGTGCTGCTGCTGGCGCTGGTGCTGGCGGTGGGCAGCCTCGCCACCGTCGGGCTGTTCGCCGACCGCGTGCGGCTGGCGTTGCAGCAGGAGGCGACCAGCCTGATCGGCGCGGATTTGCGCATCGTTTCCGCGCGCCCGCTGCCGCCTGCCTATCGCGGCATGGCCGAGGCGCGCGGGCTGCGGACGGTGGAGAGCCGCGCGTTTCTGAGCATGGTGGCGCATCGCGAGCAGACCCTGCTCTCCGAGATTCAGGCGGTGGAGGCGGGCTATCCGTTGCGCGGCAGGATTGAGATCGATCCGGCTTCCCTTCTAAACCCAAATAATCCATCAGGCCGTCATTCCGGCGAAGGCCGGAATCCAGTCATAAAAAACATACCGCGTAGCGGACAAGATCATGATGTTGCCCCACTTTCGTGGGGAATTAATAATCATCTGGATTCCGGCCTTCGCCGGAATGACGCTGGTTTGAAGGGAGATGGAGCGACTGGCTCCATCCCTGTGCGCGGCACGGTGTGGGTGGACGGGCGCCTGCTGCGCCGGCTGGATTTGCGCGTCGGCGACGAGGTTGGCATCGGCACGCAGCGCTTCACGGTGGCGGCGCGCATCGTGCGCGACATCGATCGGGCGGTCGGTTTCTACAGCTTTGCGCCGCGCGTGCTGATGAACGGCGACGACCTCGCCGCGACGGGCCTGCTGCAGGAAGGCAGCCGCATCGTTTACCGCCTGATGGTCGCGGGCGAGGCGCGGCAGGTCGAGGCGTTGCGCGACGAGCTGAAGCCGAAACTTTCGAATGGCGAGAAACTGGAGGACGTGCGCGATGCGCGGCCGGAAATACGCACCGCGCTGGAACGCGCCGAGCATTTCCTCGGGCTGGCCGCGCTGACCGCGGCGATCCTCGCGGGTGCGGCGATGGCGCTGGCAGCGCGGCGTTTCGTGCTGCGCCACCTGGATACCTGCGCGATGCTGCGCTGCCTCGGCGCGCAGCAGGGGCAGGTGCTGCGCCTGTTCCTCTGCCAGTTCCTGCTGCTCGGCGTGGTCGCGGTGCTGCTCGGCTGCCTGCTCGGCTATGCCACGCAGGCGGTGCTGGTCGGATTTATCGAATCGATGCGCGATACGGAGCTGCCACAGCCTTCCGTGCTGCCCGCGATCAAGAGCGCGGCCAGCGGCTTTGCGCTGCTGCTCGGCTTCGCTTTCCTGCCGCTGCTGCAACTGCGCAAGGTATCGCCGTTGCGCGTGCTGCGCCGCGAACTGGGCGCGCCGCAGGCGAACGCCTTGCTGGCCTACGGCCTCGCCGTGCTGGTGCTGGCAGGCTTGTTCCTGTGGCAGGCGGGCTCGTTCGAATTAGGCTTCGCGATGCTGGGCGGGCTGCTTGCCGGGCTGTTGTGCTTCGGCGTGCTGGCTTGGCTGCTGCTGCACGGCTTGCATCGAATTTCGCAGCGGGATTGGCGCTTTGTAGGAGCGAGCCCTGCTCGCGAACAGGCTGATGGTCGCGAGCAGGGCTCGCTCCTACAATATGCAAAGAGTCTGCAATATGCCCTTGCCAGTTTGGTGAGGCACGGGCGCGACTCCGCGCTGCAGGTGGTGGCGCTCGGCTTGGGCGGCATGGCGTTGCTGTTATTGACGCTGGTGCGCGGCGATTTGCTGCAAAGCTGGCAGGGCAAGCTGCCGCCGGAAACGCCGAACCGCTTCGTCGTGAACATCCAGCCCGACCAGCAGCAACCTCTGCGTGATTTTTTTTCGCGGCAGTCCGTGCCGCAACCGGAGTTGATGCCGATGGTTCGCGGCAGGCTGGTTGCCATTAATCACGTCCCAATCAACGGCGACAGCTATCCCGATCCACATGCTCGCGAAATGGTGGAGCGCGAATTCAATCTGTCTTGGGCTGAAAAGATGCCGGGCTGGAACGAGTTGGTGAGCGGCAGTTGGTGGACACCTCAAAGTGCGGATACAAATACGTCGTCACTGATGGAGCCACTAGCCATTCGACTAAACCCGCAAGCGGACAAGTCGCTGGTTAACCGGCGAAGGCCGGTGTCCAGTTCATTACAAACACTGGATTCCGGCCTGACCGAAGGTCAGCCTGTCCTGAGCCTGACGAAGGGCCGGAATGACGAAATTCCAAGCGAGCGCAAGGAGCTTTCGGTGGAGGAGGGCATCGCCGAACGGCTCGGCATCCATCTCGGCGACGAGCTTACCTACGAGGTGGGGGCTACGCCTTTCACCGCGCGGGTGGTCAATCTGCGCAAGGTGCAATGGGATTCGATGAAGGTGAATTTCTTTGTGATCACCACGCCGGAGCTGCTCAGGGATTTTCCGGTGAGCTATCTGACCAGCTTCTATTTGCCGCCGGACAAAGTTCGCGTTGGCGATCAACTGGTGCGGGAATTCCCTACGATGCTGGTGATCGACACCGGCGCGTTGATTGCGCAAGTGCGCGGCATCATGGACCAGATCGCGCAAACCGTCACGGTGGTGTTTGTGTTCACGCTGTTTAGCGGCCTCGCGGTGCTGTATGCCGCGCTGCTTGCCACGCAGGACGAGCGCATTCGCGAGGCAGCGATCCTGCGCACGCTGGGTGCGGACAGCCGCTACCTGCGCCGCTTGCACCTGAGCGAATTTGCCGTGCTGGGGTTGTTGAGCGGCCTGTTCTCCGGCGGCGGCGCGGTGCTGCTGGGCTGGGTGCTGGCGCGCTTCGTTCTGGAAATTCCGTATCAGGCGAGCACCGTCATCTGGCCGATCGGCGGGCTGGGCGGCATGCTGGTGGTGATGCTGGCGGGCTGGCTGGGTACGCGGCGATTGACCGTGCTGCCGCCACTGGCGATCTTGCGCGAATAGGGTTGCGATGCAAGGCAAGCGTCGGTTCGGGTTGAGGGAAGTGCCGCATTGGTGATAGAATGCGCGCCGCTCCGGGATAGTCCGGGGCGAATTTCCCGCTCGCGCAAGTTGGGGTGCCCATACGGGTCAGGCTGGCGAGTGGTAGTTTTTAACCCTTACGATTGGAGTAATCATGGCTGTAACTATGCGTCAAATGCTGGAGGCTGGTGTTCATTTCGGCCACCAAACCCGTTTCTGGAATCCCAAGATGGCACCATTCATCTTCGGCCATCGCAACAAGATTCACATCATCAACCTGGAAAAAACCGTCACGCTGTTTGCCGAAGCTGAGGCGTTCGTGCGCAAGCTGTCCGCCAAAAAAGGCACGATTTTGTTTGTGGCGACCAAGCGCCAGGCGCGCGACATCCTGCAGGAGGAAGCGGTCCGTGCGGGTTCGCCGTTCGTGAATCATCGCTGGCTGGGCGGTATGCTGACCAACTACAAGACCGTGCAACAATCCATCAAGCGCCTGCGTGACTTGGAGCAGATGACTCTCGATGGCACGAATGAAAAAATTTCCAAGAAAGAAGCGTTGATGATGAAGCGTGAATTGGAAAAACTGGATCGCAGCCTGGGCGGTATCAAGGATATGCCAGGTTTGCCGACCGCGCTGTTTGTGATTGACGTGGGCTATCAAAAGGGCGCCATCGTTGAAGCGCAGAAGCTGGGCATCCCGGTAATCGGCATCGTCGATACCAACAATTCTCCGCTCGGCGTGGACTACATTATTCCCGGCAACGACGACTCTACACAGGCGATTCGCCTGTATGCCCGCGGCATCGCCGATGCGGTGCTGGAAGGCCGTGCGCAAGCCCTGAATGAATTGGTCGAGCAGGTCGCAGAAACAGAAGGACAAGCCGCCTGAGCTTCACCAAGGCGCGTAAAGGGGCGCGAGCCCCTTTTTTTATAAGTTTTATTATGGAGTTTGAAGATGGCAGAAATTACTGCAAGCATGGTCAAGGAGCTGCGCGAGGCAACCGGCCTGGGCATGATGGAATGTAAAAGGGCGCTGGTTGAAGCCAACGGCGACTTCAAGGTGGCTGAAGAGCAAATGCGCATCAAGAGCGGCGCGAAGGCGAGCAAGGCATCCTCCCGCGTAACCGCCGAAGGCGTAGTCAGCGCGTTTATCGCGGTGGACGGCAAGACCGGTGCGGTGGCGGAAGTGAACTGCGAAACCGACTTCGTGGCCAAGAATGATGACTTCGTCGCATTCGCAAAAAATGTTGCCGAGACGGTGGCGAAGAACAATCCGGCCGATATTGAAGCCTTGTCCGGTATGGCGATCGCCAACGGTTCCGCTAGCGTGGAGGAGACCCGCAAGGCGCTGCTGATGAAGCTCGGCGAAAACGTCAGTATCCGCCGTTTCGAGCGCTACGCGACCACTACCGGCAAGCTGTCCAGCTACCTGCACGGCAGCAAGATCGGTGTGCTGCTGGACTTTGCCGGCGGCGACGAAGCAATGGGCCGCGACATCGCGATGCACATCGCGGCGAGCAAACCGAAGTCGATCGATGCGTCCGGCGTGAATCCGGAAGATATCGCTACCGAACGCCGCATCGCCATCGAGAAGGCGCGCGAAGGCGGCAAACCGGAAGCGATGCTGGAGAAGATCGCCGATGGCACGGTGCAGAAATTCCTCAAGGAAGTGACGCTGCTCGGGCAGGTATTCGTCAAGGCGGAAGATGGCAAGCAGACTATCGAGCAATTGCTGAAGGGCAAGGGCGCTTCGGTGACCGCGTTCCAGATGTTCGTGGTCGGCGAGGGCATCGAGAAAAAGGTCGAAGACTATGCGGCGGAAGTGGCTGCCGCAGCGGCTGCCGCCAAGGGTTGAACGCCATGAAGCCGGCCTACAAACGCATCCTGCTCAAGCTGTCGGGCGAAGCCCTGATGGGCGACGACAGCTACGGCATCAATCGCGCGGTGATTGAGCGCATCGTCGCCGAGATTGCGGAAGTAGTCGGGCTGGGCGTGGAAGTGGCGATCGTGATCGGTGGCGGCAATATTTTCCGCGGCGTGGCTCCGGCTGCGGCGGGGATGGATCGGGCGACTGCAGATTACATGGGTATGCTGGCCACGGTGATGAATGCCATGGCGTTGCAGGATGCGATGAAGCGCGCCGGGCTGGATTGCCGCGTGCAATCCGCGCTGAGCCTGGAGCAGGTCGCCGAGCCGTTCATACGCGGCAAGGCGTTGCGTTATCTGGAAGATGGCAAGGTGGTAATCTTCGCGGCCGGTATCGGTAGCCCGTTCTTTACTACCGACACCGCTGCCGCGTTGCGCGGCGTGGAAATGTCTGCCGACGTGGTGATCAAGGCCACCAAGGTGGATGGTGTTTATACCGCCGACCCCAAGAAAGACCCCGATGCGATCCGTTATCAAAGCCTGAGCTTCGATGAGGCGATCGGCAAGAATCTCAAGGTGATGGATGCGACGGCGTTGACGCTGTGCCGCGACCAGAAACTGCCGATTATCGTATTCAGTATTTTCAAGACGGGTGCGTTGAAGCGTGTGGTGATGGGCGAAGGTGAGGGCACGCTGGTGCGCGTCGATTAACGTGAAACTCGCGCAGCGATTCGTTTGCCTCCTCTCCCGCTTGCGGGAGAGGATTGAGGTGAGGGAAACGGGTATGGCGAGTTTTATCGGAGGTGGCATAGTTGCCATACCCGTTGATTCAGGAGATAAATCATGATTACCGACATCAAAAAAACGACCGAACAAAAAATGCAAAAGTCGCTGGATGCACTGAAGGCTGACTTGGGTAAGGTGCGTACCGGACGTGCGCATACCGGCTTGCTGGATCATGTGATGGTGGATTACTACGGTAGCCCGACACTGATCACTCAAGTGGCTAACGTAACGCTGGTTGACTCGCGCACCATCGGCGTGCAGCCGTGGGAAAAAAATATGGTCGGTCCGGTGGAGCGCGCGATACGCGATTCCGATCTGGGGCTGAATCCGGCAACCAACGGCGATCTGATCCGCGTGCCGATGCCGATGCTGACCGAAGAACGCCGCCGCGACTTGATCAAGGTGATCAAGTCAGAGGGCGAAGACGCCAAAATTGCGGTGCGCAATATTCGCCGCGATGCCAATCATTCGCTCAAAGAAGCGCTTAAAAATAAAGAGATTGCCGAAGATGTGGAGCGTCGTTTGCAGGATGAAGTACAAAAATTAACAGATCGTTTTGTTGCTGAAATCGACAAGGCATTGGCAGCCAAAGAAGTCGAACTGATGGCCGTTTAGTTCCAACCGAGCTTGGAATAATGGCAAATCTCCCATCTAGTTCCACCCGTATCATCCCGGATATTGCCCGCGTTCCGCGTCATGTTGCCATCATCATGGATGGCAACGGACGCTGGGCGAAGCAGCGTTTTTTGCCGCGTGTGATGGGGCATCAGCGCGGCGTGGAAGCGTTGCGCGAGGTGGTGAAAAGCTGCCGCGAGTTGGGTGTGGAGTATTTGACCGTGTTCGCGTTCAGCAGCGAAAACTGGCGGCGTCCTGCCGACGAGGTTTCCTTTCTGATGTCGCTGTTCCTGAAGATGCTTGAGCGTGAAGTCGCCAAGCTGCATGAAAACAACATTCGCCTGAAAATCATCGGCGACCGCAGCCGCTTTGATGCCAAGCTCAAGCATGCCATGCAGCATGCCGAGCGCCTTACCGTTAATAACACCGGCCTGACGCTGACCATCGCCGCCAATTATGGCGGCCGCTGGGACGTGATGCATGCGGTGCAAGCCATGCTCAGGGAGCATCCGCAACTGGCGCAAGGTTTTGCGGAAGAGGATCTGTCCCCCTATCTTTCCATGAGCGACGCGCCCGAGCCGGACTTGTTCATCCGTACCGGCGGTGAGCAGCGCATCAGCAACTTCATGTTGTGGCAATTGGCCTACACCGAACTGTATTTCACCGATGTTCTGTGGCCGGCGTTCGGGCGCAAGGATCTGGATGCGGCGATCGCCTCCTATCAAAAGCGCGAACGGCGTTTTGGCCGGACCAGCGAACAGTTGCCGGGCAAACAGTTGTTGGACAAGCAGGGAAAAGCAGATGCTTAAATTGCGGGTGCTTACCGCTGCCATTTTGCTGGCATTGCTGTTGGCGGTGCTGTTTGCGCTGCCGCCTGCCGTGTGGGCGGCACTGATTGTGGCGATGGTCATGCAGGGAGCCGTCGAGTGGTCGCGCCTGTCCGGGTTGAGCGGCGGGAAGGCGAATATCTACTGGGGGTTGACCCTGTTGTTTATGCTGGGGTTGCTGTGGGCGGATGCCGGCACCACAGAAGCGCAACAGGTTTATATTCATCTGGCGGTCTATGTCGTATCGGCCTTGCTGTGGCTGATTATCGTGCCGACCTGGTTGATGGCAGGCTGGAAGGTTCGTCAGCCGCTGCTCATGGCGCTGACCGGATGGGCGGTGCTGGTTCCGACCGGTTTGGCGATGCTGGATTTGCGCGCCGCAAACCCCCAGCCGTGGATTTTGTTGTTCATGATGGGGCTGGTGTGGATGGCGGATATCGCGGCCTATTTCGCCGGACGCAGATTCGGCAAAAACAAGCTCGCTCCCAGCATCAGCCCGGGCAAGACCTGGGAAGGCGTGGCGGGCGCACTGCTCGGCGTATCGGTTTATGTGGCGCTGGTATGGAGCTTTAGCCCCTACTTTGCGCATCGCGAAGTGCTGCCGATTTTGCTGCTGGCTTCCTGGTGGTGGGTGGGTTTGGCGGTGATCGGTGATTTGTTCGAGTCGGCGATCAAGCGCCAGGCAGGCGTCAAGGACAGCGGCGCGTTGCTGCCGGGACACGGCGGATTGCTGGATCGCATCGATGCCTTGACCTCGACCCTGCCGCTTGCCGCGATGGCGATGTTGTTGCAGAAACTGGGCTAACGACGTGCAAAATCTGGTCATCCTCGGCTCTACCGGCAGTATCGGCACCAGCACGCTGGATGTGGTGGCGCGCCATCCCGGTAAATTTCAAATTGTTGCGTTGACGGCAAATTGCCAGGCCGATTTGTTGTTTCGGCAATGTGTGCAGTTCAAGCCGCGCTATGCGGTATTGCTGGATGAGGATGCCGCCGTGCGGCTGCGCCAGTGCGTGAGTGAAGCGGGTCTGGCTATTGAGGTGTTGAGCGGCGCGGCGGCATTGGAGCAGGTTTCTGTTCTGCCCGAGGCCGATACGGTGATGGCGGCCATCGTCGGTGCGGCGGGGTTGCGGCCGACACTGGCGGCAGCGCGCGCCGGCAAGAAAATCCTGCTGGCAAATAAGGAAACGCTGGTGATGGCGGGCAACGTGTTCATGGATGCGGTACGCGCCAGCGGTTCCGTGTTGTTGCCGATCGACAGCGAACACAATGCGATTTTTCAGGCGCTGCCGCGCGGCTATGATGGCAACCTGGCGGGCAACGGCGTGCGCCGTATTCTGCTCACCGCCTCCGGCGGGCCGTTCCGCAATACGCCACTCGACGAGTTGCAGCATGTCACGCCGGAACAGGCGTGCGCGCATCCCAAATGGGTGATGGGGCGCAAGATTTCGGTGGACTCGGCAAGCATGATGAACAAGGGACTGGAAGTCATTGAGGCGCACTGGCTGTTCAACGCAAGCGCCGATGATATCCAGGTGGTGGTGCACCCGCAGAGCGTGATTCATTCGCTGGTCGAATATGTGGACGGCTCAATGCTGGCGCAACTCGGCAATCCCGACATGCGCACGCCGATCGCCTATGGTCTGGCCTGGCCGGAGCGCATCGATTCCGGCGTGGCGCCGCTGGACTTGTTCAAGGTGGCGACGATGGATTTCACCGCGCCCGACTTCGGGCGTTTCCCCTGTCTGGCATTAGCCTATCAGGCATTGCGCGCGGCAGGCACGGCCCCGGCGATGCTGAATGCCGCGAACGAGGTAGCGGTGGCGGCTTTTCTCGATAAACGGATTTCCTTCCTGTCGATTCCGCGTGTCATCGAGGCGGTGCTGGATGCGCTGCCGGTCGGTACGGTCGGCAGCCTGGACGATGTGCTGGGCGCGGACGCCGAGGCGCGCCGGGCCGCGCAACAACAAATCGGGCAATCATGATTACCTTGCTGGCGTTTGTCGGTGCGATCGCACTGCTGGTAGTGTTCCACGAGCTCGGGCATTACTGGGTGGCGCGCCGCTGCGGGGTAAGAGTGCTGCGTTTCTCAATCGGCTTTGGCAAGGTGATTTACCGCAAACGCTTTGCCAATAGTGATACGGAGTGGGTGATTTCCGCGATTCCGCTGGGTGGCTACGTCAAGATGCTGGACGAACGCGAAGGCGAAGTTGCTCAGGAAGACCTGAAATATGCGTTTAACCGCCAGCCGGTATTGCGGCGCATGGCAATCGTGGTAGCCGGGCCGCTGGCCAATTTTGTACTGGCGATTATGTTGTACTGGATTTTGTTTGTGTACGGCGTGCCGGGATTGAAACCGGTGCTGGGCGAGGTGCCGCCGGGCTCTCCGGCTGCGTTCTCGCAGTTGCAGCCGGGTGAAACCATTCTCAGCATTAACGGCGAGACGATTCCGAGTTGGCAGGAATTGCGCTGGTCGCTGTTGGAGCTTGCCCTTCGTCATGGGGAAGTCAAGATCGAAGCACGCAGCGCGCAGGGTGAGCGGCTTTCCCACTTGCTCGACATAGGCGGCCTGGAAGCAAAAGATCTGGACGGCGAATTTCTCGATAAACTTGGGTTGCATCTTTATCGGCCAGTTATTCTCCCCGTCATCGGTAAGATTGCCGAAAATAGCGTGGCACAACGCGCCGGCTTGCAGGAGGGCGACCGTATCCTGCGTGCCAATGGAGTGGCAATGCAGCACTGGGATGAGTTGGTGGAGATGATACGCACGCACCCCGGGCAAACGGTACGGCTTGATATTCAACGTGGTGAAATGACTTCGAGCGTAGAGTTGGTACCGCAGGCCGTTGCTGAATCCGATCCGAAAAACTCTGGGCCGGGCACCCGCAAGACCGTGGGCAAGATCGGCGCGGCTCCGCAAGTGGACAGCGCAGCCTGGCAGGCGATGCTGACCGAGGTAAGCTATGGCCCGTTTGAGGCGTTTTCCCGATCTTTGCGCAAGACCTGGGAAACTTCTGTCATCAGCCTGAAAATGCTGGGCAAGATGGCGATGGGTGAGATTTCGATGAAAAATCTGAGCGGCCCGATAACCATCGCCGATTATGCCGGTCAGTCCGCCGAAATGGGTGTGGCGGCTTATTTCGGCTTTCTGGCGTTGATCAGCATTAGTCTCGGTGTGCTGAATTTGCTGCCCATCCCCTTATTGGATGGGGGGCACTTGCTGTATTATGTCGCCGAATTGGTCAAGGGCAGTCCGGTTTCCGAGCAGGTTTGGGAAATAGGCCAGAAAATCGGCATTGCGCTGCTCGGTATGCTGATGGTCTTTGCAATCTACAACGATATTAATCGCCTAATCTCGGGTTAGAAAATGAAATTAAAAAAACTGGCGGGGCTGATTTCCCTGCTTTGCATGTCTCCCGCTTGGGCAATTGAACCGTTCACCGTCAAGGATATCCGCGTCGAGGGTGTTCAACGCACCGAAGCCGGCACGGTGTTCAGCTACCTGCCCGTCAAGGTCGGCGATACCATGGACGACCAGCAGGCTGCCGCGGCGATCCGCGCCCTGTATGCCACCGGATTCTTCAAGGATGTGCGCCTGGAAGTCGAGCAGGGCGTGCTGATTGTGCTGGTGCGCGAGCGTCCTTCGATAGCCAGTATCGAGGTCAACGGCGTGAAGGATTTTCCCAAGGATCAACTCAAAGACAACATGAAATATGCGGGACTGGCCGAGGCGCGTATTTTCGACAAGGGCGCGCTGGACAAGGCTACCCAGGAGTTAAAGCGCCAGTATGTGGCGCGTGGCAAATATGGCGTGAGCGTGACGACGACCGTCACCGAACTGGAACGTAACCGCGTCGGCATCGTGTTCAATGTGGCGGAAGGCGAAGTCTCCAAAATCAAGCAGATCAACCTGGTCGGCAATCGTGCCTACAAGGAAGATGAATTGCTGGATATGATGAAGCTCAGCACGCCGGACTGGATGAGCTGGTTCAGCAAGAACGACCAGTATTCCAAGCAAAAACTGTCAGCCGACATGGAAGCGATGCGTTCGTTCTATATGGATAACGGTTATCTGGAGTTCAGCATCGATTCCACGCAGGTCTCCATTACGCCGGACAAGAAAGACATTTACATCACCATCAATATTGCCGAAGGCGAAAAGTATACGGTCTCCAAGACTGGGGTATCCGGCAACACCTTGATCGCAAAGGAGGAGGTCGAAAAGCTTATCCAGGTAAAAGCGGGTGATACTTTTTCGCGCAAGGCATTGACCGAAACCAGCAAGAAGGTTGGTGAGCGCCTGGGGCAAGAGGGTTACGCCTTCGCCAATGTGAATGCGACCCCCGAGCTGGACAAGGAAAAGCATCAGGTGGCTTTCAATTTTGTGATTGATCCCGGGCAGCGCGTGTATATACGCCGCATCAATATCGCGGGCAATGACAAAACGCGCGATGAGGTCATCCGCCGCGAGTTCCGCCAGGTCGAGGGCGCGTGGTTCGATGCGGAGAAAATCAAGAAATCAAAGCAGCGCGTGGATAGGCTGGACTTTTTTTCCGAAGTTGACGCGGAAACTCCACCGGTGCAAGGCGCTACCGACCAGATGGATGTAACCGTTTCGGTGAAAGAAAAATCCACGGGCAATCTTTCGTTGGGTGCGGGTTTTTCCAACGGCGAAGGAATAACACTGACGGCGGGTGTGACACAAGCCAACCTGTTCGGCAGCGGCAACCATGTTTCGACGCAAATCAACACCAGCAAGGTCAACCAGGTTTATTCGCTTTCTTACACCAATCCGTATTTCACCGATGACGGCGTGAGCCGCGGTTTCGATGTTTATAAACGCAACACCGATTCGAGCAGTACGGCGGTGAGTCAATACTCATCCCATACTATGGGCGGTGGGGTGCGTTTCGGCGTGCCGATAGGTGAGGATGAGTCGATCAGTTATGGTTTGGCGTTTGAAAGCACCCAATTGGGGTTGTTGACCAATCCCCCGGCGCGTTTGATACAGTACGTCAATACTTTTGGTGCATCCAACAGCAACTTGCTGGGGACAATCGGCTGGGGCAGGGATAGCCGTGACAGCGCAATTTACACCACACAGGGTACGGTACAACGCGCCTTCGCGGAAATTGCGCTGCCGGTGTTCGACATGCGTTATTACAAGCTGAATTACCAGCATCAGTGGTTCCACCCGGTGAGCAGCGATATTACCCTGCTGCTGAATGGCGAGGCCGGTGTCGCGGGCGGTTACGGTGGCAAGCCCATGCCGTTCTTCAAGAATTTTTATGCCGGCGGTACCGGCTCGGTGCGGGGGTACGATTCCAATTCGCTGGGTCCGCGCGATGCGACGGATGCGGTATTGGGCGGCACAAGGCGCGTGGTCGGTAATGCGGAGTTGCTGATGCCGGTTCCGGGAATCAAGGAGAAATCGGTGCGCCTGAGCGGATTTGTCGACGCAGGTGCGGTCTATGGTCCCGGTGATCTGCCGGGCAGCGCCGGATTGCGCTATTCTGCTGGTGCGGCATTTACCTGGATATCTCCGGTGGGGCCGATCAAGTTCAGTTATGCTGTGCCGCTCAACAAGCAGGCGGTGGACAAGCTGCAAAAATTCCAGTTTAACTTGGGCTCTGCGTTCTGATGAAGCTACTGATGGAACAACTAGCCATCCAACTAAGCAACCAAAAGACGGTTGCCAAGTTGTTGGTTATAGCCATCTGACTAGGCTGTCCAAAAGGTTTTGCATAGCCATTTGACTAAGTTGGTAAACTACGCCAATCAAGTCATTGGTTAACGGCAGCCAAGCGGCTGGTTATGATGTGTAAGGAGTATGTAATGAAGACAACAATAAAAGCATGCGTGTTGGCTGTGTTGCTGGGCATGGGAGCGGCGCAGGCCGCAGATTTCAGGGTGGGTGTGGTGGACACCGAGCGCGTGTTGCGCGAATCCTCGCCGGCGGTGAAGGCGGAAAAAAAGATTGAAAAGGAATTTTCCGGGCGCGATCAGGAAATCAAGAAGCTGATGAAACAGGCGAAGGAACTGCAAGCCTTACTGGAGAAAGAGAGCAGCAAGTTATCGGATGCCGATCATCGCAACAAGGAGCGCGAATTGACTGCGATGAATGTGAACCTGCAGCGCATGCAACGCGAGTTCCGCGAAGATTTGAACCTGCGCAAGAACGAAGAGTTGGCCATTGTGCTGGAGCAGGCCAACAAGGCGATCCAGGCGATTGCTGAAGCGGAAAAATACGACCTGATCCTGCAGGAAGCGGTATATCGCAATCCCAGAATAGATATTACCGACAAGGTGATCAAGCATCTCGCCGGCGAAAAAACTGACAGCGGCAAGGACAGCAAATAAGCGGTACGCAGGATGAATATTTCCTATCGGTTGGCTGACATCGCGGCGCAGCTTGGCGGGCGCGTGCTGGGGGATGCCGAGGTGCGTATTTCTCAAATTGCCACGCTGGAAAAGGCGCAGGCAAACCACATCAGCTTTCTTACCAACAGTAAATATCGTACGCAGCTTGCCGGCACCCGGGCTGGCGCAGTGATTCTTGGCGAGGCGGATGCGGAGGCGACCGATCTGCCGCGCATCATTTCAGATAACCCTTACGCCTATTTCGCCAAGGTTTCGGCATTGCTCAATCCATTGCCGGAAGCAAAGCCGGGTGTGCACCCCGGCGCGGTAGTCGGTGCAGGTGCGCAAATTGATGTGACGGCCAGCATCGCCGCGATGGCGGTGATCGGCGAAGGTGCGACGATAGGAGCATTCAGCGTAATCGGTGAGGGCTGTTGCATCGGTGCAAATGCGGTCATCGGCAGTCATGCCAGGTTGTATCCGCATGTGGTGATTTATCATGACTGTGTGATCGGCGATAACCTGATAGCGCATTCCGGCGCGGTGATCGGTTCGGACGGTTTCGGCATCGCGATGGACGAGGGGCGCTGGGTCAAGATTCCGCAAATCGGTCGTGTGGTGATCGGCAATGATGTCGAGATCGGCGCGAATACCACCATCGACCGCGGCGCGCTGGACGATACGGTGATCGAAGACGGTGTGAAACTGGACAACCAGATTCAGATCGCGCACAACGTGCGCATCGGCGCGCATACTGCGATCGCCGGATGCGCCGGAATCGCCGGCAGCGCGGTGATCGGACGCTATTGCCTGATTGGCGGGGGCGCACGGATTCTGGGACATCTGCAACTGGCCGATCACGTCGAGATCGCCGCCCACACGCTGATCGGGAAATCCATCCGCGAAGCCGGATCCTATGCGGCTATTTTTCCGTTCGGCAAGACTGAAGACTGGCGCAAGAACGCAGTGCACTTGCGGCACCTCGACGATTTAGTGAAGCGCGTCAAGACACTGGAACAAGAAATCGCATTATTGAAAGGGAAAGATTAATGAGTATGCAAATGGACATTCACGCCATTCTTGAACATCTGCCGCACCGCTACCCGTTCCTGCTGGTGGACCGCGTATTGTCGGTTGAG
Source organism: Gallionella sp. (assembly GCA_028714895.1). GTDB lineage: Bacteria > Pseudomonadota > Gammaproteobacteria > Burkholderiales > Gallionellaceae > Gallionella. Next base: position 12,952 of record JAQTLM010000014.1, on the reverse strand, counting down.
CCGGGCAAGGATATCGTCGCGTTGAAGAACGTTACGATCAACGAACCATTTTTCCCCGGCCATTATCCGCACCATCCGGTGATGCCCGGCGTGCTGATTATCGAGGCGATGGCGCAGGTCGCCGCGCTGCTGTCATTCAAATCCATGGACAGCAAGCCGGACGACAAGTCGGTGTACTACTTCGCCGGTATCGATGGCGCGCGCTTCAAACGTCCAGTCACTCCCGGCGATCAATTGATCATCAAGGTGTCGCTGACGCGCAGCATGCGCGGCGTGTTCAAGTTCAGCGCCAGGGCAGAAGTGGACGGGCAACTGGCTGCCGAAGCGGAATTGATGTGTACCGTAAAATCGGTGCCGTAATTTTGTATTTCAAGAGGTATTCATGATTCACCAGACCGCCATCGTCCATCCGGACGCGAAGCTTGCCGACGACGTCGAGGTGGGGGCATATTCCATTGTCGGTGAGCATGTCGAGATCGGTGCCGGTACGGTGATCGGCCCGCATGTGGTGATCAACGGGCATACGCGCATCGGCCGGCACAACCGCATTTTCCAATTCTGTTCGCTGGGCGAGATTCCGCAGGACAAGAAGTACGCCGGTGAACCGACGCGGCTGGAGATCGGCGACCACAACACCATCCGCGAGTTCTGCACTTTCAATCTCGGCACCGCGCAGGATATCGGTGTGACGCGTGTCGGCAACCACAACTGGATCATGGCTTATGTGCACTTGGCGCATGACTGCCAGGTCGGCAACCACACCATCTTCGCCAACAACGCGCAGTTGGCAGGGCACGTGGAAGTCGGCGATTACGCGATCCTCGGCGGTTTTACCGTGGTGCACCAGTTCGTCAAAATCGGCGCGCACATCATTACCGGCATGGGTACGATTTTGTTGCAGGACGTTCCGCCTTACGTGCTGGCTTCCGGCAATCCTTGCGCGCCGCATGGCATCAATGCCGAAGGATTGAAGCGGCGCGGTTTTTCCAGTCCGGCAATCATGGAGATCAAGCGCGCTTACAAGACGCTGTACAAGTCCGGTCTGAGTCTGGATGAAGCGAAAGCCGCCATCGGGTCGCAACTGTCGGAACATGCCGAGTTGCAGCCGCTGGCAGACTTTCTCGCTACATCGGAGCGTGGCATCGTTCGTTGATTGGATCATTCAAAAACCGCAGTTAGCCACAGATTCACACAGATAAACACGGATAAAATATCGAGTTTCGATATGTAGCGTTTCACCTAGATGGTATTAATAATATCTGAGGCAATGCCGTTGATCATCTGTGTAAATTCGTGTTTATCCGTGGCTCAAATTTGTTTTCAAGACTCAAAGGTTCCCTAATGTCGCAAAAGAAAGTCGTAATCGGCATCGTCGCGGGCGAAGCCTCCGGTGACCTGCTCGGCAGCCACCTGATGGCAGCCCTGAAGGAAGCGCGTCCCGATGTCGAGTTCGTCGGTATCGGCGGCCCGAAGATGCAATCCGCCGGGATGAGCGTATTGTTCCCGATGGAAAAGCTGGCGGTGCGCGGCTATGTCGAAGTGTTGCGTCACTATCGCGAGATCGTCGGCATCCGCCGCAGGCTGCGCGAGTATTTTTTGGCTAATCGCCCGGACTTGTTCATCGCGGTAGACGCGCCGGATTTCAATCTCGATCTGGAACTCGCACTCAAGGCTAGCGGCATCCCCACCATCCATTACGTCAGCCCGTCGATCTGGGCGTGGCGCGGCGAGCGTATCAACAAGATCAAGCGCGCCGTATCGCACATGCTTGCGCTGTTTCCCCATGAACCCGGGCTTTATCAGCAAGCCGGCATTCCGGTCGATTATGTCGGACATCCGCTTGCTGACATGTTGCCGGAGTACCCAAAGCGCACCGAGATGCGCGAAATGATGCGCATCCCGCTGAAAGCCAGGGTATTCGCTTTTCTGCCCGGTAGCCGCCAGAGCGAAGTGAAACATCTCGCGCGCACTTACATCGAGACCGCCAGGCTGATCTTGCAACAGATACCCGATGCGCGCTTCCTGGTTCCGCTGGTCAGCCGCGAAACGCGCGGTATTTTCGATCAGGCGCTCTATGATTGCGACGCGCAACAACTGCCGATCACGCTGCTGTTCGGCCATGCGCAGGATGCGATGATCGCCGCCGATATTGCGCTGGTAGCCTCCGGCACGGCGACACTGGAGTGCGCCTTGCTCAAGCGGCCGATGGTTATCACCTACAAGATGCCGGCGCTCTCCTGGTGGCTGATCAAGCGCAAACGCTATCAACCTTATTTCGGCCTGCCCAATATCCTGTGCGAACGCTTTGTCGTGCCGGAGCTGATCCAGGAAGATGCCACGCCGGAAAACCTCACCCAAGCATTGCTTAACCTGGTCAACGATAAAGAGGCCGTGGCGCAGCTCGAAGAGGTATTCCATGCTTTGCACCAGACCCTGCGCCAGAATACTGCGCAGAAAGCGGCATCGGCTATCCTGCCGTATCTGCCGGGCACACTCCTCCCCTGACAAGGGGAGGCCGGGAGGGGTTGTGACGGGAATCCAAATACTCATCTGCGGCGTGGACGAGGCCGGGCGCGGCCCCTTGGCAGGGCCGGTGAGCGCGGCGGCGGTGATTCTTGACGCGAGCAACCCCATCGCAGGCTTGGCCGACTCCAAGAAGCTTTCCGAACGGCAACGCGACCGGCTTGCCCCGATCATCCGCGAACGTGCGCTGGCCTGGGCGGTGGCCTACGCCGAAGTGGACGAGATCGACCGGCTCAACATCCTGCAAGCTACCTTGCTGGCGATGCGCCGCGCCGTGCTGGCGTTGAAGATACAGCCGCATCAGGTGCTGGTGGATGGCCTGTATTGCCCGCAGACCGGTATTCCCAGCCAGGCCATCGTCAAGGGCGACAGCAAGGTCGCAGCGATCTCCGCCGCTTCTATTCTGGCGAAGACTGCGCGCGATGAACTGATGCTGCAACTGCACGAACAGTATCCGCTTTACGGTTTCGCCGATCACAAAGGTTATCCCACCGCTGCGCATCTCGCCGCGTTGCGCGAACATGGCGTGTCCGAGGTGCACCGCCGCAGTTTCAGGCCGGTGCGCGAACTTTTATTCCCTCTCCCGCCTGCGGGGTAGGGGAGAGGGCGTTATTCAGGTATCGTATTACCTCATCGTAGGAGCCCGATTCATCGGGCGATTCAATCGCGCAACGAGTTGTGCTCCTACAATAAACGGAAGCCCTAAACAGACCGGAATCAAACCATGACCCTGTTCAAACTCATCCACCTGCTGGCCGTCCTGATCTGGGTGGGCGGCATGTTTTTCGCGCATCTGGTGCTGCGCCCCGCCGCCATGGAAACGCTCGAACCGCCGCAACGCCTCAAGCTGCTGGATGCAGTGTTCCGCCGTTTCTTCAACTGGGTATGGGGCGCGGCCGGCGCGATACTGGTCACGGGCTTTTACCTGATTTACCTGTACGGCGGCATCGCCCATGCAGCGCGCCATGTCCACATCATGCTGGCATCGGGACTGGCGATGATGGCGATCTTTGGCTATGTGTTTTTCGCCTGCTACGTGCCGTTCAGCCTGCATGTCGCCAAACAGCGCTGGAAAGAGGCGGGGGAAATATTGGGCAGGATCCGCAAGCTGGTCGCGCTGAATCTGGTGCTGGGGCTGCTGACCGTAAGTGTGGTGGCGGTCGGCATGGCGCGGGGCTAAACGCTATTCCCCGAGGTTCATCCGCCTGATGTAGTGACAGGTATAGCCGCGCGGATTCTTGACCAGGTATTTCTGGTGGTATTCCTCGGCGCGGTAAAACTCCCTGAACGGCACGACTTCGGTGACGACCTTGGCCTTCCAGTCGCCTGAGGCATCCACAGTCTTGATGACTTCCTCGGCGGTGCGTTTCTGTTCTTCACCGGCATAGAAGATCGCCGAACGGTATTGCGTGCCGATGTCGTTGCCCTGCTGGTTGCGCGTGGTCGGGTTGTGCATGCGGAAAAATTCGAACAGCAGGTGGCGGTAGGTCAGCCGTTTCGGGTCGAACACGATTTTCAGCGATTCGGCGTGGCCGGTGCGCCCGGTCTTCACCTGCTCATAGGCCGCCGCCGGCGTGTCGCCGCCGGTGTAGCCGGCTTCGGTAGCCAGCACGCCGGGAATCTCCCGCACCAGTTCTTCCATGCCCCAGAAACAGCCGCCGGCGAGGTAGGCGGTTTGGTTGGTTTCGGTCACGGTGGCTCCTTTCGGTTGGGCGAGGCTGGCGGTTGAGAATAAGGCCAGCAGGAGGAAGAGGGGGAGGCGGGGCATTTTAGGTGAGGTGTTGGTTTGTCTCGAAGCTGTTATTTAACGTTTGAATTCAGCGTCCGGTGGAATGATGGGTTGGGCGGCAAACTCAAACGCCTCATCTTCGGTTAAGTCATCGTCTGGAGAGTCAAAGTAGACGTTCGGTGATCCAATGACTCCCATTAGTTCGAGTCGCTTGCCTTTGCTCTCCTCCATTTCTTCGTAGTGGTGCTCAAGCTCGTCCATAACGTATGCCTTTGACGCATCAGACTGGAAGCAATCAAGATAGTCGCTGATGAGCTCTGGGTCGAAGTCAAGTGGAGGAATATTGCGGAGAAACTCAAGGTAGCCGGAGGTGGACTTTGTGTTCATGAGGAACACGAGCAATTCTTTCCAGAGAACGTCTTCGTCTGAGATATCCACTTCGCGGAGAAATACAGTTTCAGCCTTTGATCCATGACGAAGCTCATAGGTATAGAGGTTTATGGCTCTAGCACGCGCTTCGATGATCTCATAAAGAGTTTTGGATATTTTCAGAATTGTTCGTCGGATGAATCGACGATATCTATCTTCATTCGGTGTTCCGAGGAAAGACGATTCATGGGGAATGTCGACTTGGAGGTGCTTACGTAACAAAGTGCAAATCGCTTCTGTTTCTTTCTTGGCATCGTATGCAGAGGCTAGGGTAAAACGGTCATACCGAAGAGATTTATAGAACGTACCAAGCAAACTAAGAAGATCGATATGTGGTGAACCAAAATTAATGGTGGCGTGCCCCCTTAAGCGCGCCAGAAGATCGAGATGGCTGTGTGTAATTAGTGACTTTTCCAATTCTTCTTGGTCGATAGAGTCGTTATGCTCAAAGAGTATTACGGCAATTTTCAGTAGTCGCTCAAGGCCGATAGATACATCATAAAGAAACTCAAATATCTCGTCTGTGAAATCAAGCTTCCTCATCTCGTGATAACGGCGCAAGCCGTTGTAGATAAACGCTCCAGATACGCTTATCTCTTCTCCAAGCTTGAAGTTCTTCCAGAAGTCAGTTGCTTTCATTTTTTCTATGAGGCTCAATGTAGTAAGGATTTAGCCGCCCAACGTAAACTAGTGATGCGCCACGGAATTAACGGAACCGTCCGCCCTACGAGGATGCGGGCAGGTTCCAAACTATGTTTCGTAATTTATGATTTGCAATACTAGACACCAAATGTGTCTGATAATCTGGAATCGGAAGTCGCATACTGTTTGTGCCTCACATTTGGTTTAGTGAAGTTTGCCCGCGCCGCAAGCGCGCTGCTTGACTAACGGCGTTCCTTTTTCATGGCTTGCGCCGCCTCACGTTTGGAATCTTTTTCTTTCTCGGTGGCGCGTTGTGGCTACGGCCGCCCGCGTTGCGGGCTTAACATTCGCAAGCGAATATTAGCCTACGCCGTAAGAGAGCAATTTTTGACTATCTGCGCTCTTTTTTCATGGCTTGAGCCGCTTCGCGCTTCGAGTCCTTTTCACGTTCAGTCGCTCTTTTATCATGCAGTTTTTTGCCCTTGGCCAGGCCGATCTCGAGTTTGACGCGGCCGTTCTTGTAGTGCATGTCCAGCGGCATCAGCGTGTAGCCGGCGCGCTGTACCTTGCCGATGATCTTGTCGATTTCCGACTTGTGCAGCAATAGCTTGCGGGTGCGCACCGGGTCCGGATGGATATGCGTGGAAGCATTCAGCAACGGGCTGATATGCGAGCCGAACAAATACAGCGCGCCGCCTTTTACAGTGACGTAGGCCTCCTTGAGTTGCGCCCGCCCGGCGCGGATGGCTTTGACTTCCCAGCCTTCCAGCATGATGCCGGCTTCATATTTATCTTCAATGAAGTATTCGTGAAAGGCTTTTTTATTCTGGATAATGCTCATGACAGGTGAGTTTTGCGGTGTGTTCGGCTATTCTACCAGCCTTTGGTTTTGCAACTTTAAGACTATCTAATGGCGTTAGTAGAAAAAACGGTTCTGGTTCCGCACAGCGCGGAGCAAATGTTCAACCTGGTAGACCGAGTGGAAGAATACCCGCAGTTCCTGCCGTGGTGCGGGGGGTCGAGCGTTTCCAAACTGGATGGTACGACGGTGCATGCCACGGTGCACATCAACTATCACCATATCAAACAGCATTTCACCACCGAAAACGTGCGCACACCGCCACACCAGATCGACATGACCCTGAAGGACGGGCCGTTTCGGCATCTGGACGGCCATTGGCGGTTTATACCGTTGAGCGATTCAGCCTGTAAAATAGAGTTTCGGCTGCACTATGAGTTTTCCAGCAGGCTGCTGGAAAAGCTGGTCGGTCCGGTTTTTCATTATATAGCCAACAGTTTTGTGGATGCTTTCATCCATCGTGCAGAAAAGGTTTATACGAACACATGAGCGGCAAAATCAGTATCGAAGTGGTGTATGCACTGCCCCATGAGCAAACGCTATTCAAGGTATCTGTGCCTGAAGGGGCAACCGCTGTAGAAGCCATCGAGCTTTGCGGCATACTCGGCAAGCATCCCGAGATCGACTTGAACACCAACAAACTGGGTATCTTCGGCAAGCTGACCAAGGCCGATTCCGTATTGCGCGACAAGGATCGCATCGAAATATACCGTCCGCTGATCGCCGACCCAAAGGAAGTGCGCCGCAAGCGCGTCGAGGAAGGGAAATTGATGAAGAAAAGTAGCGGCGAAATCTGATGCTTGATTATGACCTGCATTGTCACTCCAATATTTCCGACGGCACGCTCACTCCGGTCGAGCTGGTGGCGCGGGCTGCCGAGCGCGGTGTGAAGGTGCTGGCGCTGACCGATCACGATGACATGGATGGGCTGGATGACGCGCGCGCCGCTGCCGCACAGTACGGCATGACCTTCATCAACGGGGTGGAGATTTCCGTGACGTGGCGCACCCACACTGTGCATATCGTCGGCCTGGGCATCGATCCGGCGTACCCGCCGCTGGTATCAGGGTTGCTCGGGGTGCGCAGCGGGCGCGGTGAGCGTGCCAGAAAAATGGCCGAGGCGCTGGCGAAAGCCGGCATCGGCGGCGTGCTGCAAGGCGCGTATCGTTATGCGGGAAACCCCAATATGATCGGGCGCGCCCATTTTGCGCGCTATCTGGTCGAAGCCGGGCATTGCAAGGACGTGAAGAGCGTGTTTAATCGTTATTTGGCGAAGGGTAAGCCGGGTTATGTGCCGCACCAATGGGCGGCGCTGGCGGACGCGGTGAGCTGGGTGCGCGGCAGCGGCGGCGTGGCGGTGCTGGCGCATCCCGGCCGCTATATGGTCGGGCGCAACAGCATGGGCAAGAAGACCATGCATGAATTGCTGGCCGAGTTCGTCGAAAGCGGCGGACAGGCGATCGAAGTGGTGAGCGGCAGCCACACGCCGGAACAATATGCCGAGTTCGCGCGTTATGCCGGGGAATTCAATTTGATGTGTTCATGCGGTTCGGATTTTCACGGCCCGGGCGAGAGCTACCGGGACATGGGGCGGATGCCGGATTTTCCGCTGGGTTGTCGTCCGGTCTGGGAAGCATGGCAAGTAGCATGATAAATAGAGCTTTTGAAAATGGGCGCAGGAAAATCTGAGTTTTATGTCACAATTTTTTACCATCCACCCCGATAATCCGAATCCGCGCCTGATCCGCCAAGCGGCGGCAGTATTGCGCGACGGCGGCATCGTGGTCTACCCCACCGATTCCTGCTACGCGCTGGGCTGCCATCTGGACGACAAGGATGCCGTGACGCGCATCCGCCAGATACGCCAATTGGACGAACAGCATCATCTGACCCTGATGTGCCGCGATCTGTCGGAAATCTCGCGCTATGCGCGCGTGGACAACAGCAAATTCCGCCTGTTGAAAAGCAATACACCGGGCAGCTACACCTTCATCCTGGAGGCGACCAAGGAGGTGCCGAAACGCCTGCAGCATCCCAAGCGCAGCACCATCGGCATCCGCATTCCCGATCATCCTGTGGCATTGGCGCTGCTGGAAGAGCTGGGCGAGCCGATGTCCAGTTCCACGCTGATATTGCCGGATGAAGAATGGCCGCTGAATGATGCCGAACGGATTCGCGAATTGCTGGAAAAGAAAGTTGACCTAATAATTGATGGTGGCGCGGTAGGTGTAGATTTCACCACCGTGATTGATTTGACCGGCGATAAGCCGATATTGCTGCGTCGCGGCAAGGGCGATATCACGCCTTTTGGAATTGAGGAATTGTAGGTCGGGTTTTAACCCGACAAGGCGGCCCCAAAAATACTGTCGGGTTAAAACCCGACCTACGAAATTTATGGAATCAAAAATTAAATGCAGCTAGAACAACTTATTCAAACCATCGCGCTCGCGGCGATCCCGGTGCTGTTCGCCATCACCCTGCATGAAGCGGCGCACGGCTATGTGGCGCGCCATTTCGGCGATATGACTGCTTACCAGCAGGGGCGCATCAGCCTGAATCCGTTGCGCCATATCGACCCGGTTGGCACGATCCTGTTCCCGCTGCTAACCCTGTGGCTGGGCGGCATCCTGTTCGGCTGGGCCAAGCCGGTGCCGGTCAACTTCGGCGCGCTACGCCGCCCCAAGCAGGATATGCTGTGGGTGGCGATTGCCGGACCGGCTTCCAACCTGGCGATGGCGCTGGCTTGGGCATTGCTTTATAAAATGGCGTGGTCGTTTCCCGGCAGTTATTTTGCCGAGCCGTTGTTGGGTATGGCCGAATGGGGGATTAAAATCAATGTCGTGCTGATGGTGTTGAACCTGTTGCCGTTGCCGCCGCTGGATGGCGGGCGCATGGCGGTCAGTCTGTTGCCGCACCGCCAGGCGTTTCAGCTGGCCAGGATCGAGCCATACGGCATGTTTATCCTGATCTTTCTGGCAATCACGCCGGTGTTGAGTTTGATACTTTCGCCGCTGGTGAGCCTGATGTTCAAATTGATTTCGTTTATATTTAGGCTTTGAGGAAATATGTTTGCTGATCGTGTGTTATCGGGAATGCGCCCCACCGGAAGTTTGCATCTGGGGCATTACCACGGGGTGTTGAAAAATTGGGTGCAGATGCAGCACGAATACGAATGCCTGTTCTTCGTGGCCGACTGGCATGCGCTGACCACGCATTACGACACGCCGCAGATCATCGAACAAAGCGTGTGGGACATGGTGGTGGACTGGCTGGCGGCCGGGGTCGATCCCGCCCATGCCACGCTGTTCATCCAGTCACGCGTGCCGGAACATGCCGAGTTGCATCTGCTGCTGTCGATGATCACGCCGCTGGGCTGGCTGGAGCGCGTGCCGACCTACAAGGACCAGCAGGAAAAACTCTCCGAGAAAGACCTGAGCACTTACGGTTTCCTCGGCTACCCGTTGCTGCAAAGCGCGGATATCCTGATCTACCGTGCCACCCAAGTGCCGGTGGGCGAGGATCAGGTGCCGCATATCGAATTCACCCGCGAGATCGCGCGCCGCTTCAACCATATCTACGGGCGCGAACCCGGCTTTGAGGAAAAGGCCGAAGCCGCGGTCAAAAAGCTCGGCGGGAAAAAGGCCAAGCTGTACGCCGAACTGCGTACCCGCTATCAGGAGCAGGGCGACGACGAGGCGCTGGAATCCGCCAAATCCTTGCTGGACGAGCAGCAGAGCCTGAGCCACGGCGACCGTGAACGCCTGTTCGGTTATCTGGAAGGCGGCGGCAAGATGATCCTGTCCGAGCCGCAAGCGATGCTCACCGCCGCGTCGAAAATGCCCGGCTTGGACGGGCAGAAAATGTCCAAGTCCTACAACAACACCATCACGCTGCGCGAAGACGAGGCCAGCGTGACCAAGAAAATCCGCACCATGCCGACCGACCCGGCGCGCATCCGCCGCACCGATGCCGGCGATCCGGACAAATGCCCGGTATGGCCGTTGCACCTGGTGTATTCCAACGAACAGACCAAGCAATGGGTCATGCAGGGTTGCAAGAGCGCCGGCATCGGCTGCATCGAATGCAAACAGCCGGTGATCGACGCGGTGCTCGAGGAGCAACGCCCGATGCGCGAACGCGCGCAACTGTATCTGGACGACCCGGTGCTGGTGCGCAACATCATCGCTGACGGCTGCGAAAAGGCGCGCAAACTGGCCTCAGAGACTATGCGCGATGTGCGCGAGGCGATGGGGCTGGGCTACAGCTAACCTGCGATGAGCGAACTGCAACTCTCACTCCATCCGATCGCGCGCATCCACGGCGAACCGCTGCTGGAGTTGCCGCAGGGTTTGTATATTCCGCCGGACGCGCTGGAGTTGGTGCTGGAGAATTTCCAGGGGCCGCTGGACTTGTTGCTGTACCTGATCCGCAAGCACAATCTCGATGTGCTGGATATTCCGATGGCGGAATTGACCCGGCAATACATGAGCTACATCGAGATGATGCAGCAGCATCGCCTGGAATTGGCGGCAGAGTATCTGCTGATGGCGGCGGTGCTGATCGAGATCAAATCGCGCATGTTGCTGCCGCGTCCGCCCAAGGTCAGCGAAGAAGACGGCGAAGATCCGCGCGCCGAACTGATGCGCCGCTTGCTGGAATATGAGCAGATGAAACAGGCCGCGCAGCAGCTCAACGAGCTGCCGCAAGCCGGGCGCGATTTCGAGATCGTGCAGGTGCTGATTGAAAATACCGTGCGGGAACGCCTGCCGGAAGTCAGCGTGGAAGACTTGCGCCAGGCCTGGCTGGGCCTGCTGGCGCGCGCCAAGCTCAACACGCACCACAAGGTGCGGCGCGAACAGTTGTCGGTGCGCGAACAGATGACGCATGTGCTGCGCTGCCTGCAGGGCGGCGAGTATGTCGCATTCGACCAGTTGTTTGAATTGGAGAGCGGCGTGCCGAAACTGGTGGTGACCTTCATCGCCATCCTCGAGCTGGCCAAAGAATATCTGGTGGAAATTCAGCAAAGTGAAATATTTGGGAGTATCTATGTCCGAACAAGTAGAGCCATTACCGCAGAGTGAAGCGCCACTCCCCGTTGAAACTGAACCCAGTCCGGAGAGTGTTACGGTCTGCACGGATTTGTTCGGCGGAAAAATGAACACCGAGCAATTTAAACGCGTGATCGAGGCCGCGCTACTGACCACCACGGAACCCCTGCCGGTTTCGGAACTGAAGAAGCTCAGCGATGTGTCGCTGGACAATCATCAACTCGAAACCTTGCTCGAAGAGCTCGCGCAGGATTGGCAAGAGCGCGGCGTGGAATTGACCCGTGTGGCCAGCGGCTGGCGGTTTCGCGCCAAACCGGAAATGCAGCAATACCTGGATCGGCTCAATCCGCAAAAACCGCCGCGCTACTCGCGTGCGGTGCTGGAAACGCTCGCCATCATCGCCTATCACCAACCGGTCACACGCGGCGACATCGAGGAAATACGCGGCGTCGCGGTCTCATCGCAGATATTAAAAACCCTGGAAGCGCGCGGCTGGATTGAAGCCATCGGCACGCGCGATACACCGGGCAAACCGGAATTATTCGCCACCACCAAGCAGATGCTCGACGACCTGAATCTGCGCGCCTTGCAGGAGCTTCCGTCGCTGGAAGAAATCGGCGCGTTGCTGGAACAGGAAGCAACTACGGCGGGATGAAGCCTATTTTGGCATGAAGTATATCCAGTCCCGCGACAACCCATTTTTCAAGGAACTCGCCAAGCTCGGCGGTTCGGCGCGGCAACGCGGCAAGGCTAACCAGACCCTGCTGGATGGCACGCATTTGCTGGCGGCGTATCTGGACTCCGAAAAACTTCCGCAACACATTCTGCTGAATGCGGCCGCGTTGTGCGACGCGGAAATAACGGCATTGCTCGAACGTGCCGCCGCCGTGCCCGTGACGCAACTGGATGACAAGCTATTCGCGGAACTCAGCGAACTGAAAACGCCGACCGGCATTCTCGCATTGATCGGCCTGCCGCAGCCAACAGGAACGATAGCCGATAGCCGCTTTGCCCTGTTGCTGGAGGATATCCAGGACCCCGGCAATCTCGGTTCGATGTTGCGTTCGGCGGCGGCGGCTGGGTGCGATGCGGTGTTCCTTTCCACGGGCTGTGCCGATGTGTGGTCGCCGAAAGTGCTGCGCGCCGCGATGGGTGGGCATTTTGCGCTGAATATCCACGAGCGGCAGGACTTGCCGGGCGTGGCTAGGGTGTTTTGCGAGCAGCCGCTACGCGGCTTGCCTGCTGACCACTCTGCAGGAACGTTGCTGGCCGCTAGCCTGCAAGCCAAACGCAGCCTGTACGACTGCGACTTGCGTGGCAATATCGCATTTCTGGTCGGCAACGAAGGGGCAGGGCTGTCTGCGGGCCTGCTGGGTATGGCCACACAAACAATCGCCATTCCGATGCCTGGCAAGATCGAATCGCTGAACGCCGCGGTGGCCACAGCAATCTGTTTGTTCGAGGCGGTGCGGCAACGTGCAGAGTTGTGACTGGCGGCACAAATGCTCCGCATTAAACTCCTTGACCTATAAGCCTATTTCGCTATAATGCGCGCCCCTGTGAGACTGTGCCTGTAAATTTGTTATGGGCAGTTCCACATACCTTGCTCCACCGCACCGCAAGCGGGGGGCTTAACCATAAGGAGATGTAATGCGACATTACGAAATCGTGTTTATTGTGCATCCCGATCAAAGCGAGCAAGTGCCCGCGATGATCGAGCGT
>JAQTLM010000013.1 GCA_028714895.1 Gallionella sp. | reverse complement strand
AATCCAGCCACGGCGTGAGCGACATCGCCGCCTCGGTGAGCGAACAAAGCCTGGCGAGCACCGAGATTGCGCGCAACGTGGAGAAAATCGCGCAAATGTCGGAAGAGAATCACGCGGCAGTGGAATCGAATACTCAGGGTATCGTGCGCCTGGAACAGTTGGCCAATGAGTTGCAGGCTGCGGCGAGCCGGTTCAAGGTGTAGGGGCACGATATGTGAAGGGGTACGGCGCGCCGTGCCCTGCGAGATTGAAAAAACTTGGTAAAAACGATAATGCAAAACAAAAACGCATACGTTTCACAAAAGGAAGTGCCATTTCCGGCTGGTGCGGTATTGGTCTCGAAAACTGACACCAAGGGTATCACTACCTATGCAAACGATGCGTTCGTGGCGATTTCCGGCTATTCGCGCGAAGAGCTGATCGGCACAAGCCACAACATCGTGCGCCATCCCGATATGCCGCCGTCAGCCTTCAAATGGCTGTGGGATACGCTGAAAGAAGAACGTCCGTGGCGCGGCATGGTCAAGAACCGCTGCAAGAATGGCGATCACTATTGGGTGCGCGCCACCGTCGCGCCGATTGTTGAAGGCGGCAAAATCACCGGCTATGTATCGGTGCGCAAAGCCCCGACGCGCAATCAGGTTGCCGAAGCGGAAGCGTTGTACCGGGAGTTGAACCAGTCCGGCGCGCAGGTCGTGTCGAAATACGAGCGGTTCAAGTTCAAAAACTGGTCGCTGAAGGCCAAATTACAATTCATGATCCAGGCTACGCTCATCGTTGTTCTGGCCACCGCGCAAATCTTTATTTCCGCGAGCCTTAGTGAGGAGCCAAAAAAACTGGCGATTGAAAAAGGTACCCAGCTCGCCAACGAAATTATCGACAGCGCGAACATGCTGATGGTGGTCGGGCAATTCAGCGAGGTAAATAACCGCAAGCTATTAATCCATAAGATCAGCTCGTCCGGCAGCGTCAAATCCGCGCAGTTGGTTCGTGCGCAGCCGGTGGTGGATTTGTATGGCCAGGGCCTGCCGGAAGAGCGGATCAAGGACGATGCGCAACGGCAGGTGATCGAAAGCAAGAAGCAAAGCGTCACTTTTATGAGCAACGGGGGCGGCGCGACGGTGCTGAGGGTGATAACACCCTATCTGGCGAGCAAGGATTTTCACGGCACCGATTGCACGGGTTGTCACGCGGTGCCGGAAGGCGCGGTGCTTGGTGCTTCGGATGTGGTAATCGACATGAAGTCGGATGGCGCCAAAGTTGACCGCATGGAGATGCTGATGCTGGGCGGTCAGGTTGTGCTGCAAGTCTTCCTGTTCTTTTTCATCGGCTACTGTGTCGACAGGTATGTGCGCCGCCCGGTTCGTGTGGTGAGTAATGAGTTCAGGAATATCATGGAGGGCAATCTCGATACCGAACTGGATCTTTCCATTCGGGATGAAATGGGATCGCTGCTGTGCGAAATTCAAACCATGCAATGTTACCTGCGCACCATGGTGGATGAGATTGCCACGCCGGTTGGGCAGATGCAGCAGCGCATTATGGATATGGACGCCAGGGTGTCCAGCGTGGCGGAAAATGCGGTTGATGAGCAGGATCATATCCAGCAGATTGCCAGCACCATGGAGGAATTCAGCCAATCGATCGCCGAAGTGGCAAGCATGGCGGCGGATTCGCTCAACGATGCGCGGGCGATGCAGGAAGTTATCAATGCCAACGCTGACAGGATGCAAGGCCAAATTAACCCCGCCATGAGCAAAGCCGTGGATACCGTGCAGTCTTCCGGCAAGACGATTTCCGATCTCAGCGCGGCCATCCAGAAGATCGGCGCGATTGCGAATGCCATCAAGGATATCGCCGAACAGACCAACCTGCTGGCGTTGAATGCGGCGATTGAGGCGGCGCGCGCCGGCGAACAGGGGCGCGGTTTCGCGGTGGTGGCGGACGAAGTGCGCAAGCTGGCGGAACGCACTGCAACCAGCACCAAGGATATTGCCAACACCATCGGCGAGATTAACGCAATCTCGGAGGCTGCCGTAAAATCCATGCAAGGCGCGATGACCGATGTTGAAGCCGGGGTTGCATTGGTTCATATCAATAGCGAAGGGCTCAAAAAAATCAGGGTCGCAATGGTCAACGTGGATGAGCGCATGGAGCATATTGCCACCGCATCGAGAGAGCAGTCTGCGGCGAGCGAGAGTGTGGCAAATAGTCTGGAGCGCGTCACCAGTCTGGTGGATAACAATGCGCAATCCGCCAAGGATGCCAAATCGGCCGCAGAAGAGCTGGCCGAGTCGGCCAATGAACTGAAAAAGGCTGGGTATCCGCTGACCAAATGTGCGATGGGGTAGGGCACGGCGCGCCGTGCCCCTACTTCCCAGATTTAGGAGAGAAAAATGTCGGATCTGTTAAAAAATATTGATGCTCGCACCAAGCTGGCGGGAACCAATAAGCTGGAAATCTTGATGTTTGCGCTCGGTTTGGATAATCGCACCGGGCGTGAAGAAACTTTTGGCATCAATGTGTTCAAGGTGCGCGAGGTGATGCGCATCCCGAAAATTACCCGTGCGCCGGAAATGCCACCAGCGGTGGAAGGCATGGTGAGTTTGCGCGGAGCGCTGGTGCCGGTGATCGATCTGGCTAAATACACGGGGATCGAGACCGACGACAAGGCGGAGATCATGATTGTCACCGAGTACAACGGCCATACCCAGGGTTTTTTGGTCAAGGCGGTGGACAACATTCTGCGCCTGGATTGGGCGGCGATGCGCGTTCCGCCGGCGATGCTGGTTGCCGAAATGGGCGGGCTGGTCACGGCGATTACCGAACTGAAGGATGGTCGTCTGGTGATGATGCTGGATGTGGAGAAGGTGCTTTCCGAAACCAGCCGTTTCGATTCCGACGAGTTGATTTTCAAGAGCGTGAAGCCGCTGGGCAAGGAACGCACGGTGTTTTTTGCCGACGATTCTTCGGTAGCGCGCAACCAGATTGCGCGCACACTGGATGCTATGCAGGTGAAGCATATTTCGGCAATCAATGGCCGCCAGGCGTGGATTGAATTGTCAAAGATGGCGGATTATGCCGACGACTCGCATACGCCGCTCAAGGATATGCTGCAGGTGATTTTGACCGATGTGGAAATGCCCGAGATGGATGGCTATATGCTGACGCGCAAGATCAAGGCGGATAAGCGGTTTATTGGCATACCGGTGCTGATGCACTCGTCGTTGAGCAGCTCATCCAACCAGCAGCTCGGCAAGACGGTTGGAGTGGACGAGTACGTGCCGAAGTTTGAACCGCAGAAGCTGGCACAGACACTGGCGCGGTTGTTGGCCTGATAGCAGGAGAAAAAAATGACTTATACGGAAGATACGTTGAGCAATAACCAGGACGGCTTGCTGGATCAGGTTGATGCACGCACCAGCCTGGCTGGTACCAACAAGATGGAGATCCTGTTATTCAGCCTGGGAAGCGGCGAGAAGTTCGGCATCAATGTGTTCAAGGTCAAGGAAGTTTGCCAGGCCGGCAAAATCACGCGCACGCCGAACATGCCGAATGGGGTGGAAGGCATTGTGTCGTTGCGCGGGCATGTGATGCCGGTGCTGAGCCTGGCGAATTTCATGGGGTTGCAACCGTCCGAGAAACATCAGACCATGATGGTGGCGGAATACAGTAATCACATTCTGGGTTTTCTGGTGCAGGGGGTGGATCGCATCATCCGGGTAGATTGGGACAAGGTACGTGCGACCGAGGGGATGCTCTCCGACAAGGGAGCGCTGATCACCGCGATCACCGAGTTGCCGGATGGATCGCTGATTTCGATTCTGGATGTGGAGCAGATTTTAGCCAATGCGTTTGGCGATGCTGTCGTCGGAAATGTCGAACGCGTGCAGTCAGAGCATGATCTGTGTATTTTCTTTGCCGACGACTCGATGGTGGCACGCAGAAAAATCGCCGAAGTGCTGGACAAAATGGGCGTCAAGCACATTCAGGCAACCAATGGCGACGAAGCGTGGGAAAGGCTCAAGGCGATGGCGGATACGGCACAGAGTACCGGAGCAAATCTGCATGACCAGATTCAGGTGATTTTGACTGATGCGGAAATGCCGGAAATGGATGGTTATGTGTTGACCCAGTACATCAAATCGGACCGCCGTTTTGACGGCATACCGGTGGTAATGCATTCGTCGCTGTCTTCGGATGCGAACCGTGCAATGGGGCGACGCGTTGGGGTGGATCACTATGTGCCGAAATTTGATTCGATGGTGTTGTCATCAGTACTGCGTCCGTTGTTGACGTGATGTACGGGCACGGCGCGCCGTGCCCGTACGGATTGCGGGCCGTGTTGTCGGAATTTAGGGGATTGTTATGGGAATAGAAAATACAAGATTTTTGGTGGTGGATGATTTTTCCACGATGCGGCGCATCGTGCGCAACTTGCTCAAGGAGTTGGGCTTTTTGAACGTCCAGGAGGCGGAAGACGGTGTAGATGCATTGGCCAAACTGCGCGCGGACGAGTTTGATTTTGTGGTATCCGATTGGAACATGCCCAACATGACGGGAATTGATCTGCTGCGGGAAATTCGCGCGGACGCCAAGCTCAAGCACTTGCCGGTGTTGATGGTGACGGCAGAGGCGAAGAAAGAAAATATTATCGAGGCGGCAAAAGCCGGGGCGAGCGGTTACGTGGTGAAACCGTTCACGGCTGCGACGCTGGATGAGAAGTTGAAGAAAATCTTTCAGAACTTTCCAAACCTACAAAAGTGAGCAATGCGATGACTAACAATACTGCAACCGGGGATTCGGACGACCTCGAATCGTTGTTCGATAGCATCGTGGCGGCCAATGCCGCTGAAACAAATCCCTCTTCCGCAGCAGGTAGCGTTGAAGCCGGGTCGGGGAAGGTGATCAATCAGATTGGCCATATGGCGCGGACATTGCATGACACATTGCGCGAGCTGGGGCTGAACAAGGAAATCGAAAAGGCAGCCTCGTCCATTCCCGATGCGCGCGATCGCTTGAATTATGTGGCGACCTTGACGCAACAAGCTGCGGAGCGGGTGCTGAATGCGACCGATGCGGCGCAACCGATTTTGGAGAAGGTGGAAGTCGAATCACATCGCTTGGCGGGGCAGTGGCAGATGCTGTTCGAGAAAAAGCTGGATGTGATGCAATTCAGGGATCTGGTCATGCAAACACAGGCCTTTCTCCATGAGGTGCCCAAGCAAACCAAGGCGACCAATGCCTGCCTGATGGAAATCATGATGGCGCAGGATTTTCAGGATCTGACCGGCCAAGTCATCAAGAAGATTATCGAAGTAACAAAAAGTATGGAACAGCAGTTGGTGTCGTTGTTGCTGGAGAATGCGCCGGCTTCGGTCAAGGCGGAGTTTGATACGGGGCTGTTGAATGGCCCGGTTATCAATGCAGCGGGACGCACGGACGTGGTGACCAGCCAGGATCAGGTGGATGACTTGCTGGAAAGTTTGGGGTTTTAATGTGCCGTAGGGGCACAGCGCGCCGTGCCCCTACAGGTTGGTAGGGGCGCATGAATTGCCCCTGCAGATTAGGAGAATGAAATGAACGACTTTGCTGGCATGGAAGAGTTATTAAGCGATTTTTTGCTGGAGGCGGGTGAAATGCTGTCGGATGTGGACAGTAAATTGATGGAACTGGAAAAATATCCTAACGATAGCAAGTTGCTTAATGAGATATTTCGCGGTTTCCATACTATCAAGGGCGGTGCTGGATTTCTCAATGCCGGTGAGCTGGTGACGCTGTGCCACCTTACCGAAAATTTATTCGATAAATTGCGCAACCATGAGTTGACGTTGAGCGCTGAACTCATGGATGTGATTTTTGCGGCGACTGCCGAAGTACGCAGGATGTTTGGCGCGCTGCAGCAAAACCTGCAACCGGGCGCAGCCCCTGCTGAAATGCTTGATAACTTGAAGGCGGCGTTGAGCGGAAAGGCGATTGCCGCTTCGGCAAAAAACCAGCCGGCCAGCCCGGCAGCGAGTGCGCCCAGTGCTGTGCCAACTACGCAGATGATAGACGGAGTGGATTGGGATGCGCTGTATAACGCATTAACCGGCGGTACCGACATCGCCGCCAAAGTGGGGGTTACGCGCGATCCGGAAAAGATCGCCGAAGCCATTTCCGAGGAGGAAGCGACCACCAAGGCATTTGGCCGCCGCACCAGCGATGTGCCGGGCGCTACGGTCGGGCGGCGCGACGGCGATGTGCCGGCAAAGGAAGCCAAGGAATCGACAATCCGTGTGGACACCGTTCGTCTCGACCAGGTGCTCAATCTTTCCGGCGAAATCGGCCTGACCAAAAATCGGTTGACGCATTTGCGCTCCGACATCATGCAGGGGCGCAACGATGCGGACACCTTGCGTGAGCTGGACCAATCCGTTACGCAACTGGATATGCTGGTGGTGAATTTGCAGAATGCGGTGATGAAGACGCGGATGCAGCCGATCGGCCGCCTGTTCAAAAAATATCCGCGCTTGGCGCGCGATCTGGCGCGATCCTTGGGCAAGGATGTGGAGTTGGTATTGTCCGGCGAAGAAACCGAAATGGACAAGACCATGATCGAGGACTTGAACGATCCGCTGGTGCACCTGGTGCGCAATGCGGTGGATCACGGCGTAGAAACTATCGAGGGGCGCATCGCCGCCGGAAAACCGGAAAAGAGCATGGTGGAGTTAAGCGCGCGCCAGGAAGGTGATCATATTCTGATCACCATCGCGGATGACGGGCGTGGCATGCGCCCCGAGGTGATCCGCAACAAGGCAATCGAAAAGGGGCTGATCACCAACGAGGTGGCGAATACGCTGGATGAGAGCCAGTGCCTGGAATTGATTTTCCTGCCGGGATTCTCGACCAAAGATGAAATTTCCAGCGTCTCCGGGCGCGGTGTCGGCATGGATGTGGTGAAAACCAATATCCAGAAACTTAACGGTGTCGTCAACATCCAGTCCGAGCCGGGCAAGGGAACCGTGCTGACCATTTCCTTGCCGCTCACACTGGCGATCCTGCCGGTGCTGATTTTGCGCCTCGGTGAACAGTCTTTCGCCGTGCCGTTGTCGATGGTGCGGGAAATCCTGTCCATCACGCCTGATCAATTGCAGCGGGTTTCCGGCAGGGCGACCATGGTGGTGCGCGGCGAAGTGCTGCCGGTACTGCCGCTGGCGCAGTTGATCGGTTGGGAACAGAGCGTTAATCCGGAAGTGGGCGTGCTGATGCAGTTTGGCAACAACAGTTTCATCCTGTCTGCAGACGGCTTTGCCGGGCACGATGATGTGGTGATCAAATCGCTGGACACTTTCCGCCCCAAAGGCGTGGCGGGCGTGACCATGTCCAGCGAGGGCGACATTGTGCTGATTCTCGATATCAAGGAACTGCTCAGCGACGTGCGGGGACATTAGAAAATCAGGGAGTGAAGAGGGGGGAGTGTGAAGTATGGGGTAGGTTTTCACACTTTCCTCTTCCTACTCACCACTGTCCGACCTAGGAGAAAATCATGTTTTGCGGAAAATTGAGACAGGAACACCAGGCATTGCAAGCCAGATTGGCGCAGGCCGACCGGGAGATTGCCGCGCTACGTAGCGATTTGTCCAGGCTGGAAAGCGAGCGGGATATGGTGCGTGCCGAGCTTGAAGGGGTTCATGCCGAACATCAGACTTCGATACGGCTGTATGCCAATATGCAGGGATTCGGCGATTCCTTTGTGGTGCTGCAAAAATCCCAGGCCGCTGCGGCACAGGCGTTGCGCGAAGAAAAACAGCATGCCATTGAAGCCGCCAGTATTTCGGCCAGCAACCGTGAAGCCGTGTTGCAGATTGCGCAGAGCCTGGATGCTCTATCCGGGGATACCATGCAGACTTCGCAGAATATACAAAACCTGACCGAGCGCGCGGCGCAGATCGGCAGCATCGTTCAGTTAATCAAGGAAATCGCCGACCAGACTAACCTGTTGGCGCTCAATGCGGCGATCGAGGCAGCGCGTGCCGGTGAGCAAGGGCGGGGTTTTGCGGTAGTCGCGGACGAAGTGCGCAAGCTGGCCGAGCGTACCGCGAAAGCGACCAGCGAAATCTCGACGATTGTAACTGCCATTCAGGGCGAAACAGACCTCACCAAAGCGCAGATGGAAGGCTTGGCGGCGAAGTCGCAGGTATTCAGCCGTGATGTTGCGGGCGTGATGGACAACATGAAGCATTTGCTGGAATTGTCTCACCAGATGGAAGGCACGATTTCGGCGGCGGCGCTGCGCAGCTTTGTCGAAGTCGCCAAGATTGACCATATACTTTATAAATTTGAAATTTACAAAGTGTTCATGGGTATATCGGATCGCGAGGCGGATAGTTTTGCGCCGCATACCGATTGCCGGTTGGGCAAGTGGTACTTTGAGGGCGAGGGCAAGGATTGTTTTTTCAAGCTGGATGGCTATGCTGCCGTGGCAAATCCGCATCAGGCATTTCATCAGCATGGCAGGGAAGCCGTTACGGCATTTCGATCCGGAGAACCTTTGCGTGGCATCGATCTGATCGGGAAGCTGGAAGCCGACAGCATGGAAGTGCTTGCCGCGCTGGAAAGAATTGCGGTGGCTGGTGAAGGCGACAGTAGTCTGTTGTGCCATTCGCCGAATTAGCAGAGGTACGGCGTGCTGCGTTCCTACGGGAATTGAGAATTGACAAACCATGATAAAGTTTTCTCGCCTTGCCTGAACCGGTGCATTAGTTAGCGGTGCCCTGCCGAGCTGGGCACGCGCTGTATTTTAGGATGCCATGAACACCAATCTTCAATCCGGCGGTGACCGTGACCGTGAATTTGTTTTTACGAGCAAGGATTTCGAACGGGTACGGCAGTTGATCTATGACCATGCCGGAATTTCGCTTAACCCGTCCAAGCAGGATATGGTGTACAGCCGCTTGGCACGCCGCTTGCGGGCAACCGGCATCAATAATTTCAAGGATTACCTGGCATTGCTGGAGAGCAACAACAAGGCTGAATGGGAGGCGTTTGTAAATGCGCTTACCACCAACCTGACTTCATTCTTCCGCGAACCGCACCATTTTCCGTTGTTGGCCGAACACGTGCTCAAACAAAAAGGGCGGCATCACATTTCGCTGTGGTGTTCGGCGGCATCAACTGGCGAGGAACCCTATTCGATGGCGATGACCATGGTAGATGCTTTTAGCAGCTTTACGCCACCCGTTACCATCATCGCCACCGATTTGGATACCAATGTGCTTGCCAAGGCGGAAGCCGGCGTTTATCCGGTCGAGCGTATTGAGAAGCTTTCCGATGATATGGTAAAGCGTTTCTTTCTCAGGGGAACGGGCGCGCAGGCGGGTTTTGTGCGGGTGAGGCCGGAGTTGCGCGCCATGATTACTTTCCGGCAGGTGAATTTGCTCAGCAATGACTGGCCGATACGTGGCCCGCTGGATGCGATTTTTTGCCGTAATGTGATGATCTATTTCGACAAGGCAACGCAACTTAAAATATTGGAACGGTTTGTGCCGTTGCTGCAACCGGGTGGATTGCTGTTTGCCGGGCATTCGGAGAGTTTTCATAATGCCACGCACTTGTTCAGTTTGCGCGGTAAGACGGTGTACGAATTGGCCAAACCTAAATCGCATGGACATCATCATGCGCCTCACGCGCCAAAATAATCCGATTACCCTGGCGGCGGATCGGAAAGGAATGGCCCGGCATGGCTGAGCATGGCTTTGAAGAATTCCTGGCACCGAACCTGTATTTTGATCGGCAGCATAACTCCGAGGCAGCCAAGATATTGCCCGGAGAATATTATGCGACGGCGCGCGATATGTTGCCGGATAGCGGTCAGGATCAAAACAATCCGTTGGGCGAGTCGGCGCGCTATGGCACCTATGCGATGAAAATATTGATTAACCAGTTGCTCAAGATGGGTGCGAAGCGCAGTAATTTTGATGTGAAAGTGTTCGGTGGCGGCGCAGTGTTGCGCGGTTTTACTTGTCGCCAATGTCGGCGAGCGCAATGCCGAGTTTGCGCTGAAATTTCTCAAGACGGAAAAAATTCCCATTGCCGCGCAGGATTTGCTCGATATCTATCCGCGCAAAGTGGATTACTTTCCCCAAACTGGCCTGGTCAGGGTAGAGAAGCTGAAACAAGTATAACGATACGATTATCAACCGCGAAACCGGATACAACGCGCGCTTGCATTATTCGAAGATGGAAGGCGATATGGAGTTGTTCGGGGGATTACCGGGGCACGAGAAACTTGTGTTCGGGCACCTACGAATGTAACAAAACTATCCGACTAGGATGAACATGGAAAACCGAAAAATAAGAGTGCTGGTGATTGACGATTCTGCGCTGATCCGCAGCATGATGAAGGAGCTTATCGACCGGGAAAAAGATATGGAGTGCGTAGGGGCGGCGCCCGACCCGCTGGTGGCGCTCAAGATGATCAAGTCGCTCAATCCGGACGTGCTGACGCTGGATGTGGAAATGCCCAGGATGGACGGGCTGGACTTTCTGGAACGGCTGATGCGCTTGCGCCCGATGCCGGTGGTGATGGTTTCCACGCTGACGGAGCGCGGTTCCAATATCACTTTTCGCGCGCTGGAGTTGGGTGCGGTGGATTTCGTTTCCAAGCCGAAATTGGATATCGCGCGCGGCATGGAGGAATATGCCGGTGACATCACCGATAAAATTCGTGCCGCTGCGCAGGCGCGGGTGCGTAAAACTGCCGTCGCACCGTTAACCCAGGAGAAATTTTCTGCGGATGCGATTCTGCCCAGTGTCGCGGGGCGGTTTTCTTCCACGGAAAAGCTGATTATCATCGGCGCATCGACCGGTGGCACCGAAGCGATCAAGGAGGTATTGACCAGCCTGCCGGCTGATGTGCCGGGCATTCTGGTGGCTCAGCATATGCCGGAAAATTTCACCAAGTCATTTGCGGAACGTCTGAACAGCCTGTGCAAGATTTCAGTCAAGGAGGCGGAGCATAACGAGCGCATCCTGCCGGGCCACGCCTACATTGCGCCGGGGCACTCGCATCTGCTGCTCAAGCGCAGCGGGGCGAACTACATGACCGAACTGAACCAGGGGCCGCCGGTGAACCGTCATCGCCCGTCGGTGGATGTGTTGTTCCGCTCGGCAGCCAATGTCGCCGGCGCGAATGCCATGGGTATCATTCTTACCGGCATGGGCAAAGATGGCGCGCAGGGCTTGCTGGAAATGAAGCAAGCCGGTTCGCATACCATCGCGCAAGACGAGGCGAGTTGCGTGGTTTTTGGCATGCCCAGAGAGGCGATTGCGGTAGGCGGCGCAAGCGAAGTGCTGCCGTTGCAGAGTATCGCGCGCCGTACGCTGGAATATCTGGTATCGCATAGCGGCAAGGGTAATCACGTTTAATCATTCACCAATAAGGGAGTAATCATGGCTATTAATGTACAAATTCTGGACAGGGCGGGGCGCATCAATATGCATGGCCGTTTTGATTTTCAGGTGCATCGCGAATTCAAGGAGGCCTATACGCCGCTGCTTGATAATCCTGACGTGCGCGAGATTGAGGTCGAAATGAGCAAGGTGGATTATCTGGACAGTTCCGCGCTGGGCATGTTGATGCTGCTGAATGAACGCGCCAAGGCGGTCAACAAGCCGATCACGCTGCTGAATACTTCCGGCGTGGTGTCGCAGGTACTGGGAGTCGCCAATTTCAGCAAGATTTTTAACATCAAGCATGCGAGCTAGCCAGTAGGGGCACGGCGCGCCGTGCCCCTACTGGCTGGCGGCTAACGACTATGCGGTTGAATCTACCTGTCTCCAACATCGAATTTCCGTTGCCGGACGGGGTGATCATTGTCACTAAAACCGACATCAAGGGTGTTATCACCTACTGTAATCAAGCGTTCGTTGAAATAAGCGGGCGCAGCCGCGAGGAAATTATCGGTGCGCCGCACAATATTGTGCGCCATCCCGATATGCCACCCGAGGTGTTTGCCGATTTATGGAAAACCATTAAAGCCAACAAACCCTGGCAGGGGGTAGTCAAAAACAGGCGCAAAGACGGCAGTTCCTACTGGGCGATATCCAATGTCACCCCGCTGCTGGAAAAGGGCAAAACCGTCGGCTATGTGGCGTTCCGTTACAAAGCCACGCAAGAGCAAATCGAGTCTGCCTCGACTGCTTACCAGAAAATCCGCGAGGGTTCGCGCAAGCTGCGCATCGAAGAAGGCAATGTCATCCGGGTAAAGAGTCCGCTGCTGCACTGGTTGAGCGTCGCCAGCGTCAAAGCCCGGTTGTTTGCGCTCATATTTGTCTTGCTTGGTGCGCTGGTTGTGACCGGCATCTTCAATCTGTATGAAGCCGGAAAAGCCCACGAACGCACTATGGAGGGGTTGGCAGCCGCCAGTGTGCAAACCTACGCGCTGATGACCGCGCGCAGCGCGGAATCGGCTTTCAAGGAGCAACAGCATGCCTGGAAGAATATTTTAATCCGTGGACGCAATGCGGCTTTATCAAATCAATATATCGAGGAATTCGACCGGCGGGGGGAAGAGGTTGAGCAAATACTGGTAGGGCAGTTAATCCCGATCATGCAGCAAATTGGCTTGCCCACCGATGAGGTAGATGCGTTGTTGGAGTCACACATCCTGATGATTAGTAAATATCACTCGGCATTGGCACTCAGAGATGTGCGCGAATTGGGGAATATTCCTGCTCTCGATGCTTTGACCGAGGGAGCCGGTCAGCGAATAACCGAACAGTTCAACGCGATCATTGCAATGATCCGGGAAGCGCAACTCCGCGGTTTGGGGGATTTGAATGAAGCAATGGAAAAGTCCCATAACGACCAAAGCGATCGTTCCGCTGCGATATTGGTTGCGTTCGCCCTGGCGGGATTGCTTTTTTCCACCTGGTTCATCATCGGCATATTAAGGCCGATACGCCGCGCCAGCAGCAATCTGGACAGGGTGGTGCAATTGCAACAACAGTTTCTCGAAAAAATCCTGGTGCTTGAGGAATATCATGATCGCATTAACGAGGAACAGCGCATCGGCAGCTACATCATGGGGCACATTACCAATGCCTACGGCACGCTGGATCCGCTTATTCGGCATCTCATCAGGCCGGCGGAACACTTGAGCGGCGACATGCTGCTCGCGGCGCGTACCCCGGATGATGCACTGCATATTTTACTTGCCGATGCGGTAGGTCATGGGTTGGTTGCAGCCGTCAATGTATTGCCGCTCAGCCAGACATTTTACGATATGACCGAAAATGGGTTCCGTATTGCCCAGATTGCGGAAGAGTTGAACCTGAAAATCAACCGGTTTATGCCGGTGGACCGTTTTGTTGCAGCCACATTGATTTCAGTCAATGTGCGCAATCGTGTCATTGAAGTGTGGAACGGCGGCAACCCGGCACCCATGCTGGTCAATAAAAATGGAGAGATTCTGCATGAATGGGAATCTACGAATCTGCCGCTTGGCATATTGCCGGGTGAAAGTTTTTCCGGCAAGCCGGAGGTTTTTCAATATGAAGAAAATTGCCAGTTGTGCCTATTTTCGGATGGCTTGCCGGAGGCTGAATCTCCGCCGGGTGAACCGTTCAGCAAAGACCGGATTCGGAGATTGTTGCAAGATAGCGAGCCAAAGGGGCGTTTCGAAAATCTGGTGAACATGTTGGATTTGCACTTGGCCGGGCGGACGGCGCATGACGATATTTCGCTGGCGCTGGTCGAGATTCCAACCTATCTCCGTGCTGAGGTTGTTCAGGCTGCACATGCGCCCATTCAGGTGATACCGGAAGGCGGCAGCAATTGGAAAATCGAGATCAGCCTGGGTGCCGCCGAGCTGAAATATCTCAATATCGTTCCCATGCTGACCAATATCATCGAAAAAATTCATATCGCCAACGAATTTGCCGCACCGCTATTCATGATCTTGTCCGAGCTGTTCAATAACGCGCTCGATCACGGCATTCTGCGGCTTGATTCCGGCATCAAGCATGGGGTTGACGGGTTTGATAAATTTCTTCAATTACGCGATGAACGCCTGCATGCACTTGATAACGGGAAAATTGATCTTGAGATTGAGAAGGTGGTTATTGAGGGGAAATATGGCGTAAAGATCCGGGTTGCCGATAGCGGGAACGGGTTTAATTATGCGGTAATTCAGGTGGATGCCGAGAACCAGGTTAAACGGGGCCAGTATGGGCGCGGCATTACGCTGGTGGAAAGCATGGCCTATAAGCTGGAATATGTGGGGAACGGGAGCGAGGTCACCGCTTACTACATTTGTGCTTAGCCCGGCTAAACCGGGAAAGTGCCTTGCCTGGGTTGGTATGCCAGCCCAAGGCTGCCAAATAAGTGTAAGAATGACGTGAAGGTGGCTGAATAGACAGGAAATGCCCCCGCTATTCATATGATTGAATATTGTGCAAACTGCCTATCATTGCCATGACCCGCGGAATCCATCATGGCAGAAGACAGCGACCTAGAAAAAACAGAACAGCCCTCACAGAGGCGGCTTGACCAGGCAAGGGAAAAAGGCCAAGTTGCCCGTTCACGTGAGCTGTCCACGTTCGCGGTATTGCTGGCGGGCGGCGGAATCCTGTGGTTCATGGGGGCATCGTTCACCCAGCACATGGTAAAGCTGTTGCATGATGGTCTGACACTTGACCGGGAGCTGGCATTCAATACCGGTCTGATGATCCCGCGTTTGTATGATCTTTCGCTGGACGCGTTAATCACATTTTCCCCTTTCTTGCTCGCGGTCATGCTTGCCGCAGCATTCTCTCCGTTGTTGCTGAATGGCTGGTTGTTCAGCATCGAAGCGCTGCAGCCAAAATTTTCCAAAATGAACCCGGTCTCCGGTATCACCCGCATGTTCTCCGGAACTGCGCTGGTGGAGTTGGCCAAGGCAATAGGCAAAGCCGTCCTGGTGGGTGGAGTGGCGGCTTGGGTGGTCTGGCACAACAAGGATGCGGTGATGGCGCTCGGTATGCAGGCCGCCGCTGCCTCGATCCCGCAAATAGGACATTTGGTCGGCGCAAGTTTCATGACGATCGCCGGCGCGATGCTGCTGATCGTGTCTATTGACGTGCCGTTCCAGCTATGGGATCACAACAAGAAGCTGATGATGACCAAGGAAGAGGTGCGCCAGGAATCCAAGGAAACCGAAGGCGATCCGATGGTCAAGGGGCGCATCCGCAGCCTGCAGCGTGAAGCGGCACGCCGCCGTATGATAGCGGCAATCCCGACCGCCGATGTGGTGGTGACCAACCCGACGCACTATGCGGTGGCGCTGAAGTACGGCGACAAGGGGATGCGCGCGCCGATGGTGGTGGCGAAGGGCTCGCATCTGCTGGCGTTGCGCATCCGCGAAATCGCCGAGGAAAATCACGTGCCGATTCTGGAAGCCCCGCCGCTGGCGCGCGCACTGCACAAGCATACCGATCTGGGCGAATCCATTCCGGAAGCGCTGTACACCGCTGTCGCCGAAGTACTGGCTTATGTTTACCAGCTGCATCGCTACGAAAAACAAGGCGGGGCGCGCCCGCAGGAACCGGGATATTTGCCGGTGCCGGTTGAGCTGGATCCGGCCGCCGCCCCGGCTGCCGGATGAAGAACTAAATTATGAATTTGTTGCTTATACAAAACTTTGTCAAGCGCGCCGGGCTAGTCGGTATGGCCGGTCCGGTGCTGATCGTGATGATTCTGGCGATGATGGTGCTGCCGTTGCCGCCGCTGCTGTTGGATATTTTGTTCACTTTCAATATCGCGATTTCCATCATGGTGTTGCTGGTCAGCATGAACACCAACAAGGCGCTGGATTTTGCGATATTTCCTACCGTGTTGCTGATTACCACATTGTTGCGCCTGTCGCTGAATGTGGCTTCCACGCGGATCGTGCTGCTGGAAGGGCATACCGGGCCGGACGCGGCGGGCAAGGTGATCGAGTCGTTCGGCCATTTTCTGGTGGGCGGCAACTACGCCGTCGGTATTGTGGTGTTTGCGATCCTGGTGATCATCAACTTCGTGGTGATCACCAAAGGTGCCGGGCGTATCGCCGAGGTGGGCGCGCGTTTCACCCTGGATGCGATGCCCGGCAAGCAAATGGCGATCGACGCCGATTTGAATGCGGGGCTGATCGGCGAAGACGCGGCGCGTAAACGCCGTGCCGAGGTTGCGCAGGAAGCCGACTTCTATGGGGCAATGGATGGCGCCAGCAAATTTGTGCGCGGCGATGCGGTTGCGGGCATCATCATTCTGCTGATTAACATCATCGGCGGCTTGATCGTCGGCGTGCTGCAGCACGATCTTGATATTGCCACCGCCGCCAAATACTATACCTTGCTGACTATCGGCGACGGGCTGGTGGCGCAAATTCCGGCGCTGGTGATTTCCACTGCCGCCGGTCTGGTGGTGAGTCGTGTCGCCAGCGATCAAAACATCGGCCAGCAATTAAGCCAACAACTGTTCAAGCAGCCGCAGGTCATCATGCTGACCGCCACAATTATCGGCGCGATGGGCCTGATTCCCGGCATGCCGCACTTCGCCTTTTTGCTGTTGGCCGGCGCGATGGGGTGGCTGGCTTATTACCTGACGCAAAAGAGCGCGCAAGCGGCCGAACAGGAACAGGCTGCCGTTGCGGCGACACCGGTTATCGCGGAATCCACCGAGGCGAGATGGGATGATGTCGAGCAAGTTGATGTGCTGGGGCTGGAGGTGGGCTACCGGCTGATCGCATTGGTGGACAAGGCGCAGGATGGCGACTTGTTGCGCCGCATCAAAGGCATCCGCAAAAAGTTTACCCAGGACATCGGCTTTTTGCCTCCGGCAGTGCATATTCGCGACAATCTGGATTTGCGTCCGAACGGTTACCGCATCACGCTCAAGGGAGTGGAGGTCGGCAGTGGCGAGGCCTATCCGAATATGTTGCTGGCAATCAATCCGGGCAGCGTGACGGGCGAGTTGGCCGGCATGCAGACGCGTGATCCGGCCTTTGGTCTGCCGGCAGTCTGGATTGACGGTGCCTTGCGCGACCAGGCGCAGGTTATGGGCTACACCGTGGTTGACCCGGGCACGGTCGTGGCGACCCACCTGAGTCACCTGCTTAGCACGCGTGCCGCAGAACTGCTCGGGCGGCAAGAGGTGCAGCAATTGCTCGATCATATCGGCAAAGTTTCGCCCAAACTGGTTGAAGACCTGGTGCCCAAGACATTACCGCTGGGCGTTGTGCAAAAGGTGCTGCAAAGCCTGCTGGAAGAAGGCATGCACATCCGCGATATGCGCACCATCGTGGAAACGCTGGCGGAAAATGCGCCGCGCACTCAGGATCCCTACCAGCTCACATCGCTGGTGCGCGTCGCGCTCGGTCCCGCCATCGTGCAGCAGTTCTACCCATCTGCGCAGGAGTTGCAGGTGATTGGCATGGACAAGGAACTGGAATACCTTCTGATACAGGCGATGCAATCCAGCCAGAATGGTATCGGCATCGAGCCTGGGCTGGCCGATACCGTGCTGCGCGAGACCCGCGTCGCGGCCGAGACTCAGGAACAAATGGGCTTGCCGGCAGTGATGCTGGTGCCGGCGCAGTTGCGTGATTTGCTGGCGCGCTTCCTGAAGCGCGCAGTACCGAATATCAGAGTGATTTCGCATGATGAAGTACCGGACTTCAAAACTATCCGGGTGACTGCTATGGTAGGAGGTAGAGCATGAGCATCAGAAAATTCATCGCCCCGACAGCACGCCAGGCAATGAAGGAGATTCGCGACGTGCTTGGTTCCGACGCGATGATCCTATCGAACCGGCAGACGGAGCTGGGTGTGGAGATCGTTGCCATAGCGAATGGCGATATTGCCCATCTGACCGCTGGTGCCGTCGCGCAAAAAACCGAGTGGCCGGAGATAACAGCTGACGAATGGACAAAGTCAGTCGCGGAAGCTAATCCTGTGCAACCGGTCAGGCCATTGACTCAAACCGGGCCCTCAATTCAGCCTAGGCAACCGCTCCAGTTCCAGCATAAGGCTTCTGAATCGGCCGGATCGTTGCAACATTCCGGGCCATTGCACCTGTCCGGTGCTTTGCGGCACCCCGGGAAGTTGCCACAGCCTGCACCCGCGCCGCAGGACGGAACTGCGCCGCAGGCTAACTCCATCCGGACGGCCGAGGCGCAGCCTGGGCCGGCCATGTCCAGAAAAGAGAATTCAGGGCAAGAAAATATTCTCAGTGAGATCAAGTCAATGAGTGCCATGCTGCAGCAGCAGTTTGCGGCGTTGTACTGGAATGATGTGCAACTGCGCGATCCGCAGCGTGCCGGCCTGTTGCGCAAAATGCTCAATGCCGGATTCAGCACGTTATTGGCGCGCCAGTTGCTGGACAAGATGCCCGCCGGGGAAGTGCAAGGCGAGTCATGGATAAAGCAGGTATTCAAGCGCAATTTGCAGGTGGCGGGTAAGGCGGAAGACATTATCGCCAAGGGCGGGGTGTACGCATTGATCGGGCCGACCGGTGTAGGCAAAACCACCACTACAGCCAAGCTGGCGGCGCGTGCGGTGGTACGCTACGGAGCCGACAAGGTGGCATTGCTGACGACTGACAGTTACCGGATCGCCGCTTACGAGCAGCTCAAGATTTATGGAAAAATACTCGGTGTGGCGGTGCATGCGGTGAAGGATACCGATGATTTGCGCCTGACCCTTTCCGCATTGCGCCACAAGCATCTGGTGCTGATTGACACGGTGGGGATGGGGCAGCGCGACGAGCGCGTCGGCGATCAGAGCGAGATGTTCGACTCGACCGGCGTGCAGTGTTTGCTGTTGCTGAACGCCACCAGCGGCGGCGATACATTGGAAGATGTGGTGCGCATGTACCGCAGCAATAAGGTAGTCGGCTGCATCCCCACCAAGCTGGACGAGGCGGTCAATCTCGGCACGGTGCTGGATGTGGCAGTGCGCCATCGTCTGATGATGCACTACATGGCCAATGGTCAGCGCGTGCCGGAAGATTTGCATCCGATTAATCTTGATTATCTGTTGCACCGCGCGCTCAAACCGGCGGAGGAAAAAACCCCGTTTACTTTGCGCGAACTGGATTTTCCGGTATTGATGGCGAACGCGCCGGGCAAGGAGATGTCCTGTGCGCTCTGACGGCGGAGCGGATCAAGCGGAAGGCCTGCGGCGCTTATTGGTGCTCAACCAGACACAGGTGATCACTGTGGTGGCCGGCAAAGCCGGGGTGGGACGCACCAGCGCGACCATCAATCTTGCGGCGGCATTGGCACGTTCCGGCAAGGATGTGCTGGTGCTGGATGAAAATCATGGGCCGGATAATTTACTGGATCACATGGGGATGTCTGCCAAGCATGATTTGCTGGATGTCGCACAGGGGAAATGCGGACTTTGCGAGGCGGTGCTGACCGCCAAGGGATTTGGCATATTGTCGACCGCGCGCGCCATGCAGGCATTGGCGAAACTGGACCAGGCCGCGCAACAGCGGCTGGAAAATGCGCTGACTGAGGCCAGCGATGGTGCGGATGTGGTTCTGGTGGATGCTGCGATGCCTGTCCTGAACCAGGTCGCAGGGCTGGCTGGAAAGGCTGTGGCAGTATCGCCAAGCCTGGCAAGCGGGGCTGCTTTGCTGGTACTGGTGGAGGCTACTCCCAGTGGCATTACCGAGAGCTATGCCTTAATCAAGCGGTTGGTGCTGAAGAATGCGCGCCAACAGTTCGGGATTGCGATAAATAAGGCTGGCAATGAGCAAGCGGCGATGATGGTGTTTGAAAATATGGCCAAGGTAGCCCGGCGCAATCTCTCGGTACGTTTGGAGTATTTGGGCTACATTCCGCCCGATGAAAGACTTAAATGCGCGATGCAGTTGGGTAAATCGGTGGTTGAAGCCTTTCCGGACGCCGCTTCGGCGAAATCTTATCTGAAACTGTCGCAAAAATTGCTGTGTTTGCCAATGCAGCGGGATGAAACGGAGGGCGGGGTTTCCGCCATTATACAAAACCTGATGAGGCAGGTGTCACAACCTGCCGCCTTGGCGCGGTATTGCGAAGCATCCGGCGCAGGGTGAGCGGCAGCGGTTGTTCCCGCATCATAACCAGCGCTTGGCCAGCGTTAACCAATGACTTAGTTGGCGTAAACGCAGCAAGGAAATTACGCACGTTGTAAACTGATAAATATGTACACGGCCACCGGATTAAACGACAAGGAGCAATGCCTGCAGGAACATTCCCATCTGGTGAAACGGCTTGCGCACCAGATGATGGCCAGGCTGCCTTCCAGCGTACAGGTTGACGACATCATCCAGGCCGGCATGATGGGTTTGCTGGATGCGGCAAGCCGCTACGATAAATTTCACGGCGCGCAGTTTGAGACTTATGCGACGCAACGCATCCGTGGCGCGATGCTGGACGAGTTGCGGGAAGCGGATTGGCTGCCGCGCAGTCTGCGCCGCGATATGCGGCGCATCGAAGCGTCTGTCAGCCGCTTGCAGCAAAAACTGGGCAGGCCGCCGAGCGAAGCTGAAATTGCCGCAGATATGGAAGTGACTCTCGCCGAATACCAGCAGATGCTGCAGGTATCGCGCGGTGCCCAGTTGGTATATTACGAAGATTTTCATAGTGAGGACGAGGAAGATTTTTTCGAGCGCTTCGATCTCAGCGATGATGCCAGCCCGCTGGATTTGCTGGAGGACGAGCGTTTCAAGGCCGAGTTGGCGCGCGCGATCGAAAATTTGCCGGAGCGCGAGCGTATGTTGATGGGAATGCTTTACGAGCAAGAGATGAATTTGCGCGAAATCGGCGAGGTGCTGGGCGTGGGCGAATCGCGCGTTTCGCAGTTGCATAGCCAGGCCGTGGCGAGGTTGCGCAGTTCGATGAAAGGCTATTAATGGACAAGCTTACGCTGCTGGGACTGGTGGTTGGCCTGACCGGCATCATGACCGGGCAGATACTGGAGGGTGGCGACCTTTCCATTCTGTTTCAGGGCGCGGCTTTTCTGATTGTGTTCGGCGGCACGCTCGGAGCGGTGATGGTGCAATGCCCGGCCAAGGTGTTTGTTATGGCGATCAAGATGGGTCGCTGGGCGTTCGTTACTCCGGGGTTGCACAGCCAGGACTTGGCCAGGCAATTGATGGAATGGAGCGCACTGGCACGCAGGGAAGGTATTTTGGTATTGGAAGCGCGCACTTCTGCCATTGACGACCCTTTCTTGAAAAAAGGGCTGCAGCTCTTGGTGGATGGCAACAGCGCCGAAAAGATCCGCGAAGTGCTGGATGTGGATACCCATTCCTGGGAGCAGTTGCGCTGGCAATCTGCGCGGGCTTGGGAAGCGGCTGCCGGGTATTCTCCTACCATCGGCATCATCGGCGCGGTATTGGGCTTGATGCACGTCATGCAGAATCTCGGCGAGCCGAGCAAATTAGGTAGCGGCATTGCCGTGGCATTTGTCGCGACGATTTATGGTGTGGCCTTTGCCAACTTGCTGTTCCTGCCGGTTGCGAATAAGCTGAAATCCATCATCATGCAGCAGACGCACATGCGCGAAATGGTCGTGGATGGATTGGTAGGAATTGCCAATGGTGATAATCCGCGGCTGATTGAAATCAAGCTGCAAAGCTACATCGATTAGGGCTTATTCGAATGGCACGCCGAGCGAAACGCATCGAGCATGACAATCATGACAGATGGATGATTTCCTATGCCGACTTCATCACCCTGTTGTTCGCCTTTTTCGTGGTGATGTATTCCATTTCATCGGTGAACGAGGAAAAGTATAAAACCTTCGGTAATTCGTTAAGTATCGCTTTAACCAAGCAGCCCATCACCGTTTCGACCGGTGTTGTGGCCAATCAGCAGGATCAGACGCTCAAGGCATTGGTGGACATGCGTACCGTGCGCTTGGGCGAGCAGCAACGCAAAATACAGGAGCGCATGAAAAATCTGACCAGCGGATTGAGTCAAGTGATGGCTTCACTGATTAATCAACGCACGGTCAGTATCAATCAAACCAAGCGCGGAGTGGTTATAGATATCAGTGCGAGCACATTGTTCAGAACGGGCGAAGCAACATTGCAACCGGGTATGTTGGATGTGTTGCGCCAAGTGGCTACGGTGTTGGGAAAGGAGGAACTGCCAATCGAGGTGGAAGGACATTCCGACGATATACCCATCGCGACCGCGCAATTTCCTTCCAATTGGGAGTTATCTTCCGCGCGTGCCAGCAGCGTGGTCAGGATGCTGATCGATAACGGAGTACCGGCAAAACGCTTGGCTGTGGTAGGTTTGGCCTCGAATCAGCCGCTGGCGCCCAATGACAGTCCGGAAAACCGTGCCAGGAATCGGCGTGTAACCATTACGATCATGTCACCCAACGTGGAGAGGGGTGTGGGTATTGAGGAGTAGGGGCAATTCACGAATTGCCCTATCACCGGGCAATTCGTGAATTGCCCCTACCCGCTCCCCAGCGACCTGCCGCTCTCCGGCGAAAAGCTGGTCTGCCCATCGGGGCCGTAAAGGTTCGCTTTGTTCACCGCATTGCTTAAAATAGCAAGTAATTGCTGGTTGCTGCGCAGTTTCATCTGGATCAGTTCGCCATTGGTTCGATTGAGCCGTTGGGCGCGTTCTGCCAACGCAAGGATTTCCTGCCACACAGCCAAACCTTGCGGGCTGTGCGTTTCCAGCCAAGCGCGGATTGCATCGACGCCAAGTTGCGAGAGATTTTTACGCAACAAAGCGTGGCATGCTTCGGTAAGCTCGTTAAGATTTAGTGCGTCAGTTGATTTCTGTTCGGACAGTTCAAGCAACTGGTCGGTAAGGTTTTCCACCAGCATCCCCTGCTCGCGTTCCAGCAGGGCTATGAATTTCAGCAAAGCCGTGCGTTCGGCGGTTAAAGCGAAAAGTAATTGCGGGCTGGAAGATTGCTTCAAGTATTAAGCCCTGCTGCCAATCAGGTCGCGTACCGTATCGAGCAGACGGCTGGCAACGGCTTCCGGGTTGACCCTGAAACGGCCCTCGCTGATGGCTTGCTTGATTTCCGCAACTTTAGCCGCATTGACAACCGGGGTGTTCGCCATGCTGCTTTCCATGCTGTGCAACTGCGTTGCTGTGGAGCCGAGCGAAACGCTGGTGTTGCTCGGCTGAGACGCTGCGGGCATCGGGTTGGATCTCCCCTTGGCTGCGGCATGCGCACCTCCTTCTCCTGCCACGCTGGCGGGTATCGGCTTGCTGGGTTTGTCGATTTTCACGGTCATCCTCTCAGTCTGACTACACTTAAATTTTTGTCTTAGGCATTATATCGGTAAAAATTCAAAAAACTTTAGGTGTTGGACGGGTTTTTATAATGCAAGCGGCTCTTGGGCATAATCTTGAGGCGCGTTAAGGCACGATTTCCACTACGCCACCGACACGCGCAACCCCACTAATTACGCGGCCCGGTCCAACGCGAATTTGCACGGTCTGCCCTTCACTCGCATTGTTCAAGGCAACACCTTCGCTGCGTATACTGAAGCCGTTGCCTTGCACGGCGAGTTGCACGATTTGCCCCTGCGTTACGCTATAAGGCTGGCGCAGCATGTCTTCACGCAATACCTGTCCGGCGGCGATGCCATAGCGCAGCACTTTTCCGAGCACTTGTTTGGGGTCGGTAAACCCGCCTGACTGGGAAGTTTCTGTCGACTGGCTGGCAAGATCCTGCTCTTGCAGCGTATGCCCCGGCGGCAATTGGTGTGCGCTGGTCAATAAATTCAGGTTGAGCCTGATTTGCACTGGAACAAAAATGCGCCAGCCGTTCGTGCGAGCAGAGCGGTCATTGGTTTCTTCCTTGCGAGGGGAGGGGGGGCAGCGCACGCCAATCGAGGTTTTGCCAATTAACTGGCTGCCGGCTGGCAGAAAGGCTTCAAGTTCGGCGCATGGGGGCAGAATGATACGCCGGTCTATCTCATCTATTTGGAAAGTGACTTTGCCGGGTAGTGTGGCAGTTTGTTGCTGTACAAAACCGGCAACGATATTTCTTATCTGGGCGTGATCCTGTGTTGCTACGGAAGGGTCGTTGCGCAACGGGGGGGGCGCCGACGTGTCCCTTGCAGGCGCTGCTTCGGCGGCAGCGGATTGCAACAAGAGAAAGGCAATCAATAAAAGCTTATTCATGGGGCGCATTGTGCGTGTTGCAGGCTGTTAAGGGAAGTGTTGGAGCGTTGGAATTGGAGGGGAAATTTACCGCTTATCGGCGGATAGTGGAGGTATGCACAGGTTTAGCATGCTGTTCATGTAAATGGGTATTCTGGTAGAACTGCCGCGTTTTAACGGAGGGAATCAAGGTGGTCAATAAATTGGACGATGTACTGCGATTTCAGCAAACCGCACTGAGTTTGCGCGCTGCGCGCCAAGAGTTGTTGGCTTCCAACATCGCGAATGCGGATACGCCGAACTATAAGGCAAGAGATATCGATTTTGCCAAGGCGTTGCAGAATGCCTTGGCGGGCACATCCACCGAATTGCCGGCCGTGAAAACTTCGCCCATGCATCTGGAAGGGAAAACGGGAGGGTCAATTTTGGGTGCGCCGGTAATGTACCGCAAGCCGGTTCAGCCGAGCGCTGATGGCAATACGGTGGATATGGATGTGGAACGCGCGCAATTCGCCGATAACGCTTTGCGTTATGAGGCTAGTGTCAGGTTTGTCAGCGAGCAAATGAAGGCCACGCTCACTGCGATACAGGGTTAACCAGTGACTTGCTGCGACTTTTTGCAGCTTAGTCGAATGGCTATGCAGGGCAAACCAGCGATTTGCTACGGTTTTTTGCAGCTTGGTCGAGTGGTTTGCAAAACTAACGGAGGTGGATATGTCTTTATTCAATATTTTTAATGTGGCAGGTTCGGGGATGGCGGCGCAGTCGCAGCGTCTGAACGTGGTGGCCAGCAATCTGGCGAATGCCGACAGCGCCACCAGCGCCAATGGCCGACCGTACCGCGCCAAGCAGGTGGTGTTCAGCGCGGTACCGATGGATGGTGGTGCGCAAGGGGTAAAAGTGACGGCAGTGGTTGAAGATAATTCGCCGATGAAAATGGTCTATGACCCCAAGCATCCGATGGCTGATGGCAAGGGTTACGTCGCCATGCCCAATGTGGATGTAGTGGGTGAGATGGTGAACATGATCTCCGCCTCGCGCGCCTATCAGAACAACGTGGATGTAATGAACACTTCGAAAACACTGTTGCTCAAGACGCTGACCATTGGCCAGTAATATTAAAAAGTAACAGCAATGAAAGGAAGTCACCATGATTAACAGTACACAAGACACCGGATCGGCTGCGGCATTGTTCGCTTCATTGAATGCCAGTTCCGGCTCTGCAACGAATGTTTCGACAGCGGCTAGCACGCAAGACCGCTTTTTGAAGCTGCTGGTTACGCAAATGAAGAATCAGGATCCATTGAATCCAATGGACAACGCGCAAGTGACCTCGCAAATGGCGCAACTCAGCACGGTGACTGGTATCGACAAGCTGAACGCCACCTTGCAGGCGCTGAGTGACAGTATGGTGCCCAATCAGTCGCTGCAGGCGGCCACCATGATAGGTCATGGTGTGCTGGTGCCGGGTAAGGGTGTAGATTTGAGCAGTGGCAACGGTTACGGCGGCATCGACTTGGCGCAGTCGGTGGACAAGGTGGATATCGCCATCTATGACCAAGCGGGCGCGTTGGTGCGCAACATGCAATTGGGTGCGCAACCGGCCGGGCTGGTCAACTGGCAGTGGGATGGCCGCAACGATGCCGGCGCCAGCGTGGCGGATGGTAGCTACACCTTTGCCGTGAACGCCACCCAGGCAGGCAACGCGGTGGATGCGATAGCATTGCAGTTTGGCATGGTGAACAGCGTCACGCAGGGCAAGCAGGGAGTTGCGCTGCGTGTCGGGCAACTGGACGGTATCGCGCTGTCGCAAGTCAGGCAGATTCTTTGAAATGCAGCAATATATTGCAGGGTGCGCGCAGCACTCTAGTATGTTAATCACGAGGGGAGCATCATGAGCTTTCAGCAAGGTTTGAGCGGTCTAAATCTATCGGCCAAGCAACTGGATGTGATAGGCAATAATGTGGCGAATTCTGGCACGGTTGGCTTCAAGCAATCGCAGGCACAATTTTCCGATATGTATGCGGCATCTCTTTCCGGCAGTGGTGCGGTGCAGGTAGGTACGGGCGGTAAGGTGGCGGCTGTCGTGCAACAATTCACCCAAGGGAATATCACCAATACCAGCAATCCAATGGATACAGCAATCAGCGGGCAGGGATTCTTCCGCATGATTGATCCGAGCGGTAGTGTTCTGTACAGCCGCAACGGACAATTCCAAGTAGATAAAAATGGTTTTATCGTTAATAATCAAGGGCATAAAGTGTCAGGTTATCTGCCAAATGCGGCCGGAACGATTATTCCCGGCCAGCCGCTGCCGATACAACTCAATTCTGCCGACTTGGCGCCTAAACAGACGGCTAGCGTAGTGGTTGGGGCGAATCTTGATGCGCGCGCCGCAACGCCGGTAAACCCAACCTTCAGCCCACTTGACCCGACCTCTTACAATAGCTCGACTTCGATGACAGTGTATGACAGCCTGGGTGCCAACCATGTTGGATCGCTGTATTTTCAAAGGCAACCTATTGCTGGTGCTGCACT
The DNA here is from genome assembly GCA_028714895.1 of Gallionella sp. GTDB lineage: Bacteria > Pseudomonadota > Gammaproteobacteria > Burkholderiales > Gallionellaceae > Gallionella. The sequence goes on along the minus strand of JAQTLM010000013.1, from coordinate 39,498 downwards.
GACTGCACTGGGTAACTTTTCCATTGCAGCCGGTGCGTCCACTATGACAACGACCGTTTCGACGGCCGGCTTGGCTGCCGGTAACACCGTTACGCTGGCAGGCGTAACCTATACGATTACTTCTGTTGATAGTGCTACTCAGCTAACCGTTTCGCCAACCGGCCCTGTTGGTGGTGCTGGCCCTGTCGCACTCACTGCTACCAATGCGCCGACGGCCAACTGGCAAACTTACCTGGCGGTGGATGGGGTATCGGTGCCTGCTACTGGTACACCGCTGACCCAGCTTACCTTTAATACCCTGGGCCAATTGACTGCCCCCGTTGGCCCGCCTGTTGGGCAAGTCGCTTCGGCAGCGTTCACGCCAACGGGAGCTGCGGCTCAGACACTGGCTTTCAATTTTGCCCAAACTTCTGAATATGGCGGCAATTTTGGAGTGAATAGCCTGACTCAGGATGGCTATTCCTCAGGCCGTTTGAGCGGGTTTAATAGCAGCGCCGACGGAACGATACTGGGGCGTTATTCCAACGGACAATCACGCGCCTTGGGGCAGATGCTGCTGGCTAACTTTACCAACCCGCAGGGTTTGCAGCCGATGGGCAACAATGAATGGGTGGAAAGCTCTGCATCCGGTGGCCCGCTGATTGGCACACCTGGCTCGAGTGCTTTGGGGGTGTTGCAATCTTCGGCGACGGAAGATTCCAACGTGGACTTGACCGCTGAGCTGGTGAACATGATTGTTGCGCAGCGCGTCTATCAAGCCAACGCGCAGACCATCAAGACGCAAGATGCAGTACTGCAGACACTGGTGAGCATGAGGTAAGGAAATGCGTAGGGGCAATTCACGAATTGCCCGATGTCATGGCATGGGCGATTCGTGAATCGCCCCTACTAATGAGGAGAAGGCAATGGACAGATTAATCTATACCGCGATGACCGGCGCTTCGCATGTGCTGCAGCAACAGGCGGCGGTGTCGGAGAATCTGGCTAATGCCAACACGCCGGGGTTTCGCGCCGCGTTGAACACCTTTCGTGCCGTACCGCTGGTGGGTGAAGGTTTGCCAACCCGCACGTTTGTGGTGGATTCCACTGCAGGCTCGGATTTCACACCGGCGGCTTTCCAACCAACCGGTCGTGATCTGGATGTGGCGGTGAACGGCGCGGGTTGGATTGCGGTGCAGGGTCCGGATGGCAAAGAGGCTTACACGCGCAATGGCAGTTTTCAGGTTGCGCCCAGTGGTGTGCTGCAAACCCGCACCGGCCTGAATGTGCTGGGCGATGGTGGTCCAATCACCATTCCGCCCGATACCGAAGTGACCTTTGCCAAGGATGGCACAATTTCAACCGTGCCCAGCAGTGGCCAGGCAACTTCGGTGGTTGTGGTTGGCAGATTAAAGCTGGTTAATCCGCCGCCAGAGCAACTGGAGCGTGGTGGCGACGGTTTGTTTCGCATGAAAGACGGCACGACAGCCACTGCTGACGCAAATGTGGGGGTGGTGCCGGGCAGCCTAGAAGGCAGTAATGTGAATACCGTGGAGGCGATGGTGACCATGATTTCGTTGGCACGCAAATTCGATATGCAGATGAAAATGTTGCAAAGTGCGGATAGCAATTCGCAAAAAGCCAGCCAGATAATGAATCTTTCTGGCTAGAGATCAGAGAAAAGATAACCCTCTGTCGCTAACCGTCAACCAATTGCTTTAAAAGGATAAAATCATGATACGCTCCTTGTGGATTTCCAAGACCGGGTTGGATGCGCAGCAAACCCAAATGGATGTCATCGCCAATAATTTGGCCAACGTCAGCACTACCGGCTTCAAGCGTTCGCGGGCGGTATTCGAAGATTTGCTGTATCAGACCATTCGTCAGCCAGGTGCACAGTCTTCACAGCAAACCCAGATTCCATCAGGTTTGCAGATTGGTACCGGGGTGCGTCCGGTAGCTGCCGAACGGATTCATACCCAAGGCAATCTGCAACTGACCGGCAACCAATTGGATGTGGCGATTCAGGGCGCGGGGTTCTTTCAAGTACTGATGCCGGATGGCTCGACGGCTTATACCCGCGATGGTTCATTCCAGACCGATAGCCAAGGGCAACTAGTGACAGCCAGCGGTTTTTCTATCCAGCCTGCGATTACCATTCCGGCAAATGCCGTCACTGTGTCGATAGGACGCGACGGGGTGGTCAGTGTCACCCAGCCCGGCGTGGTTGCACCGGTGCAGGTGGGTAGCTTGCAACTGGCAACCTTTATCAACCCGTCAGGCTTGATGAGTCAGGGCGAAAATCTATACCAGGAAACAGCTTCTTCCGGTACGCCGAGCACCAATGTGCCTGGAACAAATGGCAGCGGTTTGTTGAACCAAACCTATGTAGAGACTTCTAATGTAAATGTAGTAGAGGAATTGGTGAATATGATTCAGACGCAGCGTGCCTATGAAATCAATTCCAAAGCTATTACAGTTTCGGATCAGATGCTGCAAAAATTAACGCAGATTTAATTTTGGCTGAAGGGTCAGTTTCAGGCCTGTATATATATATAGATTGAGGTTAAATGTTATTTAGAGCACTTTTTTTGATTGGGTCGCTGCTGAGCTTGGCTGGTTGCGTCAGCAATCCGCCAACCAGTGTGCATCAGCCGATGACCGTCAAGCCAGTTGAGAGAAAAGTGGTTACTCCGGCGGACGGGGCTATTTTTCATGCTGGAATCAATGAGCGTCCCTTGTTTGAGGATAAACGTGCGCGTAATATCGGCGACATTCTAATTATTAATATTGCAGAAAAAACCACCGGCAACAAGAAATCCAGTGGCAGTTCCAGTACTGCAAACAGTATCAACGCAGCTACACCGAGCGTGACCGTGGGAACGCCTGCCCGGATGTTGCTTAAAGCATTTTCAGCAACCAGTAACAGCAGCAACAAGGCGGCAACTACTGGGGCGGGTGCTGCCAGCGAAGATATGACAGGCACGATTTCAGTGACGGTGATTGAGGTTCTGGCGAATGGCAATTTACTGGTCAGCGGTGAAAAGCAGGTAGCCCTGAATCAGAGCGATGAATTTATTCGTTTCTCCGGTGTTGTTAATCCGACTACAATTACCAACCTGAACACCGTGCAGTCTACCCAGGTCGCCGATGCACATATCGAGTACAAGAGTGCAGGCGCAATGGGCGAGGTAATAAACGATGCGCAGTCCTTGGGATTTTTGGGGCGGTTCTTTATGTCGGTGTTGCCTTTCTAGAATTGAGGGTTGAGGGTTGCGGGTTGAGGATTGAGTAAAAGGCAGCGCGTCGGATTTCCCCGCTTCTTGCTCCTCGCACCCCAGTCCTGCTTGAGGAGCAAGATGATGAAACAACTTATTTTGATACTAGCGATGTTGCTGCCGTTTACGGCATCGGCGGATCGCATCAAGGATATGGCCAGTATCCAGGGTGTGCGCGATAACCAACTAATTGGCTACGGTCTGGTGGTCGGTTTGGACGGTAGTGGCGATCAGACCACGCAAACGCCATTTACGGTGCAAAGCATCATCAGCATGCTGTCGCAAATGGGCGTGAACCTGCCGCAAAGTACCAGCTTGCAACTCAAGAATGTCGCGGCAGTGATGGTGACGGCCACGTTGCCGCCGTTCTCCAAGCCCGGGCAAACTATAGATGTGACCGCTTCCTCGATTGGCAATGCCAAGAGCCTGCGTGGCGGAATGTTGTTGATGACGCCATTGAAGGGCGCTGACGGTCAGGTATACGCGATGGCGCAGGGGAATGTGCTGGTGGGCGGAGTGGGCGCTTCCTCAGGCGGAGCCTCGGTGCAGGTGAATCATTTGAGTGTAGGGCGTGTCCCGGCTGGTGCAACGGTGGAACGGGCCATCCCGACACTTTTAGGGCAAGGCGGGTTTATCCATCTGGAATTGAAAGCCACGGACTTTACGACTGTCGCGCGGATAGTTGAGGTTATCAACGGGCAGATTGCCCAGGATCTGGCTTCGGCACTGGACGGCCGGGTTATACAGGTACGCGCGCCGGCAGGCAATGAGCGCGTCGCGTTCATATCCAGGATTGAGAATCTTGAGGTCAGCCCGGCACAGGGCATTGCCAAAGTCATCATTAATGCGCGCACCGGGTCGGTAGTGATGAATCAGGCCGTGACATTGGATAATTGCGCTGTGGCGCACGGCAATCTGACCGTGGTAATCAGCACCGACAGTGCGGTGAGTCAGCCGAATCCACTTTCCCGAGGCCAAACCGTGCAAACCGACAAAACCACCATTGATGTTAAAACCGATCAGGGGGGCTTGGTGCAGCTACAGAAAGGGGTGTCACTGAGCGAGGTGGTCAAGGCGCTCAATTCGATAGGCGCGACTCCGCAGGATTTGCTGGCGATTTTGCAGGCGATGAAGTCATCCGGTGCGTTGCATGCCGAACTGGAGATCATCTGATGGTTAACCCGTTGGACACTTCCGCAAAGCTGGCTCTCGATACGCAGAGCCTGGAGCAGTTGCGGGCGCAAGCCAAGCACTCGCCGGATCAGGCGCTCAAGGCGGCGGCACAGCAGTTTGAGTCAGTGTTTCTTAACATGATGCTGAAGAGTATGCGCGAAGCCACGCCGCAGGACGGCATGTTCGATAGCGAGCAAACCAGAATGTTCACCGGCATGCTGGATCAGCAGTTGGCGCAAAGCATGGCCAGCCGGGGTGTGGGTTTGGCTGACATCATGGTCAAGCAACTGAGTTTCAACATGGGTGGACAAATACCCAACGTGGACAACCTCAGTAAATCGTCTTCTGCAGTTTCCGCACAAAACCCTCCATTGACCGCTCCGCCTGCAACGACGATGAGTGTTTTGCCTTCTGCGTATAGCGAAAATGCCCAGCAGGATTTTGTGAATCGCATGCTGCCATTTGCCAAGCAGGCCAGTCAAGCAAGCGGCGTGCCGCCGCAGCTGATGTTGGGGCAAGCCGCGCTGGAAAGCGGTTGGGGGAAGCGCGAAATCCGCATGGCAGACGGCAGTAACAGTTTCAACCTGTTTGGCATCAAGGCTAATGCGGGTTGGAACGGCAAGGTGGCAGAGGTGATGACCACCGAGTATAAAAACGGCGTGGCATACAAGCAGGTCGAAAAATTCCGTGCCTATTCTTCTTATACCGAGGCATTTCAGGATTATGCCGGTTTGATCAGCAACAATCCGCGCTACACAGACGTGTTACAGCAGGGCAGCGATGTGGCTGGAATGGCGCAGGCCATACAAAAGGCAGGGTATGCGACAGACCCGAAATACGCCGACAAACTGGTGAGCGTCATGAGCAAGATCGACTTGACAGGTTGATGGCCTTAACGGAACGCCGATCTATTTGATGCGCTCTGGCCGTCCCCCAACTCTTGCTAACTTATTGATTCATATTGAGCCTGCTTTGCAGGCTGATGTAACCACTAGCCATTCAACTAAGCAACCAAAAGACGGTTGCCAAGTGGTTGATTATAGGCTGCCAAAAAACACCAGTCAAGTCGATGGTTATCAATATGAACGGATTTAATCGGCTTACCTAAAGAATTTTTCAAACGTGCCGATAATATAAATGAACCCGTGTGGGCGAGTGAAGGGAATATCGTGGCAGACCTGTTTACCTCGGCATTAAGCGGTATGAACGCTGCCCAACTGGGAGTGGCGACTACTCAGCATAATATTGCTAATGCCAACACTCCCGGATTTACGCGGCAGCAAATCCTGGTCAGTTCGCGCGCCGGGCAGCAGACCGGTGCCGGGTTTATTGGGCAGGGGGTCGATGTAACAGGTGTTAAACGGATTTACGATCAATTTCTGAACACCCAGGTTTTGCAGGAGCAGAGTCAAGCCAGTTATTTGACTGCTTACCATTCCGCAATAACGCCGATCGATTCTCTGATTTCCAATTCTACTACCGGTGCGGCGTCGGCGATGCAGAGTTTTTTTGATGCGCTGAATGGGGTCGCCAATAATCCGGAAAATGTTACTGCGCGTCAAACTTTACTCAGCAACGCACAGATTGCAGTAAACAGATTTCAAGCCATTGATCAAAGTCTGACAGATATGGCCAATAGCCTTACCGGACAGATCACTAGCAGCGTCAATAGTGTCAACAGTTATGCACAGCAAATCGCTGTCCTGAACGGCAGTATTAAGCGGGCTACCGCCAGTGGGCAGGGGCAGCAGCCCAATGATCTGATTGATCAGCGTGATCAATTGATCAACCAATTGAACCAGGAAATTAAAACAACCGTGCTACGGCAAGCGGATGGGACGGCAAGCGTGTTTGTCGGCAACGGCCAAGCATTGGTGTTAGATGAGCAAGCGATGCGGCTGCAGGTTGTTCAATCAGCAAGCGACCCGAACAAAGTAGAGGTCGCCTATCTGAATAATGGCAGAACCATTGCCTTGCAGCAAAGCAGTTTGCAGGGTGGCAAGATGGGTGCCTATCTCACCTTTCGTGATCAAACCTTGGAACCGGCGCGTAATGCGCTTGGTCGGGTGGCGTTGGGAATGGCCGCCAGTATCAATCAGCAAAACCAGTTGGGGCAGGATCTGAATGGCACGCTGGGCGGCAATCTTTTCAATGCGGCGGCTCCGCGTGTCGACAAAAACGCGAACAACAATCCGGCATCGGGAGTTCCATCCGTTACGATTGCAAACGTAGCAGGATTGACGACCAGTGATTATCGGCTGACGTTTAATGGTGCTGCTGGCTACACCTTACTGCGTCTGTCGGACAATACAACGATAACTTACGCAAGTTTGCCGCAGACCGTGGATGGCATGACCATCACTGCGCCAGCTCCCGTTACGGCAGGCGATAATTTCCTGATACGCCCAACCGCAAATGGTGCGCGTGATATTGCGCTGGCTACCAATGATACTGCCAAGATTGCCGCAGCTGCGCCAATGCGTGCAGCTGCTGGGACTCCCAATTCCGCATTGGCAACTATCAGCAGTGGAACAGTTAATCCGCCACCCCCCGTAACCCCGAATCCTGCACATCCGTTGACGGATTTTAATTTGCAGTCACCGGTCAGCATTACCTTCACCAGCCCGACCACTTTTACGGTAACTGGTGCGGTGCCGGCTGTTGGTGGAGCGGTAGCATATACGTCAGGGCAAAATATCACCTATAACGGCTGGACGGTACAAATCACTGGAACACCGGTTACGGGTGATATTTTTAATATCGCATCCAATACTAACGCGACTGGCGACGGCCGCAATGCCTTGCTTTTGGCTGGTTTGCAAACGCAAAACCTGATGGCGAATGGCACGGCTAGTTTGCAGGGGGTGTATGGACAGCTGGTTGGTGAGGTCGGTGCCAAGACCAATGAAATGACTGTGACGAGTCTGGCGCAGGACAACATGGTGGCTCAAACAGTTGCGGCGCAGCAGGCGGTTTCAGGTGTGAACTTGGATGAGGAAGCAGCCAACCTGATACGTTATCAGAATGCGTATCAAGCGGCGGCCAAGGCAATGCAAATTGCTCAAACCATGTTTGATGCCATAATAGCCCTTAAATAAACAGGAAGGTACATCATGCGTATCAGCTCCAATACAATTTATGACAGCAATGTGGCCGCAGTGAACCAGCAGCAGGCCCGTTTGGCACAGACCCAGCAGCAGATTGCAAGCGGACGCAGGATTTTGACCGCATCGGATGATCCGGTGGCGGCAGCTCGTGCATTGGAAATTAGCCAGTCGGATGCGACAAATACGCAATATGCATCAAACAGGGACTCGGCGCGTAATACCTTGACACTTGCTGAAAGCACACTCCAGGCCGCCACCTCTTTAATTCAGAGTGTGCATGATTCGGCGATAGCTGCAGGTAATGGCTCGCTCACCAGCAGTGGCCGCAAGATTATTGCAACGGACCTGAATGCAAGGTTGCAAGAGTTGGTGGGTTTGGCGAACAGCACGGACGGATTGGGTAACTATTTATTTGCTGGATTTCAATCCAAGACCAAGCCTTTTGTGGATACTGCTACCGGGGTGGGCTATTTTGGCGATGACGGGCAGCATTTGGTGCAAGTCGCTGCAAATCGGCAAATGGCTTCCAGTGATAGCGGGGCTGATGTATTCATGCGTATCAAGAATGGCAATGGCACGTTTGCCACTCAGGCCACTGCCACTAATACCGGCACGGGCGTAATCAGTGCCGGGTCAGTTACGAACCCCGCCGCACTCGTGGCGGGTAATTCATATTCCATTGCTTTCAGTGTTGTGGCTGGCGTGACGAGCTATACGGTGACTGGAGCACCTACTGCACTGGTGCCTGCTATGGCAGGTATTCCCTATGTTAGTGGGCAAGCAATCAGCTTTGATGGCATGCAGTTGGACATCAAAGGGGTTCCCGCTAATGGCGATACCTTTACCGTTGCACCCAGCACCAACGAAAGTGCATTCAAGACTATTTCCGATTTGATCAATGCGCTGAACGCACCGGTGGTTGGAGCCAATCTGACCAACAGCGTGAATCGCGGGCTGAATAACTTGGATAACGCGCTGAATAATGTGCTGACCACCCGCGCCACACTGGGCTTGCGCCTTAATGAACTTGATGCGCTGCAGACTGCGGGCGTAGATATGGGCTTGCAGTTCAAACAGACTCTGTCGAATCTGCAAGATGTCAATTACACCCAGGCAGCAAGTGATTTGGCGCGCCAACAGACTAATTTGCAGGCTGCATTACTATCCTTTTCCAAGGTTTCCGGCCTTTCCTTGTTCGATTACCTCAAATGATTTTTAGGGGGCGGCGGGGAGTTGTTTTACTCTTTGTTGTTTTCTGTTGCGGCTGGCCGAAAATGTCAGTGTGGCAACTTTACCAGATTAAGCATCGTGCCTAATCCTTCATGAATAAGCCTGTCCAGCAGCGTGATGAAATGGGGCATGGAAAGTGCCAATACGAGAAAACCGGTTGCCAGTGTGATGGGGAAACCAATTGCGAACAGGTTAAGCTGCGGCGCGGCGCGAGTGAGTATTCCCAACGCGATATTGGCGGTCAGCAATGCGGCCAGTAGCGGTAGTGAAATTTGTAAACCGTAGGCAAAGATGCTTCCTCCCCAGCTGGCCACTCCATAAAACCCTTTAGCCGGTATCATGCTGCCGATGGGTAGTGTGCGAAAGCTTTCGGCCAAGGCGGATAGCATGTACAAATGACCATCCATGGCCAAAAAGGCCAGCGCTGCGATCATTCCCAGCCATTGGGCAACGACTGGAGAGTGAGCGGCATTGACTGGATCATAAAAACTGGCGAACCCCAACCCCATCTGTAATCCGGCCAATTCGCCCGCCATTTCAACGGCGGTGAAAATCAGGCGCATGGTGAATCCCATCGCTACGCCGATGATGACCTGCTGAATCATTATCAACATTCCTTGCGGAGAGCCGATAGCCGCTGGCGGCATCTCGCCGATGGTCGGCGCAATGATGATGGCAAGCAGTATCGACAAGCCGATTTTGACGCGCACTGGGACTTGCTTGTTGCCGAGCACCGGAGAACTGGCAATCATGGCCAAGATACGCGTTAGCGGGAAAATCAGTGCGGCGAGCCAGGTATCAAGCTGCGCGCTGGTGAAGCTAATCATGGCGGTTAACCGATCATCCAGGGGATATTGCCGAACAACCTTTGGATGTAATCGACCATTGTGTTTACCATCCATGGGCCGGTCAGAATTAGCGCCAGAAAGATTCCCAGTAGCTTTGGAATGAAAGACAGAGTCATTTCATTGATCTGGGTGGCAGCTTGGAAAATGCTTACCACCAAGCCAATGACCAGCGCACTGAGCAGCAGCGGGGCGGAGAGCATCAGCGTCATTTCGATGGCTTGTTGTCCGATGGTGAGGACGGTTTCGGGAGTCATGGCCAGTAGCCTCTATAAATTCGTTTTGCGGGCGAATTGCAGTGTCGCGTGCTTGTTCGCTTCTCGCCTATCAATTTGATTGCGCTCGTCGTTTGCTACGCGACTCCTTCAGTGCCCGCGCGATACGGGGGCAATGAATCAAGTATAAAAACTTTGCGCCAGAGAGCCGATTATCAAATTCCAGCCATCGGCCAACACAAACAGCATGATTTTGAAGGGTAACGAAATGATGGCCGGCGATACCATCATCATACCCATGGACATCAGCACGCTAGCCACTACCATGTCGATAACGAGGAATGGGATGAATATCACGAAGCCAATCTGGAAGGCAGTTTTCAATTCGCTGGTCACATAAGCCGGCACCAGAATGCGTAGCGGCACCTGGTCGGCATTTTGCAGCGGCTCACTGTTGGAGATTCTGACGAATAGTGCGAGATCCGCCTCGCGAGTTTGGCGCAACATAAAGGTTTTTAGCGGTACGCTGCCTTTCTCTACGGCATGCTGGAAATCAAGTTTGTTTTCGCTGAAGGGCAAATAGGCATCGGTATAGATTTTGTCGAACACCGGTGACATCACGAAGAACGTGAGGAATAATGCCAAGCCGATCAGCACCTGATTGGGTGGCGAAGAAGGGGTGCCGAGCGCGGAGCGCAGCAGGCTTAATACGATGATGATGCGCGTGAATCCGGTCATCATCAGCAGAATTGCCGGCAGAAAACTTAGTGAGGTAAGCAGCAGCAGCGTTTGCAGGCTCAGGCTGTAAATTTGGCCGCCGCCGGGGGCGGGTGTGCTGGTTAATGCAGGCAATCCAACTTCCGCATAGGCAGTTGGGCTGGCCAGAAGGCAGAAGGCAGCAAACATAGCCAGCCACTTGGCTATCGTTAACCAGCGGCTTATGTCACCGTATTTTGCGAGTTGGGCATAAAGCCGCCCATCCCTGCGAACCCCACTTGGTGACTTAGCCGAATGGCTATGCAAAGCCTCTTGAGAGCTTAGTCGAATGGCTAGTTGTTTCATCAGTGGGTTTATCGGAAGGCCAAGGATAGAAAACAGATTTTTGTATGGCTGCGCCACAGTTCTATTTTCACCCGCAGTCTTTTGCTTCCTGTTTTCTACCTGCTGAAACGTTGTCATTTGTTCTCTGCACCGTGTTTTCGATGACTGAGGATCGAGGACAAAAGGCTGGCAAATTTGTTTTCAAGGGGCTGGATTTCTGGGGATTGAAGATCGGCTATGAGGTTTTCTGCCTTCTGGAGCGTGTGCAAAGTGCGGATCTGTCCAGGGCCCACCCCGATCACCAGCCAGGTGTCTTTCACTTCGACCAACACGATACGCTCGCGTTGCCCTATTGATACACCGCCCAATACCTTGAGCAGATGGCCTGAGCCCTGCTGTGCCACATTCATGCGTTTGAGCAGCCATGCCACCAGCACGATGGCGGCTAATACCAGAAGCAAGCTAAAAATGATTTGCACGATACTGCCCGAGCTGACTGCGGGCGGCGGTGGAGTATAGGCGGGGCGTGTTACCTCTGCGGCGTATGCGGAAGACAGGGGGGCGGTGATAGAAAGCAGAAGACAGAGAATAGAAAGCAGATATATATTCTCCCGCCATTGCAACAAGGGGTAGATAGAAAAATCTGTTTTATGCCTTCTGCTTTTTGTCATCGGTTGAGGCGCCGCAACCGTTCGGATGGAGTGATGATGTCCGTCAGGCGTATACCGAGTTTGTCGTTCACCACCACAACTTCACCTTGCGCGATCAGGAAACCGTTGATCATTACGTCCAATGGTTCACCGGCCATTCCGGACAACTCGACGACCGAGCCCTGTGCCAGTTGCAGCAAATTCTTGATCGGCATTTTGGTGCGTCCCAGTTCAACGGTCAGTTGTACCGGGATGTCCAGGATCATATCGAGGTCGTTTGTGGCGGTCGCAGTGCCGCCCGCCCCGAATTGCTCCAGTACATGCGGTTTGGTGGATGCCGCCGACGGGCTTGTGGCGGTTGTCTGCTCAGCCATGGCTGCACCCCAATCGTCAGCAACCGTAGTCTGTTCGGCCATGGCCGCGCCCCAATCGTCGGCGGTGATGGCTTCTTCGTTGATTGCAGTTTCGTCAGGCATGTTCTTCTCCTTCGTTAGTCGAGAGCATTTTTTCAACCTTCAATGCGTATTGATTGTTGAATGCGCCATACTTGCATTCCATCACCGGTACACCATCTACCGAAGCGATGATGCTTTCACCGACTTCCAGCGGGATGATATCGCCGCTACGTATTTTTAATACTTGTTCAAACGTCATGTCGGCTTGACCGAGTGTGGCAACCAGTTCGATGTTGGCAGATTGCACCTGTTTGGAAAGCAGTTGCAGCCAACGTTTATCGACTGCCAGATGTTCGCCTTGCATGGTGCTATAGAGCAAATCCTTGAGTGGTTCGAGCATGGAGTAGGGCATGCAAACGTGAAACGCGCCGCCATTGCCGCCCAGCTCGATGTCGAAGGTGGTAACGATAACCACTTCATTGGGTGTAGCAATGTTGGCAAACTGGGGGTTCATTTCAGAACGCACAAACTCAAATTCCAGCGGGTGGACGGCTTCCCAGGATTTGCCATAGGCCTCAAATGCCACCCCAAGCAGTTTTTGAATGATGCGCTGCTCGGTTTGGGTAAATTCGCGCCCTTCCACGCGGGTATGGAAACGCCCATCACCACCGAACATGTTGTCTACAACCAGAAAGACCAAATTGGGATCGAAGACGAACAAGCCATTGCCGCGTAGCGGCTTGGCTTGGACCAGATTCAGGTTGGTCGGTACATGCAGGTTACGGATGAACTCGCCAAATTTCAATACCCGCACCGGACCGACAGAAATCTCCGGGGTGCGGCGAATGAAATTGAACAGCCCGATGCGAAACAATCGCGCAAAACGCTCGTTGATGATTTCCATGGTGGGCATACGCCCACGCACAATGCGTTCCTGCGAAGCCAGATTGTATGAGCGAGCCTCTCCGGGAGCGACTTCTTGATGATCAAGATCATCATCTGTTTCTCCGGTCACTCCCTTGAGTAGGGAATCAACCTCGTCTTGTGAGAGAAATTCGCTCATTTTTTGCTACTGGATAATGAATGAAGTAAACAGCACGTCGGTTATGCCGCTTTTACTGGCACTGGTCTCAATTGGCACAGCATTTTGTTCGGAACTGATGACAGGAGCGATCTTGCGCAAACCCAGCACATATTCCACTTGCGCCTTGATTTGCTGGGCAAGCTTTTCCTTGCCATCAAAAGTGGCAAGTTCGGAAGGGCGTTTGCTTTGTAGCAGCATGTTCACACGGTGCAGTACTTCCGGTTTGTTTTCCTTGATTTTTTCTTCCAGTTCCGGTTTTGTTATCTTGAGTGAAATCGCAACTTGCAAATAACGATCCTCATTTTCGCGTGTCAGGTTGGCTGTAAACTGACCCAAGTCAACGAATTTTGGCGGTATTTCCGGGCGCGTTGCCTCTGCGGTTGCAGCGCCGCCATGTTTCGGTGCAGGCGCCGGGTTCAGCAACAGGAATGCCGCCGCTCCGCCGCCCATCAGCAGCACCACGGCTGCAATGAATAGAATGAGCTTTTTTTTGCTTTTTTTGGGCGGTGCATCCGCCTCTTCCGCTTCGGTGGCATGTGTTGCGGGTTTTGCGGCTCTTGCCATATTTGATTCCTTATTGATGGTCGAAAAATCCAACGCTAATGATAACCCGATTGGCGCTGAAATTTTTCATTAACTTAAGCCGTTGTCAGTGCTTAGGCAAAAGTGTCCACCATTCCATTATGGCGGCGTACCGGTGCAGCTGCAGGCAGTAGCCCGGCTAGTTCGGGCATCGTGCCGGAAACCTCATGCTGTGCTGCCGTGCCGGAACCTTGGTTCATAAACACATCCGAACTGCGGTCGCGCGGGGACTGGTCACTGACTGTGGTATTCCCCAACATAATGCCGTTATCGGCCAATATTTCGCGAAGTTTAGGCAGGGCGTTTTCCACCGCCTCGCGTACTGCGGCATGCGGCGATGTGAATAGGGCGGTAGCTTGATTGTCGGAGATTTTTAGCACTACATCCAACGGCCCTAAATTCGGCGGATTCAAGCGCAGTTCGGCAACCTGATTTTGCTGCGTGCTTATCCAACTGATCTTTTGCGAGAACTCATCCGCCCAGCCATTATTGCCCAGCGGGGTGGTAATGGTCGGTGGGGTGCCGACTGGCGTGTTATTGGCCAACATGCCTGGTATTGTGGCAGGCATCGTCTGTAAGGCAATGGCTTGAGCCGTATTTTGAGCTGGCTGAGTCAGGTCGGATGGCAATTCCGCGTAGTTAATCGCTTCCGATGGCAGGTGATTGATGGACGGGAGTTGAATTATTTGACTGTCTTCTGAACTCGCAATTGCTTTTCTGTATCTTGCCTCTTGGGAAGAACCGAGAACAAAGGACTGCGTTGCCTGTTTGCCATCGATTTTCTGCATCCTGTCTTCCGGAGCGGGGAGCTGCATCAATATCGCGGCCAGCGTGTTTGCCGGATCGCTTGGTGTATTGGCGACAGCCGCTGCCTGATCCTGTGCATTCTTCAGAGCCGGGTCCAGGCTGCCATCAATAGCAATAGCGCTGCCAGTTTGTGCCGCAGTCAGGGCGGACAAGTCGGCCTCGCCGATTTGCCGTGCCAGTAAAATTGCGAAAGGCTCGGCAGGTCGGGCATCCGTCGTCAATGTATCCGTCGCGATGTTTGCCTGTGATGCGTTTGCGGTGTTACCGGATGGTTGAGGCTTGTTGCTGCTGATCGGCAGGTTGGTCATGGCAGTTCTCCTGTGTCTGGTGAGTAGTAAGCGGGTAGTGGGGAGCGGAAAAAACTGCTTGCCACTCCTTGTTTTTCACGCGCAATTTACTTGTTCTGTTCTTCGAGATTGTTCATTTTGTATGCGGCAATTCTGCTGGTATGTTCATCCAGCGTTTTTTGTTCGGATTTTTCGGCAATCTTTTTTTGTTCTTTGATATGGCGCTGTTGCAGTATGTCGAACGATTTCAGTTTGCGTCGCGCTGCGTCAAATTCATGGCATCCAGCTTGGGTTGATGTCTTGTTTTGCTCGACCAGCTTGAGTTGCTGGCTGATGGCATCATCGAGCTTATTGATGAATTGTTGAAAATTGCGCAAGTCAGCCGGGCTCATTCCGTTCCGCGCCGCTTCCTGCAAACGTGCCTGATAGTCCTTGCGGTATTCCAGCAGGGTATCGAGACTTTGCTGTGCGCCCTGTTGCTGTCTGTTCAATTGGCCGAGCCTGCTCGTTGCCGAATCGTTCTGGTGTTGCGCCAGTTTCATCAGGGTCTGCAAGGAGAATGGTTTGGTCATAATAAGCTCGTTAATGCGCCGGTTCGAATAACGCCGCCAATTGGGCAATGCTTGCCGCATAAGGTTCGCGCTGGAACATATCCTGTTTCAGGAATTGTTCCATCCTTGGATAGAGCGCGATTGCCTCGTCCAGCAATGGGTCACTACCTTTGATATAGGCGCCGACGCTGATCAAGTCGCGGTTGCGCTGATAATGGGCATACATATGCTTGAAGCGTTGCACGATGGACAGGTGCTCCGGTAACGCCAAACGCGACATTACACGGCTGATCGAAGCCTCAATATCAATCGCCGGATAATGCCCCTGCTCCACCAGCCGCCGCGACAGCACAATGTGCCCGTCGAGGATGGCACGCGCGCTGTCGGCAATCGGGTCCTGCTGGTCGTCGCCTTCGGTCAGCACGGTATAGAAGGCGGTGATTGAACCGCTGCCTTCCAAGCCGTTGCCAGCGCGTTCCACCAGTTGCGGCAGCTTGGCGAAAACGGAAGGCGGATAGCCTTTGGTGGCGGGTGGTTCGCCGACTGCCAATGCGATTTCACGTTGTGCCATGGCGAAACGGGTCAGCGAATCCATGATCAGCAACACATTTTTGCCCTGATCACGAAAATACTCGGCGATGGTGGTGGCATACGCCGCGCCCTGCAGGCGCATCAACGGCGAAGTGTCCGCCGGCGTGGCAACGACCACCGAGTGAGCCATGCCTTCCTTACCAAGAATGTCGTTGATAAATTCCTTGACTTCGCGGCCGCGCTCGCCGATCAATCCGACTACCGTGATATCCGCGCTGGTGTAGCGTGCCATCATGCCGAGCAGTACGCTCTTGCCGACGCCGCTGCCGGCAAATAACCCCATGCGCTGACCTCGGCCCACCGTCAACATGCTGTTGATGGCGCGCACTCCGACATCCAGAGCCGTATCAATCGAAGCGCGCTCCAGCGGATTGAAAGGTCGGCTTTGCAGCGGCGCAGATTCCGTGTCCAACAGTGGCCCCAGTTGATCGAGTGGTTTGCCGGCGCCATCCAGCACGCGGCCCAGCAACATATTGCCGACCGGCAGATGTTTGGCACGGTCGGCTATACGGCGCGCCGGCTTGCGTTTGCCGCCCAGCGTCAGTACATGCGCCGGTTCAACCGGCATTACGCGCGCGCCTGGCACCAAACCATGCACATCGTTTTCCGGCATCAGGAACAATCTTTCGCCGGCAAAGCCGACTACTTCCGCCTCGATCACGTGGCCTGGCAGGTGGATTGCGCAGGTGCTGCCGACGGGCATTTTCAAGCCAACTGCTTCCATTACCATGCCGGTCACCTTGGTCAGGCGGCCGCTCGACGGCATGGGATCGCACTCCGCCACATATCTGCGGCCTTCATCGAGAAAGTCGCGCCATTTGGCGCTATGGGAGGTCATGGCAGCCATGATTTATCCTGCCCTATTGATTCGACAACGCGCTTCCAGCGTGCTTCCGTGGTGGCGTCCACCTGGCTGTGTGCGGTTTCCACGCGCCCCCCGCCGCGCTTGATCTGCGCATCGGTAAATATCTTCCACCCGGCGTGCGACAGCTGTTCGCCCATGTGCTTGCGCACCAATTCGGCGTCGTCCGGATGCAGGATCAAATGGGCATTCTGATTGAAATGCGGCAGATCGCTGATTGCATCGCCGATGATTTTCAGGATAATTTCCGGTTTTGCCTGGAGGATATCGCCTGTCATCTTGCGGGCAATCTCCAGCGACAAGTCGAGCAAGGATTGCGCCAGTTGCTCATCCGTTTGATTGAGCGCGTTCTGCAGATTTTGCAGCAGCGTGTGCATTCGCGCCGCCTCGGTGCTTGCTTGCTGGATGCCGGCGACATAACCTGCGTCGCGGCCTTGCGCGTAGCCTTCGTCGTGCGCTTGTTGGCGGATGTTCTCCAGTTCCGCGCCGGTGGCGAGTGCGTTGCCTTGGTGCTTGCCGCCGGGGTGCGGATCGAACGAAGCCAACTCCCAGCGTTCAAACGCCGTCAGTTGCTCTTTGGTAATTATCACGCTAGACATAAGCGTCTTCCTTGCCCTTGCTACCTAAAGCAATCTGGCCTTCATCGGCCAGGCGCCGCACAATCTTGAGGATTTCCTTTTGATTGGCTTCGACCTCGCTGAGTTTTACCGGCCCTTTGGCCTCCAGGTCTTCGCGCATCATTTCGGAAGCGCGTTTTGACATGTTCTTGAAAATCTTTTCGCGCAATTCTTCACTGGTTCCTTTAAGCGCGATAATCAGCGACTCAGACTGGACTTCGCGAAGCACGAGCTGAATACCGCGATCATCGATATCCAGCAAGTTTTCGAAGACAAACATTTTATCTTCAATTTTTTGCGCCAACTCGGGATCGTAACTGCGTACGTTTTCCATCATTTCCGCTTCCAGCGTGCCACCCATGAAATTGAGAATTTCTGCGGCAGTAGTTACTCCACCTTGCAGATTTTTTTTCCCGGTACCGCCGCCAGCCATAAGTTTGCCCAGCACGTCATTGAGTTCGCGCAACGCAACAGGCTGTACTCCATCCAGTGTGGAGATGCGCAGCAGCACATCATTACGGGTACGTTCGGTAAGCATTTTTAGAATATCGGCCGCCTGATCCGGTTCCAAGTGAACCAGAATGGTTGCGATGATTTGTGGGTGCTCATTACCGATCATTTCGGACACCGCACCCGGATCCATCCATTTCAGGCTTTCGATACCGCTGGTATCGCTGTTGTGCATGATGCGATCCAGTAAGCCTTTAGCCTTGTCGTCACCCAGTGCCTTGGTGAGCATGTTGCGGATGTAATCGTTTGAATCCATCCCGATGGTGGTTTTGCCTGATGCGGAAACTATAAAATCACGGAATACTTCCGCAATCTCATCGCGGGTGAGGTTTTTCAGTTTTATCATGGCGGCGCTGATCTTTTGCACCTCCTTGGGCTCAAGGTATTTCAGTACTGCGGCGGCATCATTTTCGCCGAGCGTCATCAGGAAGATTGCGCTTTTTTCAACTCCATTACTCATGACCGCTAACCCATTCTTTAATCACGCTGGCGACGATCATTGGCTCCTGCTGGGCAATTTGCCGGGCTGTTTGCAGGCTTTGCTCATAGGACGGGCTGGAGGGCGTATAGGTCGCTTCGGGAATCGCCTCGCTTTCCTGGGAGGCAGTAAAACCGCCCGTGTTGCTTTTCAGGGTGAGTAAAGTATCCAACGCCGGCTTGATAACGCGAAATACCACAAAGAGCATGACTGCGGCAATTAGCGCATATTTAAGCAGTTCTTTCGCCAGTTCGATTGTGTCGGGACGTTTCCAGAGCGGTAATTCCTCGACAGATTCCTTGCTTTCGGTAAAGGCCGCAACCTGCACATTCAGGCTGTCGCCACGAGTTTGGTCGAAACCCACCGCATCCCTCACCAGGTTGTTGATCTGTTCTTTTTCCGCATCGGTCAAAGATTTGGTGCTGGTTTTACCTTTTGCGTCAGTCACCTTGCGATTGCCATTCACCACCACCGCAACCGACAGGCGTTTGATGGAGCCAACCGGTAACACGGTGTGGCGTATGGTGCGATCCACTTCGTAATTCACGGTAGATTCCTTTTGCAGATTGGAGATATTTCCGCTGTTCGCGGTTACGCCCCCTCCCTGTGTACCTGTGTCGGCAACGATAGGTGCGGTAGCCGGAACCGGAGGCTGATTGGTCAGCGCACCGGGGACGCCACTCACGTTAAGCCCGGAGCCATTCATCGCTTCAGAGCTTTGTTTGCTGCGTACCGTGCTGTCAGCCGAGTTCTGGTTCGGTTTATAGCTTTCCGATGTCTGCTCGGTGCGCGAAAAATCGATATCGGCAGACACCTGCGCGCGCATATTGTTTGTGCCGAGCATGGGAACCAGTAAAGCCTCGATACGTTTGATATAGCTTTGCTCGATTTGTTGCACATATTTGAGCTGATTCGCATCCAGTCCTTCATTGGTGTTGCCGTCATGGCTGGCGCTCAACAGCGTGCCGTTCTGGTCTACTACCGTCACACTCTTGGCGGACATTTCCGGCACACTGCTCGAAATCAGGTGAATAATTGCGCTGACCTGCGCGGAATCGAGCAATCGCCCGCCTTGCATGGAAAGCACCACGGATGCGCTGGGTTTTTGTTGTTCTTTGACAAATACGCTGGGTTTGGGAATGGCCAAGTGAACGCGTGCGGCGGCTACCGCCCCGATACTTTCTACCGAACGGGCCAGTTCACCCTCCAGCGCGCGCTGGTAATTGACCTGCTCGGCGAATTGAGTGATACCAAACTTCTGGTTTTCCATCAATTCAAATCCGACGTTCCCCCCCTTGGGAAGACCCTGCGAAGCCAGCTTCAGGCGGGCTTCATGTACCTGATTGGAAGCCACCATCAAGGCACCTCCGCCCTCGGCAAACTTGTAGGGGATATTCATTTGCTGCAGCGACTCGATGATGGCTCCGCCATCGCGGTCGGACAAATTGCTGTACAACACACGGTAGTCAGGTGTTTGTCCCCACATCCACGCTCCGGCGATGAGCGCGAACAATGCCGCAACGCCAACTGCCACTCCCATTTTTTGCTGAAGGGTGAGTTGATCCAATAAATTCACTGCCTTATTTTTTTGTTCAGCCATAATGATTTGGAACCATACCTTAAAGCCACTTGTACACTTGGCATATTACCAGCGGCAGGGAGGCCTTTGAAAACCTGAATAAAAGGAAAAACCCATGCCTGTTTCCATTATAAAGACGGCGGCCCGTCGGATATTGTGCATTGACCTAAAAAAGGAGGCGCGAGATGAATACCTCGGCAGTAGATAGCTTATTGGCGCAAATGCGCATCGCGGCAGCAGCAGCGGGATTGCGCGAACCGAACCAGGCGGTGCAAGCCGGCAAAGTGGATTTTGCAGATGTGTTGAAATCGTCGTTGGACGGAGTGGCGCGAGTTCAAGCCAAGTCGGAGGACATGCAAAAGGCTTTTGTGCTGGGTGACAACAGTGTCAGTTTGAGCGACACCATGATTGCGATGCAGAAAGCCAGCATCAATTTTCAAGCCACCGTTCAGGTGCGCAACAAGGTCGTGCAGGCATACAACGATATCATGAACATGCAGGTTTAATCCTGGGGGTTTCTCAAGTCCGGATTTGCGCATATTTGCTGCATGCCTTGTATTTGGACGGACTCTGTTTTTAGGAGTGGCGCCACTGGCGCGAATGAATCGACTCTCACAATAAAAAAACGGGCATCCGAAGATGCCCGTTAGTTTTTTCGTCTGGTTGGTTGAGTTAAGAAGCTAACTCAACCGCAGACTGCTTAGAACTTAAATTCACCCCACAGCCATGTCTTCTTGGTATCGACGTTCGCAGCGACGGCATTATTAGTGCCAGCCTTAAAATCTGCGTATTTCAATCCGATCGTGTAGTTCTTGTCGAAGGTCTTTGATGCCACGAGGTTCCACTCTTTCCCAAGGTTGGTTTTTGTTAGCGTGGTGGTGGTCTTGTCCGTACGGTAGTCGTGATAAACCGCCCCAAGGCCTATACCAGCCAACTTGGTGTTTGCCGATACATAGGTATCCTTCAGGCCTTGCGCAGGCGTGGCCAAGAACATGTCAGCCCAGCCATTAAAGGCGTGCAGCGTGGCCAATGGCGTTGCGAAAGAACGGGTCGTCGCTGCACCGTTAGCCTTGGTTGTGGCGCCCGTGTCGGTGCCCAACACTTCATAACCCAGCTTGAATACGGCTACATTGGTAACATCAACGCCACCTTCCAACAAGGTGTAGGTATCCTTGAAGTTGGTTGGATTATTGCCGCCGTCCCGCTGTTCGGCAAATTCCGCCGTGTACAGCAGCTTGTTGCTGCCCATTGCGGTGCTGCCGTTCAGCCTGAGGCCATAGGTATCAGCCGTGTTGGCATTGGTGGTGGCGGCACCGACAAGCTTATAGTCCAGAAGGTAAGCATAGCCGACCACTTCCGCGAAGCTCCAGCCCTTGTAACTCACGTTGAATATGGGGGACTTCATATGGGCATTGCCCGCATCGAGAGCTGCACCATCGCCGATGACGCGGTTGGCATTGGTGATATAACCCGCCGTAATCGTGGTGTTCGACAGCGACTTGTTGACCAGCGTGAAGGCATCAAAGGTTTGCTCGTTCTGGCGCCAGCCGACGTTGCCGATAAAGCGGGCATTGTCCAGAATAAGGCGCTGACGGCCCCACTTCGCAGTCGTATTGGCCATGCCGCTATAGCTCAGGTACGACTGATTGATTTCGGTAACTTCAGGGTCAAGTATAGTCGCGTAATTAGCGTTTCCGTTGTTTCCGCCGTTGTAATGCTTATTTCCCAGATCATGTGTCGATTCCGCCTCAACCATCGCGCCAAAGCCGTTGAATGTGGCTGTTTCATAGCCTAGGCGCAAACGTACCGTATTCGCCGTTGCGGTATTCGTATTTGTTCCGACAGCAGGAACAGAAGCATTACGCACATCTTCATAGCGGTATTGCAGATTGGCTGAAGCCTTGCCACCGGTCAAAGCGTCGGTCAGCGTGTCCGCAGCCAAAGCGCTTTGTGCGAATAAAAGTGCTGCTATCGCAGCGATGCTTGATGCAGGGTATTTCTTGAGTAACATGGTGTATCCTCCAGAAGGTTAAAAAACAAGGTTAAAAAAATGGTGCTGCCACTTGCTGTCATGCCTGAAAAAGTACTGGGGCGAATTATCCGGTCAGGAAGAAGAGCATGCAACGGAAACATCGTGGTGTTGTTTTTTTGCAACAACTCGACTGCGTAGGCTCAATCTGCGTAACAATTTGATTTTAGGATGTAAATTTACCGCCCCGATAAAAATGATGCTCACCGAACGCCTCTCGCTCTATATTCAACTCACCCGCCTGCACCGCCCCATAGGTATTCTTTTGCTGCTGTGGCCGACGCTGTGGGGCGTGTGGGTCGCGGGAGAGGGACGCCCGGCTTGGCATATCGCTGTTGTTTTTGTGCTTGGCACGGCGCTAATGCGCTCCGCCGGATGCGCCATCAACGACTATGCCGACCGCCACATCGACAAGCACGTCAAGCGCACCAAGGAGCGCCCACTCACCAGCGGCAAGGTCAGTGAGCGCGAAACGGTGTGGCTGGCCGCCGGGCTGGCGTTTGCCGCTTTTCTGCTGATCTTGCCGCTTAATCCGCTGACCTTGCTGCTGTCCTTTCCCGCCGTATTTCTTGCCGCCAGCTATCCGTTCACCAAACGCTTCCTCGTCATTCCACAAGCCTATCTCGGTATCGCCTTCGGCTTCGGCATCCCGATGGCGTTTGCCGCGCAGCTCGGCGACGTGCCGCCAGTGGCGTGGCTGCTGCTGCTCGCCAACGTATTCTGGGCGATCGCCTATGACACCGAATACGCGATGGTGGATCGGGACGACGACATCCATCTCGGCATCCACTCATCGGCACTATTCTTCGGCAAATACGACGTGGCGGCGGTGATGGGCTGCTATGCCATGACCCTGGCCTTGCTGGCGGCGGCAGGGCAAATGGTTGGGCTGGGCTGGATATATGACGCCGGGTTGCTGGTTGCGGCAGGCGTTGCGCTGTATCACTACACCCTCATCAAGGACAGAAGCCGCGAAGAATGCTTCAAGGCGTTCCTGCATAACAACTGGTTCGGCGCGGCGGTATTTGCGGGCATCACGCTGGATTATCTGGTACGCACCCGGTAGCACATTATTCTTCGGGCAGGTTGCGCGGTATCCGGGCGTTCTGCCCGAGAAATCCCACAGTTCGAAATTTCCACTACACTCGCGCCATGGTGAATATCCATCAACCTTACCGTGAAAATACGCTGCTCAGGCGGAGCTACAACCTGATCGCGCCGCTCTATGATTTTGCCATAGAGCGCCCATTGTTGAAGGCGCGTACCCGGTCGCTGCGCGGCCTGTTGGCGGAGATGCCGGGGCGCGTGCTGGTGAGCGGTGTTGGCACGGGCCTAGACTTGCCGTTGCTGCCGGCGATACACCGCTATACCGCACTCGACTTCAGCGCCGCGATGCTGTCCCGTGCCCGGCCACGCGGCGCAAACCTGCATATCGACTGGGTGCTGGGCGACAGCATGGCGCTGCCGTTTACCGACGCGCAGTTCGATCATGTCGTGTTGCACCTCATTCTTGCCGTCGTGCCGCATCCGGAAAAATGTCTGGGCGAGGCGGCGCGCGTGCTTAAACCCGGCGGCACGATCCTCGTCTTCGATAAGTTTCTCCGCCCGCAACAGCATGCATGGCTGCGTCGCGCACTTAACCCGCTGACGCGCCGCATTGCCACAAGAATGGATGTAGTGTTCGAAGAGGTGCTGTGTGAAGTGCCGCAACTGCGAGTAGTCAGCGATAGGCCACTGCTCGCCGGAGGCTGGTTTCGCGGAATTGTGTTGCTGAAGGTTTAGTCTGAATAAAGGCAGTTGTCCGCAGATTATGCAGATTAACCAAGATTTAAAAACGGCGATTAGCCACGGATATGCACTGATTGCCACGGATAAAACAAAACATTGCGGGAAATCTGTCATACACCTAGAAGATGGCCTGGATAAGAAAGCCGACCCGTCGGTAATCGGTGCTCATCTGTGTTAATCCGTGGCTGAAATACTTTTTATAGGCTTATACCCAATCTTTCGGCTTCAGGAATTTCTCATACAACTCCGCCTCCGGCGAGCCTGGCTCAGGATGCCAGTCATAACGCCATTTTACCAGCGGCGGCATGGACATCAGGATGGATTCGGTGCGCCCGTTGGTTTGCAAGCCGAAGATGGTGCCCCGGTCGATCACCAGATTGAATTCGACATAGCGCCCGCGCCGGTAGAGTTGGAAGTCGCGTTCGCGTTCGCCGTAGGGCGTGTCCATGCGGCGCTCCAGAATCGGTAGATAAGCGGACAGAAAGTGGTCGCCGATACTTTGCTGGATGGCAAACGCGGTAGCAAAATCCGGTTCGCTCAGGTCGTCGAAGAAGATGCCGCCGATGCCGCGCTGCTCGTTGCGGTGCTTGAGATAAAAATATTCGTCGCACCATTTTTTGTATTTTGGGTGCAAGTCTTCACCGAACGGTGCGAGTGAATTCTTGCAGGCCTGATGGAAATGCACCGCGTCTTCCTCAAAGCCGTAATACGGCGTCAAATCCATGCTGCCGCCGAACCAGAACACCGGCGCTTCCCCGTCCTTCATTGCCACGAACATGCGCACGTTGGCATGTGCGGTGGGCGCGTAAGGGTTGCGCGGGTGCAGCACCAGCGACACGCCCAGCGCCTCCCAGCGGCGGCCAGCCAGCTCGGGACGGTGCGCGGTCGCGGAAGGCGGTATCTTGTCGCCTGTCACATGCGAAAACGCCACACCACCGCGTTCCAGCACATTGCCTTCTTCGAAGATGCAGCTTCTGCCGCCACCGCAGCCATCGCCCTTGTCCCAGTTGTCGCGGCGGAACAGTTTGCCGTCCACTTGCTCCAACCGCGCGACGATCAGGTCTTGCAGTTCAAGCAGATACTCTCTGACGGTTGCGGAATCGAAATCGTTCATATTTCACCCCCCGGTTTAACCGCGAATGACTTGGCCATCCGCCCATGCGCGGATCGTGGAAGGTTTCTTGCGCTTGCCCGCGCGCCCCGGCAATACCCACACCTTGCGTCCGAACAGACGCTGGCATTGCGAGTAAGTCCTGGCGGGGCGCTGCCCGCTGCGATTGGCGCTGGTGGAGACCAGTGCGCTGTTTACGCTCCGGCAGAGTTGTGCGGCTTGCCGGTGTGCGGTAAGGCGCACCGCCAGCGTGTCATGCGCGCCGCGCAGCCAGCGCGGTGCGGAATGGCGGGCCGGCATGAGACAGGTAACCACCTGCGCGCCTGCTTCTTGCAGTTCCCGCTGCTGGACGGGGGTGAGCGGTTGCAGGTAGTGCGACACTTGCCGGTAATTTGCCGCGATCAGGATCAGGCCTTTGCGTTGCGGGCGCTGCTTGAGCTTGAGCAGGCGCTGCACGGCGGTGCGGTTGTCCGGGTCGCAGCCCAGGCCGTAGCAGGATTCGGTGGGGTAGGCGATCAGGCCACCGCGCCTGAGGTAAGCGGCGATGCGGCGAGGCGATGCGCTATGGCTGAACAATTACTTCCTGTTGGCAATCGCGCGCCAGCCGATATCGCGGCGCATCTGGCATCCGTCGAAATGGATGGTGTCGGCGATTTCATAGGCGCGCTTCTGCGCCATCTTTACCATGTCGCCCAGCGCGACGACGCACAGTACGCGTCCGCCGTTGGTGACTACCTTGCCGTCCTGCACAGTGGTTCCGGCATGGAATACATGCGCGTCCTGCAGCTTGCTCGCCAGTTGTGTAGGTAGCCCACTGATGACATCGCCCTTGCGCGGTGCATCGGGGTAATTTGCCGCCGCCAGCACCACGCCCAGCGCGGTACGCCGGTCCCATTCCGCTTCCACCTTGTTGAGCGTGCCATCGATGGCGTGTTCGACGATGGCGGCAAAGTCGCTTTTCAGGCGCAGCATGATCGGCTGGGTTTCAGGGTCGCCCATACGGCAGTTGAATTCCAGCACCTTGATGCCGCCCTGCGGGTCGATCATCAGTCCGGCATACAGAAAGCCGGTGTAAGTGTGGCCTTCCTGTTCCATGCCGCGCACTGCCGGCTGGATCACTTCGCGCAGCACACGCGCATGAATTTCCGGCGTGACCACCGGCGCGGGCGAATATGCGCCCATGCCGCCGGTGTTGGGGCCGACTTCTTGGCCGTTATCATTGTCAAATAAGCGTTTGTGATCCTGGCTGGTCGCCAGCGGCAGCACGTGTTTGCCGTCCACCATCACGATGAAGCTGGCTTCCTCGCCTGCGAGAAATTCCTCGATCACCACGCGAGCCTCTGCCTTGCCAAGCCCATTGTCCGCTAGCATTAATTTAATTGCAGATTTTGCTTCCAGCCTTGATTCTGCAACTACGACGCCCTTGCCTGCCGCCAACCCATCGGCCTTGATGACGATCGGCGTGCCGTGCTTATCAACATACGCAAACGCTTCCTCTACATCAGTGAATGTTTGGTAGAACGCGGTAGGAATGTGGTGGCGCACCATGAACGCCTTGGCGAAATCTTTGGAGGATTCTAGTTGCGCGGCGGCCTTGGTCGGGCCAAAGATTTTCAATCCGGCGGCGCGGAAGGCATCCACCATGCCCGCCGCCAGCGGCGCTTCCGGCCCGACCACGGTGAGCTCGATGCTTTCGCGTTTCACGAACTCGATCAGGTCGGGGATGGCGCTGATGGCGACATTTTCCACGCCGTCTTCCAGAGCTGTGCCGGCATTGCCCGGCGCGACGTACACCTTCTGCACCTTGGCTCCCTGCGCCAAGCGCCATGCCAGCGCGTGCTCGCGGCCGCCGGAACCGATGACCAGAATTTTCATATTAATGCCTGAAGTGGCGGAAGCCGGTGAACACCATCGCCAGCCCGTGCTCATCCGCCGCCGCGATTACTTCCGCGTCGCGCATCGAGCCGCCCGGCTGGATTACGGCTTTTGCGCCCGCTTCGGCCAATACGTCCAGCCCGTCGCGGAACGGGAAGAAGGCGTCGGATGCCACGACGGAGCCCGTCAGGCTCAGCCCGGCGTTCTGCGCCTTGATGCTGGCGATGCGCGTGCTGTCCACGCGGCTCATCTGTCCCGCGCCCACGCCCAGCGTCTGGCCGTTCTTGCAGAACACGATGGCATTCGATTTCACATATTTCGCTACGCGCCACGCAAACAGCAGGTCTTGCAGTTGTTCTTTGGTGGGTTGTACCTTGGTGACCACCTTGAGCTGTGATGCCTGCACGTTGAGCGCATCCGGTGATTGCACCAGCAGGCCGCCGCTGACACGTTTGAAGTCGAACTGGTTGTGCGCGTTGGACAGCGGCACGGTAAGCACGCGCACGTTCTGCTTTGCCGCCGTGACCTTCAGTGCAGCTTCGGAAGCGCTCGGCGCGATGATGAGTTCGACGAACTGGTTGGCGGTGATCTGCGTCGCACTCTCGGCATCCAGTTCGCGGTTGAAGGCGATGATGCCGCCGAACGCGGAGGTGGTGTCGGTGGCGTAGGCCAGCTTGTAGGCATTTAGCGCGCTATCGGCGATTGCCACGCCGCATGGGTTGGCGTGCTTGACGATGACGCAGGCCGGCTGGTCAAACGTCTTGACCAGTTCCCACGCCGCATCGGCGTCGCCGATGTTGTTGTAGGAGAGTTCCTTACCCTGCAATTGGGTGTAGCCGGCGATGCTCCCCGGCACCGGATTGAGGTCGCGGTAAAACGCCGCGCTCTGGTGCGGGTTCTCGCCGTAGCGCATGTCCTGTACCTTGGCGAAGTTGAAGTTGATCTGCGCCGGGTATTCGCTCTTCGTTCCATCGGAAGAGATGGCGGTGAGGTAGTTACTGATCGTGCTGTCGTAGGCGGCGGTGTGCGAGAACGCCTTCTTCGCCAGGTCGAAGCGCGTCGCGTCGCTGACTGCGCTGTTGTTGGTACGCATCTCTTCCAGCACGTCCACATAGTCTGCCGGGTCGGTGACGATGGCGACATGCGCGTGGTTCTTCGCTGCCGCGCGTACCATGGTCGGGCCGCCGATATCGATGTTCTCGATGGCATCTTCCAGCGTGCAGCCCGGCTTGGCGACGGTCGCCGCAAACGGATACAGGTTCACCACCACCAGGTCGATGGTCGGGATGCCGTGCTTTTCGAGTGTGGCAACGTGTTCCGGCAGATCGCGCCGCGCCAGGATGCCCGCGTGGACTTTCGGTTGCAGCGTCTTCACGCGCCCGTCCAGCATCTCGGGGAAACCGGTGTAATCGGCCACTTCGGTGCAAGGCACGCCGTTGTCAGCGAGCAGCTTGGCTGTGCCGCCGGTGGAGAGGATGGTTACGCCAAGCTGGTTCAAGCCTTGTGCGAATTCGAGGACGCCGGATTTATCCGATACGCTGATGAGTGCTTGTTTGATGACTGCCATGATGGTTCCAGTTTTAAAAAGAATTTTGGGTGGAGCGCTCCTACGCAATTCCATGCTGCAACATCTTCTTGCGCAACGTATTACGATTGATGCCCAGCATCTCCGAGGCGCGCGACTGGTTGCCGCAGGCGTGTTCCAGCACCATTTCGAGCAGTGGTTTTTCGACACAGTCCATCACCATGTCATACATGCCGCAGCAGGGCTCTTCGCCGTCGAGGTCCTTGAAATATTCCTTGAGCGCCTTGCGTACACAGCGCGCTATGTCATTTTCGTTTATTTCGCAATTGTTCATGCTGCCAGTTCCTCAACGTAATGCAGGTGTGCTCCGTGCTGCGCCTGCTCGGCAAAAAAATCATCTACTGCCGCCAATTGTCCGGCAGGGCTTTCCAATTGATTCATCCGGTGACGGAAATGTGCCGAACCGGCCAGCCCTTTGGTGTACCAAGAGATGTGCTTGCGCGCCACGCGCAGCCCGGTGTGCTCGCCGTAGAAGTCATACAGCTCGCGCACATGCGCCAGCAGCACGCGCTGGATCTCACCGGTTTCCGGCGCGGGCAAATATTCGCCGGTTTTCAGGAAATATTCGATCTCGCGGAACAGCCAAGGGCGGCCTTGCGCCGCGCGGCCGATCATCACGGCGTCCGCGCCGGTATGTTTCAGCACGTAGCTGGCTTTCTCCGGCGTGGTGATGTCGCCATTGGCGATGATGGGAATGCTCACGCTGGCTTTTACCGCCGCAATGGTGTCGTACTCGGCTTCGCCGGTATAGGCGCAGGCACGGGTGCGGCCATGGATCGCTAGGGCCTGAATGCCCGCAGCTTCGGCAATCCTGGCGATGCGTATTGCGTTGCGGTTCTGTTTGTCCCAGCCGGTGCGAATCTTCAGCGTGACCGGCACATCCACCGCACCGACCACCGCTTCCAGCAATTGGGCGACCAGCGGTTCATCTTGCAACAGCGCGGAGCCGGCCATCACGTTGCAGATTTTTTTGGCCGGGCAACCCATATTGATATCGATGATCTGCGCGCCATGATCCACGTTGTATTTTGCGGCCTGCGCCAGCATTTTGGCATTCGCACCGACGATTTGTACCGAGACCGGTCCGGGCTCGCCTTCGTGGTTGGCACGCCGTTTGGTCTTTTTCGAACCGTACAGCAGCGAATTGGATGCCACCATCTCGCTCACCGCCATGCCCGCGCCCATGCGTTTGCACAACATGCGGAAAGGACGATCAGTCACTCCCGCCATAGGGGCAACGATGAGATTGTTCTTGAGTTGGTAAGGGCCGATGTGCATGATGATTTTTCGCGGGGGCTGCGATTATAAATGAAACTTGATGCCATGCTATGATTGCCTCCATGAATTTTTGAAATCGCGATGGCAGGTTCTGGCTGGCAGAAACCGATTTGGCCGCCGTGCCCGAATACAGCGGGCTGCAGCCGGCGTGAGTGAAAACGTAAGAAAAACATTCGGTTGCCGATACAACACGTCTTCAATTAACCAAAGAGAATACTCATGAAAAAAATTCCTGCCCTGAGCTTGCAGAAGTGGCTCGCCCTGTTTTTATTTGCATTGCTGTCTTTCGCACAAGCCGGAGAGAACGAGAT
The DNA here is from genome assembly GCA_028714895.1 of Gallionella sp. GTDB lineage: Bacteria > Pseudomonadota > Gammaproteobacteria > Burkholderiales > Gallionellaceae > Gallionella. The sequence goes on along the minus strand of JAQTLM010000013.1, from coordinate 9,660 downwards.
TCGCCAGTCGCTGCAAAGCAAGCTTCCCAATATCGGCAAACTTGAACATATCGTCAAAACGCCCTATGCCGGGCTTTATGAAGTTGTTATCAACGATCAGCTTTTATATACCGATGCGCAAGGGCAATACCTGTTCGATGGCAGCGTGATCGATGCAAAAAGCCGCCGTGATATGACGGAAGAACGCCGTCGCCAATTGTTTGCCATCGAGTTTGATAAGTTGCCGCTCGACCTCGCGGTGAAGAAAGTCAAAGGCAACGGTAAACGCAAGCTGGCCTATTTCAGCGACCCAAATTGCGGTTTTTGCAAACGCCTGGAGAAAGAATTAAGCAAAATCGACAATGTCACCCTGTATCTGTTTTTGTACCCGATTTTCCAGGGGTCGGATGAGATCGTGCGCAATGTGTACTGCGCCAAGGATTCGGTCAAGGCGTGGGACAGCCTGATGCTGAACGGTATTGCGCCGGCCGGCGCATCCTGCAAGACGCCTACCGATAAAGTGTTGGCGTTGGGCAAAAAGCTGCGCGTTACCGGCACGCCGAACCTGGTTTTTGGCGATGGGGTACAAGTTCCCGGATATCTGCCTGCTGAAGAATTGGAAAAACGCTTGGGCGAGGCTGGCCGAAAATAGGAGGCTTGCATGAGTGCCGCGATTAATATCTCCCGAGAACTGCTTGCCCAGGCGGTCGAACAGTCGCATGATGGTGTCACCATCGCCGACGCAAAGAAGCAGGGTTTTCCGCTAATTTATGTCAACAGGGGTTTTGAAAAGCTGACCGGTTACACCTCTGACGAAGTCATCGGTAATAGTTATCGCATCCTGCAGGGGGTCGATACTTGGCAACCAGGGCTTGACATTATCCGGGCGGCGGTCTCCAAAGGAGAGGGTTGCCTTGTCACGTTGCGCAACTACCGCAAGGATGGTTCGATGTTCTGGAATGAACTCAGCATTTCTCCGGTGCATGACGCCGACGGCAATCTTACGCATTACATCGGCATCCAGAAGGATGTGACCGCGCGCATTCTGCTCGAACAGCACCTGCATCAATCCAATCTTGATTTGCAAACGCTTAATCAGCAGTTGAATACGCTGGTTTATACCGATCATCTGGTTGGCCTTAGCAACCGCCGGCATTTCGACGAGCAGTTCACGAACTTGTGTTCCACCGCGCAGCGCACCCATAGCGAACTGTCGGTGCTGATGATGGATTTCGACCATTTCAAGCAATTCAACGAACGTTATGGGCGGTCGGCAGGGGATGAGTGCCTGCGCATGGTGGGCGATTGCATCGCCAAATCGTTTGCCCGCACCTCGGATTGCACGGCGCGCTATGGCGGGGAAGAATTCGCTGTCGTATCGCTGGCCGCCAATATCGAAGACCTGCGGCACCATGCGCAAAAACTTTGCGAACAAGTACGCGCACTCAATATCCCGAACAGCGACTCGTCATACGGCGTTGTGACCATCAGCATCGGCGGCGTCCATCGTCTGCCGGACCGGGAATCCACCGAGGCAGAGCTTATCAAACTGGCTGATCAGGCATTGCTTGCCGCCAAGCAGAGTGGAGGCAACCGCGCTTATATCGTTGCTTAGCCAGCATTGCCCGGCATTTACCGTTCGTGGCGGCGCGCCTGCCCTTGAGTATGAATTAGCGCGACGACAAACGCCGCTTCTATGGGCTAAGCACAGGCTCCGCGCCTTTGGGGAACAGCACCCACATCTGGCCGCCCTGTTTCATGCGCCCCGCCTGAATACCCGCCTGCTCGCCGAAGCCCCAGAAAAAATCGGCACGCACCGCGCCTTTGATTGCGCCGCCGGTATCTTGCGCCAGCACCAGACGATTCAGCGGCTCGGCGGTATTCGGGTAAGTGGTCGCGAGGAATACCGGTGCGCCGAGCGGGATGGTGCGCGGGTCCACCGCGATGCTGTAGGTCTCGGTCAGCGGCACGCCCAATGCGCCCAACGGCGCGGACAACCCATTCGGCAATTCGCGGAAAAATACATAGCTGGGGTTTTGCGCCAGCAGCGCATTGAGTTTTTCAGGATATCGTTCTGCCCAATCCTTGATGCCTTGCATCGAGGCCTCCTCGATTTTGAGTTCGCCCATTTCGATCAGCTTTTTGCCGATGGAAATATACGGATGACCGTTCTGCTCGGCGTAACCGACTTTCACCAGGCTGCCATCCGGTAATTCGATGCGCCCCGAACCCTGGATTTGCAGGAAGAACAGATCGACCGCATTTTTCACCCAGAATAATTCGCGCCCTTGTAGCGCAGCTTTCCCTGCTTCGATCTCGGCACGATTGTAATAAGGCACGATGCGTTTGCCTTGCAGCCGCCCGCGCAAGCGCAGATCCTTCAGTTGCGGATAGGCCTCGCCCAGATCAATGGTCAGCAGATCGTCCGGCACGGCATACAGCGGATAACGGAAATGTTCGGTCCTGACGCGACTGCCGGGCAGCTTTGGTTCGTAATAGCCGGTAATCAGCCCTTGTGAAGAGCCATCCGGATTGAATACCTGGTAGGGCGTGAAGCCTTCCTCAAAAAAAGTGCGTAATGCGGTGTTGTCTGGCTGCGCCAATTCTCCGGTGCGCGCGCATACCGTTTGCCAGACCGGCTTGCTCTTCAGTGCGCGGCAGCTTTGCAAAAAGGCCGCCCAAGTCGGCTGCAAATCTATCGTCTGCCAGTCCGGCAGCATCTCCCATTTGCTTACCGCAAACGGCGCGGCGGGAAGCGCAACAGGCGGGACAGCCAGCGGCGCGACCGGCGGCTTGGGCGGTGCGGCACATGCGGCCAGAAAAATCAGTGGCAGCAACGCGACCCGTAGGGGCAATTCATGAATTGCCCCTGCCAGATTACCCATTAACCTGCTAATGCAAAACACGCGGCACACTCAATACAAATTGCGGGATATCGACATCGAACTGCGTGCCGTCGTCGGCATGCATCCGGTAGCTGCCGCGCATCGTGCCGACCTGTGTGGACAGCACCGTGCCGCTGGTGTATTCAAAACTCTGGTTCGGTTTGAGCAATGGCTGTTCGCCTACCACTCCCTGTCCGTGCACTTCCTGAACGTGGTTGTTGGCATCGGTGATGATCCAGTGACGGCTGGTGAGTTTGGCGGCAACGCTGCCGAGATTGGTGATGTTGATGGTGTAGGAAAACACGAAGCGATTGCCCGCTTCATCGGATTGATCCGGCAGGTAATTTACCTGTGTTTGTATGATGAAACCATGAGGGTCATTTTTTTCCATGTGCAGTATTTGAACCGATTTTCTTCTGGCTCGCAAGATGGAATATTAGGGGAACCCTGAAAATTTGCTTTTGCGGGATGGCAAGCCGCACGATACCTGTGGCTGGAGTTACGGCGCACAGGTGTGAACAGGAATGAAGAGGATGTGTGACGCTAAAAGGAAAAATCTGCTTCTGCTGTCACATTGCGGCCCGGCAGCAAGAAGTATGAATAGGCTTTTTTATCCAGCAAATTATTAACCGCAACCGCCCATTTCACCGTCCTGGAGAATGCGTAGCCGAGCTTGGCATTCACCATGGTATGCGCGTCATAGCTGCCCGGCACGCCTTCCACTGTGTCGGCATTTTGTGCAGTCCAAAAAATATGGCTTGTGTAGCGCGCATTTAGCGTGCCGGACCATGCCCCCTGTTGCGCAGTCAACCCGATGCCGGTAATATTCTTGGGGGCATCGGTCAGTCGTTTGCCGACGCTCAACGGATCGGCCGCGTTTTCGAGTACCCTTGAATTTATATAGGCGTAATTGGCATCCAGTTCCAGCCATCTTGCCAGTTTTATTGTAGCGCCTAATTCAACCCCGTTAACTTTTGCTTTGCCTGCGTTAATGCGCAGCGAGTTGGTTGTGCTGACCTGCATCAGGTAAATCAGGTTGTTGAGCCGGGTGTCGTAATAAGTAGCAGTAATTTTGGCATTTTCTGTGAAGCGGAATTCGCCTCCCATCTCCCATGTGGTGCCGCGCTCGGGCTGAAGGTTGGGATCACCCGCAGTCGTCCTGCCTCTGCTGGTCGTCGTCACGTAAAGATCCTGATTGGTCGGCGCACGGAAAGATTTTCCGAAAGAGGCGCGCAATACTGTTGTTTCCTTCGGCTTGTATACCGCAGACACCTTGGGACTGAACGCGGAGACGCTGCGCGTTGGATAAAGCGTGGAACCGACTGGCGCGACAACAGAAAAATTATCGCCCTTGGTTTGCCAGTCATCCCATCGCCCGCCCAGATAAACCTTTAGTGCATCCGTTGCACTGATTTCATCCTGCGCAAAAACAGAAGTTGTGGCCGAATGGCCGCGATAGCCGCTGTTCACGGCAGTTCGGGAACCCGGATCACGCCAGTTGGAAAGCGCATAAATTTGCTGATTCACCGAGTCCTTGTGCAACGCCAGGCCGGTCACCAGAATGTGCTGGGAGTCGACCGGAAAGGTCAGTTGGACTGTGCCATCTAGGCCGGCATTCGGTGTATCCGATAGTGAGCCCAAGCCGTTGTTCCAGGTGGCGGTGGGAGTTGCCAGCGTAAAGCTGTACGCACGCTCAATTTTTGCGAGGTCAAATTTCAACAGGTAGTCATTGCCGACCGTACCGTCATAACCGACAAAATACCGGGTTGCAGCCTCATGTAGCGGCAAAAATGAGAACAGGGTGAAATCGTAATTTGTCAGTGATACCCGCTGCCCATTGATACCAAGTGTCCCGCTTGAAACGGGGGCACCAGTAGCGGCATTGCTGAGATAAGTATTGAACGGGGTGTAATACTGTTTGGTTTTCTGATAATTCACACCAGCGTAAATTTTATCGTGGGCATTCAGGTCATAAAACAATTTGGCGGTTGCATTGGTTGCATTCCACGGTGTGGTTCCCAAGTCTCCTACCAGATAAGTCGGAACGCCCTCCCTGGTAGTGATTGCCTGCGCACCTGTGACAGGCGTGCCCGTTGCCCCCGCTACCGGAGCCTTGACAACAAAATCGTTCACATAGCTGTCGCGATTTTGATAGCCGAACCCGCCCACAAACCCCAAGCCATTATTCATCTTGTCGCGAAAATAAATGCTGGCATCCTCGCCGCTGGCATCGCTCCAACCTTTCTTTATCTTGGCGGTGAACTCGCGCTTGTCCGGTTGCTTGGTAATGATGTTGACGACTCCGCCGATGGCATTGCTGCCATACAGCGAAGAAAATGCGCCGGGCACGACTTCAATACGGGCAATATCCTCAATAAACGGAACTCGCCAATTCACTTTGCCGGAGCTGGCATCCTGGATAGGTTGCCCATCGAGCAGTATGAGCGTTTTGGTTTGATCGATGCCGCGCAGCGACATGCCGCTCGTTCCTATGGTGCCTTGCGACTGGCCGAATGCGCCGCCGCGCAAATAGAGGCTGGGTACCTGATCCAGCACATCGCCGAGGCGCGAGGCATTTTTTGTTTCAATATTCCTGGCATTGACTACCGTTACAGCGGCAGGCGCATCGGAAAGCGAAGCGTTGGTTCTGGTTGCCGTCACCACTACCTCACTCAACTCCACAGTCTCACCGCTTTCCGCTGCGCCCGCCGCGTTGACTAGAACACAAATGCAGCACAAGGCAAGTAACCCTCGTCCTTTGTTTAACTGGGTTTTCATGGTGTTTTTCTACAAACTTATCGATTGAAAATAAAAAGGGCGAGCCATCCCTGCCCTTCAAACGCACGCTTTCCCGGCGTAAGCCTCTAAAATCTGCCATTCTGTCCAAGGTCAACGGAATGGCAGATTAGAATTTACAGAGGCTTCCCTAGTAAATATCGTGCATCGTGTTGTTGACGTTGAAGTGCCCGGTAGGCGTAATCAGCCTCGGATCGGTGATCACTTTCTTCAGCTTGCGCGTCTTGTCGTCCACCACCACGATGGCAGACTTCTTGTCGGCGGCGTTCCAGACCGAAAACCATACCTCGTCGCCTGCCTTGTTGTATTCCGGCTGAACGACACGCTTGGCGCCTTCACCCAGATTGGCCCATTCGGCAATCGGCAACACAGTGACGCCTTTGTCAAGGTTATTGATGTCAAGCACCCCGATCGATTGGCTGGTCTTGGCATCCTTGTTAAGCGGTGCGTCGACCCACAGGTTTGTTGACTTGGGATGGCTCTTGATGAACAACGATCCACTGCCAAGGCCTTTAATGGTTCGCACCACTTTCCAGGCATGTTGCTTATGTTTAATTGGGTCGGTGCCGATTACCGCGATGGTATCTTCACCCAGATGGCTGGTGGCCCAAACCGGCCCGAATTTCGGGTCGATAAAGTTGGCGCCACGTCCCGGATGCGGAACCTTGCCCACGTCAACCGTGGCGGCCAGCTTGCCTTCCTTGATGTCGATTACCGCGATCTTGTTGGAGGCGTTGGCGGCATCCATGAAGTAGCGTTTGGTTGATTCGAAGCCGCCGTCATGCAGGAAGCGCGGTGTGTCGATCGTAACCGTCTTCAGATTGTTCAGGTCTGAATAGTTGACGATGAGCACTTTACCGGTTTCTTTCACGTTGACCATGAACTCGGGCTTGTAGTGGGAGGCCACGATAGCCGCGACGCGCGCTTCCTTGACAAACTCGTTGGTCTCGGAGGCAATGCCGCTGGTCGCAACGACTTTCAACGGTTTCAGCGTGTCGCCTTCATGGATCACGTATTGTGGCGGCCAATAGGTGCCGGAGATCGCATACTTGTCTTCCCAGCCCTTGAACTTGGATGTTTCCACCGAACGCGCCTCAACGCCGGTCTTGACTTCAGCCACGACTGCGGGTGTTGGCATCCACAAGTCAATCAGGCTGAGCCTGGAATCACGACCGGTCACATACAGGTAGCGGCCGGACGCGGAGTAGCGGGAAATATGCACCGCATAACCGGTCTTCAGGATAGTGATGATTTCTTTGGTGTCGCCATCGATCAGAGCCACTTCGCCTGAATCACGTAGCGTGGTGGAGAAGACGTTGGAAATATTGAAGTTGTTCATCTTCTTCGTTGGGCGGTCTTTCACCGGCACAATCAGCTTCCACGTAGCCTCAATGTCCTTCAGGCCCATTTCAGGCGGAGCCACTGGTGTTTGCTGTATGTAGCGCGCCATCAAGTCGACTTGATCTGCGGTCAACTCGCCAGAGGTGCCGAAATTCGGCATGCCAAGCGGTGTGCCATTTGCGATAGTCTTCTTCAAGAAAGCTGTGCCTTTTATCGAGACGATGTCTGGCGTTAACGGTTTGCCGGTAGCACCTTTACGCAGCACACCATGACAGCCTGCACAGCGCTCAAAATAGATTTGGTTTGCTTGTTTTATTTCCGCCTCAGTCATCGCTGGAGCTGAACTCGCAGCAACTGCTGGCGCAGCCGGAGCTGCTGCATCTGCAGCATTGGCAATGGACAGAGGTAAGGCAGCCAGAACAGCTAAAGCCGTTAGTGTATTTTTGTAACTCTTTTTCATTTTGTCTCCCAAGTTAAAATTGTCAAACAATTCCTCGCCTGCATCAAAGATTTTAGAAAAACCTTTGGTTCTTTACCAAATCAGCCGGCGAAGCACAGCGGAATCCAAATAAAGCCCGAGGGCGATTATTACCTTAAGCTCGTTTGGATACTACAGACAAAAATTTATTAGTGGAATGCGACATGATGTCGCGCGGCAAATTGTCGCACCCATCATTTTGAACGGTTCGGCAGCGTTTATAAATACAAGGCGCGCCCGATGTTGGTGGTGTTACGGAATTGGAGGGGTCGCTTTATCGGCCCCCTTTGGGTGGGGGGCTGAAGGTGAGGAAAGGCGAGGGTAATGGCAGGATGCGGGAGTTTTATGTTCCACTTCGATAAGCTCAATAGAACAAAGAGTCCCGGACAGCGACTTGAAAAATTTGCTTTCTTTCAGTTTGGCAAACATGTTTTCCCCTTCCTTGGTTGCTGCCTTAATAACAATGGGTGCCAAAAGTTCGTATCACATTCCCGGTAAATTGAAGTGCCGATCGGGAGAGGGCGCATCACACACTAGAGCCGGAAAAAATGATGCGGCACTTTTGGCAAGGTGGATTGTTTATTAAAAAAATCAGTTTGGGAATGTGACATGATGTCGCGCGACAATTTGTCGCGTCCATATATTTGAATTGGCGGTGTAGTTTTGAGAACAGATAGACGAGGCTCTCCCGGAGTTTTATCTTTCAAGAATGACGTAAATTTGAAGCCGCTAAACTAAAGTTTCTTGGTAATTTCTGTCAAATTCCAGCGCGGTTTGATGTTGAAACGATAATCTTTGTTGCCTTGCTGTTGTGCCAAGCGAAGCGCTCCGGCAAAGGCGATCATCGCGCCGTTGTCGGTGCAAAATTCCAAGTCTGGATAAAATACTGCGCCGCCGCGTTTGCCGATGTCTTCATTCAGGCGGTTGCGCAATAGCTGATTTGCGCCCACGCCGCCCGCTACGACTAATCGATTCAAGCCAGTCTGCGCCAAAGCGGCGCGCGCCTTGTGTGCCAGCACATCGATGATGGCTTCTTGTACAGTGCAGGCGATATCGGCGCGTGTCTGTTCATGGTTGTCGCTTTGCTTTACCAGCGTCCATACCGCCGTCTTTAATCCGCTAAAACTGAAATCCAGGTTACCGCTGTGCAACATCGGGCGCGGCAGCTTGTATTGTCCGGGGCAGCCCGAAGCGGCGAGTTTTGCCAATGCAGGTCCGCCCGGATAGTCCAGGCCCAGCAGTTTCGCGCTCTTGTCGAAGGCTTCTCCGGCCGCGTCATCCAGCGTTTCGCCGAGCAAAGTGTATTGCCCGACGCCGTCCACGCGCATCAATTGCGTATGCCCGCCGGAAACCAATAAAGCGACGAAGGGGAATTCCGGTGCGGGGTCGGACAATAGAGGGGAAAGCAGATGGCCTTCCAGATGATGGATGCCGATGACGGGGATATCGAGCGCGTAGGCCAGAGCGTTTGCAACGCTGGCGCCGACTAATAATGCACCACCTAAGCCCGGCCCTTGGGTATAGGCAATGGCATCAATCTTGGCTAGCGGCACATCGGCATCATGCATGACTTGGCGCAGCAGCGGGATGATGCGCCGAACATGATCGCGTGAGGCGAGTTCCGGCACGACACCGCCATATTCGCTGTGCATCGCGACCTGTGTATGCAACGCGTGCGCCAATAGCCCGCGCTCCATTTGGTAAAGCGCGATACCGGTTTCATCGCAGGACGATTCGATGCCTAATGTAATCAGTGACATTGTTACCTCTGTGCAAGAGCGCGCATTGTAGTCAATCCGCCGTCCGAGCATGGGTGCGCGATGTTTTTTTAAAAAATATTACGAAATGTGTTGACGGGGATTTTTGACTCCCTATAATGCGCACCTCTTCGCTGTGGCGGGGTTGAAACGAAGCGATGTGAAGTAAAAAAATCGCTTAATAATCAGTTGTCTGATGACGTTTCCCCGGTCTCGGTGGCAGACGAAACGAAGTGCGAAAATTTAGTTGACAGTAAAGTTTTAGTCCCTATAATGCGCACCTCTTCGCTGCCACGGCAGCCGTTCTTTAAAAAACAAACGAACAACCGACGAGTGTAGGTACTTGGTTTTTGGGAAGTTTTCGTATTCTTCGGGATATGGAAACGACTTTAAAATATAGCAACAACCTACGCGAAGTCGAAAC
>JAQTLM010000012.1 GCA_028714895.1 Gallionella sp. | reverse complement strand
CTCCTGCAAACAGCGGATCAGTATCTCCGCGCCGGTCAACTCCATCACAAACACCCTAAATTTAAGCCAAAAAGAACCGCGTAAGATAAAGGTTGGCGACGTTTTGGTCAACCTTATTACCAATAATGCACCAAACCGGTTGCGCCAGAATATTGCCCTATAATTCGCGCAACTATATCCATCCGCCTATATAAACCCGATGCTTGCCTACCTGCTGCGCCGCATTCTGTATGCCGTGCCGATCCTGATCGGAGTAAACCTGCTGACCTTCACACTGTTCTTCGTGGTGAATACGCCGGACGACATGGCGCGCATGCAACTCGGCATCAAGCGCGTCACGCCCGAAGCCATCGAGAAGTGGAAGCAGCAGCACGGCTACGACAAGCCGTTGCTGGTCAACAGCACCGCCAGCGGCGCCGGCAAAATCACCGACACGATTTTCTGGCGGAAATCCGCCAGCATGTTCGTCTTCGATTTCGGTTATTCGGATGACGGGCGCAGCATCGGGCACGAAATTGTCACGCGCATGGGACCGAGCCTGGCGATCGCGCTGCCGACCTTCCTCATCGGCCTCATTGCCTATGTCAGCTTCGCGCTGCTGATGACGCTGTTCCGCGCCACCGCGCTGGACATCGCGGGCGTGGCGTTGTGCGTGCTGCTGATGTCGGTATCCGGCCTGTTCTACATCATCGGCGGGCAGTTCGTGGTGAGCAAACTGTGGCATCTGGTGCCGATTTCCGGCTACGACGGCGGAATCGGCAGTTTCAAGTTTGTGGTACTGCCCATCGCCATCGGCGTGGCAAGCGGCATCGGCTCCAGCAGCCGCTGGTATCGCACCATTTTCCTCGAAGAAATCGGCAAGGATTACGTGCGCACCGCACGCGCCAAGGGCCTGTCCGAGCTGCGCGTGCTGTTCCGCCATGTGCTGAAAAACGCGATGATTCCGATCCTTACCGGTGTGGTCGTGGTGATTCCGCTGCTGTTCATGGGCAGCCTGCTCACCGAATCGTTCTTCGGCATCCCCGGCCTGGGCAGCTACACCATTGATGCGATCAACGCTCAGGATTTCAGCGTGGTGCGCGCGATGGTGTTTCTCGGTTCGGCGCTGTACATCGCCGGGCTGATATTGACGGACATTTCCTACACGATGGTTGATCCGCTGGTACGGCTGTCATGAGTTTTACGCCGGTTATCCTGTGGAGCGACGCGCTGGTGTTCCTGCTGCTGGCGGTAGGTGTCGCAGCGGCCTGGTATATCCGGCGGCACGAGCATTTGCTGCTGCCGTGGCGGCGCGTAGCGCAGAGCGCCGCGGCAATGGTGTCGCTGCTGGTGCTGTCGCTGTTCCTGCTGGTCGGGTTGCTGGATACCTTGCACTACCGCGCCGCCCTGCCGGAAAAAAATGGCGGCGAGACAGTGTACTCTCCGGAGGTGCTGAGCGTGCTCGACAAGCTGGTCGAGCCATTGCGCACGCACACCGAGAAAACCTATTCTGCGCCTTTGGCGGTAACGCTGTATGCGAAGGAAAGCCTGAGCGACGCACAGGGCAACGTGCTGCGCGACTACCCGCGTCTGCGCTATGGCGGCGCGCACCTGGCCGATGAATCGCAGCTTGCCAGCGATATATTAAAGCGTGCCTTGCTGGGTGCGCTGGGCGGATTGCTGGCGGGACTGCTGCTTGCGTTGGGCGGCAAGCGATGGCTGGCGCAACGCCGCCTGCCGCTGCGCCCTTTACTGATCGCCACACTCGCCATCGCCGCGCTGGCCGGCGCGACCGCCTATCTCGCCGCCGCCTATCACGTGCTCGGCACCGACAAAGTCGGGCAGGATGTGCTGTACCTGTCGCTGAAAAGCATCCGCACCGGCTTGATCATCGGTACCGTAACGACGCTGGTCACCTTGCCGCTGGCATTGCTGCTGGGCATCGCGGCCGGCTATTTTCGCGGCTGGGTGGATGACGCGATCCAGTATGTCTATACCGTGCTGAGCTCCATCCCCAGCGTGCTGCTGATCGCTGCGGCGGTGCTGATGATGCAGGTCACCATCGAGACGCACCCGCAGTGGTTCGATACCTCCGCATCGCGCGCCGACCTGCGGCTGGTGTTCCTGTGCCTGATCCTCGGCATGACAAGCTGGACCGGACTGTGCCGCCTGCTGCGCGGCGAGACGCTCAAGCTGCGCGAACTGGAATACATCCAGGCGGCACAGTCGTTCGGCGTGTCTTCGTTGCGCATCCTGACGCGCCACATTGTCCCGAACGTGATGCACATCATCCTGATCTCGCTGGTGATGGATTTCAGCGCGCTGGTGCTGGCCGAGGCGGTGCTGTCCTATGTCGGCGTGGGCGTGGACCCGTCGATGATCAGCTTCGGCACAATGATCAACGCGGCACGGCTGGAGATGGGGCGCGAACCGATGGTGTGGTGGGCATTGGCGGCCGCATTCGGCTTCATGCTGGTGCTGGTGCTGGCGGCAAACCTGTTCGCCGACGCGGTGCGCGATGCGTTCGATCCGCGGTTGAACCGGACGGAGGTGGCGGCTTGAATCGCACCCTCTCCCCTAACTTCTCAGATGAAACTCCTAGCCATTCGACTAGGCTGGCAAAAAACGCCAGCCTAGTCGCTGGTTATCCCCTCAAGGAAGAGGAGGACCTTTTGCTCAGCGTAAAAGGCTTGATTACGCAGTTGCGCAACGGCACGCGCATCGTAGACGATATTTCCTTCGGCATTCGCGCGGGCGAGACCTTCGCGCTGCTTGGCGAATCGGGTTGCGGCAAATCCATGACCGCGCTGTCGCTGCTGCGCCTGTTGCCGGACGGCGTGGTACATGCGGGCGGTACGGCGCAACTGAATGGCGTGGAACTGTTCGGCTTGCGCGAGCGCGGGATGCGCGACGTGCGCGGCGGCACGGCGGCGATGATTTTTCAGGAACCGGCGCTGAGCCTGAATCCGGTGCTGACCGTCGGCCAGCAGATCGCCGAGGCGTTGGCGTTGCATCAGAACCTGCGCGGCGCGGCGGCGCGGCAGCGGTGTGCAGAATTGCTGGCACAGGTCGGCATTCCCGATGCGGCGCGGCGCGTAACGGAATATCCGTTCCAGTTTTCCGGCGGAATGAAACAGCGCGTGATGATCGCGATGGCATTGGCCGGGCAACCAAAATTATTGATCGCCGACGAGCCAACCACTGCGCTGGACGTGACGATCCAGGCGCAGGTGCTGCAGCTATTGCGCGATACGCAGGATGCCACCGGCATGTCGCTGTTGCTGATCACCCACGACCTCGGCGTGGTAGCAGAAATGGCACATCGGGTCGGGGTGATGTATGCCGGGCAGATCATCGAGCAGGCCAGTCGTACACAGTTGTTTGCCAAGCCGCTGCACCCCTACACACAGCAATTATTTGCCGCCTTGCCCGATGCGGCGCGACGCAATCAGCCGCTGGCCGCCATTCCCGGCAGCGTGCCGCCGCCGGGCAGCATCGCGCGGGGCTGCCGCTTTGCGCCGCGCTGCGATAAGGCATGGGAGTTGTGCAACGAACAAACGCCGGAATGGACGATATTGAACGATGGGCGTGGTGTGAGGTGTCATCTTTATCAGGATCGAGGATCGAGAATCGAGGATCGAGAAAAAACACCCTCTCCCCCAGCCCCTCTCCCGCAAGCGGGAGAGGGAAACTCAATCCTCACTCCTCGATCCTTAATCCTGCAAGTTTCCGACTTGCAGGTCCATTTCCCCATCCGCAAAGGCATCTTGCAGCGCGTAACCGGGCAGGTAAAGGCGGTGAACGGGATATCGCTGGAGATTCCGCAGGGGCGCACGCTGGCGCTGGTCGGCGAATCCGGTTGCGGCAAGACCACGCTGGGCAAGGCCTTGCTGCAATTGATCCCGCCCACGGCGGGCAGCGTGCAGCTGGCCGGGCGCGAACTGACCGGACTCGCGGCGCGCGAATTACGCACCCGGCGCGCAGCGATGCAGATGGTGTTCCAGGACCCCTACGCTTCGCTGAACCCGAAAATGCGCGTCGCGGAAATTCTCGAAGAGGGTATGGCCGCGCTGAATATCGGCAGCGGCAGTGCAACGCGCCAAACGCTTATCGACACCCTGCTCGACCAGGTCGGCTTGGCGCGCAGCGCCAAGTGGCGTTATCCGCATGAATTCTCCGGCGGGCAGCGGCAGCGCATCGCCATCGCGCGCGCCCTCGCCGTATCGCCGCAACTGTTGATCTGCGACGAACCGACCAGCGCACTGGATGTGTCGGTACAGGCGCAAATTTTGAATCTGCTGAGATCGCTGCAACAGGAATTAAACCTGAGTTACCTGTTCATCACCCACAACCTCGCGGTTGTGGAATACATCGCGCATGAGGTATGCGTGATGTATCTCGGACGCATCGTCGAACGAGGCACGGCGGAAGAAGTGCTGCGCACGCCCAAGCATCCCTATACGCAAGCCCTGTTGTCTGCAATGCCGCGCATTGATGGTAGCGCAAGGGAGCGCATCAAGCTGGCAGGTGACCTGCCATCGCCCGCCAATCCGCCGCCAGGCTGTCATTTCGCGCCGCGCTGCGCACACGCCAGCGCACGTTGCCGCGAGGCCTATCCGGAGGAACGCAATGTCGCGGCAACGCATACCGTGCGCTGCCACCATGCGTGAAAAAATGTTTGTGTTGACGTCCCAGCGTCTTTGGATTAAAAAGGCAGCGGGGTATCCGGGAATTGCCGGGCGATTGAGCATCATCGATCGGCGATATTTTTTATTGTTTTAAGGAGCGAATCATGAGCACCAAATTAGCCAACGTAGAAAACGAAGTCAGCAAGGAAAAACTCATGCAGGATCTGCGTGTAGTAGTGGCAGATGCCGAGGAGTTGCTGCGCGCAACGGCCGGCCAGGCAGGCGAAAAAGTGTCGGCGGCACGCGAGCGCATTCAGGAAAATCTGGCAGCCGCCAAGCAGCGTCTTGCTGCTGCGCAGGATGCTGTGGCCGCGAAGACCAAACAGGCAGCAAAAGTGACCGACGAATATGTGCATGAAAACCCATGGAAGGCCGTCGGCATTGCTGCCGGAGTAGGGTTGGTTATAGGTATGCTGATTTCGCGCGGACGTTAAGCAATGGCTGAAGCAGGTTCGGGGCTAATGGGGTCGATCAAGCAGCTGCTGTCCACACTGACCTCCATCGCTTCGACACGACTTGAACTGCTGGCAAATGAGTTGCAAGAGGAGCGTCTGCGCTTAACGCAGATGCTCCTTTTTGCTTCGTTCGTGCTATTTTGCTTCGGCATGTGCATTCTGCTGCTCACGGCGTTCATCGTGGTGCTGTTCTGGGACGATCACCGCCTCGCGGTGCTTGGTGCGCTGAGCGTTCTTTTCTTCGCATTGGGCACACTGATGGCGATGTTGCTGCGCAGCAAGACGCAGGCTAAATGCCGGCTGTTTTCCGCCAGCTTGGCCGAATTGGCCAAGGATAGGGAACAACTGGAAACCAGCCATGACCACCAGCCTGACCAGTTATGAATAGCCAAATGCTCGCAGTGATGCAACGTCGCGGCGAACTGCTGGCAAAAATCGCCGCGCAGCGTGGACAGGTCGCGCAGATCGGCGCACGCTGGCAAGCCCCACTGGCATTGGCTGATCAGGGATTAGCCGTCGTGCGTTTTCTGCGTTCCCATCCTGCGCTGGTCGCTGGCGTGGTCGCGCTATTCGTGATTCGCCGACGCGGCGTGGTTGGTTTGATGAAGAGCGGATGGCGGGTGTGGAAGGGATACCGCTTCCTCACCGCGCTTTCGGAAAGATTATCGTCGCGAAGAAGCTAGGTTCCGGGATGTCCGCTGTTTATAACGGCGCTTGCGCGTTTTAACGTGCCGTTTTTGGCTGTGCCACTTTGCGCCGCCTTGTGCAGGCGACCGGCGGATTTGCTCAGGCGACCGGAAGACTTGCGGGGCACAGCCTGCGCGACGGTAATGACCTGACCAAGCCGGATGGTTTTCAACGGCCCATTCCACTGTTTCAGTTTGGCGATGCTGACATGGTAACGGCGCGCCACGCTGGCAATCGTATCGCCCTTGCGTGCAGTGTGTTTGATAGTCCGACCGCCATCGTAAACAGGTGCAAGGTGTAAGTTAAACACTTCAAATTCGCCATCCGCTTCGCTTTCTCCGCCATTGATCGGCACCAGTAAGGTTTGTCCGGTACTGATGTTATTGTGACCCAGACCATTTACCGATTTGAGTTTCTCGACGGATAAGCCGAAACGCGGTGCGAGCTTATCGAGGCGTTCGCCTTTTTTGGGTTGGTAGGATTGCCAGCTGACCAGCGGCTTGTCGTAACTCTCCAAATTGGTACGGAAGGTCTCAACGGCACCTATCGGCAGCAGAATCAAATCGCTGTTGTCTTGCAGAATGACTGGACGGTTATGCGCGGGATTGAGCGCGATGAATTCTTCCATCGAAATGTCGGCCAGTTGTGCGGCCAGCTTCACGTCAATGTGCTTGGCAGTTGAAACTGCCGCGAAATAAGGTTCATCGTGGATATCTTCCAGCACTAGGCCAAAGCTGGCGGGGTTGGCGATGATATTCTTGACGGCCAGCAACTTCGGCACGTAGTTGCGCGTCTCGTCCGGCATTTTCAGGCTCGTGTAATTTACCGGCAAGCCGCGGCGGCGGTTGCGTTCCTGTGCGCGTTGCACCGCACCCTCGCCCCAGTTGTAGGCGGCTAGCGCCAGTTCCCAGTCGCCGAACATGTCATGCAGTTTTTGCAGATAATCGAGCGCGCCGTTGGTCGCGCTGATGACATCGCGCCTGCCGTCATACCACCAGTTTTGCTGCATGCCGAAGCTCTTGCCGGTGGAAGGGATGAATTGCCAGATGCCCGAGGCGCGGCTGGTTGAATAGGCGCCTGGATTAAAGGCGCTTTCTATCATCGGCAGCAGCGCGATTTCGCTGGGCATGCCGCGCCGTTCCACTTCAACCGTGATGTGGTGAAGATAGCGGCGCGCGCGGTCGGTCATGCGCGCCACGTAATCGGGGCGGCTGGCGTACCATTGCTCATGTTTCGCAACCAAAGGGCTGTCCAGGTCGCGCATGGCAAAACCGCTGCGGATGCGCACCCAAAGGTCGCCCGCTGCCAAGTCATTGTCCGGGATGAGTTCCAGCTTGATATTACGCGCGGTTGAAAGTGTCAGGGGAGTTGCGGGGTCGGTAGAAGATACACTCAGGGCAAGCTGTTCTTCCGCGTGCGCGATTGGGAAGGCTAAAGTGCAAAGGGCAAGCAGCACAGAAAAAATCAGTCGAATCAATGGCACGTGCGCCCTCCTGAAGGTCAAAACTGGCGCGATAGTAGTCGAAGTGTTGCGGCCGGGTCAATCGGAATCAGAGGACTGAGGACTGAGGTGCGAGGGCTGAGGTTTTGTCGCGGCTGCGCCGCGCCTGTTCAACAGCCCGCGCGAAGCGCGGACAAAAATCAGTCCTCAGTCCTCAGTCCTCAGTCCTCAGTCCTCAGTTCTCAGTCCTCAGTCCTCAGTTCTCAGTCCTCCGTTTTAATGCACTGCGTTCTTAAGTTGTTCAAGTATTGCGGGATTTTCCAGAGTAGAAACATCCTGGGTGATCTCCTCGCCCTTGGCGATGGCGCGCAGCAAGCGGCGCATGATTTTGCCGGAGCGTGTCTTGGGCAGGTTGTCGCCGAAGCGGATTTCATCGGGCTTGGCAATCGGGCCGATTTCCTTGCTCACCCAGTTGCGCAGGGTTTCGGCGATTTCCCTGGCCTTGGCCGGATCGTCCGGGCGCGCGCCCTTCAGCACGACAAAGGCCGCTATCGCTTCGCCCTTGATTTCATGCGGTTTGCCGACCACGGCGGCTTCAGCGACCAGCGGATTGGCGGTCAGCGCCGATTCGATTTCCATCGTCCCCAAGCGGTGGCCCGAGACATTCAGCACGTCGTCGATGCGCCCCATGATCCAGAAATAGCCGTCTTCGTCGCGGTGCGCGGAGTCGCCCGCCAGGTAGTAGCCGCGCATTTCTTCGGGAAAGTAGGCTTTGCGATAGCGCTCCGGGTCGCCCCAGATGGCGCGGATTTGCGATGGAAAAGGACGTTTAATGACGAGAAAACCGCCGTGCTGGTCATGCACTTCGTCGCCGGCTTCGTTGACGATGGTTGCCATGATGCCGGGCAGCGGCAGCGTGCAGGTGCCGGGCTTAATCGGCATCGCACCGGGCAGCGGCGCGATCATGTGCGCGCCGGTCTCGGTCTGCCACCAAGTGTCCACGATCGGGCAGCGCGAGCGACCGACCTCGGTGTAGTACCACATCCATGCCTCGGGGTTGATCGGTTCGCCGACCGAGCCGAGCAGGCGCAGACTGGACAAATCATACTTCTTCGGCAGGTCGCCGCCCAGCTTGATGAGGGAACGTATCGCCGTCGGCGCGGTATAGAAAGTCGTCACCTTGTGGTCCTGAATCATCTTCCAGAAGCGCCCGGCATCGGGGTAGGTCGGCACGCCCTCGAATATCACTTGCGTCGCGCCCATCGCCAGCGGACCGTAGGTGACATAGCTGTGGCCGGTGACCCAGCCCACGTCGGCGGTACACCAGAAAACATCGGCGGGCTTGTAATCGAATACCCATTGCATCGACAGCATCGCCAGAAGCAGGTAGCCGCCGCTGGAATGCTGCACGCCCTTGGGCTTGCCGGTGGAACCGGAAGTGTAAAGGATGAACAGCGGGTGTTCCGCGCCGACCCATTCCGGCTCGCAGGTCATGCCCTGCCCCGCCACCAGATCATGCCACCAGATATCGCACCCGGCATTCCATGCGGTTTCGCAGGCGGCGCGCCGGTAGACGATGACGCTGTGAACCATCCCGCAACCGCCCATCGCCAGCGCTTCGTCCACCGCCGGCTTCAGCGGCATCACCTTGCCGCCGCGCATTTGCGCATCGGCGGTAATCACCGCGCACGCCCCTGCATCGGTGATGCGCTCGTGCAGGCTCTTGGAAGAAAACCCGGCGAACACCACTGAATGGATCGCACCAATGCGCGCGCAGGCTTGCATCGCGACCACCACCTCAATGCTCATCGGCATGTAGATGATGACACGCTCGCCCTTTTTGATGCCGCGCGATTTCAGGCCATTGGCAAACTGACAGACGCGCATGTGCAGATCGCGATAATTGATTCTCGTCACTGTGCCGTCGTCGGCTTCGAAAATGATGGCAGTTTTTTCCGGCTGGCTGGCGAGATGCTTGTCGAGACAGTTATAGGAAACATTCAACTCGCCATCCTCAAACCACTTGAAGAAGGGCATATTACTTTCGTCCAGCACCTTGGTGAAAGGCTGCTTCCACAGCAAGGTTTCGCGCGCCAGTTTGGCCCAAAAGCCCTCATAATCCTGTTCTGCCGCTTTGCACAAGGCCCGATAGCTTTCCATCCCGGAGACATTGGCCTGTTTGACAAACTCATCGGAAGGGCTGAAAACACGGGTTTCATGCAATATGGATTGGATGTCGGACATGCGGTCTCCTGATTGGCGTTTGTTGTTGAGTCCGGAAGGACAAGCTTTGTAATAAGCAAATGTAGTTTTTTACTGCACTACCTGTCAACCAAAGCAATCCCCAGCCAGCTACGATGCGAATACTCTTCGGGCTTGTTTCACACCGAAAGACGCTTCGAAAAGGCCAAATTGCGTTAAAATTATTATTATATTAAAGGTAATTCACCCTATCCTTTCGGATGCCGATGAAACGGTGTGTAACCTGTTCAGCGTGATCAAGCCGAAGAACATGTACGGCAAGCAGGTGCGCGGCATTGAGCGCGGTGCTTTTGTTTTCGGCAAAAACGGCAATTGCGCCGTAAATGTCGCGGCCTCAAGACAGATTGACGCGCGCAGTAAGTGCTGGATTTCATCAAAACCTTAAATTAAAGGAACGTCATGCCTCCATCGCCAAGTAAAAAATCGGTCAAAACAGCAAAGAACACCGATACCAAGTTGTTCGTGCTGGACACCAACGTATTGCTGCATGACCCGACCAGCCTGTTCCGTTTCGAGGAACACGATATCTGCCTGCCGATGTTCGTGCTGGAGGAACTGGACAACAAGAAAAAAGGCATGACCGAAGTTGCGCGCAACGCGCGCCAAGCCAGCCGCTTCCTTGACGAGATCGTCAGCGATGCACCGCACAAGATCGAGGAAGGCATCGCGCTGGAATCCGCCGCGCACAAGAACTGCACCGGCCGTCTGTACCTGCAAACCAGTTTCATCAAGCACGAACTACCGCAGCATCTGGAACTGGGCAAAGCGGACAATGCGATTCTCGGCGTCGTCATCGGCCTGCAAAAACAGCAGCCGCAACGCGCGGTGATTCTGGTCAGCAAAGACATCAACATGCGCATCAAGGCGCGCGCGCTGGGCTTGGAAGCGCAGGATTATTTCAACGATAAGGTGCTGGAAGATACCGACCTGCTCTACACCGGCGTGCTGCAATTGCCCGACGACTTCTGGGACAGGCACGGCAAGGACATGAAGTCGTGGCAAAAGGAAGGCCATACTTATTACCAGATACGCGGTCCGCTATGCGCGGCATTTTTCGTCAATCAATTCGTCTATCAGGAAAACGGTACGCCATTTCATGCCGTGGTGCTGGAGCAGGATGAACAGACCGCATTGCTGCGCACGCTGACCGATTACACGCACAGCAAGAACAACGTGTGGGGCATCACCGCACGCAACCGCGAGCAGAATTTCGTGCTCAACCTGCTGCTGAACCCGGAGATCGATTTCGTCACATTGCTGGGGCAGGCGGGCACCGGAAAAACCCTGCTGACCCTGGCGGCGGGTTTGCTGCAAACGCTGGAAACCAAGCTGTATTCTGAAATAATCATTACCCGTGTGACGGTTCCGGTGGGCGAAGACATCGGCTTCCTGCCCGGCACGGAAGAAGAGAAGATGACGCCGTGGATGGGCGCGCTGGAAGACAATCTCGACGTGCTGAACAAATCCGACGATGAAGGTGGTGACTGGGGTCGTGCTGCAACCCGCGATTTGATCCGCTCGCGCGTCAAGGTGAAATCGCTCAATTTCATGCGCGGACGCACTTTCCTCAACAAATATCTGATCATTGACGAGGCGCAAAACCTCACGCCCAAGCAGATGAAGACGCTGGTGACGCGCGCCGGCCCCGGCACCAAGGTAGTGTGCATGGGCAACATCGCGCAGATCGATACGCCTTATCTCACCGAGGGCAGTTCCGGCCTGACCTATGTGGTGGATCGTTTCAAAGGTTGGGCGCATGGCGGGCATGTCACGCTGATGCGCGGCGAACGATCGCGGCTGGCCGATTATGCGGGTGAGGTATTGTAAAGGCACGGCGCGCCGTGCCCCCGAATGGTTTTTCATTATGAGCAGAACCGAAAAATCCGATGCCGAATGGTGCGAGGAACTCACGCCGGAGCAATATCAGGTGTGCCGCCAGTGCGGCACCGAACCGGCATTCAGCGGCGCATATTGGGATTGCCATGACACGGGCATTTATCGCTGCGTGTGTTGCGGCAATGCACTGTTCGACTCCAATGCCAAATTTGATTCCGGTTCCGGCTGGCCGAGTTTTTGGCAACCATACAAACCGGAGAATGTCATGTCGCGTACCGATACCAGCCACGGCATGCAACGTGTGGAAGTATGCTGCAAACAATGCGGCGCGCACCTCGGGCATATATTCCCGGACGGCCCGCAACCTACCGGCTTGCGCTTTTGCATCAACTCAACCGCACTCGCGCTGGATCGGGGCTAACATGAACCTGCACAGCCGGATGGATCTTATTCCAATTCGCAATAGAAACAGGAATAACGCAGGATGCTTTCTACGCATCATTACCACTGATGGAACTACTAGCCATTCCACTAGACAACCAAAGAACGGTTGCCAAGTGGCTGGTTATAGCCATCTGACCGGGCTACCCAAAAACGACAGCCAAGTCATTGGTTATGGTGCGTAGAACGCACCCTACGAAATTATTATTGCTTGTAACGCAAATTAAAATCAGACCTGCCCGCACCGCCTAATCAATCATTTATAAAATTCCAAAATGAAACTGCTGTTCGACCTATTCCCCGTCATCCTGTTTTTCGTTGCTTTCAAGTTCCAGGGCATTTATGTCGCCACGGCAATAGCCATTGCAGCAACTATCGCGCAGATCATCTGGACAAAATTTCGGCACGGCAAGGTGGACACCATGTTGTGGGTGAGCTTCGCCATCATCGGCGTGTTCGGCGGCGCCACGCTGCTGCTGCATGACGAAACCTTCATCAAGTGGAAACCCACCGTACTGTATTGGCTATTCTCGGTCATTTTGCTGTTCTCGAATTTATTGTTCAACAAGAACCTGATGCGCACGCTGCTGCATGAGAAAATCGCCCTGCCGCTGCATATTTGGAATCGCCTGAACCTGGGCTGGAGCCTGTTCTTTGCGGTACTTGGTTTTATCAATTTATATGTGGCCTTCAACTATTCCACAGATAGCTGGGTGAATTTCAAACTGTTCGGTTTTACCGGACTGATGGTGGTATTCATCCTGGCACAAAGCGCGTGGCTGGCAAAGTACGTGGATGAGAAGAAAGAGAATAACTAATAAAAAACTCCAAGAATTGTGGCGAGCAATTCGAGAGCAAGGCGCATGGAGCGCAGCGAACGAGACATATCAAGTTGCATAGGCGAGGAGCGAGCACCACGCAACGCCGCTATCGAATCGCGCAGTAGATTATTGGAGGTTTTTGATGTGGTACGCAATCATCGGACATGACACTCCGGACAGTCTGGCCAAGCGTACGGCGGCACGCCCCGCGCATCTGGTACGCTTGCAGGCACTGCAGGATGAAGGCCGATTGCTGCTGGCAGGTCCCTTTCCTGCGGTGGATGCGGTTGATCCGGGTGCGGCGGGCTTCACCGGCAGTTTGATTGTTGCCGAATTCGCGTCATTGCAGGCAGCGCAGGAATGGGCGGAGACTGACCCGTATGCCGCCGCCGGCGTGTTCAGGCAAATTACCGTGCAGCCATTCAAGAAGGTGTTGCCCGCATGAGTGCGCGTGTGGCTGTGATGCACCGGCACCTTGCCGCGCTTAATCCCGTCCTGCTCGACATCGTCGACGAAAGCCACAAACACGCGGGACATGCCGGTGCGCGCAATGGCGGCGGGCACTATGCGCTACGCATCGTTTCGGGACAGTTTAGCGGCAACAATATGATGGCACGCCACCGTATGATATATTCCGCGCTCGGGGAAATGATGAAACGCGAAATACACGCGCTCAACATTCAGGCGTATACGCCGGATGAAATTTGATTATCAATTTTTTATTTATTTTAAGGAGGACTCGTAATGTTGAAAACTGGCAAATTTGCGGCGCTGGCAATTCTGGGCGCACTGGCGATTAACCCCGCCTTCGCCGAAGACAAATCCGCCGCTCTGGTAAACGGCGTTTCCATCCCGCAGGCGCGTATCGACCTGCGCGTCAAGGCCGCCGCCTCACAAGGCCAGGCAGACAGCCCGGAATTGCGCAAGGCGATCCGCGATGACATGATCAACCTCGAAGTCATGGCGCAGGAAGCCGTGAAGGCCGGCCTGGACAAGAATGCCGACGTGGTGCAGCAAGTCGAACTGGCCAAACAATCCGTACTGGTCGGCGCATTCGTGCAGGACTACGCCAAGAATCATCCGATCAGCGAAGACCAGCTCAAGCAGGAATACGACAAGCTGAAAACCAAGCTTGGCAACAAGGAATACAACGCCCGTCACATCCTGGTGGAAACCGAAGCCGAGGCCAAGGACATCATCGCGCAACTGGGCAAGAAAGCCAAATTCGAGAAACTCGCCGCAAAATCCAAGGATACCGGCTCCGCAACGCAAGGCGGCTCATTGGGCTGGGCGGTGCCGGGCAATTTCGTTCCTGAGTTTGCCAATGCGCTGCTCAACCTGAAAAAGGGCGAATACACCAAGGCGCCGGTGCAGTCGCAATTCGGTTGGCATATCATCAAACTGGATGACACGCGCGACCTGAAAGTGCCGCCGTTTGAAGAGGTCAAGCCGCAATTGCAACAGCGCCTGCAACAGCAATCAATCAAGAAAGCGATTGACGAATTGCGCGCCAAGGCCAAGATCGAGTAGCCGGTAAGCAAGTCAAAAA
This sequence comes from Gallionella sp., assembly GCA_028714895.1. Classification (GTDB taxonomy): domain Bacteria; phylum Pseudomonadota; class Gammaproteobacteria; order Burkholderiales; family Gallionellaceae; genus Gallionella. The sequence continues at coordinate 66,131 of JAQTLM010000012.1, read as the reverse complement.
AAGGGGATGCTTCGGCATCCCCTTTTTTATTGACAGCAAGGTTTTCCAACCGTGCATCGGCCATTGCAGAAACGCTTAACATCGCGGAACTTCTTGCCTTCCTTCTTATAGTTTGCGTGAACGAGTGCCCGTTTGCGTTGATATATTCAAAAGGGGAAACGCGCATCCATAGACCGAAATACATATGCATTTCGGTCTATTGTACAAAGCAAATCAATTGCCCAGAATGGTGCGCAACCAGACTTCTGCAATCCACCCGGCCGGATAGTTAAATTAAGGTTTTTCGTTGCTCAACCACCACGAGAGAGGTGAATAAAATGGAAAGCTCGAAAATCAAAATGTTACTGTTGATGCGGGGCAACGCTGGCAAGGAAGTGACTGAGCTGAAGAAAGCCCTGCGCAAGGCCTTGGGCGACGGCGCAGCGGCTTATGCCGGGCTGGCCGCCGGCAATGAATTCGATGCCGACACCGAGACCGCGCTGGGCATTACACCGGCCCCCAGATTGGACGTCAGCGTGGACACCGCCATGGCAAGCAAGTTGTTTCCTTACACCAAGACGTCCAACATCGCCAGGAATCTGCCTTATGTGACCGCGGCACTGGCAGCCTTCGGCCTGACCGACGCAAACATGGTCAGCGTCGCGCTGGGCACGATACGCGCCGAGACCGAGGGTTTCGTGCCCATCGCCGAATTGCCATCCCATTTCAATACGCTGCCCGGACAGGCCGCCTTCAGCGCTTACGAATACAAGCTGGGCAACAAAAATCCGGGCGATGGCGCGCGCTACCGCGGGCGGGGCTACGTGCAATTGACCGGGCGCGAAAACTACGAAAAATTCGGCAAGGTTCTCGACATTTCACTGGCAGACAACCCGGATAGCGCGTGCGCGCCGGAAGTCGCCGCCTGCCTGCTGGCGGCCTATCTCGATGCCAACCGGGACAGGTTGACCAAGGCACTGGCCAAGGATGACCTGAAGGCCGCGCGCAAGGTGGTCAATGGCGGCAGTCACGGTCTGGAGCGGTTTTCCGATACTTTCCGCATGGCGCAGAAAGCGTGGATCGCCGCCGCGAAACCACTCGTCGGGGCGCTGGCCAAGGCGGCAGCCCCCATCGCGGCGCGGCGCGCAACTCTCAATGTAACGCGTGACCCGGCGGATCTGCGCGACCGTCAGTACATGCCGCCGCCGCACTCGCTGCCGCAGATATTTCCGGCGGATGACGACATCAAACATTTCATGGGCACCTATACCCAGGCCGGACTCATTCTGGATCAGGGACAGGAAGGGGCCTGCACCGGTTTCGGCCTGGCCTGCGTCGTCAACTACCTGCGCTGGCGGTCTGCCGGAATGCCGAAGAAACTCGAGTCGGTCAGTCCGCGCATGTTGTATCACTTCGCGCGGCGTTTCGATGAATACGAGGGCGAGAACTACGACGGCTCAAGCTGCCGGGGCGCGCTCAAGGGCTGGTACCACAACGGGGTCTGCCTTGAATCCAGGTGGCCTTACGCGGGGGGTGACAATGCCCTGCCTATATCGGGCTGGGACAGCGACGCCATCGAACGGACGCTGGGGGTGTATTACCGCATCGACCCTCAGGCCATCACCGACTTGCAGGCGGCGATCCTGGAAGTCGGCGCGATATACGCTTCATCCTATACCCATAAAGGCTGGGATACCGTCAAGACCAGCACCAAGCCGCCGGCATCCCATGCCACCCTGCCGGTGATCGCCTACGACGGCAAACCGTCGCGCAGCGGTGGCCACGCTTTCGCGCTGGTGGGTTTCAACCGTACCGGTTTCGTGATCCAGAATTCCTGGGGAGGCCAATGGGGAGCCGGCGGTTTCGCCGTGGTCAGCTATGCGGATTGGCTGGCGCATGCCATGGATGTCTGGGTCGCCGCGATGGGTGTGCCGGGAGTCGTCTCGGGTCGCCTCGCCTCGGGCGGCAAGGAAGTTGCGGGCGCAACCGCCGCAGCCGCCCATACCAACTGGTGGGACGAGGCAACCGCCTACCAGCACAGCATCGTGCTGGGCAACGACGGCCGCGTCGATCGCTACGACAAGCTGGATGGCGTCACGCGCACCTTGCAGAATCAGGCGTGCGTGATGCCGGACGCCTGGTTCCGGCAGAATTCGCACGAGAAAAAAACGCCTGGTGATCTATGCGCACGGCGGCCTCAACAGTGAAGCCGATGCGATCCAGCGTGCCCAGGCGATGGGGCGCTATTTTCTTGGCAACGGCTGCTACCCGCTGTTCCTGGTGTGGAAGAGCGGCCTGCTCGAATCCTTGGGCAACATTCTGGCGGATAAAGTCAGCCCCGGCGCAGGCATGGCCGGTGGCATCGGCGGCTGGCTGACCGACAAGGTCAGCGACCCCGTCGTCGAAAAAACCATCGGACGCCCGCTCGCCCGCCCGCTGTGGAGCGAAATGAAGGAAAACGCCGAACTCGCATCGGAAAGCGGACGGGGTGGTGACCTGCTGACCGAAGCGCTGCGTTCGCTGGCCGGCAGTTGGGGCGACCAGTTCGAACTGCATCTCATGGGCCATTCCGCCGGCTCCATCGCCTTGGGCAGATTGCTCGGCAACCTGGCGCAAAAAGATCTGACCGGCAGCGTCAAATCCGTCCATTTGTACGCCCCGGCTTGCACGGTCGCCTTTGCCAACCGGCACTACGCCACACAAGCCGAGATCATGGGCAAGCTGCATCTGGACATCCTGGCGGATCAGCGCGAGCAGGATGACAACGTGGCCTATGTCTACCAGAAGTCCCTGCTCTACTTCGTTTCCAACGCGCTGGAGGCCGATTTGCGCATGCCCATCCTCGGTCTGGAGAATGTCTACAACCCGCAGTATTCCGGCTGGGATGGCTCGCCAGGCACCGCCGAAACCCTGACCAACTGGCGCAATGCGGTGGAAATCAGCAAGCTGAAGGATCGCCTGACCATCCACAACGAGGAAAAAATCCTCACCCGGCGCGGCAACGGCGCCGATATGCCGGAGAAGACCGCCAGCGCATCGCACGGCGGCTTCGACAACAACGTCGAAATCATCGGCAAGACGCTCGAGCGGATCACCGGCGCGGCGCTCGCACTGCCGGTCGACGATCTGGTCGGGTTCTAGCAGGCTGTTGAAATTCTCTGGCGCTCTAATGGGCCAGCGAGCGTAGCCCGGATGTAGCGCAGCGGAATCCGGGGTATTGGTGGGCGTAACCGGGATTTCCCCGGATTCCGCTGCGCTACATCCGGGCTACGATATTGTTCAGGTATGGCTTTGTTGCGGGTAACAACTCAGTCGCGCCAGACAAATATCCCTGCACACAAGGTGATTCCGATGGCATACAACAGCCAGGTTTCCTCGATGAAATAGGGATACACCATCAAGGCCGCACCGATGGCCATGGGCTGCCAATTGGCGGATTTCTTGCCATAGACGAAGGCCGCGAAGCCCGCTGAGCCGAACAGTATTCCGGCAAACAAATTTGCGTAGCCGGGCATGTCGGCTACCCGGCTGAAATGCCCAGCTCCGCGCACAGCTTGCCCATCATCGCCCGCAGCTCGCTCACCTCCGCTTCGAGCCTGGCGACGTTGGCCTTGAGCGCGGCGATTTCGCCCACCGTCACATCGCCCGAGGGTGCGGCCGCTCTCGCGGCCACGCATTCCTCGATGGCCGGTACGCCGGAGAGCAGGTGCATCCAGCGGTTTTCGCGCGCGCCGGGCTGGCGCGGCAGCTCCACCACCAGGCCGCCCGCCGCGCGCTCGGCCAGCTCGACCAGAAAACTCTCGACCGAAGAAATATCCGCAAACTTGTGCAGCCGCTCGCAATTGAGGCGCAGCTCCCCCGCCGTCTGCGGGCCGCGCAGCATCAGCAGGGCCAGCAACGCGGTGGACTGCGTGGGGATATGCAGCACCCGCTCGATGTTGTGCGCATAACGCGACGCCCTCCCCCCGCTGGTTTCCACAATCAGCGACATCCCGCGCAGACTATCCAGCGCCACCAGCACCTCCGCTTCGGCAGCCTCGATCACCGGATCGCGGCTGCTCTTCTGGTTGCAGCCGGAGACCAGCGAATTCAGCGTCAGCGGATAAGAGTCCGGCACCGTGCGCTGCTTCTCGGCAAGCACGCCGAGGACGCGGGTTTCAAGCAGGGAGAGGGTGGGGAGTGTGGTGGTCATTATTGATTCTGGAGAAAATAGTTAATGGTTTTGTAGGTCGGGTTTTAACCCGACAAGTCGGGCTGAAGCCCGACCTACGCCCCAATGGATTATCCGGGTTGAAGGAAGATTCAAATATTCCGGTTCTTCTTGATCAAGTCATGAGCAAGCTGGATTTCTTTTGCCTGCTCGGTGGCCATTGCGATCATGTCTTCCGGCACGCCCTGCCCCATCAACTTGTCCGGGTGGTATTGGCTCATCAGCTTGCGGTAGGCGCGCTTGATCTCTGCGTCGCTGCTGTCCTTGGTCACGCCCAGCGCCTTGTAGGCGTCGTCCAATGCCGAGGCCGTGTTGGCCTGCCCCCCGGCGAAGTGGGATTGATTCAGCACCATGTCCAGCAACTGCCTGAACGCGGCCTGGTCATAGCCCAGACGGGCGGCGATGCCGGCCAGCAAGGCTTCTTCAGCCGGATGGAAATGTCCGTCCGCCAGCGCCATCACGATCAGATAAACCAGCAACACCTGCTTCAGATGCTTTGTGTGCCCGCAGATCGCGATGAATCTTTTCAAGGTCGGCTCGATGTCAAACGCCGGATCGGCTCCCCGCTTGAACAACGCAATCGCCTGTGATCGATGTTCCGCAGTCATGCCCAGTTTTTGCATGAACTGCTCGACATGAGCGATCTCATCCTGGGATACATGCCCATCAGCCTTGGCCAGCTTGCCCATTGAGATGAACACCGTCTCAAGGAACACGGCCTGACGCAGCGCATTCTGCAACGGGTTCATCCCGCCGGAGCCATACGCCCTCATGCGATCAAAAAATCCCCCGACGAACAGGCCGAAAAGCGCTCCGAAGAATCCGAAAAAGAAATAACCCGCAATGACGCCGATGAGCTTGAACAAGGCAACTCCAGAGAAAATTATTAGACCGTTCGTGGTGAGCCTGTCGAACCACAACCAAGGCGCGCATTATACAGACCGCGTCGCTGCATCTTCCCGCCAACAACTACCAACATCCTCGCCATCCATCACCAGCACGAATGCGGCTTCGCCGATTGAGCGCACGCAGGCCTGCCTCGCACATCCTCGCTTGACATACCACAAATTAGCGGAGTAGTGTTCACTCCACTTGCACGACTGCCGCAACGCACACAGCACCGCACGCACGGTGCCGGGCTACCGGCAGAATCCCCAGAACAGGAGCTGGCGCAAGCCTCGATTCCCGCATGTGCGGGAAACATCGCCAGTTGCATTACTTGTTCAAAAAAAGGGGGATCACTTGACCTCAAATCTCACAGAACTTTCTTTGCGCAAACACGACAAATCGTGGGCTGTCACCATTTACTGCACAAGAGGATTATTCGCGCTGGCAATGGTTGGCGCGTTATCTGGCTGTGCGCTGACTTCCAGCGCTGACCGGCAAAGCCTGTTTAACCCTCCTGGAATCCACGCATCCACCGACGTGAAAAGCGAGGCCGTTGGAGCGGGGCAAATTCCGATCACCCAATACTATGAGGCGTTGAAGAAAGCACAAGACAAGGTAAAGGGTGCGGACGAGATTTCCGACTTTGTCGATAAAGGCATCGGCCTCACTAGTGCATATTGTCTCCGATGGTTTCAGAGGCTCGATGAGGTCCAGCGAAGACTGGACTTACAGGAGAAAGATTTCAACGTAATTAGGCAGCTGGGAACCGCATTCCTCGGGATCGGCAAGGCGATACCCAACTGGGTGACAGGCTATGGCGCGGCGAATACGGCTTACAGCGGCATCGCCGAGAACTTCAATGAAGCGATTCTCGCAGGGCCGACGACTGCAAAAATCAAGTCACGGGTACTTGATATGCTGCAACAGTCTGAAACAATTCTGCGCCGGGATGCAGATAACAAGAGACTTAACTTCTCCCAGGCTTATAGCCGGATCGAATTGCACGCCGATACGTGCACATACAGCACAGTCAGAAATCTGCTCGATGCCACTCTGGCAAGCACAAAGCCTACCCGAGATCCTAAAACGGGGGGCATCACAATTCGGAGTCTGCAGCCCGCTACTGATATCGAAATCGACGCTATGGAAAAGATCACTTCTAAGGTTGCGGCCCTCACGAAGGATCAGACGAAACTTGCCGAAATCAATAAGGTTCTGAAAAAAGTTGGCGCGCCGAAATTCGACTTCACCAACTTTACCGAGGCAGTAAATGCCCTCATAGATGAAGTCGATAAGATCACGCCTAACGACACGCCGAAATGGGCAAGCGCCCTCGGTCTTTAAGCCACTGAAATCACCGAAAAGGGGCCTTGGATATGCCAAACATAACCTTAAAAATAAGCGGCACGTTTACGCTCGCCGAGATTGAATCGGCGATCCGATTCGAAGAGAAAAAATCCAAGGAATTCATCTCGTCGACGGTTAGCGACAACGACAATCTGGCGGTCTTTAAAAGGCTCGAATTCGGCGCATTTCCCAAGGCGCTGAAGTTGACGTTGGCTATGGACCCCGCACCAGGCGGCTTTACGCCCTTTCCTAATCTTCCCATTGCAATGATGGTGGAAGGCTTGAAAACGGACGTGAAGGCATGGCGTAAACAGTAGTGTGATCTGGACTTTCAGCAATTGAGGACTAATTGGATCGGAATAACATTTTTGCTGTTTGGTGGCCCAGAGAACTTACACACGACCCCATGTTCCCTAGGCGGAAGTGCACGTACTCCTCGCGTTCGAGAGAGAAAGGAAAATCATGAGCGACCCGACGTTTCCACCGCATGACCGTTATTGCGATCTCGTTATGAAAGGCGGGATCACAAGTGGCATTGTTTATCCTCCGGTCGCTTATCGGCTTTCACAAAAATACCGATTCAAAAACATTGGAGGTACGTCAGCAGGGGCCATCGCGGCGGTAGCCACTGCCGCGGCCGAGTATCGGCGCCGACATGATGATAACGAGGGAATAAAAGCTTTCGACACGTTAAGGAAGTTGCCTGAAGAACTGGGTGGCAAGCTGCCAAGTAGCTCAATGACCAAGCTGCTCAGCCTTTTTCAGCCAGCCCCGGGTTGCCATCGGTTATTCAAAGTACTGCTGACCTCCATGAATGCGAAAGGTACTTGGCGACGCGCAGGAAAAATTATCGGCGGGTTTCTCCTTGCCTATTGGCCGGCAACCCTGATCAGCATCGCCACAGCAACCCTGGTCGTATGGCGCGGGTATGGCACGCTTGCCGGATTTCTTTCATTACTTTTTCTGTTGTTACTCCTGATCGGTATATGGGTCTACCGTGACTTCACCCGGAATCTGGTTAAGAACAGCTATGGCATGTGCACCGGAATGACGGTTTCCGGCGGCAAACATGAAGCATTGACTCCATGGCTGCATAAATTGATTCAGGAGCTCGCCGGGCTTAAAGAAGACCAACCACTTACATTCGGTGATCTCTGGAATGCCGATGGCTTTCCGCCGCAATGGATCAAACTGCCCCAGGGTGAAACGAAACGTTCCATTGATTTGCGGTTGTTTACGACCAATCTATCGCATGGGCGGCCATTCGTATTACCGCTGGCAAATGAAAAGTGCCGGCTTTTTTATCTGCCTGAAGAACTAAGCCCATTCTTGCCAAAAGAAGTAATGGACTGGGTTCTTAAACACTCAAATGATTACGAACCTGATCCGATGCATCCCGGAAGTGAACCTCCGAAGGATGACGCTCCAAAGGGGCTAAAGGAGTTGCCACCACCTGACAAATTTCCGGTACTGCTGGCCGCCCGTATGAGCTTGAGCTTCCCTTTACTCTTTTCGGCAATCCCGCTGTGGGCGATTGACTATGAATGCAAAGAGGGGTCGCGGTCACTGCAGCGATGCATGTTTTCAGATGGAGGCATCTCATCCAACTTCCCTATCCATCTTTTTGATGGCTTGCTTCCCGCTTGGCCGACGTTTGGTGTTCAATTAGAGCCAAAGCTGCCCTGCAGAGAGAACATGACATACCTGCCAAACCAGTACTTCTATGGCTGGGGGGAACGGTGGAATCGCTTCGCTGACGAAAAGAAACCTGCAACCTCCCGTATGGGGGGATTCCTCGGAGCAATCGTATCCACAATGCAAAACTGGAATGACAACACCCTGTCAAGGATGCCGGGGGTGCGGGATCGTGTCGTTCGAGTCCGGCTGCACGAAAATGAGGGGGGCATGAACCTCAACATGGAACCCGAAATAATCCAGGCGGTTGCCGAGCGGGGTGAACAAGCAGCGGAAGAACTGCTTGCCCGATTTGCACCAGAAAAAGACATGGGGCCACCCGCAGTTGGGTGGGACGAACAACGGTGGGTGCGCTTCGGCGTCACGCTGGCCATGCTTCACAAGCGCTTTGTCGGCGTTCACCTCGCCCTGGAGGACACAAACGGCCATGCAACAAGTTACGAGGAATTGATTAAGCAAGGACTGACCAAGCTGCTGCCTGGAGAAAGAAGTGTGCTCACACCAGATCAGGTTAATGCATTGCTGAAGGTGGTTGAGGCAATGCGTAGTTTCAACGATGAACTCATAATCTCCGCCCCCTACTCTTTCGAACCGATACCCGAGCCGGATCTAAGAGTACGGCCATCATTATGATGGCACCAATCAATCAATTAGCCGCTCACATCGTCATTGACAGCCCCAGACGAACTCCCATACAGTTCGCCCCACTTGCACTTCCGCCCACGCACATCGCACCGCATGCACGGTACGAGGCACACCACGGAACCCCCAGAACAGGAGCTGGCGCAAGGATCGATTCCCGCACCGAGACGGGGAGCATCGCCAGCAGCACAACTTATTCAAAAAAGGGATGGCAAATGGTGCAACATAAAAAAATAAAAATCCAAAATTTAATGCTGGATGTTGATAATTATCGAGTTGGACACCAAGACGGGCAACCACAATCTATTCGAGCCATTATTGAAGAACAGGAAGAAAAGCTAAAGGTTCTGGCTGAAGACATTATTACAAATGGTCTTAGCCCGATTGAGATTTTCATGGTGGCGCCTATCAAGGGCTTAAAAAATCAATACTCTGTTATTGAGGGAAATCGGCGTACAACTGCTATCAAGCTTGTTTTGAACCCCGACTTGGCTATCGGAACCATATTAGAAAAACAGTTCAAAAAACTTTATGAGCAATACGAGAATAGCGTACCTCAAGAAATAGAATGTGTTGTTGTCCCCTCCAAGAAGGACGGTCTGATATGGATTCAACGACGGCATGACCGTGGATTAAAGGGGGCTGGAGTAGAAGATTGGTCATCAACCGCGCGAGACCGGGCTGATGCTGACTTGGGCAAACCCACGCCAGCAAAAGATGTGCGTGAGTTTGTCCTTTCCAACACCCAATTATCTGCAGAACTACAGAAGAAGATCAGTGGCTCAAAGTTTAATAATACCAACCTAACACGCCTGCTTGGCACATCCTATATTCGAGGTGTGCTTGGTCTAAAGGCAGACAAGGAATCTCTGACGAGTAATACTGCACCAGAGTGGCTGCTAAAGATTCTGACTGATATGGTAGTGGCTATCGCAACGGAAGAATTTGAGGGTGCCACGTTCTCTGAATCAACAATTGATAAGAAAGATCAACGCGAACAATTCATAGACAAGTTGGTAAAAAAGCACCCTAAACCCTCTAAAACAGTAAAAAATTGGGCGATAAAGTCTGGCCAGAAAGTTACCACCAGCAATACACCCAATACATCTCCTAACACAGGAGCCACAAAACCAACACCGTCTTCTGCTGATCGAAAGCAACTAATTCCTAAGACCTGCACTATAAAAATTCCAGATGGGAAATCCAACAATATCTATCACGAACTAAAAAAACTATCCCTTGATGGAAAAGACAATTACTCCAATGCAGTCGCTGTTCTCTTCCGTGTGTTCATTGAATTTGGCCTTGAACGATATATCAAAGAAAATTCTGTATCTTTGCCCTCATACGTGAAAAATGGCAAAACTTATACCAAGGACACTTTGGCTGATAAACTAAACACAGTTATGGGCTTCATGGAAAGCAATGCTGCCATGACCAAGAAAGATTTGAAGCCTATTAGAAATGCGATGTCCAATCCAAATTCACTTATCTCGACTGAGACGCTAAACGCATATGTTCACCACGCGTCATTCAATCCCAAGCCATTGGAACTCAAAACATCATGGGATGATATGCAAGCTTTCATTACCATACTTTGGCAACCAAAACTTAAGGCATAAAATGTATAGTTTTTTTTATGTCCGAAGCCAAATATCCTTACTGCCTCCCGCTAAATTATCGAATGAAAGGGTATATTTTGTCTCGATTTAACTCACCCCTTAGATATCCAGGTGGGAAAGGCAAATTAACAGACTTTATCCGGCTGATATTCGAACAGAACAAACTCACAGACGGTCACTATGTCGAGCCTTATGCTGGCGGTGCAGGTATCGCTTTTTCCTTGCTGTTCCTTGAATACGCCACCCACATTCACTTAAATGACATTAACAAATCCGTATACTCTTTTTGGCATAGTGTTTTAGAAGAAACCGATGAGATATGTAAATTGATTCGAGACTGCGAAGTTACAATGGACGAGTGGTACAAGCAGAAAAGTATTCAAAGTAACCCCAGCCAACATACTCAGCTTGAATTAGGTTTCTCTACGTTTTTCCTCAACCGAACCAACCGTTCTGGAATTATCAAAGGTGGTGTAATTGGAGGAAAAAATCAGGATGGAAATTGGAAATTAGATGCCCGCTTTGTTAAACCAGACCTAATAGAGCGAATAAAGAAAATTGCACTGTATTCCGATAGAATCAGTCTCTATAATCAAGATGCTGAGACTTTCCTCCAGAAGGTCACACCTGATCTACCTGCCAAGACACTTATTTACCTCGACCCACCTTATTACGTCAAAGGGAAGGGGCTATATGAAAATCATTATGCGCACCAAGATCATGCTCGCGTTGCCAACTTAGTCAAAACGATAACCAATAAAAAGTGGATTGTCTCTTACGACAACACCCCTGAAATCTGTCAATTTTATAAAGGCCTCCCTCGGATCACCTATGGGTTGAATTACAGCGCACAAAATCGTTATATAGGATCTGAAGTTATGTTTTTTTGTCCTGATCTTGAAATTCCTGATGTGGAGAACCCTTCAAAACTCAAAGCGGCATAACGGATCGAAAGGGTCAGGGTCGAATTAAATTCTTTCCAGCACAAAAATGCGGCACGGCGCGAACAGGTATCCGGTGCGACGGCATCCACCGTTTGGATTTGATGTAGAATTCCCGCTACCTTGCCTCTGCCGAACTGGATATGCCTACCGTTCTACGTCTGTTGAATTGGCGCTTCCATTTTTATTCCGATGAAGGAATGGAGCCGCCGCATATTCATGTGGACACAGGAGATGGAGAGTGCAAGTATTGGCTGAAGCCGATACGGTTAGCAAGAAGCCGCAACATCAGCCCCACCGAGTTGCGGCGAATTGAAGCGGCAGTTTTTGAGCATCAGGATTTCTTCAAGGAGAAATGGCATGAGTTCTTCCATCACTGAACTGGAGCATTGCGCCACCCGCGTCTGGGTGTCGGGTCGCATCGTTTTCGTCGAACTCACGGATGGCCGCCAGATAGGTTTCCCTGCCGCCCGTTTCAAATTGCTGCGCGACGCAAGCGAAGAACAGCTCAAGCAAGTTACGCTGCGGGCAAATGGCACTGCACTGCGCTGGGAAGAACTGGACGAAGATATTTCGGTAAGCGGCATCGTTGAGGGGCATTTCCAGCTTCCGCTTCCGATGGCAGCTTGAATGCAACAGTCTCACCGTAAAAAGGCGACCATCCGGTCGCCTTTTTCTTTTTACTAAACGGTACTACCGCCCCGTTCTCAACCGTGAATCAAATTAAGCTGCTTCGCAATCACATCGTGATTGAGCCACAGCACCGGGGCCGCAGGATCGGAGGCTTCAAGGAACATCAGCGGCCCGGTTCCCTCCAGCACCAGCGCGCTGAGGATGTCCGTCACCAGCGCCTTGCGGTCCTTGTGCATCTGGGTGATCTCTTCCGAGGTGCCGATCATCAGGTCGGCCAGTTCTGCGGAGTTGTCCATCGGCCACGCAGCGAAGTTGCGGTACGCCTTCATCACACCGGCGGCGTTGTAGTCGCTGATCTTCTGCAACAGCGCCTCGAGTGACATGCCATCCTGCAACAGGTCGCGGCAGGCCTGCCACTGCGCATCGGCCCAGGTTGCGCCGCCTTCCTGCTTGAGCGCCTTCAGCAGCGGGAACAGCGACAGCTCGACGCCGACGAAGATATCGGAGGAATTGGTGCGAATCTCCGGGCAATTGAACACCGTGGCCTTGATGCCCTGTGCCCAGGCGTCCGTTGCGACGCGTTCGAGGCGCATCTTGGCGTAGCCCTGGGTATAGTTGGTGTAGGTCTGCCAGTGGTAATCGCCATTGATGAGTATCTCGGTGCCGTGGTAGCCGTAGGCGGTGTAGCGCACCTGGCCGCCGGTCTTTTCCAGCCGCGCGCGGATCGCGGCGCTGCCTTCGATCAGGTACTGGAAGGTATTCGCGGTGACCTCATCGAAATTCATCAGGCACAGCTTGCCGAGATCGCTATCGAGCAGCGCGCGCGAGGACATGAAGCGCTCGCCGCGCCCCTTGTAGATGCGGTTCGCGATCGCGAGGAACACCTTCACCTTGGGGATGCCGCCCGCCATCGTGTGGGCGAAGAAGGTGTTGCTGCCGTCCGCGATCATGCCGTCCAGCTCGGCCATCACTTTCGCGACGGAATCCCTGAAGCGCTTGACGCCGACCGCGCGGCATTTCTCGATATGCGGCCAGTCGAGCTTGTCGTCCTGCCAGCTCTTGAGCGTCATGCCGCCCAGCAGGTCGGTCGGGGTCGGCTCGCCTGCGGGGGCGTCCAGATCGAAGCCGGCCATCAGCGGCACGTTGATGATGCGCCCGCCCAGATTGGCCTCGGCCTCGGCCAATTCCTCGGCGGTCAATGCGCGCAGCGCGTGGTTCTCGTCGCGGCGTCCGACGGTGATGCCGATGATCGTCATGCCCGCCTTGCGCGCCTCGTTCACCAGACCGTTGGCGTAGCCCCGGCCAAACAGCTCGCCGAACAGCACGAAGGTGTCACCCTTGCGGAAGATGTTGTGCTGCGGAATTTCCCTTAGCGAGACTGGCAACGAAACTGGTGCGGTCATATAAATGTTCTCCGGTTATTGATGTTGGTCTTAACCCTTCGATACATCCGTTGTGGTTCGATACCTCACCACGAACGGATGTGCCCTGTGCTGAGTTTGTCGAAGCATCAGGGCGAACGGATGATTTCCTTTTTAGCGAACTTATCCCACCCACTTCCTTGCATTCTGGAACATGCGCAGCCATGCGCCGTTCTCCTGCCACTCGCGCGGATACCAGGAGTTCTGCACGGCGCGGAACACGCGTTCGGGGTGCGGCATCATGATCGAAAAACGCCCGTCCGGCGTGGTCAAACCGGTGATGCCTTGCGGCGAACCGTTCGGGTTGAGCGGATAGGTCTCGGTGGCATTGCCGCGATGATCCACATAGCGCAGCGTGACGACATCCTGCGCGGCCTTCAGTTTTGCGGCACTGCCGAAATCGGCATAACCTTCGCCGTGCGACACCACGATCGGCATGCGGCTGCCCGCCATGCCGCTGAAGAAAATCGACGGCGACGGCTGCACCTCGACCATCGCGAAGCGCGCCTCGAACTGCTCGGACTGGTTGCGCGCGAAGTGCGCCCAGTTATCCGCGCCGGGGATAATCTCGTGCAGGTTACTCATCATCTGGCAGCCATTGCACACGCCGAGCGCAAAGGTGTCGCTGCGCTGGAAGAACGCCGCGAATTCGTCGCGCGCGCGCGGGTTGAACAGGATGGATTTCGCCCAGCCTTCGCCTGCGCCGAGCACGTCGCCGTAGGAGAATCCGCCGCATGCGGCGAAGCCCTTGAAGTCGGCCAGCTTGACGCGGCCGCTGATGATGTCGCTCATATGCACGTCCACCGCGGCGAAGCCGGCACGGTCGAACGCGGCGGCCATTTCCACCTGCCCGTTCACCCCCTGCTCGCGCAGGATGGCGATCCTGGGGCGAGTGCGATTGACGTTGATACGTAGGTCGGGATTTATCCCGACGATATTTGCAGATTGTCGGGATAAATCCCGACCTACAGAAACATTGGCAGGGTTCTCGTTCGGATCATAGGTCAGTTTCACATGCAGTCCGGGGTCGGCGGCATCGAGGATACGGTCGAATTCCTGCTGCGCGCAGGTCGGGTTGTCGCGCAGCTTCTGCATCTGGTAAGTCGTCTCCGACCAGATGCGTTGCAGCTTCACGCCGCTCTCGCCGAACAGTTTTTCGCTGCCGCGTGAAATTTCGATCATGCCGGTCTGGTTCGGCATCGCGATTTTCTGCACGCTCTTCAGGCCGAGGTCTTGAGTAAGTTGCAGCACATGCTGCACATCGCGGTTGCGTATTTGCACCACCGCGCCGAGTTCCTCGTTGAACAGCGCGCGCAGCGTGTCGCCGTGCAGCTCGTCGAGCTTGATGTCCAGGCCGATGTGCGCGGCAAAGGCCATCTCGCACAACGACACGAACGCGCCGCCATCGGAACGGTCGTGGTAGCTCAGCAGCGTGCCATCGGCATTCAGGTGCTGCATCAACTCAAAAAACGATTTTAGAATTTGCGCATCGTCCACGTCCGGCGCGACATCGCCGACCTGCTTGTACACCTGCGCCAGCGCCGAGCCGCCCATGCGGTTCTTACCCTGCCCCAGATCGATCAGCAACAGGCAGGTATCGAGGTCGGCAGCCAGTTGCGGCGTGAGCGTGTGGCGCGCATCGGCGCAGGGCGCGAACGCGGTCACGATCAGCGACAGCGGCGCGGTGACGGATTTTGTTTCACCGTCTTCCTGCCAGACCGTCTTCATCGACATGGAATCCTTGCCGACCGGGATGCCGATGCCGAGCTGCGGGCACAGTTCCATACCCACCGCGCGCACCGTGTTGAACAGCGCGGCATCCTCGCCGTGATGGCCGGCTGCCGCCATCCAGTTCGCCGACAGCTTGATGTCGCCGATCTTGTCGATGCGCGCCGCCGCGATGTTGGTGAGCGCCTCGCCCACCGCCATGCGCCCCGAAGCCGGTGCGTTCACCAGCGCCAGCGGGGTGCGCTCGCCGAGCGCGAACGCCTCGCCGCGATGGGTATTGAAGCCCATCAAGGTGACCGCCACATCCGCCACCGGCACCTGCCACGGGCCGACCATCTGGTCGCGCGCGGTCATGCCGCCCACGGTGCGGTCGCCGATGCTGATCAGGAAAGTCTTGTTCGCCACGGACGGCAAGCGCAGCACGCGCTCGATCGCCTCGCGCAGGTCCAGCCCGCTGCTGTCGAAGGAAGTCAGGCGCGCGGTTTCGCGCACCACATTGCGCGTCATCTTCGGCGGCTTGCCGAGCAGCACCGACAGCGGCATGTTCACCGGATCGTTGTCGAACTCGGTGTCGTGCACGATGAGTTGATCGTCCTCGGCCGTGACCCCGACCACCGCGAACGGGCAGCGCTCGCGCTCGCAGAACGCGTGGAACTCGTCCAGGCGTTCCGGCGCGATCGCCAGCACGTAGCGCTCCTGCGATTCGTTGCACCAGATCTGTTTCGGCGACATGCCGGTCTCGTCCAGCGGGATCTTGCGCAGCTCGAAATTCGCGCCGCGCCCGCCGCCGTGTACCAGCTCCGGCAGCGCATTGGACATGCCGCCCGCGCCGACGTCGTGAATCGACAGGATCGGATTGTTCTCGCCCAGTTGCCAGCAACGGTCGATCACTTCCTGTGCGCGGCGCTGCATCTCGGGATTGCCGCGCTGCACCGAATCGAAGTCGAGGTTTTCGGCGTTGCTGCCGGTGTCCATGCTGGAGGCCGCGCCGCCGCCCAGGCCGATCAGCATGCCGGGGCCGCCGAGATGCACGACCAGTGCTCCGACCGGCAGGTCGTGCTTGTGCGTGTGGATCGCCGCGATGTTGCCGACCCCGCCCGCCAGCATGATCGGCTTGTGATAGCCGCGCATCTCGCCGCTGACCTGCTCCTCGAAGGTGCGGAAATAACCCGTCAGGTTCGGGCGGCCGAATTCGTTGTTGAACGCCGCCGCGCCGATCGGGCCGTCCAGCATGATTTGCAGCGCGGTGACGATACGGGAGGGTTTGCCGTATTGCGTTGATACATTTCCTTCCGCCACGATTGTAGGGGCAGGTTTCAAACCTGCCTCGAGGGCGGGTTTCAAACCCGCCCCTACGGGAGAATGGCTGTATTGTTCCCACGGCTGCACGAAGCCGGGAATATTCAAATTGGATACCGAGAACCCCGTCAGGCCGGCCTTGGGTTTGGAGCCGCTGCCGGTCGCGCCCTCGTCGCGGATCTCGCCGCCGCTGCCGGTCGCCGCGCCGGCGAACGGCGCGATGGCGGTGGGATGGTTGTGCGTCTCGACCTTCATCAGGATATGGGTCAACTCCTCGCTGGACGCATAGCCGCCGTCGGCGCGCGGGTAGAAGCGCTCGACGCGCGCGCCCTCGATCACCGAGGAGTTGTCGGAATAGGCGACCACCGTCCCCTGCGGGCTGACCTTGTGGGTATTGCGGATCATGCCGAACAGCGACATGTCCTGCACCTCGCCGTCGATCACCCAGTCGGCGTTGAAAATCTTGTGGCGGCAATGTTCCGAGTTCGCCTGCGCGAACATCATCAGCTCGACATCGGTCGGGTTGCGCTTGAGCTTCTGGAAATTTTCGACCAGGTAGTCGATCTCGTCCGCCGACAGCGCCAGCCCCATTTCCCGGTTGGCTTTCTCCAGAGCCTTGCTGCCGCCCTTCAGGATATTCACCGTGGCAAGCGGTTGCGGCTTGCCGTGCTGGAAGATCTTTTCAGCCGCACCGTCGATACCATCCAACACGGTCTCGGTCATGCGGTCGTGCAGCAGCGGCAGCACCGCCGCCCGTTCGGCCTTGCTCAACGGCTTGCCGCTCCCGGTCGAAAGGTAATACACCACGCCGCGCTCGATGCGCGTCACTTCGGACAGCCCGCAATGCTGCGCGATGTCGGTGGCCTTGGTAGACCACGGCGAGATGGTACCGAGGCGCGGCACCACCAGTATCCGTAAAAATACACTCGCGGGCTCGCCGGCAGCCTTGCCCAGCACCTTGTCCAACCCCAACACTTTGTCCAACAGGCTGGCTTGCGCCTGGCTCAGCGTCTTGCCTTTGAGCGCGCTGAAATACCAGTGGCGCGTATCCGCGATGGTGACGCCGGGCGCGGCATCGTTCAGCGCGGCGCGCAGTTTTTCCAGGCGGAAGGCGGATAAGGCAGGGGTGCCGACGGAGACTCGAAACATGGTGATGACCGTAGGATGAAATCGGGGGCGCGATTATACTATGACCCCCACATAGCACTTGACCGGAAATGAGCAAACGCATCCCCGCCCTCACGCCCGAACCCATTGTTCAAGACCGGGTCATCGCGAATTTCCCGAAACGCCCGCGCGACAGCCACAAGGGCATGTTCGGCAGCGTCGCGGTAATCGGCGGCGCATCCGGCATGACCGGCGCGCCGCTGCTGGCGGCACGCGCCGCGCTCAAGCTGGGTGCGGGTTGCGTGCATGTCGGGCTGCTGGCGGACAACGCGCCGGGCATCGACCTGCTGCAGCCGGAGCTGATGCTGCACTCTGCCGCCGACGCACTGCACCTGCCCGGCGTGGACGTGTTCGCGGTCGGCTGCGGGCTGGGGCGCGACATGGCCGCGCAGGGACTGCTGCATGACGCGTTGAACAGCAATGCCGCGCTGGTGCTGGATGCCGATGCGCTGAATATCCTCGCGCTGCGCCCCGACCTGTGCGCCCTGCTGCTTTCGCGCAAAGCCGCAACGGTGCTCACACCGCACCCCGGCGAAGCCGCGCGCCTGCTGGCCTGCGAGATCGGCGAGGTGCAGGCGGATCGCGTCGCGGCAGTGCGTCAACTGGCGCAGAAGTTCGGTTGCAGCATGGTGCTGAAAGGCGCGGACAGCCTGTGCGCCACGCGCGACGGCAGGCTGTTCATCAACCAGACCGGCAACCCCGGCATGAGCAGCGCGGGTATGGGCGACGTGCTGACCGGCATAATCGCCGCCTTCATCGCGCAAGGAATGACGGCGGACGATGCGCTGCTGCTGGCGGTGCATCTGCACGGCGCGGCGGGCGACGCGCTTGCTGAACAAAAAGCCACCATCGGCATGACCGCGACGGAAGTGACCGAGTGGGCGCGCTGGCTGTTAAACCAATGGACATCCAAATCGTAGCCTGTAGCCCGCATGAAGCGCAGCGGAATGCGGGACAAAACCGATAGCGGCCTCATTGCTTCCCGGATTCCACTTCGTTGCATCCGGGTTACACATTTAAACCGATGGAGGCAAGCCGTGGTGCATTACCGCCGTAACCAACTGCCCGGTGGAACATATTTCTTTACCGTAACGTTGGCTGACCGGCAATCTCACGCGCTTACCGAAAACATTGAATTTCTGCGTGCGGCGTTTCAACGCGTGATGGCCACACATCCTTTTGAAATCGTGGCGATGGTGGTATTACCAGAGCACCTGCATACCATCTGGACACTACCATCTGATGATGCCGATTATGCCGGGCGCTGGCGCGCAATCAAGTCAGGATTTACCCGCGACCTGATCCACGCTGGATCAAATTTGACGCGCAACGCCAAAGGCGAATACAACCTGTGGCAACGGCGATTTTGGGAACACACTCTGCGCGATGACAACGACTTGGCGCGGCACGTGGATTACATTCACTACAACCCGGACAAGCACGGCCTCGTGTCGCGCGTGTCGGCATGGCCACATTCATCGTTTCATCGTTACGTGCGCAAAGGCATGTTACCAGAAGATTGGGCGGGGGAAATGAGCGAAGCCATGAACGAAAAATACGGCGAACCGGAGTCCTCCAAATAACCATAAGCCTCGTAGCCTCGTAGCCCGCATGAAGCGCAGCGCAATGCGGGGAATAAGCCGATAACCGCCACATAGCTTCCCGCATTCCACTTCGTTCCATGCGGGCTACTTGCTAATCTACTTTCCTTCTTTTACAACAAACCCACGCTCACCCATATATGTCGCAATTTCCTTTGCGGCATCATGCGCATCATCTGATAACGAATAAAACGCTTTCAAATCATATGCCGACATTAAGCCAGACACATCATAAATACCGGGCTGCATTACACGAATAGCAACTTTCACTCGATGATTTTTAACCTCAGCATTCAAATGGTCGGCACTATTCTCGACCACTACGCCGCCAACCTTCGTTACCGCATCACGGAACACCTGCTTCCAATTTCCCTGGCCTTCAACCGTAAAGTTTTTCGGCTGCCCCATCCCAATTAATTCTTTTTGGCTGGCGCATCCTTGCAAACCCAATGCCAAAACAACCAATAGCAAACCCACCAAATACTTTTTCATTTTTACCGTCCCTTTTAAATTAAAAAATAACTCCACAGCATCTCAATCACAAAAAAGCCTCGTAGCCCGCATGAAGCGCAGCGCAATGCGGGGAATAAGCCGATAACCGCCACATTGCGTCCCGCATTCCACTTCGTTCCATGCGGGCTACTTGCTACTTGCCATTTACGCCTGGTGATAAATGCCACCGCACTTGTGGCAAATCCACGATTCAACCCAATACTGATAAACCTTCGGCCATTCCTTGGAGTTGAATTGAAATCTGAAATAAAGAACATACCCGCTGAATGCACCGATACCTAGAAGCGGCAGCCCCGCTAAAATCGTACTCATATCCTTAAACCCAGACAACCCCATGAGAAGGCCGAAAAAGGCAACAATAGCAGGCCACTTGTAGGGTTTCTTCGCTGGAGGAGTGCAGGCAGCAGCCAAGACTGATTGTGATTGACCAGATGTTTTCGTGACACCGCCACCGAAGCCGATTCTGCCACCGCTGCCGATACCAACTCCAGCCGAATTACTAGTCGTGGAGATATTCTGTGTGCCGCTGTGGAAAGCTACTTCAAGACGTTGTGTATTTTCAGATTCGCATTTTGGACATTTCATGTTGCTGTAACCTCCTGACGTAAGTTAATCGGCATCCCGCGCACAGTGGTGTGCGCGCTGCCGCATATTGCCCAATATATTGTGAAGACGCAAACTTAACTTCGCCGTACCTTGCCCCGCAAACGGGGAGAGGTAGTGGAACCAGAAGTTGCATTTGGAATAGTGCTGCGAGAATTGCGCAAACAGCGTGAGCTGTCGCAAGAGGTTCTCGCGCATGAATCCGGCTTGGAGCGCAATTACATTTCCCTGCTGGAGCTTGGCCGCAACAGTGCGAGCATCAAAACCCTATTCAAGCTGGCACCCGTTCTAGGCGTGTCGGTTTCGGAATTTATGGTGCAGGTAGAAACCACTCTAACCCGTGCCAAAAAATCTGCGCACTGAATCTCGGCATCATCCCTGAGGCTCGGTATGATCAAAGTCTCGTAGTAGCCTCGTAGCCCGCATGAAGCGCAGCGCAATGCGGGGAAGAAACCGATGGCCGCCGCATCGCTTCCCGCATTCCACTTCGTTCCATACGGGCTACTTGCTGCGCGCTGAAGTTCGGCATTATCAAAGTTGTCTGCGATAATCCAGCCTACACTTTCATTCAGTCCTAAATTCCCGCTTGCACCGGAATGGCTATCAAAACTCATGGCAACACCAATAGAAATCAGTGAAGAAGCCGGCGTGCGCACCCTGCACTTCAGTTCCGAATGGGTACAGGGCGCGATGCGCATCGCGCGGCCGTGGAACCTGGAGCTGGAATATACGCGCGAGATGATGACGAGCCTGCTGCTGCGCGACGCGCCCCGGAAGGTGCTGCTGATCGGCCTCGGTGCGGCTTCGCTGACCAAGTTCATGTATCGCCACTATCCGCTCGCGCATCTCACCGTGGTGGAGATCGAACCCGCCGTGATCGCCGCGGCGCGGCAGTTCTTCAAGCTGCCGGAAGACCCGAAGCGTCTCAATCTGGTGATTGGCGACGGCGCGGAATACATGCTCAACAGTAACAAAAAATTCGACCTGATCCTGGTGGACGGCTTCGACGAAAAAGCGCGTGCGGGAGCGCTGGAGACATTGCCCTTCTATCAGGCTTGCCGATCCCGCTTGGGCGATAACGGGGTCATGGCGGTGAACCTGCTGACACGCAGCCGCAGTTTCAAGAGAACTTCCACCCACATCACAGAGGCGTTCGAGGATCGCGTGCTGCTGTTCCCTTCATGCGAGAGCGGCAACGCGGTGGCACTGGCCGCAGCAGGCCATCCCATCGAAATTCCATTCGACGAATTAAAAGAAAGCGCGCTGGCATTGAAGGAGCAAACCGGGCTGAACCTGCTGCCGACGCTGACCCGGCTCGCGCAAGCCAAAACCTGTTTGAATAACCGGCTAATCATGTAGGTCATCATCACGAGCCGGTTTTGCTTTACGATGCGGATTCGCATCACAATAGAGCAGCACAATTTACAACCTTACCAAGGGAGCAAACATGGCTATATTGATTCTTCTCGGCATCGTCGCAGTCCTGTTGTTCTACGGCATCGGCCTGTATAACTATCTGGTGAACGTCAAGCACGCCGTTGCCAAGGCATGGGCGAACATCGACGTGCTGCTCAAGCAGCGTCACGACGAACTGCCCAAGCTGGTCGAGGTGTGCAAGCAATACAAGCAGTTCGAGCAGGCCACGCTGCAAAAAGTCATCGAAGCGCGTTCGCAGGTGCAGTCCGCGCGCGAACGTCAGGACATCCCTGCGCTGGGACAGGCGGAAGGCATGCTGCGCATGGGGCTGGGCAACATTTTCGCAGTGGCGGAAGCCTACCCGGAACTGAAGGCCAACGAGAATTTCATGCAGTTGCAGACCCGCATCACCTCGCTGGAGAACGGCATCGCCGACCGCCGCGAGTTATATAACGAAGCGGTGAACATCAACAACGTGCAGATCGAGGTATTCCCCGCCAGCATCATCGCGAAGATGTTCAATTTCGGCGAAAAACCGCTGCTGGAATTTTCCGCCAGCGAGAAGGCGGATGTAGATATGAAGCAGCTATTTAGTTAAGCACCATGCTGGTTTCGCTGCGCCGCAGCTACGCCGAGCTCATCACCTCCGGCGCACAGTTACTACTGCTGTTTGTCGGCGTCAAACTGGAATCGCGCGAGGCTTGGCTGGGCTGTCTGTCCGCAATGGCGATCATCAGCTTCGCGGCCTGGCTCTCGGCACTGAAACGGCTGCGTGCGATACGCGGCACGCCGACTTCCAGGGTCGCTTCCGCCGCGCAAGGTTATGTCGAACTGATCGGGCGCGGCAAACCGTTCGGTGAAATGCCGCTGATCAGCAAATGCCGCCAACTGCCCTGCCTGTGGTATCGCTACAAAATCGAACAGCGCGGCTCGAAAGACAAGTGGAAAACTGTGGACAGCGGCGAAAGCAGCGATTCGTTCGTGTTGCGCGATGACACGGGCGATTGCGTGGTCGATCCGGAACATGCCGAGATCATCACTAAACACCGCGACCAATGGCAGGAAGGCGATTATCGCTACACCGAGTGGAAGCTCATCAACAGCGACAACCTGTATGTCATCGGCGAGTTCCGCACGCGAAGCGACGCGTTAGAATTCGACAGTCGCGCGGAACTCAATGCGCTGCTCGCCGAATGGAAGCAGGACAAGCCCGCGCTGCACGCGCGCTTCGACCTGAACAACGACGGCGAACTGGACATGAACGAATGGCTGCTGGCGCGCCAGGCCGCCAAGCGCGAAGTGGCGAAGAAAAAGCGTGAAGCGCAGGCGCAGCCGGATATCCACCTCATCGACCAGCCGCGCGACGGCAAATTATTTCTGATCAGCAACCTCACGCCGGAGAAATTATCGCACCGCTACTTGTTCTGGAGTTGGGCGCATGTGGTGATTTTCTTCGGCGCGCTGAGTGCGCTGGGCTGGCTGCTGCAAGCCGCCTATTTTTAGAACCCCAAAAACAAAAGGGCGGGTCTCAGACCCGCCCCTACGCCGGGCTTGCTGCTAAATCAGTCTTTTTTGCGCAGCGACATCCGCTCCATCAGGCCGTCTTTCATGATGAACTGGTGCTTGATTGCTCCCAGTATATGCACCACTACCAGCACGATCAGCACCGTCACCAACATCTCATGCACATCATGGGGAACTATGCCGGTAAATTTCTTGGGAAGCAAGGTTGCATCGCCTGCCAGCAAGGCCTTGCCCACATCACTCGTCACAACGGTCATAAGCCCGCTTACCGGCAACAGCACCAGCAAGGCATAAAGCCCGTGATGAATACCCTTGGCTACCTTGTCCATCAGTGATTGGCCGACTGGCGGCGGCGTGCCGTCCTTGCTGCGGAAAGCCAAACGCAATATCGTCAACAGCAACACTGTGCCGCCCACTAACGCATGCGCAATGTATCCGGCAATCGTTGCGCCTTCTTCATGCCTTGCCTCATCCAGTTCATGGCCCAGGAACCACGCAGCGACCACCAATGCCAAGGTCAGCCAATGAACGATTACCATGCGTTTGCTGTATTGCGTCATAACTTTCTCCTGTAGTTTCGGAACCAGTGGAATAACGCTATTCCGGAGAGATTCCGTTGCCCAATAATGAGGGCGCAATTTACCCGAAATGCATTTGCTGTGCAGCCCTTTTTTGTTCCCCATAATCCGCCTGGCATTTTTGCGATTTACTCACGAACCGCTATCGCTGTATCCTCAACCCTTGGCAATGTGCGGAATCCACCGGCATGAGCACAATACACAATGACCAACCAGTTTCCGGGTTAAGCACGGCAGAGGTACAGCAACGCCTTGCCGCATCCGGCTACAACGAGCTGAGCCCGCCGCAGCCGCGCCGGGTATGGCACATGATCGCCGATGTGTTGCGCGAACCGATGTTCCTGCTGCTGATTGCGGCGGGCGGTATCTACCTGCTGCTGGGCGATGTCGAAGACGCGCTGATGCTGCTGTTTTTTGTGCTGCTCATCATCGCCCTGACCGTGTTTCAGGAGCACAAGAGCGAACGGGTGCTGGAAGCGTTGCGCGACCTATCCAGCCCGCGCGCGCTGGTGTTGCGCGATGGCCGGCAGCAACGCATCGCAGGACGCGAAGTGGTGCCGGGCGACCTGCTGCTGCTCACCGAAGGGGATCGCGTCGCCGCAGATGCCGTGCTGCTTTCCTGCAACGACCTGCTTGCCGACGAATCCCTGCTGACCGGCGAGTCGGTTGCGGTGCGCAAACAAACAGGCAGCCCGGACATGGCAGCGCGCCAGCCGGGCGGCGACGATCAGCCGTTCGTGTACGCCGGGACGGTGCTGGTGCAAGGCAGCGGCATCGGCCTGGTGACGGCCACCGGCAAATCCAGCGCCATCGGGCAAATCGGCAAAGCGCTGGAAAGTGCCCGCCGAGGCGAGTCGCCGCTGCGTATCCAGACCGGACGGCTGGTGCGCCGCTTGGCAATATTGGCCGGCGCGCTGTGCCTGTTACTGGTGCTCGCCTACGGTTTTTCACGGGGCCACTGGCTGGATGCATTGCTGGCCGGCATCACGCTCGCGATGGCGTCACTGCCGGAGGAATTTCCGGTGATCCTGTCGGTGTTCATGGCGCTCGGCGCATGGCGCATCTCGCGTTACAACGTGCTGACGCGGCGGCTGGATGCCATCGAGACGCTCGGCGCCGCCACCGTGCTGTGCACCGACAAGACCGGCACGCTGACCGAAAACCGCATGGTGATCCGCAGGCTGTACAGCGGCGGGCAAATGCTGCAAGTGGACAGCCACAGCGACTTGCCCGAACCGTGGCACGAACTGGTGGAATTCGGCATTCTGGCCAGCGAACGCGCGCCGTTCGACCCGATGGAGCGCGCCTTGCACGAATTGGGCAAACGCACCCTGAGCGGCAGCGAGCACCTGCATGAGGAGTGGCAGCTGGTGCATGAATACAGCCTGTCGCCGGAATTGCTGGCCATGTCGCATGTCTGGCAAGGCGACGGGCAGCCGCAGCACATGGTGGCGGCCAAAGGCGCGCCGGAAGCGATCATCGACCTGTGCCACCTGCCCGCAGCACAGGCCGAGGCCATCGCACAGGTCGCCGCCGAAATGGCCGATCAGGGCCTGCGCGTGCTGGGCGTGGCGCGCGCCGCGCTCAAGCCGGGCCAGGGACCAGAATGCCAGTGGCCGGCACAACAGCATGACATCGAATTTTCGTTTGTCGGCTTGCTCGGCCTGCAGGACCCGCTGCGCGCCGATGTACCGGAGGCCATCGCACAGTGTCGCACGGCGGGCATCCGGGTCGCGATGATCACCGGCGACCATGCGCGCACCGCGCAGGCCATCGCAGGCGAACTCGGCCTGCCCTGCACGCAGGTCTTGACCGGCAGCGAACTGTATAAGTTATCCGATGAAGCGTTGCGTTCCCGGCTGCGCGACGTGCAGGTATTCGCGCGCATCGTGCCGCAACAGAAACTGCGCCTCGTGGAAGCCTTCAAGGCCAACGGCGAGATCGTCGCGATGACCGGCGACGGCGTGAACGACGCGCCCGCCCTCAAGGCCGCGCATATCGGCGTTGCCATGGGCAAGCGCGGCACCGACGTGGCGCGCGAGGCCGCCGGCCTGGTGCTGCTCGGCGACGACTTTGCCTCGCTGGTCGCCGCGATCCGCCTGGGTCGGCGCATCTACGACAACCTGCGCAAGGCGATGAGCTATGCGCTGGCGGTGCACATTCCCATCATCGGCATGGCCTTGCTGCCGGTGCTGCTCGGCGAACCGTTATTGCTGCTGCCCGCGCATATCATGTTTCTGCAGCTGATCATCGACCCTGCCTGCTCGATTTTTTTCGAGGCGGAAGCGGAAGAAAAAAATCTCATGCAGCGTCCGCCCCGGCCGGCGAATGAGCCGCTGTTCGGCGGCAGGCTGATGGCCGGCTGCCTGCTGCAGGGACTGGCGGCTTTCGCGGTTGCCGCCGCGATTTATGCTTGGGCATTGTCACAAGGCCTTGGCGAAAATACCGTGCGCGCGCTGGTGTTCGCGGCAATGGTGGCGGGAAATATCGCGCTGGTATTCAGCAACCGCTCACTGGATGCGTCTTGGCAAGGCGCATGGTCGCGGCAGAATCCGGCGCTGTGGTGGATCGTGCTGGGCGGCAGCGCCGGACTGGCGCTGGTGTTAAGCATCCCGGTATTGCGCGAACTATTCCATTTCTCCGGAGATGCGCCGCATATCCTCGGTATCGGCGTACTGGCCGCCTGCTGTGTCCTGCCGCTCAGCGCGGCGGTGAAGGGTGTGTTGCGCGCGCAAGGCTAACCTTCCACGTTTTATTGCTTACTCCAGTTTCTATTGCAAATTGGAATTACATGGCTAATGAACGCTGTTCCAATTCCTCCCAGCGTTGCATTGCCGCCGATATTTCCGCCCCGATTTCCTCGTTGCGCGCTTGCAGTTGCTTGGCACGTTTGGCATCGCTGCGGTATAGCGTGCCATCCGCCAGATGTGCGGCGATGTCGATCTGCTCACGCTCCAATACCTCGATGCGCTTGGGCAGCTCTTCCAGCTCGCGCGCTTCCTTGTGGCTGAGTTTGCTGATGGCTTTGGGTTTTTCTGCTGATGCAACGGCACCACGCGGTGTCGTTGCAACGGGCGGCTTGGCGGTTGCTCCAGATGTAGCAGACGAAACCGATGTCTGGTATTTCTTTACCCGCACCCAGTCCTCATAGCCGCCGGCATATTCGATCAGCTTGCCGTCACCCTCAAAGGCGATCACCTGCGTGACCACGTTATCGAGAAACGCGCGGTCATGGCTGACCAGAAACAGCGTACCGTCATAGTTCGCCAGCAATTCTTCGAGCAGTTCCAGCGTCTCAATATCGAGATCGTTGGTCGGCTCGTCAAGCACCAGCACGTTGGAGGGCTGGGTGAACAGCCTTGCCAGCAGCAAGCGGTTGCGTTCGCCGCCGGAGCAGCTCTTGACCGGGGAACGGGCGCGTTCCGGTGCAAACAGGAAATCGCCGAGATAGCTGATGACGTGCTTCTTCTGCCCGCCGATTTCGACAAAATCCGAACCTTGGCTGATGGTGTCGGCCAGCGTCGCCTCGTCATCCAGTTGCTCGCGCAACTGGTCGAAATACGCGACTGAAATCTTCGTGCCGAGCTTGACCTGCCCTGAGTCCGGTTCCATTTGACCGAGAATGATCTTGAGCAGCGTGCTCTTGCCCGCGCCATTCGGACCGAGCAGGCCAATCTTGTCGCCGCGCTGGATGCGGCAGGAAAAATCGTCGATGATCTTGCGTTCGCCAAACGATTTGCAGACGTTGCTGAGTTCCGCGACCAGCTTGCCGGAACGCTCGCCGGTGTCCACAGTCATCTCGACCTTGCCAAGTTTTTCACGGCGCGCTGAACGGTCGCGGCGCAATTGTTCCAGGCGCAGCACGCGGCCTTCGTTGCGTACACGGCGCGCCTTGACGCCCTGGCGTATCCACACTTCTTCCTGCGCCAGCACCTTGTCGAACTTGGCGTTCACCACCGCCTCGTCGCTCAACATGCGTTCCTTGATCGCCTGATAGGCGGAAAAGTTGCCGGGGAAGCTTGCCAACTTGCCGCGATCCAGTTCGATGATACGCGTGGCGACATTGTCCAGAAAGCGCCGGTCATGCGTGACGAACAACACCGCGCCGACAAAGTTGTTCAGCAGCCCTTCCAGCCATTCGATCGACTCGAAATCCAGATGGTTGGTCGGCTCGTCGAGGATCAGCACATCCGGTTCGGCCACCAATGCCTGCGCCAATGCCACCCGCTTGCGCTGCCCACCGGACATGTCGCCAACGCGTTTGTCGGGATCCAGATCAAGACGCGCAATCGCGGTTTCGATGCGCGCCTGTACCGACCAGCCGTTCTGCGCTTCGAGTTGTGTCTGCAAGTGTTGCATCTCTTCCAGCAGCTTTTCCACGTCCGCATCCGGTTCGGATAATTGATGGGAGACATGATGATAATCGCTGAGCAGCGTATGCAAATCGCCCAGGCCTTGCGCCACCGCATCGAACACCGTGTCATCGGCATTCAGCACCGGCTCCTGGCTGACGTAGCAGATCCGCGCGGTCGGTGCGCGCCACACCAGCCCGTCATCGAGATTCCCCTGCCCGGCCAGCACGCGCATCATGCTCGACTTGCCGCCGCCGTTGCGCCCGATCAAGCCGACGCGCTCGCCCTCGTCGAGTTGAAAATCGGCGTGGTCGAGCAGCGCAACGTGCCCGAATGCGAGGCACGCCTTGTCTAATGAAATAATTGGCATAAATGAGTTACTTGTTGAAATGAAACGATTAATTGAAAAGAGCAGATTGGTAACTATTTATGGAAATCATGCCGGGTCATTGAAACTCCAAAAGCGCAGCAGCAGCACACACAGCGAGGCCAATGCCCCGGCAAACAAAAATGCG
This sequence comes from Gallionella sp., assembly GCA_028714895.1. GTDB lineage: Bacteria > Pseudomonadota > Gammaproteobacteria > Burkholderiales > Gallionellaceae > Gallionella. The sequence goes on along the minus strand of JAQTLM010000012.1, from coordinate 37,457 downwards.
ACCCCGGCATTCCAGTAATGCCATACCGTGCCAAACAACAATCCGGCGGGAATGGCGCTCAGGCCGACGGCGAGATGATACCAGCCAAACGCCGTGCCGCGCTCGCGTTCGTCGGCATACAGGCTGATCAATGCACGCTCCGAGCCTTCGCCCAGGCCGGTCAGCAGGCCATACAGCAGGGTGCAGGCCCACAACGCGTTGCCCTGCTCAACCAGGCCGAGTGCGACAAAACTCACGGCATAACCCGACCAGCTGACCAGGCTCAAACGGCGTATGCCGAACTTATCCGCCATGTGCCCGCCGAGCAGCGATGCCGCCGATTTGGCGAGGTTCAGCGCCGCCCACAACAGCAGCAACTGCACCACACTCATGCCCAGCTCGTTGCCGCGCAGCAGGATGAAACTCTCCGAGACGCGCGCAAAGGTGAACAACACCAGCACCCACAAATAGCGGCGCATGTTGTGCGATAGCGCAGCCCAGGCCAGCGGCGCTTGTGGCTTTTTTTCTTCCACTGCCGGGTGCGGTGGCTCGCGCACACCGATGATCAGCACCAGCAGCACCAGCGCGCCGGGTAGTGCCGACCACAGAATCACCTCGCTCACCGACCAGTGCAACCAGCTCAACGCGGCGACGGCGAGCAGCGTGCCGCCCAGCGCGCCGGCGTTATCCATCGCGCGGTGGAAGCCGTAGGCAAAACCGTGAATGTCTGAATGCGCGCTATCCGCCAGCAACGCATCGCGCGGCGCATTGCGCAAACCCTTGCCGGCGCGGTCCAGGCTGCGCAGCAGCAGCAGCGCGCCCCAGCTCGACGCCAGCGCCAGCAACGGGCGCGCCAGGTTGGACAACCCGTAGCCGAACACCATCAACTGTTTGCGGCGGCCATGCTTGACGTCCGAATAGCGCCCCGCCCACAGCTTGAGGAAACTCGCCGCCGCATCCGCCACGCCCTCCACCAGCCCGAGTATCACCGGCCCGGCGCCCAGCACGGTGGCGATCAGGATCGGGATGAACGGCGTCACCATTTCCGAAGCCAGGTCATTCATAAAACTGACCACCCCGATGGCGATGACGGTGGCGGGTAATTTATGTTTTTTCATGATTGGACTATCGGGCGGGTTCTGATTACGCTGCGTTTAAGCTAGAATGCGCCCGCTGCTTCCGCAGTCAAGTTGTCCCCGTAGTTAAATGGATATAACCGGCCCCTCCTAAGGGTCAATTACAGGTTCGATTCCTGTCGAGGACACCAAAAAGCTGAATTCCCTATTTGATCGTTTAGATCACCCGCTCGTTGCCGCCGTCGATCGGTACTTGAGCGCCGGTGATCTTCGCGAACAGCGTACCGCACATTTCCGCGATCAACTCCGCAACGTCCTTGCTGGTGACCTCCTCATGCAACACATTGTTGCGCTTGTAATCGTCGATGCTCATGCCGTAATGGGTAGCGCGCTGCTGCAGTACTTCCGGGGTCCAGATGCCGGTGTCGAACACCGCGTTCGGATGCACCAGGTTGATCCTGATCGCGTCCGCGCCCCACTCCAGTGCAGCCACGCGCGCTACCTGCGTCAGCGCCGCCTTGGACGCGGAATAGGCCACCGCACCCGGCCCCGGCGCCGGAACGTTCTTCGAGCCATTCACCACGACGCGGCCATACCTCGGCGCCGCTTTCAGCAACGGGTGCGTCTCGCGCATGATCGCCAGGTTGGAATCCAGGTTGACCGCCATGACCTTGCGCCACTCGTCGTCAGACAGCGCCGCTATCTTCTTGCCGCCGGGGAAAATGCCCGCGTTCAGCACCAGCATGTCGAGCCCGCCATAGCGGCGCAGTGTCTGCTCGATGACGCGCCGGATGTCCTGCAACGAGGTCAGGTCTGCGGTGATGCCGAGATAGTCTTCACGGTTGCTGAATGAAGTCTCCACGGCCGGATTGATGTCCACCGCCACCACCGCCGCGCCCCGGTTCAGGAACGATTGCACGCAGGCCTTGCCGATGCCGGATGCCGCGCCGGTCACCAGCGCGACCTCGCCGGCGAACGCTTTCGGCGCGCCGGCTTTTTTCAGCTTGGCCTGTTCGAGGTCCCAGTATTCCATGCTGAACAGCGGGGCCTCGCCCAGCGCCTGATAGCCGCCGAGTTTTTCGCCGCGCAGGATGATGCCCTGCGTATGCAGATAGATGTCCTCGACGATCTGCGTGTCGCGCGCCGAACGGCCTGCGCTAACCAGGCCAAACTCCGGGTCGATGATGACGCGCGGCGCGGGATCAAGCATCGTCAGTGATGTTTTGGCCGCTTGCACATTTTTTTCGAAATATTTTTTGTATGCCTGCGCGTAGGCATCGACATCGCGTCCGAACATCGGCAGACGCTTGGTGCGGATCACGTGATCCGGCGTGGCCGGGCCGCGTTGCGTAATGCTGGCCGCCAGAGGGTGGCGCGCGAAAGCCAGCGTGGCGCTATTGGTGTTGCTGCGCAACAGCAGCGGAAAACCGGCGGCAGCGGAAACTTTCTTTCTCAACTCCGGCAACGCTAACCAATTCGCGGTGGGCGCAATTTCGGTTGCTGGCAACAATGCCGCGTTCCGGTTCAGGTAATCCTCGGCGCGGCCGACCAGTTCTATCATCCGGTCGTAGGATTGCTTCGCCGTATCCCCGAAGCTGAAGATGCCGTGGTTCATCAGCACCATGCCGATGGTGCGTGAGGTGGCCTGTCTGGGAAACACTTCGGCGCATAATTTGGCGAGATCGAATCCCGGCATCACGTAAGGCAGTACGATGACTTCGTCGCCGTAAATCTCGCGGATACGCGCCTCGCCATCGGCGGTGTTGGTGACCGTCACGATCGCGTCGGCATGGGTATGGTCGACAAAGCGGTGCGGGATCAGCGCGTGCAGGATGGCTTCAACCGACGGCGCTGGTGCATTCGGGTCAAGGGAAGCCAGCTTGAGCTCGCGCGCCATATCGATGTCCGACAACTTTTCCAGCCGCGACAGCTTCAGCATCGCATCGAGGCGCACCGCGACGAAGTCCTTGGCCTCTATCGTGGCGAGGTCGGAGCCGCTACCCTTTACGAACAGTGTTTCCATATCCTCGCCGAAGATGTTCTTGCTGACGCCCTTCACCGAAGTGTTGCCGCCGCCATGCAACACCAGGTTCGGGTTCGCGCCGAGCAGGCGCGACGAATAAACGCGCTCCGCCAGAATGCCCTGCTGCTTGCCTGCTTCTGTATCGTTCCAGAGGTTTTCCATTGCTATTCCTGATTTCGCGAATTTATATGCTGCTCATCGCCCCTCTCCCGGCCTTCGGCCACCCTCTCCCGCAGGCGGGAGAGGGGTTGGGGGTGAGGGTTTTATTTCAGCGTGCGCATTGCTCCCGCATCCGCCGCCACCACGCCGCGCTCGGTAATCAACCCCGTCACCAGCCGCGCCGGAGTCACGTCGAAGCCGTAGTTGGCCGCGCGCGAACCTCGCGGGGTGACCTGTACGGTGCGCACCTGACCGTCGTCGCACAGCCCGGCGATATGCGTCACTTCTTCTTCCGCTCGCTCCTCGATGGGGATTTCCTTGACGCCGTCTTGCAGTGTCCAGTCTATCGTCGGGGTGGGCAACGCCACATAGAACGGTACGCCATTGTCGTGCGCGGCCAATGCTTTCAGATAGGTGCCGATCTTGTTGCACACATCGCCGCACGCCGTGACGCGGTCGCAGCCGACGATCGCCATGTCCACCATGCCGTGTTGCATCAGATGTCCGCCCGCGTTATCGACGATGACGGTATGCGGCACACCGTGCTGGCCGAGTTCCCATGCAGTCAGGCTGGCGCCCTGGTTGCGCGGACGGGTCTCATCCACCCACACATGCAGCGGAATACCCGCGTCGAATGCGGCATAGATAGGTGCCAACGCCGTGCCCCAATCCACCGTCGCCAGCCAGCCGGCGTTGCAATGGGTAAGGATATTTACTGTGGCATTCTTGTGCTGATGAATGGCGCGGACAATTTCGCTACCATGCTTGCCGATAGCCGCATTGATCGCCACGTCCTCATCGGCGATGCGCGCCGCTTCCTGCCAGGCCGCAGTTGCGCGTTCGCTTTCGGGCAGAGGCGCCAACAGCGCGCGCATCTTCTCTACTCCCCAGCGCAGGTTCACCGCCGTCGGGCGCGCCGCGAGTAGCACGCTGCAAGCGTCAGCCAACGCGGCGTCCGAGGCATCATCCCGCATCGCCAGCGCCACGCCGTAAGCCGCCGTTACGCCGATCAGCGGCGCACCGCGCACTTGCATGTCGCGTATTGCGCGCTCGGCGTCGCGCATGGTGTTCAGGCGCAGCGTGGCAAACATATGCGGCAACCTGGTCTGGTCGATAATCTCCACCGCGTCGGCGGTGGGCCAGATGGTGCGAAACGGGGTTCCGTTAACTTTCATAAAATATTCTCATTTGTAGGTTGGGAGGAACGTAGCGATACCCAACAAAAACTATTGATGGTTATCGCGTTGCTCGACCCATCCTGCGCTTGCTCTAAATTTTAAGGCGCAAAAACTGGCACACTTGGTGGGGTTGGCTGCGGTGCTCCAGAAGGAGGCGACTCGGAATTAATTGCTGTGCCGGATTTTTTTGCTGCACACAAACGTTTGGTAGTTCCATCATGAAATTGAAATATGGACGTTACCACCTTGTCGACTTTGGCATAGGCCGGATCATCACAATCAAAACTGCCTGCGTCCCCAACCAAACGTATTGAATCACCATTTCCCATATCAACAATCAGATCTTTTTTAGCACAGCCCGACAGAGAGGCCATGAACGCAATGGCAAACATTAGCAGAATTTGATTTTTCATTAATCCCCCTCGAACTCGCATAGTGCAAACACCTTATGCCCCTGTTTTTCCAAGCGCGCCCTACCGCCGATATCCGGCAGATCGATCACGAAGCAACATTCCACGACGATTCCGCCCATATCCTCGATCAGTTTGGCGGCAGCTTCCGCCGTGCCGCCGGTGGCGATCAGGTCATCCACCAGCAATACGCGGTCGCCCTTCTGGATCGCATCGGTGTGTATCTCGATGCGGTCTGTACCGTATTCCAGCTGATAGTCGCGCCCTATCGTTGCGGCGGGCAGCTTGCCTTTTTTGCGGATCGGCACGAAACCCAGACCAAGTTCATAAGCGACCGGTGTGCCGACGATGAAGCCGCGCGATTCGATGCCGGCCACCTTGTCGATTTTCACATCCTTGTAGCGGCTGACGATCTCCTGGATGGTGGCGCGCAGCCCGACCGGGTCTTTCAGCAAGGTGGTGATGTCGCGGAACATGATCCCTTTGTGGGGATAATGCGGGATGGTGCGGATACGGGACTTAATAGGCATTTGGTTTCTCCCTTCGAGTTTTCATGAATCTACCGTCACACCGGCGCAGGCCGGTGTCCAGTTAGATAAAGGTACTGGATTCCGGCTTTCGCCGGAATGACAACACAGGAATTTATCACTTCAACATCCGCCCGGCGACGGCAGACAATTTTTCCAGCATGGCCGGGTCGCGCGCTTCCGGCGCGGTGATGATGGCGTACTGCAATGCGCTGCGGCAACCGCAATGGCAAGCTGCCGCATCGCCGTGCACGCGCGGCGCAACGTTCTTCACCAGGGCGCGCGCCTTGTCGGCATTTTCCAGCAGCACCTTGACGATGGCCTCGACCGTGACATCGTCATGGTTCGGATGCCAGCAGTCATAGTCGGTCACCATCGCAACGGTGGCATAGCAAATCTCGGCTTCGCGCGCGAGCTTGGCTTCCGGCATGTTGGTCATGCCGATCACGTCGCAGTTCCACGAGCGGTACAGCTCGGATTCCGCGAGGCTGGAAAATTGCATGCCTTCCATCACCAGGTAAGTGCCGCCGCGCGACACCGGAATGCCGATTTGCTGTGCCGCCGTAAAAAGGTGATCGCCCAAACGATGGCATACCGGGCGCGCCATTGAGACATGCGCGACCAGCCCGTTGCCGAAGAAGCTTTTTTCCCGTGCGAAGGTGCGGTCGATGAACTGATCGACGATCACAAACATGCCCGGCGCGAGGTGTTCGCGCAACGATCCCACCGCGCTCACCGAAATGATGTCCGTCACGCCGAGGCGCTTGAGCGCGTCGATGTTGGCGCGGAAGTTGATTCCGGAAGGCGGGATGCGATGCCCGCGTCCATGACGCGGCAGGAAAGCGATGGATTGTCCCGCCAATTCGCCGACCAGAATCTCATCCGACGGTTCGCCGAATGAAGATGCCGCCTTCACCCAGCGGGTGTTCTCCAAACCCTCGATGTTGTAAACGCCGCTGCCGCCGATGATGCCCAACATAATTTCTTTCCTCCGTTATCTCAAACCACAACCGGCACGCGCGCCGTCAGCGCGCACATTAATTCATAGCTGACGGTTCCGGCCGCGCGCGCCACGTCCTCGATCGGCAAGCCCTCGCCCCACAGCGTGACCGTGCTGCCGACACCGGCTTGCGGCAACTTGCTCAAATCCGCATACAGCATATCCATCGAGACACGCCCCAGGGTTTGCGTCACTTGCCCGTCCACCAATACCGGCGTGCCGTTCGGCGCATGGCGCGGATAGCCGTCGGCGTAGCCGCAGGCGACGATGCCGACACGCATCGCATGTTCGGCACGGAACAGCGCGCCGTAGCCGATCTCGTCACCGGCGTGCAATTCCTGCACGGCGATGATACGGCTGCGCAAAGTCATCGCCGGTTGCAGCCCGAGTTGTTGCGCGCTGACTTCGGCGAACGGCGATGCGCCATACAGCATGATGCCGGGGCGCACCCAGTCGCCATGCGTTTCCGGATAACGCAACAGCGCGGCAGAATTCGCCAGCGAGCGCGTGATGCGATACGGCGCGGCGAAGTCGTTGAACAGGGCGAGCGGGCCTGCGATGCCGCGCGCTTCGTCGGCATTGGCGAAATGCGTCATCAGGGTGATGCCGCGCACGGCGCGCTGGCGGCGCAATTGCTCCATCGCCTGCGCCGCTTGCTGCGGCACGAAACCCAGGCGGTTCATGCCGCTGTTGACCTTGAGCCAGACATCCAGTTTTTCGCGTCCCGGACAACCGTCAAGCAATGCAATCTGCCACGCGCTGTGGATCACGCAAGCCAAATCGTATTGCGCGATGATGGTCATATCCTCGGCGTTGAAAGCGCCTTCCAGCAATAAAATTGTCTGGCGGAAGCCCGCCTCGCGCAGGCGTACCGCATCCTGAATGTCCAGCAGCGCAAAACCGTCCGCCGCCGACAATGCTTCGGCCACCCTGGACAAACCGTGCCCATAGCCGCCCGCCTTGATGACTGCCATGATGCGCGCGGACGGCGCGGCACGGCGCGCCACCCGGAGATTATTCTCCAGCGCGCTCAGGTTGATACGGGCTTGTATGGGGCGTGGCACAAAAATTACTTATCGCAAGGGTTTTAATAGACGCGAATGATAGCAGGGGCCATGCTTTCGTGATATAAAACGGCCTGCCAAAAATGACCCCAGTTGAATGAATCTCGGTTTCTACATCATCCTCGCGGCGCAGTTTTTATCCGCGCTCGCCGACAATGCCCTGCTGTTTGCCGCGATTGCCCTGCTCAAGGACTTAAGCTCGCCGGCCTGGCATACGCCGGTATTGCAGCAAAGCTTCATCATTTCGTACATCGTGCTGGCGCCTTTCGTCGGCGCATTTGCCGACTCGCTGCCCAAGGGGCGCGTGATGTTCATCAGCAACATCATCAAACTGGCCGGCTGCGTCACCATGCTGGTCGGCGTCCATCCGCTGATCGCCTACTGCCTGGTCGGCCTGGGGGCCGCGGCCTATTCTCCCGCCAAATACGGCATCCTCACCGAATATCTTGCGCCCGACCAACTGGTCAAGGCGAATAGCTGGATGGAAGGGCTGACCGTCGCCGCCATCGTACTCGGCGCGCTGGTGGGCGGCATACTCATCACCCCGAGCATCGCCAACCCCCTGTTGCAATTGTGGGACGTGCCGCTGATAGACACCGGCATCGATACTCCGCCAGAACTGGCCATCACCGTTATTGTGCTGATCTATATTGCCGCCGCGATTTTCAACCTTTACATCCCGCGCGTGGCCATCGACCACAAGCCGCTCAGCCGCAGCCCCGTCTTCCTGGTCAAGGATTTCTGGCACTGCTTCAAGCTGCTGTGGAAAGACCCGCTCGGCCAGGTTTCACTGGCGGTCACCACGCTGTTCTGGGGTGCGGGAGCCACGCTGCGCCTGCTGGTGTTAGCCTGGGCGGCCGTCGCCTTGCAATACGACATCGGTGCAGCCGCCAAGCTCACCGCGTGGGTGGCCATCGGCATCGCCATCGGCTCGGTGCTGGCGGCGAAATTCATCAAGCTGGAACATTCGGTGAAGGTGCTGCCGGTAGGCATCGCAATGGGTGTCGCCGTGCTGATGATGATTCCGGTGACCAACAGCATACTGGCGATTCTGCTGCTGATTGCGATCGGCGCGATGGGCGGCTATTTCGTCGTGCCGATGAACGCGCTGCTGCAACATCGCGGCCACCTGCTGATGGGCGCGGGGCGCTCAATCGCGGTACAGAACTTCAACGAGAACCTGAGCATCTTCGCGATGCTGGGGCTGTATGCCGTGATGCAGAAACTGGAGCTCAGCATCTACCTCATCATCACGGTATTCGGCCTGCTGCTGTCCGGCATCATGGCCGCACTGTACAAGCGCCATGGTCATGATCAGGACAAGGGGCGAATATAGGGGCACGAGAAACTTTTGTTCGGGCACCCGCACGGCGCGCCATATCGATCCGTAGGGGCACGGCGCGCCGTGCCCCTGCAATTTCGGGTGCAACGTATCCTCTTCCCAGCGGCGTGGATTATCGATAATGTATTCGGCAATTTGACCGTAATCAGCCTCGTTGCGGATGACGTGTTCGTAATAATTGCGTTGCCAGACCGGAACACCGGGTAATTGGCGGATTTCGTTGATACGTTTTGCGGTTAGCATTTTGAATCGTCCGATAATCTTTGATAATGTCATCTGGCGTCGTTGTTGCCGCGATGGCAAGGGCGATTCGTGAATCGCCCCTACGGAATGATTGGGCGTGCGTAGGGGCAATTCACGAATTGCCCTTTCACGAATTGCCCCAATGGTTGGTTCGGCAATGAAGACGATCCCGTGAAAATGGTTGGGCATCACCACGAATTCGCCCGATTGAATTTCTGTGCGGATTTCGGCGGTCTTTAGCCATTCATCCCGCGCCACACATCCGTATTCATTCAATACCATTTCACCGTTTTCAATGTCGCCAAATAAGCATTCCTTGCCTTGTGTGCACATCGTGACGAAATATGCTCCTGCTTGCGAATAATCGTACCCTTGCAGACGAATACTGCGGCGGTGGCGGGAATCACAGCGTTCCATGTCATCCGTAGGGGCACGGCGCGCCGTGCCCCTACCCCTCACCTAATAACGCTTCAAATTCATCAACCGGCACCGGTTTGCTGAACAGATAGCCCTGATACGCCATGCAGCCGTTTTGTTTGAGGAAGCCCAGTTGCGCCTCGGTCTCCACCCCTTCGGCAATCACGTTCAAGCGGAAGTTTTGCGCCATGTCGATGATGGTTTTCACCATCACGGCATCGTTCGGGTCGGTTGCAATATCGCGCACGAAGCTCTGATCGATCTTGATTTGGTCGAGCGGCAGTTGCTTCAGGTAGGACAGCGACGAATAACCGGTGCCGAAATCGTCCAGGGACAATTTGACACCCAGCGCTTTCAACGCGTGCATTTTTGCCACGACATCGGCAACATCATTCAGCACGACACTTTCAGTCAATTCCAGCTTCAGACGCGACGGGTCAACCTGACGCGCACGAAGCGCTGCCGCGACCACGTCCACAAAACCATGCAAGCGGAACTGTTGCGCGCTGACATTGATGGCAAGCTCCAAATTGCGCGTTTGTTCATTTCCGCCCCACTGCGCAAGCTGCCGGCAGGCGGTATCCAGCACCCACAGACCAATATCCAGAATCAGCGAACTCTCCTCGGCGACGGGAATGAATTGCGCGGGGGAAACCATGCCGCGTTTCGGATGCATCCAGCGCACCAGCGCCTCCGCGCCCAACGGGCGCTGCTCGCTGTCCACCTGTATCTGGTAATACAGGCGCAGTTCCAGATTGGGTATGGCGCGGCGCAAATCCGCCTCCAGCGCGGCGTGTATTTCCACCGCGTGCTGCATCGCGGGATCGAAGAAGTGCACCGCATTCCGCCCGGCATCCTTGGCCTGATACATCGCCAGATCGGCGCGTTTAAGCAAGGTATCCACCGATTCCTCGTTGCCGCGGTACAGGCACACGCCGATGCTCGGCGAACTGTGATACTCATGCCCCTTGATCTGATAAGGCACCGCCAGCGCCGCGCGTATCTTCTCGGCAATCAGCGCGACCTTTTGCGAAGCATCTTGCGCATTCGTGCCGATCTCATCGATCAACACCACGAACTCGTCGCCGCCCAAACGCGCCACGGTATCCACTTCGCGCACGCATAACTGGATACGCTCGGCCACCTCGATCAGCATCAGGTCGCCATAATGGTGCCCCAGCGTATCGTTGAGCGTCTTGAACTTATCCATATCGAGGAACAGCACCGCGCCGTAATGATGGCTGCGCGCCGACACCGACAGCGCCAGATGGAAACGGTCCAGCAGCAAGCGCCGGTTGGGCAATTTGGTCAGGGCGTCATAAAACGCCAGATTGCGGATTTCCTCCTCGGCCTGTTTGCGCGCCGAAATATCGCTGAAAATAGCGACATATTCAGTAGTCTCTCCCTGCTCATTCTTTATGGCGGTAATGGTCACCCACTTCGGATAAATCTGCCCATTCTTGCGCCTGTCCCACATCTCGCCGGTCCACGAGCCGCTAGTCAGCAATTGCAGCCACATCTCCGCATAAAAGGCCTTGTCCTGGCGACCCGAACTGAGGATGCGCGGGTTCTTGCCCAACACCTCTTCGGCGCTATAACCGGTTGTATCCTGGAATGCCTGATTGACGCGGATGATGTTCGAGTTTGCATCGGTGATCAGGATGGCTTCATGCGTCTCGAAGGTTGCCGCTGCCACGCGCAAACGATCCTCCGCCAACCTTTGCTCGGTGATATCCTGCACCGCCCCCACCGAACGCAACGGCTTGCCGGATACATCGAAATCGCTGGTGCAGCGCTCACGCACCCATTTGATGCGGCCATCCGCAAGCCGCAAGCGATGCGTAATATCGTAGGGCTGTCGATTCTCCAACGACTGCGTATAAGCCTGATCCACCTTATCGCGGTCATCCGGGTGAATCACATTCAGGAAATTTTCGTAAGATGGCGAAAACCGTGCCGGATCCAATTCAAAAATCCGGAAAATTTCATCAGACCATCTCAGCTCGCCACTCCGCAAATCCAGTTCCCAGCTACCCAGTTGCCCCAACCGTTGCGCCTCGTTGAGCAATCCTTGGTTGCGCTGCAACTCAACCTGGTTATCACGCATAGCCGCTTCCATATGCTCGCGCTCGATGATTTCTTCCTGCAATTGCTCATTGCTTACATTCAACTCACGGGTGCGCTCCTCGACGCGGTCTTCCAGTGAGCGATACAGCGATTGCAGGTTTTCGGTCATATGGTTGAACGCGCGCCCCAACACACCGATTTCACCCGAGCCGGACTCGGCGACACGTTTACCCAGATCGCCCTGTGCTATTTCATCGGCAGTCCGCGCGAAAGCCTTGAGCGGCAATACCAATCGCCGGCCGAAATAAAATGCGGCAACTCCGGCCAGCAGAATCAATCCCAGCAATATCTGCAGCAGGGTTTTTCGCTGGCGATAAATCGGCGCGAAAGCCTCATCGGCATCCATCTTGACCACCATCCCCCAGCGCAATTCCGGCAGGTAGCGCCAGGCGGCGACTACTTGCTGCCCGCTATAATCGGTTTCTATCCCGCCGCCGTGCCGGCCAAACAAGGCATTGCGTATCGGGACAGATACCGTTTTCATATCCATTTTTCGCTGCATGGCGGCCTGCGGGTCATACCTGAGCGGCGCGACAAACTCGGCTTCCCCGGAATCCGTCAACCTGGCGAGCAAGGTTTCCCCTGTCGTACCCAGCCCGCTGTTCTCCATCGCCACCCGGTAGATATTTTCGGTGCTGAGCTGAAAGGCGATCACACCGCACAATGCGCCATTACGGATGATAGGCGCTGCAACAAATGCGGTGGGCGCGCCGGAAGGCGCGTAAATTTCGAAGCCGGAGAAGCTGCTTTCAAATGTCAGGCTGGATTCGCGGAATGCCTTGGCCAGTTGCGAATCGCGGTATGAGCCGTCAAGCAGATTGGTGGCGAAGTCCGCTTCATGCTTGTCGGTATAGATGATTTCGCCCTGCGGCGTAATCAGGAACACATCGTAAAACAATGCGCTCTCTTCAATATAGACGGAAAAACGGCTGCGGAATTGCTGGTCCACCCTCTGGTATCCGGCTGAACCGGGGCGGTGTTGCAAATAGGCGCGCGACAAGCCGGACATTGCCTGCTCCGCCAATAGGCCGCGCGCCAGTATCTGCGCATCTTGGGCACGCTCGGCCAGATAGGCCTTGATCTCCATCGTCTTTTTGTCCGCCAGGCGCGACATTCGTGTCTGCGTTTCGATGCGCAACGCGGTTTCGTTTTGCTGCAGACCCAAGTAGCCGAACAGGAGCAGCGGCAGCAGCGCAACCACGATAAACCAGAGCACCAGATGATAGGTGAGCGAGGCGCCTTTCATGTCACACCTCGGTTCATCGCGCCGCTCCCGGCAACGCTTGCTGCTCGGCAAGCCATTCCTGACGGCTGCGATAAAACGGAAAGGGTGCCGGATGCACGGCGGCTTCGGATTGCCAGACAATATCGAATTGCCCATCGGGGCGCGCCCTGCCGATACGCACGGTTTTCCACAGGTGTCCGGTATTGTAGTCCACCGCCACGATACCCTGCGGCGCGGCCATGCTTTGCTGCGCAAGAATGTCTTTTACCGGAGTCAAATCCGCCGTGCCGGCGTTGCGCACGCTGTCTGCCCACAGCTTTACCCCGATGTAGGCCGCCTCCATCGGATCATCCAGCACGCGCTCCTTGCCGAAGCGCTGCCTGAAGCGTGCGACGAACGCCTTGTTTTCGTCGCTATCCACGCTCTGGAAATAATTCCACGCGGCATAATGCCCCGCCACCAGGTCGGCTCCCATCGCCGCCAATTCCACTTCAGCGATGCTGGTGGAAAATACCGGGATTTGTCCGGCACTGAGACCGGCCTCGCGCAGCGCGCGGAAAAAATGCAGATTGCTGTCGCCATTAAGCGTGTTCAACACAAAATCGGGATGCTGCGCGGCAATTTCCTTCACCATCGCCGCCATATCGCTTGCACCCAGCGGCAGATACCGCTCGCCAATCAACTGCCCGCCTTGCGCAAGCAACACGTCCTTGACCATAAGATTCGCGGTATGCGGGAAAATATAATCCGAACCAATCAGGTAAAAGCGCTTGCCTTGCTGTTGCAACGCCCATAACGCCATCGGAATGATTTGCTGGTTGGGTGCCGCGCCGGTGTAAATGATGTCGGGCGATTGCTCCAAGCCTTCATATTGCAGCGGATAGAGCAGCAGGTGGTGATGTTTTTCGACAATGGTTTTGACCGCTTTGCGGCAGGCCGATGTCCAGCAACCGAACAATGCCTGAACGCCGTCCTGGGTGATGAGCTTCTCTGCCTGCTGCGCGCAATAGGCGGCATCGGAGCGGCAGTCGGCAACGATCATCTCGATAGCCAGACCGTTCAGCCCGCCCGACTGATTTTCTTCTTCGACTGCCAGTCGCACCGCATCCACCAGAGGGGTTTCGCTCGATGCCATCGTGCCGCTGAGCGAATGCAGCACACCGATTTTGATGCTCGGTTTGGCGCGCCCATATTGGCTGTACAGCAGCGCACCGGCTAGCAAAGCCACGGCCAACAGGATAACAACCAACGGATTGGATTTACCGCGAAGCAGGTTTTGCATAAACGACCCGGATGCACATTAAATATGCTCGGTACAAATTTTAGCATGGCACAGGGGCGCGGCGCCTGCCACTACAACCCCAGTAACTTCTCAAACTCCTCAACCGGCATGGCTTTGCCGAACAGGAAACCTTGATAGGTTATGCAGTCGCGCTGTTTGAGCGAAGCCAGTTGCGCCTCGGTTTCCACCCCTTCGGCAATCACGCTCAAGTTGAAGTTGTTCACCAGATCGATGATATTCTGCACCAGCCGCGCGTCGTCGTTGCCTTGGGTGATAGCCTGCACAAACCCCTTGTCTATCTTGAGCTGATCGATTGGCAGCTGTTTCAGGTAAGACAGTGACGAATAGCGGGTGCCAAAATCGTCCATCGACAGACTGACACCGAGCGCCTTGAGCGTATGCATTTTTTTCACTGCACCGGCCAGGTCGTCCAGCACCATGCGTTCGGTCAGCTCCAGTTTCAGGTGCGCAGGGTTAACCTGATGCGCCTTTAACAGGCCGGCCACTTTATCGACAAAGCCCGGCATGGCAAATTGTTTGGCGCTAACATTGATAGTCAGCAGCAAGTCGCGCGTTCGCGCATTCCCGTCCCACAAGGCGAGTTGCCGGCAGGCCGTCTCCAGCACCCAATCATCAATCTCGATGATCAGCGCGCTCTCTTCGGCGACCGGGATAAACTGTTCCGGATTAACCATACCGTGTTGCGGGTGAATCCAGCGCAATAATGCCTCCGCCCCCAGCGGACGGTTATCGTCATCCACCTGTATCTGGTAATACAAATGCAATTGCTGCCGTTCTATGGCACGGCGCAAATCATTCACCAGTTCGGTATGCGTCTCCACTTTATGCTGCATGGCAGCATCAAAAAAACGCACCGCATTGCGCCCGGAACTCTTGGCCTGGTACATCGCCAAATCGGCACGCTTCAGCAAGGCATCCACTGTCTCTTCGTTGCCGCGATACAGGCTGATGCCGATACTGGGCGAGCTATGATGCTCGTGCTCCTTGAGCCGGTAGGGGCGCGCCAATGCCTCGCGGATTTTTTCGGCAACCAGTCCGACCTTGCGTGAAGCCTCATCCCGGTCACCGCTGACTTCCTCAATCAACACCACAAATTCGTCCCCGCCCAATCTTGCCACGGTATCCATTTCGCGCACGCAAGACTTGATCCGGGCAGCTACCTCAACCAGCAGCAAATCGCCGTAGTCATGGCCAAGCGTATCGTTGAGCGTCTTGAACTTGTCCATATCGATGAACAATAACGCGCCATAGTTATTGTGGCGCGCTGAAACAGGCAAAGCCGCGTGGAAGCGGTCGATAAACAAACGCCGGTTGGGCAATTTGGTCAACGCATCATAAAACGCCAGGTTGCGAATTTCCTCCTCTGTCCGTTTGCGCGCAGTGATGTCGCTGAAGATGGCGACATACTGCGTGGTTTCCTGCCGCTCATTTTTTACGGCAGTCACCGTCATCCACTTCGGATAAATCTGGCCGTTTTTACGCTTGTCCCAAATCTCACCCGACCATGTGCCGGCATGGATCAGTTGTTGCCACATCTCGGCGTAAAAAACCTTGTCCTGCCGCCCGGAATTCATCATTCGCGGGTTCTTGCCCAGCACCTCTACTGAACTGTAACCGGTGATATCCTGAAATGCCCGGTTGACGCGAATGATGTTCGCGTTGGCATCGGTGATCAGGATACCTTCATGCGTCTCGAAGGTTGCCGCAGCAACACGCAATAACTCATTGGCCTGCTTGCGTTCGGTGATGTCACGGCCTGAAACAAAAATGAAGTTCTGCCCTTCCAGTTCCACGCCGGAGGCGCTGATCTCGACATTGATCCGCGTGCCGTCCTTGCGGCGCCACAAGGTCTCGATCATGGCGCTCTTGCCGACAAGCTCCCTGAATTCTGCCCGCAACTCCTCAACCGGGTATTGCGCATCCCAGTCGGCCACATTAAGGCTGGACACCTCTTTTTGGGTATAACCCAGCATGTTGCAAAAGGCATCATTGGCCGACCATATGTTGCCCTGCATGTCCATCACGTGGATGCCATCCATGGAGGTCATCATCAATGCCTGGTTGCGCCGCAGCAGCACCTCGGTTTCCCGCTGAGTTCGTTCTAGTTCAATGGTGCGTTCCCTCACCCGGTCTTCGAGGTGCATCGACAGATCGTGCAGGCGTATTTCATTTTCACGGGACGCTTTTAGTAACGCGTTGAATCCATCGGCCATTTCGTTGAAACTATCGCCCACCTGGCCGAGCTCATCGCGTGCGCCGAGATCGATCCGCTCACTCAGGTCGCCGCCGGCAAAGTTGTGTGCCGAGCGGGCAAGCGACCGAATATTGACGATAATGACGCGGCAGATGCCAATTGAAAAATAGGCCACCACCAAAAACAGCAGAAAGGCGATGCCGATGCTGAAGCGCAACGTATTTTCCGCTCGTGCAATACGCGCCTTGATGAGAGTTTCAGCCGTCGGCAGCAGTATTTCATATAGTTGTGTATAACTCCTGTCGATCGCTGCAGTGGACATCCCAAAAAAATCATTGGAAAGCACAGCAAAATGACCGGTGAAAATGTCCGATGCCACGAGGCCGGTAATCTGCTGCGCCGAATCAGCAATGTCTCTGGACGCAGCCGAGATTAAACCCTGTAGCGCCGGGTTGTAGCGACCGGTCTTGTCGAGGTTGGTATTGAGCAGCTCGATCACATCATCAAGTTCGGCAATCAGGATGTTCAATTCGATCTTCTGCCGTGCGGTGGCCTGTTTTTTGGCCAAAATACCGGAGCCGTATGCGCGTAACTCCCCAAGATGCTCAAGCGCATGTGGTAGATTATTAATGATGGTATCGATCAGGTAGAACGTGCCGAGTTCAGGATCCAGGGTCAGCGCGTATTCATCGGCAACAATCCCCTCGAATGACTGTATCCGGTTGATCAGGCGGGTATGCGCGGCAAAGTTTTCAGCCGCCGTCCAATTGAGCCCCTCTTTGCGCAGGCGCTCCCAATCTGTCTTGATGCGCTGCAAACCTTCGCTCGATGTTATGCCGGGAAACGGCTTTCCCCACATTTCATTCAATGCCTCGACCGCTTCCCTTTCATTGCTGTCACGACTGTCCCGCATAGTCTCTTCGCCGCCAAGAAGCCTGGCCGAAAGCCCACGGTGTTGCTGGAGGATCTGCACAGCCCGGGGAAACGGCTTAATCAGCTCGAGCCCCTTCAGTTCCCGCTGCGAGAAGCTGATAACCTCGTCAAGGCAGACGAACAGGCTGTACACCACTACCGCAATCGCGACCAAGGACATCAACCCCAGCAGCACGAATTTCCTGGTGACATCCAGGCGATTCATCAGTGCTACTGCAGGAAAAAAGAATGCCTGCATTAATTTTTTATTGCCGCTACTGTCTGCCATTACCATACCTTTATAAAGTACGCGGTATCACACATTCACATTCGCGTTGCAGTTCTCTGACGCCCTGCAGTCTAGTAAAGTTCAGGCTAAAAAACCATGATATGCATCAGCCTATATTTCATGAGGATGTGCGATACGGACACTCCCGCACCTTAACCAGCGACTTGACCAGCGTTTTTTGATGGCCTAGTCGAATGGCTATAACCAATGACTTGCCCAGCGTCTTTTGCTGGGTTAGTCGGATGGCTAGTTGTTCCACCAGGAGTTTTATCAGAAGGCTACGCCTCACCGTGTCGCGCCCGCATAGCCAAACACAAATCCTGCCACGCCTTGGCCTTCTCCAGCGGGCTGCGCAACAAATAGGCAGGGTGATAGGTGACGACCAGCGGAATGCCGCAGTAATCGTGCAATGTACCGCGCAACGAGCCCAGCACCGCATCGCGCCCCAGTAGCGCAGTGGCCGCGGTCTTGCCCAACGCGACGATGAGTTTGGGTTTTATCAATTCGATCTGGCGTTGCAGATAGGGCAGGCAGGTCGCGATCTCGTCCGCCTGCGGCGTGCGGTTGTTGGGCGGGCGGCATTTGACGATGTTAGCGATGTACACATTTTTCCCGCGCTTGAGTTTGATCGCCAGCAGCATGTTATCGAGCAGCTTGCCCGCCTGCCCGACGAACGGCTCGCCCTGCGTGTCTTCATCCGCCCCCGGCCCTTCGCCAACGAACAGCCACTCGGCCTGCTCGTCGCCCACCCCGAATACCGTCTGCGTGCAACCGGCGCGCAGCTTGCAGGCGGTGCAGTCGCGCACCCGTTGCTTTAGCTCGGGCCAGTTGAGTTTATCGGCTTGAGGTGCCGGCACAACAACAGCCGCCGGAGCAATCGCTTCGACCTCTACCGTGATCGGCACGCACTGTTCCGCCACAACCGGTGCAGGCTGATTTCGCCGCCCCCATTGCGGATACAGCTTCAACTCGCGCAGCACCGCTTCGCTTCTATCCATTGGATTCACCCATCAATTCACATGCCATTGTGATGGCATCCTCGCTGCCGTTTGCGCCCTGATAATAACCGCGCCGCACCCCGATTTCGCTGTAACCCGCGCTGCGATACAACGCGATCGCAGCGATATTGGATGAACGCACTTCGAGAAACACGCGGCGCAACTGCTTTGCACGCGCTGTCTCCACCATCTCCGCCAACATCGCGCGCCCCAATCCCTTGCGCTGCTGCGCCGCCGCCACGCCGATGTTGAGCAGCTCTGCCTCACCCGCCGCCGGCATCAATATCGCATAGCCGCGAATCCCGCCGCTCTCCGTTTCGTCCACACGGCATAGATAGCCGCTGTTCAGTGCATCGGCAAAATTACCGCGCGTCCACGGAAAGCGCTGCACCGCCTGTTCGATGGCGAGCACCACATCCACATCGTCCTGCGTCATCGCGCGCATCAATGCCCTTCCCGTTCGCAAGTCTTCAACGCCACCTTGTCGCGCAGGTATAGTGGCAAGGCTTCTGCCGCATCCGCGCCGCGCCCCTGTATGAATTGCGCCGCACCAAGCGCGGCTATCGCGGTGGCCTGCGGCACGGCGGCATCATCCGCGCCCTGTAACTGCCCGGCATATCGCCTGTTCAAAACCGCGCCATGCACGGCAAAACCGCTGCCCGCGCCGAACCAGTCATTGCCCGGCACCTGCGGCGCCTCTTCCGGCTTGCACAAGCACGGCTCGCTCACTGCTATCCAGGCACCATCATGCTTTTCATACGCGGCATGATAAATCTCACCCATGCGCGCATCCAGCGCTGCAATCACACGCGGTTTGCCGGAAGCTTCCGCCAGCGCTTGCAGGGTGCATACACCAGCCACCGGCAAATTCGCGCCAAACGCCAGACCCTGCGCCACTCCGCAGGCGATGCGCACCCCGGTGAATGAGCCCGGCCCCATGCCGAACGCGATGCCGTCGAGCTGCGCGAGCTTCACGCCTGCCTGCTTCAGCACATCATCCAGCATCGCCATCAGCAACTCGGAATGTTTCTGCCCGACCAGCTCGCAGCGGCTAATGATCACGCCGTCTAGCCACAGCGCGACCGAACAGTATTCGGTGGAGGTTTCCAGTGCCAATACGCGCATCAACTATCCGCCAGCAGCAACACCACTGCTTGCGCCGCGATGCCTTCGCCGCGCCCGCTGAACCCCAACTGTTCGGTGGTGGTCGCCTTCACGTTGACGGCATTTTTTTCCACGCGCAGGTCGGCGGCAATATGCGCCACCATCTGCGGGATGTGCGGCGCCATCTTCGGTGCCTGCGCGATGATGGTCGCATCCACGTTGCCGACGCGAAACCCCTGTTCGCGCACCATATGCAGCACCTCGCGCAGCAGGATGCGGCTGTCGATGTTCTTGAACTTCGCGTCGGTATCGGCGAAATGCTTGCCGATGTCGCCCAGCGCCACCGCGCCGAGCAGCGCATCGCTGATCGCGTGCAGCAGCACGTCGGCATCGGAATGGCCGAGCAGCCCCTTGCCGTATGGGATTTCCACGCCACCGATGATCAGCTTGCGCCCTTCTACCAGTTGGTGCACGTCAAAACCTTGTCCGATTCTCATGTTCGATTTCCTTGTTGATTCAGCAGCAACTCCGCCAGCAGCAAATCCTGCGGATAAGTCACCTTGAAATTGCTCGATTCGCTCAATACCAGTTTGGGCCGCAAGCCCAATGCCTCGACCGCCGATGCCTCATCGGTGACCTGGCTGCACTGCTGCAACGCCTGCGCCAGCAGCCCGGCACGGAACATCTGCGGCGTCTGCGCCTGCCACAATCCGGCGCGTTCTTCGGTACAGGCGATGCGCTGCTGTCCGTCGGCGCGCTTCAGCGTATCCGCCACCGGCACGGCAAGGATGCCGCCTACCTCATCGTCGCGCAATTCGGCGATCAGCTTGACCAGGTGCGCCTGCGTCAGACAAGGGCGCGCCGCATCATGCACCAGCACCCATTCATCCGGCTCCAGCTCGGAAGCCAGCAAGCCGTTCAGCACACTCTCGGCGCGCGTCTCCCCGCCGCAATACAGCGGCTGCAGCTTGTCGCCGAAGCGCGACCAGTCGTAGGTGTGGAACAGTGTGTCGCCGGGCGCCAGCACCACGAACACCGTGGTGATCTCCGGGCTGGCGCATAGCGTATTCAGCGCGTGGAAAATCAGCGGCTGCCCGGCCAGCGGCAGGTATTGTTTGGGCAACTCATGCCCCATGCGTGCGCCGAAACCGGCCGCGGGAACCAAGGCGTGGAATTCTGACATGGCGCGATTGTAAATTAAAAGGTTGCCCGCGCGCATGGCTTATAATGCGCACCTCTGTTTCAGGCTGCCCATCGTGCTTTTCTCGTCAAAACATTCCCGTCCCCGCTATACGCAACTGCACGGCTCGTCCGACGCATTGGCACTGGCGCAATATGCCGCGCAGCACTCGCCGCTGGCCCGTTCTCCGCTGGTAATCATCGCCGCGAACGCGCTGGGGGCGCAGCGGCTAGTGGAGGAAATCCCATTTTTCGACCCTGCGCTGCGCGTGCACCTGCTGCCGGACTGGGAGACGCTGCCCTACGACCATTTCTCGCCGCATCAGGATCTGATCTCCGAGCGCTTGGCGACGCTGCACCACATCCGCAGCAATGCCTGCGACGTGGTGATCGTGCCGCTCACCACCGCGCTGTATCCGCTGCCGCCGGTCGAGCATCTCGCCGCCTACACCTTCTTCCTCAAGCGCGGCGAGAAGCTGAATGTGGCGCAACTGCGCGAACAGATGACTTTCGCCGGATACAACCATGTGCAGCAGGTGCTCGCCCCCGGCGAATACTGTGTGCGCGGCGGCATCATCGATTTATTTGCAATGGGCAGCGTGCTGCCGTACCGCATCGATCTGTTCGACGACGAGATCGAGACCATTGCCAGCTTCGACGTGGACACGCAGCGCACGCTGTACCCCGTGCCGGAAATCCGCCTGCTGCCCGCGCGCGAATTCCCGCTGGACGATGCCGGCCAAGCGCGTTTCCGCCAGAATTTCCGCGATCGCTTCGAAGGCGATCCATCCAAGTCGTTTATCTACAAAGGCGTAAGCAAAGGCATCGCCCCGGCGGGTATCGAGTATTACCTGCCGCTATTCTTCGACAAGACTGCGACGCTGTTCGACTACCTGCCGAACAACGCCACGCTGTGCCTGCATCATGAGGTCGATGAGGCCATCGCCACCTTCGCCAAGGATGCCGCATCGCGCTACAACCTGCTCAGGGGCGACCCGCAGCGCCCGCTGCTGGAACCGAAAGAATTATTTCTGGATGCGGAGCGGTTCTTCATACGGGTGAAGGACTTTGCGCGGCTGGATATTCTTCCCTCTCCCCCAGCCCCTCTCCCGCTTGCGGGAGAGGGGGGGGCAATACCCTCTCCCGCAAGCGGGAGAGGGAGGAGCGAAGCGGAGGGAGAGGGTGAGAGTACACCTAAAAACCTCACCCCATGCGCCACCGCCGCCCTGCCCGACATCGCTGTCAACCGCCGTGCCGAAATTCCGACCCATGCCTTCGCGCAATTCCTGCAAGGCTACGACGGGCGCGTGCTGCTGCTGGCCGACAGTCTCGGGCGGCGCGAGATCATGGCGGACTATCTGCGCGAATATGGCCTCGCGCCTGCCGTATGCCAGGACTATGCTGAATTCCTCGCCAGCAAGGAAAAGTTCCTGCTCGCGGTCGGCTCGCTGCACGCTGGCTTTGTGTTGCCGGAACAACATCAGGCCATCGTCACCGAGACCGAGCTCTACGCCGCGCAGCCGCGCAGCCGCGCCGCGCGCGCCGCGAAGAAGAGCAACGTCGAAGGCATGCTGCGCGACCTGTCCGAACTCAAGCCGGGTGACCCGGTGGTGCATGAGCAGCACGGTATCGCGCGTTATGCGGGGTTGATCAATCTCGATCTCGGCGAGGGTGAAGGGGAATTTCTGCTGCTGGAATATGCGGGCGGCGACAAGCTCTACGTGCCGGTGGCGCAACTGCACGTAATCAGCCGCTACAGTGGCGGTGCGCCGGAAACCGCGCCGTTGCACAAGCTGGGCACGGCAGCGTGGGACAAGACGAAACGCCGCGCGATGCAGCAGGTGCGCGACACCGCCGCCGAGCTGTTGAATCTTTACGCGCAACGCGCCACGCGCAAGGGCCACGCATTCAAACTGGCACCGCGCGACTACGAGGAATTTGCCGCCGGATTCGGTTTCGAGGAAACGCCCGATCAGGCCGCCGCCATCGAGGCGGTGATCAACGACCTGCAAGGCGGCAAGCCGATGGATCGGCTGATCTGCGGCGACGTTGGCTTCGGTAAAACCGAGGTCGCATTGCGCGCCGCGTTCGTCGCGGCGATGGATGGCAAACAGGTCGCGGTACTGGTTCCAACCACGCTATTGGCCGAGCAGCATTTCCAGAATTTCTCCGACCGTTTCGCCGACCTGCCGATCAAGATCGCCGAACTGTCGCGCTTCCGCTCCGCCAAGGAACAGACGCAGGCGCTGAAGGACATGGAAGACGGCAAACTGGACATCATCATCGGCACGCACAAGCTGATCCAGAAAGGCGTGAAGTTCCACAACCTCGGCCTAATCATCATCGACGAAGAACACCGCTTCGGCGTGCAGCAGAAGGAACGCCTGAAAGCGCTGCGCGCCGAGGTTGATGTACTGACGCTGACCGCCACCCCGATCCCGCGCACGCTGGCGATGTCGCTGGAAGGGCTGCGCGATTTCTCGATCATCGCCACCGCGCCGCAACGCCGCCTGTCGATCAAGACCTTCGTCGCGCAGACCAGCAACGGCATCATCCGCGAGGCGGTGCTGCGCGAACTGAAGCGCGGCGGGCAGGTGTATTTTCTGCACAACGAGGTGGATACCATCGCCAACATGGCGGAGAAGCTGACCACGCTGCTGCCGGAAGCGCGCATCCGCGTGGCGCACGGGCAGATGGGCGAGCGCGATCTGGAACAGGTGATGCGCGATTTTTACCAGCAGCGTTTCAATGTGCTGCTGTGCACCACCATCATCGAGACCGGCATTGACATCCCGACCGTCAACACCATCCTGATGAATCGCGCCGACCGTTTCGGCCTCGCTCAACTTCATCAACTGCGCGGCCGCGTCGGACGTTCGCACCATCAGGCTTACGCCTATCTGCTGGTGGAAACCGAAGCGCTCACCGCACAGGCGAAGAAACGCCTCGAAGCGATCCAGTCGATGGAACAGCTCGGCAGCGGTTTCTACCTCGCGATGCACGACCTGGAGATACGCGGCGCAGGCGAAGTGCTGGGCGAATCGCAAAGCGGCGAGATGCAGGAGATCGGTTTTTCACTCTACACCGACATGCTCAACGCCGCAGTGGCCTCGTTGCGCCAAGGGCGCGAACCGGACATGGCACACCCACTGGGCGTGACCACCGAGATCAACCTGCACACCCCTGCGCTGCTGCCCAGCGACTACTGCGGCGACATTCACCAACGCCTGATGCTCTACAAACGCTTGGCGAACTGCAACACATCGGAAGAACTCGACGACATGCATCAGGAACTGATCGACCGCTTCGGCCTGCTGCCAGAACCCGCGCAAACCCTGCTCGACAGCCACCGCCTGCGCATCCTCGCCAAACCGCTCGGCATCAGCAAAGTCGATGCGTCCAGCGAAGCGATCCAGATTCAATTTGTGCCGAATCCGCCGATCGACCCGATGAAAATCATCACAATGATCCAGAGCAGGCGCTACATCAAGATGGTCGGGCAGGACAAGCTGCGCATCGAGCTAAAGCATGACGATCTGCGACAGCGGGTGCTGGTGATCAAGAATTTTTTTGCGGAATTGCGTTAAGGCTGGCGCGGAATGATTCCAGTTCCTTGGATAATTCTTTGAAATCCGCAGAAGACGCCCAAAACAACCCGATTCGCCCGTGCTCACGCTCGACGCGGCCGCGCAGACGCGGCTCCCGCTCTCTGGCCAGCCGCTGCACTGTCCACAACCCGCCCATCCGATGGTAGCAGTCGCTCTCGCGGCAGCCGGTGATAAATACACCGTCGGCCTGATTCTCGTACAGCGCATATTCGATAAAGGACGGCGGCAACATGGCTGTACATGGCAGGCTCATGACGGCCACGCCTTCGCTGCGCAACTTCCCCATGTCTGCCGCATTGTCGCAACCGAATACTATGACCCGCGCATCACCTTTCAGCCTTGCCAGATCATCCGCCATTGCGGCACGCAGCCCGGCCATCGGCATGGAGGGCATTTCGATTCCGCTCACATATCCGGCATCGCTCCTGAAGGGAGTTGAAGAGGGGCACGCGCCGGCGCAGATGCCACAACTGACACAGCGATCCGGTATGACCACTGCTTCTTCCATCAAACGCATACCGTCACTGCGAGGACGCATCACCACCGCCTCGTAGGGGCAATCGGCGACACAACGCCGACATCCGTTGCAGTTTTTGAGGCTTACTTCGGCTATCGGTATCTGTTTATTTTTGGTTGGCAGCCACGGCAACACACTGAGCAGCACGCTGATCCCGATTACCAGCGCCCAGACCTGGCCAGCCGACCAACTATCCTGCAATGGAAAAATGAACAGATAGAACCAGTCGATGCCGATATTGCGTGGCTCAATTCCCATATCCGCCGGGCCTTGGCTCAATGCCGGCTTTATCAGTGCCAGAACCAGCATTGCCAGCAGCATTCCCAGCGCCAGCCCGCGCCTTGGGTTAACCACAGGGTAACTGACGCGCATGATATGTACCCAGAGCAGGAACAATATAAGCACCGGGATGGTCACATGGGCGAACGATATCAGCGAAAAGAAGCGATCATTGAGGACTTCCCGGGAAATAAAACTTTGCGCCATCGGCACGCTAAATATCGGCAGCCAATCAAACCATTCCATGGCGGCCACGGTGGCATATTGGGCCAGCTTATCCCACACCATCCAGTAACCGTTGGTACCGGCGGCAAATATCAGCCAGATCAGCGGCACCCCCGTGAACCATGTAAACCAGCGCGCCCCGCGGTAGCGCCCCAGGATGAATTCGCGCAACAGGTGCAGTAGCATCACCACCACCAGCGCATCGGAAGCGTAACGGTGCAGGCTGCGCGTGATGCCGCCGAGATACGGCTGATCGTGCGTGAGGGACTCGACCGATTTGAATGCATCTTCCACGCCGGTATCGTAAAAAATATAGATATAGGCACCGCTGACTGCAACTACCCAGAAAAAAAAGAATCCCAGCGCGCCCAGGTAATAGAAAGGGTTGAGGTCGTTACCGAAGATTTTGTTCAGGATGCCTTCAAACCGGAGCAACATCTTGCGCGCAACAGACTCGGTGTGTTTGGAGGTAGTCAAAGGAGCCCTTGCATCAATGCTGTCTGTAATTCATTTGAAAGTAACGGTTCAAATTCATCCGCTCAAAGCGTGGCAGCATAATATAATAAGCGTATTGTAAAAAATATTAATGGAGAATGAACTTGGAAGTTATTTATTACACTCTGGTGGCCACAGGCCTCTACTTCATATCCGACTGGATACTTGACCGCATCGAGGTTTCGCGCGGGGAGCGCTTCAAAAACCGCAGCATTATTTTCTTTGTCATCATTCTGGTACTGGCATTCCTCTCATTCGGCCTCATGAAATATCTTTTGCTTACCTCGGGGGCAACTTCTCAATAGCTTGTAGACATGGGTTTCAACCCAGCATGCCTGTCCTGAGCTTGTCGAAGCGGTCGGGCTGAAGCCCGACCCACAAGGGTTTTCGCATAACTATCACCATGAGCGATGCACTACACTAGTTCCGGGCGCATGAGATTTCGCCCGGCAACTTTTCTTCCTGATTGGTTCGACCGATTCCGGCCTGCGCAACGATGAGCCGGATGATTAATGTCCGTTACGCTGACCGGCGCATGGCTTTGAAAACCACTACCAAGAACATGATACCGCCGATCACGGCTACCAACCCGCCCAAGCCCATCAATCCCATGCCTGCCGTCTGCGCAAAGCCATGCAGTCCTTGCGCGGCTCCCGCAACCTTGCGCTGCACGCCATATCCGCCGGACCACAGCAACCCGATAATGTGCAGCAGTTGCCCCGCTCCGTATATGTAAGGCATCAATGTGGCCCATTTCAAGTCCGGCTCGCGATAGCCGAGACGCGGCAGCAGATGGAAGGCCAGTCCCATGAAGGCCAAGCTGATTGCACCGCCGGTTCCGTGATAGTGCGCGGTGATGATCGTGTTGCTGTCCCCGATCATCAGGCTTATCCCGCCGCCGATGGCAAACAAGATGATTGACGAAAGCAGTGCCGCACGTTGCGGCTTTGTCGCCGGCGTGCTCCCTGCCGCGCCGAGCCCGTAAAGCACCGCCAAACCAAGCGGCACGGGGGCAAAGGCGCCGCCAACTTTCATCAACAGGGTAAACTGTTCCATGTAAGCGCCCATATCGCCTGCAAAAGACAGGTAAATAACGGGAACATAAAATACCGGCAGTAGCCCCAGCACCAGGAAGGCAGACGCCAACCGTGGGGTCAACGGGATTTTCGCGCCGCAGGCATCCGCCAGCCACAGCCAGCCGGCCAGCATCAACAGCGAATAGGTGAACTGCAGCACATGGCCGCCGCCCCAGAACAGCAGGTCGAAGTACTGCGTGCTTTCAAAAACGTCCGGTATAAGTGCATAAGACCAGGCGAAAGCAATCAATGCAAACACCGTGGAAATGGATGCGGCATAAAAACCGATGCGAATCGAGCCTTCACCGCCCTGCCACAAGTCGGCAGAGGGCACCGCTATCAGGCTGCGCAACACCAGCACGGCTACCCCAATAGCAAAAACAATCAATCCCGTAAAAAAGAAGGTGCTTTGAATGACCGGCACATAATTGCTCATCAACGGTTTGCCGACAGCAACAAAGGGAGACAGGACAATTATCGCAGCGCCGACGGAAGCCAGCACCAAAGCCAGCCAGCCAATACCGATGAATCTGGTTGATGAATTCAAGCTCCACAGCACCCCGGCGAATGCCATGAACCATAACAGCACTGACAAATCCACATGTACCACCAGTGCGGTATGGAAAAAATCAACCCAAGGGAAAACATCCTGGATATAAGGGGTGCGCGAAAGCACCAGAAGGATAGCGAATAGTCCGGCGCCTACCAGCGATGCAATACCGAGCCACAACCAGCCGGAAGCCAGTTTGCGGTTGGCATCCGATGGCATGGAAAGGGCAAAACCCCTCCCGCATTTTTTTTCGCCGATCACCTCTGCGCCTTGTTCGGCATCTGCTTGCTGATATGTTGAATTCATTTGCTACCTTCTGATTGCATCTTGGTTGTTAAATTTTTGTTCCTGAAAATAAATCCGCCGGTTTCAGCCTTGAAATCAATCACCAGGATACGCCCCGGCGTGAGGGTAATCGTTTCTTCGCTTACATAGTTGAAATCATCCCCGGGATGATCCTTCAGGCGCGCCTTCAGGGTATGGACTCCGGCCTTCACCGGGATACGCCGGTAAATATTGGCATTGCTGCTGTGCGCCAACCCGGTTGGCCTCAATACCTCGTGATAGAGGCGCTTTCCGTCCATTTCCAGCTCAACCACCACATCGGATCGACCGCGCGGACATACCTTGGTCCCGCCTTTACGCTGGTATTCAGGCAGTTTGGCCATTTCTTCCGGGGAACGCTCGCGGCACTCGCCCACGTGCTGGCCGGCATGCCTGAAGCTCAGTTTTATCAGGGTTTCATCCGGTGGCAAGTGAGTGTATGCCGGAAGAGTAGAGAAATAACCAATCACCCCCATAAACAAGGCATAAAACAACCCTTGGCTGATATATTGCAATGGCTTAGCCATGTGTCACCCCCTCAGAGGATACTGATGCTTTCGCATGCGGCGCCTTGAAACAGGCACTCGAAAATTTATCAGAAAAATACTGATCTTCCGGCAATCCTTTGACCATGAATGGCGCACGGCCCGCCTCGACCATCTCGGGCGAACCGCAGGCATATACCTGATAGTTGTCCAGTTGCTGATAATCCTGCAGGATAGCCTCGTGAACCAGGCCGGTTCTGCCTTGCCAATCATGCTCCGGCTTGGGTTCGGAAATAACCGGTATGAATTTGAAATTATCATGTTCCTGCTGCCATTTTTCCGGCAAGTTCGAATATATATCGGCTGGTGTTCTGGCGCCCCAGTACAGCACCATGGAGCGGTTCAACCCGATCTTTAAAGCATGCTCGACCATACCCTTGATGGATCCGAAACCGCACCCTCCCGACATGAAGATGATAGGTTTGTCGATTTCTTCATGCAGGAAGAAACTACCCAGCGGGCCTTCCGCTTGCAGCACATCGCCCACTTTCATTTCATTGAATACATGGCCGGTAAATTTGCCGCCTTTCACCAGGCGGATGTGAAGTTGCAAGTAATCCGATTCATGGGGCGCATTGGCGATTGAGTAACTGCGTTTGGTGCCATCATCCAACAACACGGCAATATACTGGCCCGCAATAAAATTCATCTGTTCGTCGCCCTCGGGACGCAATTCGAGCAGCATCACATCCTGCGCCGCACGCTCCATTTTTTGCACCCTGAACTTCATTGTTTTTATCGGGAATCGCCCGAGCTCATCGACCTCATGACACTCTATTTCCAAATCGGATAACGGCTTGGCGCAACAGAACAGGGCCTTGCCTTCCGCTTTCTCCGCATCGGTGAGCACGCCTTCCTGGTAAGTGCCGTAATCGACCGTACCCCTGAGTATCTTGCCCTTGCAGGCACCGCAGGCACCGTCACGGCAAACATAGGGAAGATTCAACCCTTGGCGCAACGCAGCCTCAAGTACGGTCTCGCCTTCTTTGGCAATTACCGCATGCCCACAGGGAACTGTGGTGATCTCGTATTCGCCCTTGCCGCGTCTCTTTCCTCCGAGGAACGGCAGCAATAAAAAAATACCTGTAACACCTCCTACCAATACCCAAACCTTGCCCGGACTCCAGGAGTAGAGCAATGGATAACTCCAGAAATAGAACCAGTCCAGATTCAGAACAAATGGCGCAGAGTCCAAATCCGCTTGCCCGTGGCTTAATGCCGGCTTGATCAGTGCAAGCACAACCATGGACAGGATCAATCCAACCGCAAGCGCTCTTGGTGGAGATGTTTTAGCCTGCGGCACACGTTGAGTGTGAACCCAGATAATGGCAAAAGCACCCAGCGGAATACCAAGGTGGATAAACGAAAGCAGGGAGAAGAAGCGATCGTTTACGCTGCCCTCCTCCAGGAAATTGCGCACCAGGGGAGCACTGAAAATCGGCAGTGCATCCAGCCATTCCGCAGTCGCCACGGCAGCAAACTGTGCCAGATGATCCCAAGGCAGCCAATAGCCGTTTATACCAGCTATATAAATCAGCCACAGCACCAGGATACCCGTATACCATGAAAACCACCGGAAGCTGCGGTAACGGTCAAACGCAAAGTTGCGCAACAGGTGTAAAACGCCGAATAATAACATTCCGTCGGAAGCATAACGATGCAGGCTGCGCATTATGCCGCCGAAATACCATTGCTTATTGGTTAAATATTCCACCGAATTGTAGGCATCATTTACGCCAGTATCGTAAAAAGCGTATATGTAAAAGCCGCTGACGATGATGATCCAGAACATCAAGTAAGTAATCGCACCCAAATAATAGAATGGGTTCAATGTTGGCCCAAAAACGTAATTGAGCCCACTCTCCAGACGCAAAAAAACACCTTGGCCGATGCGATGTAAAAGTTTAATCACCGAAACCTCCTGAGAAAACATTTTTAAACGAACATAAAGAATACGCCTGATCGAAAAAGGTGTTTACCTGGGTTGGATCAATCATGGCTGGAGTAATTGCGCTTTGGGCTGCGGCGATATTCGAACACGATCCACCCTATAATGAACAAAGAAACAAGGACACCCAGTCCCACCCCATAAAAATAGCTGTAACTCACTTTGTATGTTCCCGCCCGCGAGTCGTAAACCGTGCAAAAAAGCTTTACCTTATTCGACAAGCCGGCAAGGCCCGGCTCTGCTGTCTTGATTTTGTAAATCATATCTTTCAGCGGTTCGAGCAGCGTCTTGTTCTCAAATTCCTCGCCATAAATTTGACGATAGACTTTACCCTGCCCATCAACAAACGTTGTCTGCGTTATATGGTTAAAACCGCCCTCGTCAGTAGGAAAGTAAACAAACCCCAAGTCCTTGCTGAGTTTTTTGATTGTTTCCGGATCAGCGCTGGCGAATTCCCATTTAGGCAGGTTCACCCCCATCCGTTTGGCAAAATCATCCATCGCTTCTGGTGTGTCATTTTCCGTATCAAAACCAACCGTCAGCACACCAAAGCTATCTTCCCCCAGCGCATCTTGAGATAACTTGAGCGCACTCAAGCTGCGCGTAGTAGTCGCGCAGACAATCGGGCAATGGGTATAGATCATGCTGATAACCAGTGGCTTGCCACGGTAATCCGCCAAGCGCACAGTGTGCCCGCCACGATCCAGGAAGGAGTAATCGCCAACTTGTTTACCTATCGCAGCCTGGCTTATACGCAAAGCTTCTTTTTCATCAAAACCTTGGGGAGCAGCAACAGTGGCCTGAGTTGCCTGCGCCTGCAACTTCACTGCGGAGGCAACTGGCTGGCCCACAATCATGTGATCCCTACCCCAATCCTTCGATAAATAAAACAGCATTCCGGGTAACAACACCCCGAAACTCAAGACTGCCAAGCTTATCGGTAACAAATAGCGACGCATAATCACGCTTTCTTGAATTGTTGGTTCATCAAAATGATGTAATTTCAACCAAAGCAGAGGTAATTAAAAATACCCGACTATTTTAATGCGATATATCAAAAACGCAAGCTAAATTATAGTTGGCTAATATACTTTTTGAGAGATCACAAAATGAAAAACCCGCCTGAGCTTTGCACAGACGGGTTTTATTGAAACCATGAAAAATCAGGCGCCGAAATTCACTTCCAGCATCAGCGCTATCATCAATACACTAAACTGCACCAGTGACGCAACAAAATTGGCCATGGCTGTTTCCTTCGTTGGATTGCGCACCAGTTGCACACTTTTAACTATGAAATATATCCCTCCCGCCAACGCGCCAGCAAGATAGATTCCACCCAAACCGTAAAACACCGGCAAAATGGAAACAGCCACCAGAAGAATGGTATGCCCCAAAATAATGCGCGCTGCTTTCTTGTCGCCCTTAACCACCGGCAACATGGGCACCCCTGCCGCAGCATATTGGTCACGAATGACGATCGCCAGGCTCCAGAAATGAGGGGGCGTCCACAAGAACAGCACCAATGCCAACAAACCGGGAAGCGGACCGAACGAAGGATCGACTGCCGCCGCACCTGCAAGCACTGCAAAACTCCCCGCCAATCCACCAAACACGATATTCAACCAAGTGCGCCGTTTCAGCCAGGCTGTATAAACGATAGCGTAGGTAAACGCACCGAGAAAAATGTTCAATGCCGTCATTGCATTAAATGCGAAGGCGGCGGACGTTACCGCAACCGCAAGCATCAACCCGATGATCACCAACCACTTGCGGCTATGCTGAAAATAACCGTTTAAAAAGGGACGATTTTTGGTGCGCGTCATTTTTGCATCAATATCGCGTTCGAAGTATTGATTGAAGGCACCCGCAGCTGCAGAGGCCATCATAACCGTCAGCGACAGAACCAGAACCTGCCAACTCGTCAACGCTTGCCCCGGGGTAATTGCCATACCTCCCAAAGCCGCCAAGGTAATCACCACGCCTATGCGTAATTTGAAGAGATTGATATATTGCTTGATTGCTATCATCTTTAAGGTCCGTTCTTCCTGTCTCCTCTATCTGGAGATAGGCACTAGTTGATTCCCAAACTTCTGCTTCTGAATACTTCTAACCTAAACCATGTCAGCCTGAAGTCAGGCTTAATACAACCGCTTGTTTTGTGCACACTCAAGATTGAGCCACCAAGCTTAGGTTAGAGGTCTCCCTCTAACTGAATCCATTTTCTGCAGAAATCAGGGAGGATGCCATATGGCACCCTCCCGTCATCTTATTTCTTTAAGACAAGCCCCAAATTGTTGACAGGTACTTGAAGTTAATGAAGTAGTACAGCACGATAGTCACGAACAGGATCATCGCAAGTATGAAGGTTCCCGGAGCTTCCATGCCCCACATACCCACGTGATGTTTTCCGGTCCTCTCGGCCACAACGTCAGCATCTTCCACTTTCGGCCAAGGTGCAGAGCCTTCCGGAATGCGCTCACCCGTAAAGATGGAGGCCAGCACAACCAAAATGAACATGATCGCACCAACTGCCATGATGATTCCGAAGATCTCACCCAAGTCCATCAGACCCTTAGCGATTTCCGGATATTCATAAGCCAATGGCTGACCGGCAAAGGTGATATCCGCGTGACGGCGTTGCACACCCAAGGTACCGGCACCCATCAGGGCGATAGAAAATACCCAAGCGCCGAGACTGAAGACATAAGGCTGCAATTTTGCCACACCAGCCAGAGCGATTTTGCGCTGGAACACCACCGGAATCAGCCAGTAAGTCACCGCCATAAACGCCATGGTCGTACCGACTACCAGCGTGCCATGGAAATGGCCCGGCAAGTACATGGTGTTGTGGATGATCATATTGACCTGTTCCACGCTCATCACCACGCCAGTGACACCGCCGATGAAGCCGAAACCAACCAGCGACAGGAACATACCGGAGAAAATCGGATTACCCCAAGGCGCCTTACGAAGCCAGGTAAACAAACCGGTATCAAGGCCCTTCCTGCGTTGTGCGACTTCAATGGCGCCAGGAACAGTCAAACCGTGGATCATACTGGCCAACACTGCCAGATAGAGCATGTAGCTGGTATTGAATATCTTCCAGGCGGAAGTCAACCCCGGGTCAGACAGCAGGTGATGCACAGAACCGAGCTGCAGGAACAGGATATACAGCAAGAACGCAAAACGACTGACCTTCTCTGACATTGGCTTGGCGCCGAATACCAACGACGCTATAAGGTACCAGATGGAGATATGGGTAACCACGTTGATTTGCTGCGACGAGTGACCGAACGCCCACCAGACAACCCGATACATCATCGGATCAATAGTGAAACCGGGTATCACATGTAACGACCAAACGAAAGTCGGGATCAGGATCAGCGCACCGGAAACGATGGTGAAAATGGCAATCACGGTAGCTGTCACGCCGCCGAACACCACCAACGGAAGCGAACCACTATAGGTTTTTTCCCTCTTGGCAACCACCAGCGTGCCAAGGAACACAAAACAGCCGATCAGCGCACCCACGGCAAACAGGATCAACCCCAGATAGAAATGCGGCTGTGCCTCAAGCGGCGGGTAGGAGGTCATCATCACGCTTGATGGTGCCCCGCCCCACAATGGTGCCAACACTGCCACGGCAACCATGGCTGCACCAACGAGCATCAGCCAGAATTGCGCCCACGCCCAACGTGGCGTCGCCAACCGGTTACCCAGCACATGCGCGCCGAGGAAATACAGCACGGCCATTTCAAAGAAAATGATCCACACCGCCAGATTAACCAGACCATGAGCCGTCAGCGCCATGTAAAACCATTCTGGGCTGAGCAGTTGCACGCTCGGCATGCGGGTAAGCGCCACCCCGACACCAAACAGCCCGCCGACCAGCAAGAACACTACTGCCGCAAACGCATTCCACTTGACCAGTGTATTGGCCGTTTTATGAATCTTGAGACCGGAAACCGGATCAACACGAAAATCAGACATTGTTGTCGTCGCCATTATTTTTTACTCCTTTACGTAAATTCTGCCCAGCATCGTGTGATGTCCCATGGCGTCAACACCACCGCAGTATTCACCGCATGCTATGGCAAAAGTGCCAGTTTTATTGGGTGTTATGTTAGTAACCTGCTCGTAGCCTGGATAAACCTGAAAGTTGATATTTTCGGGTTGCAACGAGAACCCATGGCCCACATCAAGAGAGGACATATGGAAACGATATTTTTGGCCTTTTTTCAGCTCAAGAATAGGGCGCCATTGCCACTGCATGCCAGCCAGATAGACATCGCTGCCGGGTGGCGGTGACACGACGTCTTCACCGGTAGCCTGATCCTTGCGGATCGTGTACTTCGCCTGCTGGTCAGCAAGCTTCTTGGAAAACGCCTCGGGGGTAGTTTTATAAGCTTCGTTGCTCATATTTTGCGGCCCGATAAAATGCCAGCCGACCATCCAGCCGAACATGAACAGACACCATGCAAATGCAAGCACAATCCACCATATCTCGGTGCGTTCAACTGGTTCACGCCACCAGTCTGGGTTTGTTGGGGGGGTATAAGACGTTCCCATAGCTGTATTTCTCCTTTAATTTAATTAAACAGACGCGGCTTTGTTACGGAGCTAACGGTATGTTGATTACGTCCCATAGACCCCACAGCGTATAAATCACCGTAGGTGTTAACACGCCCAGCGCTAGCATAAGCCATTGGTTATCCAATGCTGTTTGCATAAAATGGGGGCTTGCACCACTTGAAGTTGGTTCTGACATAGCTTACTCCTCCCTTTGATAATTGATGGCTGACGCCATTTGATAGTTGACACAAAACAACCTAAAAAACCCAATTTTCCCCTACTTACCCATGCCGTTATTCCAGCTGCCGTTTAAGGCAACCTGAAAAATTTCAGATTAAAGCGTTTGCTTAATGTCTGAGCAACACGAAAAGACCGATACCGAAGTAAGCCATAGCACTGACAGCCAGCAGTACGGTCAACATCAACATGTTATTGTGCAGCATCTGCTGCATGAAGGAAGCTGGCGCGCTCCCAATCTTGGATGATTCCATTTGGATAACCTCCCGTTTACATTGTATTTGAGACGTGCTTAACGCGATTGCTCTGCGACAATTTGACGCGCCTTTGAATTTTGTCCCAACCGGCAGGATGTGTCAAGCATAAATAACGAGTGTTTTGATCAAGTATTTTTTGCAGTGTTATTTCTATAGTCGCTGTATATATCTACTCGGTTAAAAACCAAATAAATCCAATTAGTTACTTT
Source organism: Gallionella sp. (assembly GCA_028714895.1). GTDB lineage: Bacteria > Pseudomonadota > Gammaproteobacteria > Burkholderiales > Gallionellaceae > Gallionella. The sequence goes on along the minus strand of JAQTLM010000012.1, from coordinate 1,866 downwards.
TTTCACAAAAGCGTTTCAGTGCTGTATATCGCCAAGGCGCATGAAATACCCACTTCTCGATTGGTATTTTCTCATGCCTTCCATAGCGTCCAAAGGCCGATGATGACGAAGCCCGCTCCGGTGGCGTACTACAAATGCTTTTCGTTGATGTAGTTCGACAGCGCGCTGCCAACCGGCATACCAACAGGAGAGAAAAGTTAGTTTATTTCAGCCCCAACACGTCCTGCATGTCGTAAAGGCCTGCCGGATTGGCTTTCAAATATCTTGCGGCACGCAGCGCGCCCAACGCGAAGGTAGCGCGGCTGCTGGCTTTGTGGGTGATTTCGATGCGCTCACCGATACCGGCGTAAAGCACGGTATGGTCGCCGACGATGTCGCCGCCACGCACCGTGGCAAAGCCGATGGTGGACGGATCGCGCTCACCGGTCACGCCTTCGCGGCCATATACCGCACATTGCGCCAAATCGCGCCCCAAGGTGCGTGCAACGACCTCGCCCATGCCCAGCGCAGTGCCGGATGGCGCGTCCACCTTGTGGCGGTGGTGCGCCTCGATGATCTCGATGTCGTAGCCGTGCGCCAGCACGCGCGAAGCCGTTTCCAGCAGCTTGAACACCAGATTCACGCCGACGCTCATGTTGGGCGCGAATACAATGCCGATGTGCTGCGCCGCCGCACCGAGTTGCGCCTTTTGCTGCGCGTTAAAACCGGTCGTACCGATCACCATGTTTACGCCCAGCCTGCGGCAGATATCGAGGTGATGCAGCGTGCCTTCAGGGCGGGTAAAATCGATCAGCACATCCGCGCCTTGCAACGCAGCTTCCACATCCGCACTGATTTTTACGCCACAGGCCGCGCCGGAGAACTCACCGGCATCTTTATCGAGCAGCGCGCTGCCGCTGTATTCCAGCGCGGCGTGCAACACCAGATCGTCGGCTTGCGCCACACCTTCCAACAAGGCGCGCCCCATGCGTCCACCGCTGCCGGCGATGGCAATCTTGATTTTGCCCATGTTCTATCCTTTACTTGGCTGCCTGTTCGGAGTCGATCAGCCATGCAGCGCCGACCTTTTTCAGTTGCAGCGTTTTGCGCGTGCTATCCCGGTAGAGATCAGAGCGGTAGCGCTGCGTGAATGAAGCGGATGCATGGCTGTCATCCTGCACGCTGACATTGACTTCACTCAGTTCGACCTCGATCACCTTGGGTTTGCTGATGCGCTCCAGGCGCTGTTTTTCCCACGCCTCGCGGCTCATACCCTGCGGCTTGTACTCCGACATGTACGCAGCCAAGTAGCCGCGTACATTCTTGGCCGACCAAGCCGCTGACCAAGCCTGTACGCTTTTCAGCACATCTGCGGCGGGGTCAGCCTTGGCAACGGGTTGCGGCAGCGGGGCTGCGACAGCGGACGGAGCCACAGCCGGTTGCTGCGCAATCGCCGGTGCAGCTTGCACGGGCTGGCGGCCATCGTCCATGCGCACCAGATTGTCGCCTTCAAAATAAAGCGTCAGCCGCTGCTTTTCGACCACTTCACCGCGCTGCTCCAGGCTATATATATAGTCCCAGCGGTTGCCGTGAAAGGCGTCGCTGACCATCGGCGTGCCCAGCACATAACGCACCTGCTGTTTCGACATGCCGAGCTTGAGTTTCTCGCGCATCTCCGCCGTAACATAGTTCCCTTGGCGGATGTCCATCTTGTACGGCGACAATACCGGCGAGGAAAGGTAGCTGCACGAAGCCAGCAGCGTGGAAAGCAAAACCAGTTTGATACGCATAATAGTCTCAGTCAGTTCCAAAATTTAGCCGGCGCATGATACCTCAAGCGGCCGCGCCCAACATCTCCGCCGCATGCTTGCGCGTCGTGTCGGTGAT
>JAQTLM010000011.1 GCA_028714895.1 Gallionella sp. | reverse complement strand
CAACTGACTGGATGTGGACTTACAATCACGAACGCCCCAACATGGCGCTCGGCGGCATTACCCCGAAACAGAAGCTAGCTTTAACCAACTCTACTTCTGGCCGCTGCTAATAATGGGGGGATTACCGGGGATTCTGGCTGTGCTTTCTGTATCTGCGTAATGTGAAGGGCTATGGCTGGAATCACAAACGGGTGTATCGAATTTACCGTGAGCTGGAACTGAACCTGCGGATCAAGCCCAGGAAGCGCATCGTTCGGGAGAAGCCGGAACCGTTGGCGGTGCCGGAATCCATCAACCAATGCTGGTCTATGGATTTTATGCATGACCAGCTATCTGCTCCGGCGAGCTCGCCCATGGATAAGGGTAGCAATTCGATGCGCCCGACCCGGCCCGCCAGCGATTGTGTCATGCCGGATATCAGATCGAACTGGGCGGACCCCGTCAGAATGAAGTCACCCATACGTCCACGTTCATCCACCAGACCTTGTAGCCACGACAGCAAAGCCGGGCAACGCTGCACTTCATCTAAAATGGCGCCGTCGACAAAGCGTTGCAGAAACCGGCGCGGGTCGCGTTCGGCAAACTCGCGCTCATCCGGATTTTCCAGCGAAACATAAGCCTTGTCGGCAAAGACGGCCTTCGCCAGCGTGGTTTTTCCAGATTGGCGCGGCCCGGTCTGATCTGATGCATGCGGAGAAATTCGTTACGGGGTTCATTCCTTGCGTATTTCTCCGCACTTATTTGATACACTTATCCACAGTTGATGATTCAAATCAGCTACCCGTCAATATTCAATCGGTGTTAACAGACCGATACGGGTTGCCTCTGTCGGTGAAATTTGGCGGGTGCTGGATAAGCGGGTGTTTAGAAGGTAGGCGCTTTACCTTTGGAGTAGCCAAACAGGCCAGCCGGAAGTTAATAAAGCACCTGATTATCCTTGCAATTAATGGAATCAATATCCATAATTGCACACATGATTGATAGGATTCTTTCCCCACAACTTTCGGATGCAGTCGCTCATTCTCCTGCGGTAGCACTGCTTGGGCCGCGCCAAGTGGGCAAGACCACATTGGCACTGGAGGTTGGTCAGCACTACCACGCACTTTACCTTGATCTCGAATCCGAGCAGGATCGTGCCAAACTTGTTCAACCCGAGCTTTATCTCGCGGACCATCAGGATAAGCTGGTCATTCTTGACGAAGTGCACCGGGCGCCCGGTCTTTTCCCTGTTTTGCGTGGCCTCATCGACCGGGGGCGCAGAGCCGGTCGACGATCCGGGCAATATCTGCTACTGGGATCCGCCTCACTCGACTTGCTCAAACAATCCGGTGAAACATTGGCTGGTCGTATTGCCTATTTGGAGCTCGCGCCTTTTAACGCGTTGGAAACACGAGGGTTGCCAGCCGACGATTTATGGGTGCGCGGGGGGTTTCCGGAAAGTCTACTTGCTTCCGATGCAACAAGAAGCCTGCGCTGGCGGCAGGATTTTATTCGCACCTACCTGGAACGGGATATTCCACAGTTTGGCCCACGCATTGCAGCCGAAACCTTACGCCGCTTCTGGTCCATGCTGGCACATCATCAGGGAGGGCTGCTCAACACAGCGCAGTTCGCCCGCAACCTCGGCGTGGATGTTAAAACTGTCGGCGGCTATCTCGATTTACTCGTTGACTTGCTGCTCGTGCGCCGTCTGCCCCCCTGGCATGCTAATCTGGGTAAACGGCTTGTTAAATCGCCCAAGGTCTATGTGCGTGACAGCGGTCTTGTGCATGCATTGCTTAATATATCTGACAAGGAAACCTTGCTCGCTCATCCCGTTGTCGGACAGAGTTGGGAGTGCTTCGTAATCGAAAACCTGCTCGTCTGTGCCGCAAACAAAGCGCAGGGCTATTTTTACCGCACCAGCGGCGGAGCCGAGATTGATTTGCTGCTGTCATGGCCGGATGGGAGTCTATGGGCCATTGAGATCAAGCGCAGCCTTAGCCCCAAGTTGGAGCGGGGTTTTCATGCAGCTTGCGCAGACCTTGCGCCTAATCGAAAGTTCGTTGTCTACCCAGGAGCGGAACGCTACCGCCTTGCGGCCGATATTGAGGCGATTTCTCTTGAGGATATGGCCGCAGAATTGGTTGCAGCTTGACGAGGGTTTTTTGTTTGCGTCTGACGGGATACAAAGCCATGTATCCTGGGCACCTCAGAAGGTAGGCACTTTACCTTTGGAGCAACACTAAAACTGCCAGCCGGAAATTAATAAAGCGCCTGATTGACCCTGCCCAGGTCTTCCTCGCCCAGCGAACCCACCGCCGCTTTCAGGCTCAGTTGGCTGATGAGGTAGTTGTATTCGGCCTGGTACAAGTCGCGGCGGGTGGCATACAGCTGTTGCTGCGCATTCAGCACATCGAGGTTGGTGCGTACGCCGACTTCCTGGCCCAGCTTGCTGGCTTCCAGGACACTTTCGCTGGAGGTGAGTGCCTGTTGTAACGCCTTGACCTGGGCGATGCCGCTGACCACGCCGAGATAGGCCTGGCGGGTCTGCAGCGCGACGTTGCGGCGGGTATTTTCCAGTTCCTGTATGGTGCGCTCACGATTGGCTTCCGCCTCACGCCACTTGGATTGGGTTGCACCACCCTGGAACAGCGGCATGTTCAGTTGTACGCCGACGCTCTTGCTGGTGTTGTCGCTGCCCACGCCGAAACTGCCGCCGTTGGACTGGTTGCTGGAATAATTCGCCACCAAATCCAGCGTGGGATAGTGCCCGCCACGGTTGCGCGCCACTTCTTTCTCGGCAATCTCGGCACCCGCTTGCGCGATGGCGAGCTGCAGGCTGTTCAATTGGGCATCGGCCACCCATTTTTCCATGTCGGCGGGTTGCGGGGCTTCCAGCTTGAATTCCTTGCCAAGGTGCCTGAGCTCTTTCGGCATCGCATTGATCAGTTGCTGCAAGGTGCGTTTTTTGATTTCCAGGTTATTCTGAGCGGCGATTTCCTGCGCGTTGGTCAGGTCGTAACGCGCTTGCGCTTCGTGGGTATCGGTAATGGTGGCGCTGCCCACCTCGAAGTTGCGTTTGGCCTGTTCCAGCTGTTCTGAGATGGCGGTCTTCTGCGCTTCGGCGAGCTGTACGCTGTCTTGCGCGATCAGCACGTCGAAATAGGCTTGCGCGACGCGCAGGATCAAATCCTGTTCGGCGATCCTGAATTGCGCCTCGGTTTGCGCGACCTGCAATTCGGCTTCGCTATAGGCCAGCCAGTTTTGCTGGCGGAACAATGGCTGCGTCAGGTTCACGCCGTAGCCGTGAGAGTTGTAGCGCTGATTTCCCGCGCCCGGCAGACCTATCGGCTGACGGTATTGAATGGTGCTGTCGTTAAACGTGCTGTTCGCGTTGAGGCTGATGTTGGGCATCAACAGCGAGCGGCCTTGCGGCAGCTTTTCCTGCCCAGCCTGCAGCGTGGCGCGTGCGGCGGCAAACACCGGATCGTTCGCCTGTGCGGTGCGGAAAGTTTCCAGCAGGTCGGCAGCCTGCGCCCCGCTACTTGCGCCGAGCAGGGTTGCCAAGAGAAGCGGTTTTAGTCTCATTAGTTTTTACGTAACCATTATATTAGGTTTTGCTAATACTATAGCTTAGTGCCGCATTGCGCAATACCAACCTAAGCCGGGCAAGCCGGAATCAAACAAGTAGCACGGATGAAACGCAGTGTAATCCGGGGAATGAGCCGATGCCCCCGGATTCCGCTAGCGCTGCATCCGGGCTACGAATCTAATAAAATTCACCATTATTTAACCCATTGTCAATGCTTGATGATCTCAAAATTCTTGTCATATTTCGAGATCATTCGGCTGGCAAAAGACTAAAAGCTCAGAATACGAATCGCTTGGGTTGCTCGGCATTCCGCAACGGTGCGACGCAAGTTTCCATGATGTTGACCGTCTCGAACGTGTCGGGCGCGACGCGGGTAATCAGCTTCGCTTCCATCACCGGCGCATCTCCCACGATGGCGAACAGCCGCCCGCCGACGTTCAGGCTGTTCTGGAACACTTTGGGCAATACCGGCGTTGAACCGGTCAGCACGATGGCATCATAACTCGTGCCGTTGCCCCAGCCATGCGCCGCATCGCCTGTTTCAAAGGTGATGTTGTCGCGGTGGTAAGCGGCCAGATTTTGTTTGGCCATGGCGCTCAGTTCCGGCACGATTTCGACCGAGGTGACATGCCCAGCCAGCGCGGACAGCAGTGCGGTCAAATAGCCGCTACCGGTGCCCACCTCCAATACCCGATCATTGCGGGTGAGATGCAGTTCCTGCACGGTGCGCGCTTCCAGCTTGGGCTGCCACATGGCGGCTCCATAGCCCAGCGGGATTTCCATGTCGGCAAATGCCAATCCCTTCTTCTCCGCCGGCACGAAATGTTCGCGGCGGACATGCTTAAGCAACTCCAGAATCCGCCCTTCCAGCACTTCGCATGGGCGGATTTGTTGTTCTATCATGTTAAATCGTGCCTGTTCCATGTTCTGCATTCCAACCTCCTGAATTGCTGCGCGATTAGGGTTCCAGCATAAACGTATACTTTTGACCAGTATAGCAACACCACCCTGCGGGCTCAACACTGATAATCATGGAAACAGCAGTTGGCGGAAATTTTCCATAGCTTCATGCTATTGGGTTGCACTCGTAGGTGCGAATTTATTCGCACTAACAATGAGCTATGTGCGAATAAATGCGCACCTACAAAGCCGCCAACCGCTTTTTAGGGTAATGCACGCTTGACGTACAATTGCCCAAGTGGCTGGAATAATGTGACCTTTCCTAATTCAGGGATGCCGCAATCGCCGGGTTGGCCAACTGTCTGGTGTCCATGGGTGAACCTGCCAAGCTGGTGCGCCACAACCCCGGTTTGATTGTGCGGGGCTTTTTGGCGATATTTCTCCTGTTGATTTATGCACTTAAGAAAGAAATTTGGAAAGATATGCACTAAGCGGTTGAATTTTGGGGTTCGATTGTGGTAGTTTCACGGCTGTTTTGTTAAGTGCCATTATGGCGGGACTTGTGGTTCCGCCTTTTGTGGTTTTTTTGGTTGCTGGATTTTTTGATTGTAGACTGTTCTTATGATGCGACTTTATTCGGGTACCACGTGCCCATATTCCCACCGTTGCCGGATCGTGCTATACGAAAAGGGGATGGACTTTGAGGTAATCGACGTGGATCTGATGAGCCGCGCCGAAGATATCGCGGTGATCAATCCGTACAACAAAGTGCCTGTTCTGGTCGAGCGCGACCTGGTTCTGTATGAAGCCAATATCATCAACGAGTATATTGATGAACGCTTCCCTCATCCGCAACTGATGCCGCCGGACCCTGTCATGCGTGGTCGTGCTCGCTTGTTCCTGCATCGCTTCGAGCAGGAGCTTTACAGCCAAGTGGGCGCAATAGAGCAGGGCGGAAAAACCGCCGATAAGGCCCGTGCTGTGATTCGCGACAACCTGACCCAGCTTGCGCAGATATTAACCAGGCAAAAATTTTTGCTGGGCGATGAATTCTCCATGCTGGATGTGGCGATTGCGCCGTTGCTGTGGCGGCTCGAGCACTACGGCATTCAGATGGGCAAGGATGCTGCGCCGCTGATGAAGTATGCCGAGCGGCTGTTTTCGCGCCAGGGTTTCATCGACGCGCTGACGCCCTCCGAAAGAGCGATGCGCAAGTGAAAGACCTCTGCACAACTGCTGCGCTTGGTGATACTTCGTCGAAAAGCGGCTCAAAATCTTCATGTATAAGCGCATACATTCCGGTCTTTGCGAGCTGGGCGGCAACTGCAAGCCGCCCATTCCTGCTAAACCCACTTCGTCTCTTTTCTTCTTGTCTGACCTGTGCTCGCTACGTTGTGCAGAGGTCTTTGTGAGTGATTTGTCCACGCGCCCGTACCTGATTCGTGCGATTTACGAATGGTGCGTGGATAGCGGTTTGACCCCCTATCTGGCGGTTCGTGTCGACGAGCACACCGAGGTGCCGCAGGTTTTCGTCAAGGATGGCGAGATTGTGCTGAATCTCAGCGCGGGTGCGGTGCGCAACCTGGAAATGGGCAATGAGTGGATCACCTGCAACGGGCGTTTTGGCGGGATCCCCTTCGATCTCATGGTGCCTGTAATAGCGGTCATTGGCATATTCGCCAAGGAAAACGGCCAGGGTTTGGTGTTTCAAGGCAGCGACCCGCAACAACCGCCGCCAGGTGTAGCGGGCGGCGATGACATGCCCAAGCCAAAACCGAAACCGCATTTGAAGGTAGTGAAATAGCTATTTTGGGGGCAGTCAAACAATAAAGCCGCAGATATCTGCGGCTTTATTGTTTTGTGGGTTAACGGTTAAGCGGCAGCCAATGTTGCATGCATTTTGCTCAACGCTTTCTGCTCGATTTGGCGGATGCGTTCGGCGGAAACGTTGAACACGGCTGCCAACTCATGCAGCGTTGCCGCATTTCCTTCGCACAGCCAGCGTGCCTCGACGATGCGGCGGCTGCGCTCATCCAAGCCGGACAAGGCATTCGCCAAACCGGCTGTTTGCAGGCGCTCACGCTCTGTCGTTTCCAGAATGCGCGATGGTTCGTGTTCTTCGCCGTCGGCCAGATAGTGAATCGGCGCATAGCTTTCATCGTCATCGCTGCCGCCCGGCTCAAGCGCGATTTCGTGCCCGGCGAAACGTGACTCCATCTCCACCACATCGCGTTCGCTGACGTTGAGCTGCCGCGCAATTTCGCTGATCTGCTGCGGCTTGAGTGGCTCCAAACCCCGTTTCATGCTGCGCAGATTGAAGAACAACTTGCGTTGCGCCTTGGTGGTAGCGATCTTCACCAGCCGCCAGTTGCGCACCACGAATTCCTGAATCTCGGCACGTATCCAGTGCAGCGCGAACGACACCAAGCGCACTTTGCGTTCCGGATCATAGCGTTTCACCGCCTTCATCAGGCCGATATTGCCTTCCTGGATCAGGTCGGCCTGCGGCAACCCGTAACCGGCATAGCCGCGCGCTACGCTGACCACCACGCGCAGGTGGGAAAGTACCAGATCGCGTGCGGCATCCAGGTCATTTTCAGTTTTGAAACGCGTCGCTAACGCAAACTCCTGCTCTTCCGACAACAGCGGAAAACGGTTCACGGTTTGTATATAACTCTCCAGACTGCCAACGGCGGACGGCATAGGCAAACTCATTATGGTGTTCATGATGTTTCCTCCTTATCTTTTGATATTAGCACTCATAGCCTGAGAGTGCCAAGAGGAAAAATGGCTCAAAATTTCAAAATAACTCCGCCTCGGCGAGCGACTTGCCTTGTGCATCTTTGCCGGAAAGGGCGGGAGCAACCTGAAGCTGCCAGTAGATCGCCAAAGCCGGGTCATCCCAGCGGATGCAGCGTTCGTGTTCCGGATACCAGTAATCTGTGGTCTTGTACAGACACTCTGCTGTGTCCGAGAGCACGGCAAAGCCGTGCGCGAAGCCTTCCGGTATCCACAGCATGCGTTTGTTTTCGGCGGACAATTCCACTGCGACATGCTGCCCAAAGCTCGGCGAGTTGCGGCGAATGTCCACCACGACATCGAGTACCGCGCCTTGCACGACACGTACCAGTTTTGCTTGCGGGTGTTGTATTTGGTAGTGCAGGCCGCGCAACACGTTTTTGGCGGAGCGTGAATGGTTGTCCTGGACAAAGTCCGCATCCCGGCCTGTCAGCTCGGCAAATTTGCGCCGGTTGAAGCTTTCAAAGAAGAAACCGCGCTCGTCGCCGAATACTTTGGGCTCGATAATCAGCAAATCTGGAATAGCTGTTCGGGTCGCTTTCATCCGGCAAAGCTCTTTTCTTTTAGCACCTGCATCAGGTAGTCGCCATAGCCGCTTTTCAGCAAGGGGGCGGCGAGCCTTTCCAGTTGTGCGGCATCAATAAACCCATGGCGATAAGCGATCTCTTCCGGGCAGGCGATCTTCAATCCCTGGCGGTGTTCGATGGTCTGGATGAACTGGCTCGCTTCAAGCAGCGATTCATGTGTGCCGGTATCCAGCCACGCATAGCCGCGCCCCATCATTTCAACGGACAGCTTGCCGCGCTCCAGATAGATGCGGTTGACATCGGTGATTTCCAGCTCGCCGCGCGCGGAAGGCTTGAGATTGGCGGCAATATCCACGATTTCGTTATCATAAAAATACAGGCCGGTGACGGCATAATTGGATTTGGGCTGCGCCGGTTTTTCTTCCAGTGAAATGGCGCGCCCGCTGTCATTGAATTCCACTACCCCGTAGCGCTCCGGGTCGCGCACATGGTAGGCAAATACCGAAGCTCCTTCAGCGCGCTGTGTTGCTCTTTTGAGCTGATCATGGAGCGAATGCCCATAGAAAATGTTGTCGCCCAGCACCAGCGCGGAGGGTTGGTTGCCGATAAATTCCCGACCGATAATGAAAGCCTGCGCCAGGCCCTCCGGGGCGGGTTGTACGGCATATTGCAGATTCAGCCCCCACGCGCTGCCATCGCCCAGCAATTGTTCGAAACGCGGTGTGTCCTGCGGCGTGGAGATGATTAGAATATCGCGTATCCCCGCCAGCATCAGCGTGGACAGCGGATAGTAGATCATCGGCTTGTCATAGATCGGCAGAAGCTGCTTGGATACCGCCAAGGTGACGGGATGCAGGCGTGTGCCGGAGCCGCCCGCCAGAATGATGCCCTTTCTGGTAAGTGGGGAGTGGGAAGTGGGAAGTGGGAAGTGGGTCATTGTGTGCTCCATTTTTTGTGTAACCCGGTCAGTAATTTTCCGGTGCGATCAGTCAAGTCAAAGGCGGCGTGGTCGGGTTTAACAAAGTCAAGCATCGCTACCAGTTGAAGCTGGGTTTCTAATTCTGCCAGCGATCCGCGTGCGATACCGATAAAGTGCAAATATTCTTTTGCACCGTTCCGTCCAGCACCCTCGGCAATATTGTTTGGTATGGATACGGCTGCGCGTCTCATTTGTTGCGCAAGTCCATAACGTTCTTCTGTCGGGAAACCTGTGGTTAATTGATAGACGGCTTTAGCCAATTGCATCGCAAATTTCTACGCTTCCAGTTGTTCGTGCGGCTTCCCCACTTCCCACTCCCTACTTGCCACTATCCAGCACTTCAGCAAGCATACGCGCCACGCCAGTTTGCCACATCGGCAGACTCAGGTCGAAGGTGCGATGCAGTTTTGCGGTATCCAGACGCGAGTTGTGCGGGCGTTTGGACGGTGTGGGGAATGCGCTGCTGGGCACGGGCAGGATGGCATCGGGCGCGGCTTTGAGCGGGATGCCCGCGCGCCGCGCATAGTCGAGAACGAAGCTGGCGTAGCCGTGCCACGAGGTTTCACCGGCGGCAACCGCGTGATATAGCCCGGACAGTTCCGGCCGTTGCTGTGCGGCACGGATGGCGTGGGCGGTAACGTCGGCCAGCAGATCCGCGCCGGTGGGCGCGCCGATCTGGTCGTCGATAACGGTGAGACTGTCGCGCTCTTGCGCCAGCCGCAGCATGGTCTTGGCGAAGTTACCGCCGCGCGCGCCATACACCCAACTGGTACGAAAAATCAGGTGCCGACAGCCTGTCTGCACGATAAGTTGCTCGCCTTCCAGCTTGGTTGCGCCATAGACACTGAGCGGTGCGGTGGCGTCCGTTTCCCGCCATGGCCGGTCACCGCTGCCGTCGAATACATAATCGGTGGAATAATGGATCAGCCAAGCGTTGCAACGTCGGGCTTCTTGCGCCAGCACTGCGGGCGCCAGCGCGTTGATGGCGCGGACGAACTCCGGCTCGCTCTCGGCCTTGTCCACCGCCGTATGGGCGGCAGCATTGACGATCACGTCCGGAGCTACGGCACGAATCGTCTGAATGAGGCCATCCGGATCGGTAAAATCGCCGCACATCTCCCGGCTGTCGGCATCCAGCGCGATCAGTTCGCCCAACGGCGCAAGGCTGCGTTGCAGTTCCCAGCCGACCTGGCCGTTTTTGCCGAACAGGAGGATTTTCATCTGAATACAGTTAACCAATTTGTCATTCCGGCGCAGGCCGGAATCCATTCAACAAGAAAACTCCCGCAACGCGGGGGCAAACGCTCAAAGCATATTGGATTAAATCGCTGGATTCCGGCCTGCGCCGGAATGACGGTATTAGAATGTTTAAAAATTCCCATCAATCCCGCCCCGCGTAGTTTTTTTCCATCCATTGCCGGTAGCTCCCGGACTGCACGTTGTTCACCCAGACCTGATTGTCCAGATACCATTGCACGGTTTTGCGGATGCCGGTCTCAAAAGTCTCGACGGGCTTCCAGCCCAACTCGCGTTCAATTTTGCGCGCATCGATCGCATAACGGCGGTCATGGCCGGGGCGGTCTTGAACATAAGTGATGAGGACTGAGGACTGAGGACGAAGTGGATTGGGTGCCAATTCATCGAGCAGGGTACAAATGGTGTGGACGATCTCCAGATTGGTCTTTTCGTTCCAGCCGCCGACGTTGTATACCTCACCCACCTGACCCTTTGTCAGGACGCAGCGAATCGCGGCGCAGTGGTCCTTGACGTAGAGCCAATCGCGAATCTGTTGCCCGTCGCCATACACCGGCAGCGGTTTGCCGGCGAGTGCGTTGACGATCATCAGCGGGATGAGTTTCTCCGGAAAGTGGTACGGGCCATAGTTGTTGGAGCAATTGGTAGTTAGCACCGGCAGGCCGTAGGTGTGATAGTACGCGCGCACCAGATGGTCGCTGGCGGCTTTGCTGGCGGAGTATGGGCTGTTCGGCTCGTAGCGGTGCGTTTCGTTGAAAGCGGGGTCGTCTTTGGCAAGTGAACCATATACTTCATCGGTGGAAACATGCAGGAAGCGGAAGCATGTTTTTTCCTCATCCGTCAGACCGGACCAATAAGCACGCACCGCTTCCAGCAAATGGAAAGTGCCGACGATATTGGTCTGGATGAAATCTTCCGGGCCGTGGATGGAGCGGTCTACATGGCTTTCAGCCGCAAAGTTGATGACGGCGCGCGGGCGGTATTGCGCCAGCAACTGCCCCACCAATTCCGCATCGCCAATATCACCGCGCACAAAAATGTGGCGCGGGTCGTCCTTGAGGGAGGCGAGGTTTTCCAGATTGCCCGCGTAGGTCAGTTTGTCCAGGCTGATCACGGTTTCATCATGTTGCGCAAACCAGTCCAGAACGAAGTTTGCGCCGATAAAGCCTGCACTTCCGGTTACCAGGATCATATTTTTTATGGCGCCGAACGAGGCGCATATGTTCAAAAAGTGGCGCGATTATATTCGACACGCTTGGCCATTCATATATACGCGACACTCACATCAGGATGACATCATATTGTTCCTGGTTGTAAAGGGACTCGACCAGCATCGAGATCGGCTTGGCGATGAAATCGGAAAGCTGTGCCAGAGCCTGGGATTCTTCTTCCAGAAACAGATCGATCACCTGTTGCGAGGCCAGGATGCGATATTCGCGCGCATTGAACTGGCGGGCTTCGCGCAGGATTTCGCGCAGGATTTCATAACACACGGTCTGCGCGGTCTTCACCTCGCCGCGTCCCTGGCAGGTCGGGCAAGGCTCGCACAATATATGCGCCAGGCTTTCGCGGGTGCGCTTGCGCGTCATTTCCACCAGCCCCAGCGAGGAAAAGCCGTTCACGCTGATGCGCGTGTGGTCGCGCGACAGGGCTTTTTTAAATTCTTCCAGCACCGCATCGCGATGCTCCTGCGTATCCATATCGATGAAATCGCAGATGATGATGCCGCCCAGATTGCGCAAACGCAGCTGCCGCGCAATGACTTGCGTGGCTTCCAGATTGGTTTTGAAGATGGTGTCGTCGAAATTGCGCAGCCCGACAAAGCCGCCGGTGTTCACGTCGATGGTGGTCAGCGCCTCGGTCTGGTCGATGATGAGATAACCGCCGGACTTGAGCTCGACGCGCTTGGACAAGGCGCGCTCGATCTCTTCTTCCACGCCGTGCAGGTCGAACAGCGGACGCACGCCGGGGTAGTGCTCCAGCCGGTCCGTTGCGGCAGTGTTGTAGTTCTGCGCGAACTCCAGCATCTTTTGGTAAGTGCTGCGCGAATCCACCAGGATGCGGGCCGTATCGCGGCTCACAAAATCGCGCAATACCCGCAGGCTGATATTGAGCTCCTGATATAGCAATTGCGGGGCGCTGGCGTTTTTTGCCGCGCTTTTCAGGTTGTTCCACAGCTTATCCAGATAGGTGATGTCAGCCAGGAAATCCGGGTCATCCGCCGCTTCCGCGACAGTGCGGATGATGTATCCGCCCTGATGCTCCGGCGGCAACGCGGCTTGCAACCTGGCGCGCAAGGCATCGCGCTGCGCCACGCTTTCGATGCGTTGCGACACGCCGATATGGGTTTCCTGCGGCAGATAGACCAGCAGGCGACCGGCGATGCTGAGCTGCGTGGACAGCCGCGCGCCTTTGCTGCCGATGGGTTCCTTGATCACTTGCACCAGCAGGGTCTGGCCCTCGAACAGGACTTTTTCAATCGGCTTGGCGGCCTCGCCGTTGTTGCTGTTTTCCCAGATGTCCGCCACATGCAGGAACGCCGAGCGCTCCAGGCCGATGTCGATGAAGGCGGATTGCATGCCCGGCAATACGCGGCTCACCTTGCCGAGATAGACATTACTGACGATACCGCAACTGCTGCTGCGCTCGATGTGCAGATCCTGCACCACGCCGAGTTGCATCACCGCGACGCGGGTTTCCTGCGGGGTGACGTTGATCAGAATCTCTTCACTCATGGTGTAGGATAATCGAAATGCCGCAACAGCTGCACGGTCTCGAACAGCGGCAAGCCCATCACGCCGGAATAGCTGCCGGAAATGTATTCGATGAATGCACCGGCATGCCCCTGTATGGCATAGCCGCCGGCTTTGTCCGTATATTCACGGGTAAGCAGATAGCGTTGGATGCGCTCTTCGTCTAGCGGCGCGAAGCGCACCGTGGAAGTGGAAAGTGCGACTTCGACATGCTCGCCCAGCGCGATGGCCACCGCACTGAGCACCTGATGTTCGCAGCCGGAGAGCTGGCGCAGCATCGCGGCGGCTTGTCCGGCATTGTCCGGCTTGCCGAAGATCTTGCCATCCAGCGTAACAGTGGTATCGGCGGTCAGCACCGGGAACGGCGGCAGACTGCGCAACCGCAGCGCGGCGTAACCCGCTTCGGCCTTGGCCCGGCAAACCCGCTGCACGTAATCCTCCGGCGCTTCGCCGGCATGGGGTGTTTCATCCACATCCCTATCGCGGCGCAGGTCGGAGCGCAACAACAGCATCTCGAAATTGATGCCGATCTGTTTGAGCAACTCGCGACGGCGCGGGCTCTGCGAGGCGAGGTAAATGCGTGGCTGGATAATTCTCATGTTCAACCCTGAAGATTGTAATTAGCCACGGATTAACACGGATTGACACCGATTAAACACCGAGTGATGCGCAGGCCGGGCTGCACCAGATGCCCCGTTCTGATTGCCAACATCCGTTGGTAATCCGTGAACATCCGTGTTAATCCGTGGCTAAATATTTTCATTCTCGATGATAGGGGTGATTGTGCAACAGACTATGTGCACGATACAACTGCTCGGCAAGCAACACGCGCACGAACGCGTGCGGCAAGGTCAGCGCGGATAACGCCAGCAGTTGCTGCGCGGCCTGTTTGACCGAATCATGCAGGCCGTCCGCGCCGCCGATGATGAACGCCACATCGCGCCCCTCGCGCATCCAGTCCTGCATCTGTGCGGCAAGCTGCCTGGTGGTCGGCTGCAGGCCGTGCTCATCCAGCGCGATGCGCAGGCAGTTTTGCGGCAATGCGGCGAGAACGCGCTGCGCTTCCGCCTCCATGATCTGCGCGGTGGTCTTGCCGGTGCTGCGCGGCTCCGGCTTGATTTCCAGCAGTTCGATTCTCGCCTCGCGCGGCATCCGTTTGGCGTATTCGTTGAAGCCCGCCGCGATCCAGTCCGGCATCTTGTGGCCTACCGAGACGATGATGAGTTTCATGCTGAAAGCCTCTGTTGAACGTGGCATGTAGGGGCAATTCACGAATTGCCTCTTACAATTGCGGGCGATTCGTGAATCGCCCCTACGGCGCCTTGGCCAGCTTGGGCCGCGCCGCCTGCGCCTTGCTCCACAGCTCTTCGAGGTTGTAATAATCGCGGATGGCGGGCTGCATGATATGCACCAGCACTTCGCCCAGATCCACCAGTATCCACTCGCCGCTGTCTTCCCCCTCGCGGCCGAGCACTTCTTCGCCGCGCTCCTTGAGCTTGGTCACCACGTTATCGGCGAGCGCCTTGGTTTGCCGTCTGGAGGTTGCGCTGGCAATGATCATGCGATCGAACAACGAGCTGAGTTTGCTGGTGTCGATCACCGTGATGTTGGTGGCTTTGATGTCTTCGAGTGCGGCGATAACGGCTTGGGTTTTTTCTTCAGTAGTCAGCATGGTTTGTATAAGTGATGTTGATGAATGTAGTTTGCCACCGCGTTGGGCAACAGGTAGCGTATGGTGCGGTTTTCCGCCACGCGGCGGCGGATATCGGTGGCGGAAATTTCCAGCTTGGGGATGGCCAGTTCGGCAATCCCCCCGCAGGGCTGTTGCGACAGTATATCAGCCGTACACAGGCGGGCATGGTAGTGGCGCTGCAGTTCTTCTGTCGCGCTGTGGATGCGCTCCTCCAGCGTGAAGCCGGGGCGATAGCCGACCACGATATGCGCCAGTTCAAACAATTGCTCCCATTCATGCCAGGTATGCAATTGCAGGAAGGCATCGCCACCCATCAGCAGGCACAGTGGCTGGGTAGCCCCCAGCTCGGCGCGCAGTTCGCGCAGTGTGTTCACCGTATAGCACGGCGTGTCTCGCCTGACTTCGCGGTCATCCAGCACAAAAGCGGGTTGATCGGCGATTGCCAGTTGCACCATCGCGCTGCGGTGTTGCGCGGACACTTGCGGCGCATCGCGGTGCGGCGGTATGCCGGTGGGAATGAAACGGATTTGCCGCAGGTTCGCCAGCTCCAGCATTTCTTCGGCAAGTCTTAAATGCCCGTAATGAATCGGGTCGAATGTGCCGCCGAGGATGCCTACCGGTTTGCTGTTCATCGGTTACAAGGCCAGGCGGCGGATGTCCGCCAGCGTTTGCGCCAGGTAAACGGTAAAGCGCACGGCGGACGCGCCGTCGATCACGCGGTGGTCGTAGGACAGCGACAGCGGCAGCATCAGGCGAGGCACGAATGCACCGTTTTGATACACCTGCTTCATGTTCGACCTGGATACGCCCAGAATCGCCACTTCCGGCGCGTTGATGATCGGCGTGAAAGCGGTGCCGCCGATACCGCCCAGGCTGGAGATGGTGAAGCAGCCGCCCTTCATCTCGGCGGCGGAGATTTTTTTCTCGCGCGCCCGTCCGCTTATTTCAGCCAGTTCCTTGGCCAATTGCACGATGCCTTTCTGGTTCACGTCGCGCAGCACCGGCACCACCAAACCATCCGGCGTATCCACCGCCACGCCGATGTGGAAATATTTTTTCAGTATCAGGTTCTCGCCGCTGGCGTCCAGCGAAGCGTTGAAGCCCGGGAATTGCTGCAAGGCTTCCACCACGGCCCTGAGCAGGAAAGCCAGCGGGGTGATCTTGATGCCCTGCGCGGCGTATTCCGTTCCCAGTTGTTTGCGGAAGGCTTCCATTTCCGTGATGTCGGCTTCTTCGAATTGCGTGACATGCGGAATGCTCACCCAGTTGCGATGCAGGTTCGCGCCGGAAAGCTTCTGGATGCGTGACAGCGGTTTGGTTTCGATGGCGCCGAACTGGGTAAAGTCTACTTCTGGCATGGCGAGAACATGCCAGCCGCTACCGCCCGTGCCGCGCGGTTGTGCCAGCGCGGCCTTGACGAAATTCTGCACGTCGTTTTTGGTAACGCGCCCTTTTTCGCCGCTGCCCATGACTTGTGCCACATCCACGCCAAGCTCGCGCGCAAAGCGGCGGATCGCGGGGCTGGCGTGCGCTTTCCCGGCAGATATAACCGGTTGAACGGAAGTTGCCGCCACGGTAGCGGCGGCAGCAGGTTGCGCGGCAGGTGTGCCTGACGTGTCGCCGCTTTCCAGCAGCAAAATCACCGATCCCTGCGACACCTTGTCGCCCGCCTTGACCTTCATTTCCTTGACCACGCCCGCAAACGGCGACGGCACGTCCATCGCCGCCTTGTCGGTTTCCAGCGTGATCAGGCTGTCTTCTGCCTTGACTGTGTCGCCGGCCTTGACCAGTACCCCGATGACATTCACGTCTTTGAAGTTGCCGATGTCCGGCACTAATATTTGTTTGGTCTCTGCCACGTATCTGTTCCTAACCTTAAACCGTCGCCGGGTTCGGTTTGTCCGGATTGATGTTATACAGGCGGATCGCTTTGCTGACTTCGCCGGCCTTGATCGTGCCTTCATCGGCCAACGCCTTCAATGCGGCAACCGCAATATAGAAACGATCCACCTCGAAGAAGCGGCGCAGCTTCTTGCGCGTGTCCGAGCGGCCGAAGCCGTCCGTACCCAACACCTTGTAGCGCCCCGGAATGTATGGGCGTATCTGATCCGCATAGCTCTTGATGTAATCGGTCGCGGCGATCACCGGGCCGCTGCGCTCAATCAAACATTGCTCGACATAACTCGCGCGCCGATTGGCTTCCGGATGCAGCATGTTCCAGCGCTCACAGTCCAATCCTTCGCGGCGCAGCTCGTTGAAACTGGTCACGCTCCAGATGTCGGCAAACACGCCGAAATCCTTCTTCAGCAATTCCGCCGCAGCAATCACTTCGCGCAGAATCGTGCCGCTGCCCATCAGTTGCACCTTGGGTGCCTTGGCGGATTTGGCCTTGCCTTCGCTGAACAGATACATGCCCTTGAGGATGCCGGCTTCCACGCCCTTCGGCATGGCCGGATGGGCGTAATTCTCGTTCATCACCGTCACGTAATAGAACAGGTTTTCCTGATTCACATACATGCGGTGCAACCCGTCCTGGAGGATAACCGCCAGTTCATACGCAAAGGTCGGGTCATAGGATACACAATTCGGAATGGTCGCCGCCGCCAAGTGGCTGTGCCCGTCCTGATGCTGCAAACCTTCGCCATTCAGCGTGGTGCGCCCGGCGGTGCCGCCGAGCAGGAAACCGCGCGCGCACATGTCGCCCGCCGCCCAGGCCAAGTCGCCGACGCGCTGGAAGCCGAACATCGAGTAATAAATGTAGAACGGGATCATCGCCGTGCCGTGATTCGCATAGGCCGTTGCGGCGGCGATCCACGAGGACATCGCCCCCGCCTCGGTGATGCCTTCCTGCAGGATCTGGCCGTGCTTGTCTTCCTTGTAGAACATCAACTGGTCGGCATCCTGCGGCGTGTAAAGCTGCCCGACCTGTGAGAAGATGCCGATCTGGCGGAACAGACCGTCCATGCCGAAAGTGCGCGCCTCGTCCGGCACGATCGGCACGATCTGTTTGCCGATATGCTGGTCTTTGATCAGGATGCCGAGCAGGCGCATGAATGCCATGGTGGTAGAAATCTCGCGGTCTTCGGTGCCTTTCAGCAGCACGTCGAACGCATCCAAGCCGGGCACCGTCAGCGCCTGGCTGACTGGCTGGCGTGCCGGCACCGTGCCCATCGTCTTGCCGCGCTCGCTGAGATATTTCATCTCCAGGCTGTCCTCCGGCGGACGGTAGAAATGCAGGCTTTCCACCTGCGCATCGGTCAGCGGAATGTTGAAACGGTCGCGGAATATGCGCAGCGAATCCATATACATTTTCTTTTGCTGGTGGGTCGGGTTCTGCGCCTCGCCGGACGCGCCCATGCCGTAGCCCTTCACCGTCTTCGCGAGGATCACGGTCGGCTGGCCGGTGTGTTTGACGGCCTCCGCATAGGCCGCAAATACCTTGTACGGGTCGTGCCCGCCGCGATTCAGCCGCCAGAGTTCATCATCGGACATGTCCGCGACCATTTCCAGCAATTCCGGATATTTGCCGAAGAAATGCTCGCGCACATACGCCCCGTCCCTGGCCTTGTAGGTCTGGTATTCACCATCCACCACTTCCTGCATGCGTTTCTGCAACAGGCCGTTCTTGTCCTTGGCGAACAGGCGGTCCCAATGCCGGCCCCACACCACCTTGATGACGTTCCAGCCCGCGCCGCGGAACACGCCTTCCAGCTCCTGGATGACCTTGCCGTTGCCGCGCACCGGGCCGTCGAGCCGTTGCAGATTGCAGTTGACGACGAAGATCAGGTTGTCGAGCGTCTCGCGACCCGCCAGCGAAATGGCGCCCAGCGATTCCGGCTCGTCGGTCTCGCCGTCGCCGAGGAAGGCCCACACCTTGCGCCCGGCGGTCTGCGCGATGCCGCGGTGCTCCAGATAGCGCATGAAGCGCGCCTGGTAAATCGCCATCAGCGGCCCCAGCCCCATTGATACGGTGGAAAACTGCCAGAAATCCGGCATCAGCCACGGGTGCGGATAGGACGACAGGCCGCCGCCTTCCGACTCCTGGCGGAATTTGTACATCTGCTCTTCGCTGAGCCGCCCTTCGAGGAAGGCGCGCGCATACATGCCGGGCGAGGAATGCCCCTGGAAATACACCAAGTCGCCGCCGTGGTCTTCGGTCTTGCCGTGGAAGAAATGATTGAATCCCACATCGTAAAGCGTGGCCGCTGAAGCAAAGGTGGCGATGTGTCCGCCCAGTTCTGAAGACTCGCGGTTGGCGTTCAGCACCAGCGCCATCGCGTTCCATCGCGTCAGCGCGCGGATGTGGTGTTCCAGTTCATGGTTGCCGGCGGAGCGTTGTTCCTTGTCCAACGGGATGGTGTTGCAATAGGGGGTGGTCGCGCTGAACGGCACGCCGGCAGCGGAACTGTGCGCCTTGTCGATCAACTGCCCGAGCAGGAACTGCGCGCGTTCCGCGCCTTCGTTTGCCAATACCGAATCAAGCGCGTCCAGCCACTCCTGCGTTTCCTGTGGGTCGGGATCGGGCGGGCTGTAATCGGGTAATGATGCCATCTTTCCGCTTCCTTATTGCCGCAACGTCTGTTATGGAAATTCCTGAATGGCGCTCGCTTGTGCAGGGCAAGCGAGCGTTTCCTGCTCGGTAATAATCCATTCGACTTTTACGTCGGTCGCCTCCTGTGGAAGGAGCTCGACGAGCTGCAACGCAAACGCTGCGGCAACCAGCACGGGCCGTTGCGTCCCGCCTGCATGATTCAGGTTCGCCAGCAATTTGTCGTAAAATCCGCCGCCATAGCCAAGCCGCGCGCCGTCGCGGGTAAACGCCACCCCCGGCAGCAAGGCGAATTCTACCTCATTTGGGTTATCCAGCCGTTCGCAGCGTTCCACGACCGGTTCGCGTATCCCCCACAAACCCGCCGCCAACTGGTTCTCCAGGTCTTCCACCCAATACAGGTCGAGATGGTTGGTGTGGTGGTTCACCTTGGGTAGGGCCAAGCGCTTGCCGTCTGCCAGGACACGGGCAACCCACAGTTCGCTGGCGAACTCCGCGCCGAAGTTCATATAGCCCAGCACGGTGCCTGCCTGCCGGTACTCCGGCAGTTGCAGCAGCCGTTCGGTGATGACCGCGCTGTACGCGGTGCGGATATCGGCAGGAAGCTGCTCGCGCAGGGATAGCGTGCTCTTGCGGGTGATCTGCTTGAGCGATTGAGGCATATGTCAGCCCAGGAACAGCCGGTACGCCGGATTGTCGCTCTCGTCCCAGTAACGGTAGCCGAGGGTGTCGAGGAAGGTCTTCAGCGCCTTCTTGTCGTGGTGCGGCACCTGCATGCCGACCAGTACGCGCCCGTAGTCCGCGCCGTGGTTGCGGTAGTGGAACAGGCTGATGTTCCAGCTGTGGCTCATGCTGTTGAGGAAGTTCATCAGCGCGCCGGGGCGTTCCGGGAACTCGAAGCGGAACAGGATTTCGTCCTTGACCTCCGGTGCATGCCCACCGACCAGATGGCGCAAATGCAGCTTGGCCATTTCGTTGTCGCTCAAGTCGAGTGCGGGTAGTTTGTTGCGCTGCAACTTGTCCACCAGCTCGGCGGTCTCCGACTGGTTGCGCACCTGGATGCCGACGAACACCTGCGCCGCCTTCGGGTCGGCGTAGCGGTAGTTGAATTCGGTGATGTTGCGCTTGCCGAGCAAGGTGCAGAATTTGCGGAAGCTGCCGGGCGTTTCCGGGATCGTGACGGCGAGGATCGCCTCGCGCCGCTCGCCGATTTCGGCGCGTTCTGCGACGAAGCGCAGGCGGTCGAAATTCATGTTCGCGCCGCAGGCGATGGCGACCAGCGTCTCGCCCTTGAGCTCTTCGCGCGCGGCATACAGCTTGGCCCCGGCGATGGCGAGCGCACCCGCCGGTTCGAGGATCGAGCGGGTGTCTTCGAATACGTCCTTGATCGCGGCGCAGGTGGCGTCGGTATCCACCAGGATGATTTCGTCGACCAGCTTGCGGCACAGGCGGAAGGTTTCCTGCCCGACCTGCTTGACCGCCACGCCGTCGGCGAACAGCCCGACATGGTCGAGCGTGACGCGCCGCTTGGCTTTCAGTGAACGGTACATGGCGTCGGAATCGACCGGCTGCACGCCGATGATCTTGATCTCGGGGCGTAATTGCTTGACGTAGGCCGCCACGCCGGCGGCCAGCCCGCCGCCGCCGATGGCGCAGAAGATCGCGTGGATCGGCCTTGTGTGCTGGCGCAGGATTTCCATCGCGATGGTGCCCTGCCCGGCGATCACGTCGGGATCGTCGTAGGGATGGACGAAGGTCATCCCCTCCTGTTGTTCCAGTTCCAGCGCGTGCTGGTAGGCGTCGGAGTAGGAATCGCCGTGCAGCACCACTTTCGCACCGCGCCCCTTCACCGCGTCGATCTTGATCTGCGGCGTGGTGACAGGCATCACGATCACCGCCTTGCAGCCGAGCTTCTGCGCGCTGAGTGCGACGCCCTGCGCGTGGTTGCCCGCCGAGGCGGCGATGACGCCGCGCTTCAACTGCTCCGGCGTGAGTTGCGCCATCTTGTTGTATGCGCCGCGCAGCTTGAAGGAAAACACCGGCTGCATGTCTTCGCGCTTGAGCAGCAGCGTGTTGCCGAGGCGCGCGGAAAGATTGGGCGCTAACTCCAGCGGGCTTTCGATCGCCACGTCGTACACGCGCGCGTTGAGGATGCGTTTCAAATAACCGTTCATATGTCCTCTATAAATCCGTTTTGCGGGCGAATCGCGGCGTCGCGTGCTCGCTCACTCCTCGCCTATCTATTCGATATGTCTCGTCGTTCGCTGCGCGGCTTCTTGCGCTTCATCCCGCAAAACGAATTTCCAGAGGACATAACAAATTTCCTGAAAAATACCCGTGCAGATTAGCATAAATAGGGCATTGGACACCGTTGCAGGCGTCGAACTATTGAGCATTCCGTAATTCATTACACCGTTCATCCTGATGTATCGAAGGATGAAAACTTGCGGCAACCTTGCGCTTCGATACGCTCTGCGTACCCTGTGCTGAGCAAAGTCGAAGCATCAGCCCGAACGGGGCTTTTGTCGCAAATTTACAGAATACTCAATAGGCCGGATAAGCCATCTGGCATCCATCTCGCCTTGCCAGTCGCGATAGCATACAATCGCGCCGTCATTTTTTCCGGTATCAGCCGATGTATCTGAAACTTGTCCTAGTTACCTGCGTTCTCGCTTTTTGCGCGGTGGTGTTGAGCGCTTATGCGCGCCTTTCCGATGCCGGCCTGGGTTGTGCCAACTGGCCTGCCTGCTATGAGGAAAATGCGCTGAAGGAAAGACAGCCGCCGCAGGCCGGCGCTGCACAATCGGGTACCGGGCGCGGCCATACCTCGTGGCAGTGGAAGCTGCACAGCCAGGTGGTGCAATTGCTGGGGATACTGGCTATCGCGGTTGGCGGGTTGGCGTGGAAAAAGCGCAAGGCATTGCGGCAATCGCCTTTGCTACCGACCCTGCTGGTGGGTTTGATGGCATTCCTGGCGGTGTTCGGCATCTGGGCTTTTGCGCACCTGCCGCGGCCGGTCATTGTGCTGGTGCATCTTGCGGGTGGGGTGGCGATGCTGATACTGCTGGCGTGGATTGCGCTGCGCCAGCTGGCGCAACCTGCCGCAGTCGATTCAGGCGCGGCGCAAAAATGGCGCGGACTTGCGTGGCTGGGCATCGCGCTGCTGCTGGTTCAAATCATGCTGGGCGGCTGGGTAAGCTCCAATTTCGCCGCGCTGGTCTGCACCGGGTTTCCGCTTTGTCAGGGCGCGCTGCTGCCGCCGATGGATTTTTCATACAGTCTGGATCATTCCGGCCTGCCGCTTTCCGTGGAAAGGTTGACGGCAATCCACTGGATGCATCGGGCCGGCGCGCTGCTTGCCCTTGTTTACCTGGGTTGGCTGTCCACCAGGATCATGGCGGTGAAAGGCTTGCACAATATCGGCAAGGCCATCCTGGGATTGATCGTGCTTCAGTTCGCACTCGGCATCGCCAATGTGCTGTTCGGTTTGCCGCTGCTGGTTGCGGTGCTGCACAACGCGGTGGCGATGCTGTTGCTGGTTGCGTTGGTGGCGTTGGGTTTCCGGCTACGGAAGACGTAGGTCTATTCGTAGCCTGGATGCAGGCCGAAGGCCGGAATCCGGGGAGTGCTTGCGGAATGCTTTCCCCCGGATTCCGCTACGCTTCATCCAGGCTACCTATTTTGTTCCGGCTGTGTAGCGTGCGCTGCGCGCACGATCCCTGAATTATGCCGTGCGCGCAGCGCACGCTACATTGACTCTCAGGCGAAAGCCTTCAGCAGCATTCTCGTTGCCAAGACCAACAGCAGAATAGCAAAGCCGCGGCGCAGCGGATCCAGCGGTAGCCTGTGGGTTGCTTTTGCGCCGAGCGTGGTGGTGAAAGCGCTGCCCAGAGCGAGCATGAGCAGCGCGGGGAGGTAGACGAAGCCCAGCGTTCCGGCAGGCAACGAATGCAACATTAGGCCGGTGGCGACATAACCTATCGTGCCGCCGAACGCGATGGGAAAACCGAGTGCGGCCGAGGTGCCGATGGCCTGTTTGAAAGGGATGTTGTGCCACAGCATGAAGGGTACGCTCAGCGTCCCGCCGCCGATGGAAACCAGGCTGCTGATCGCACCGATGCCGCTGCCGACCAGCGTCAGTCCGGCGCGCCCGGGCAGTTGCCGGGTAGCCTTCGGCCTGAGCCCGAGCAGCATTTGCGCGGCGGCGAAATATACGAACAGCGCGAAAAATACCGCCAGATAAAACTGTGAGACGTTGCTGGCGAACAGTGCTCCGAGCAGCGTGCCCAGCAGCAGGCCCGGCGTCATGCTGCGCACGATATGCATGTTGACCGCACCATGCGCGCGGTGCGTATACGCGCTGGAAGCGGCGGTGTAGAGAATGGCCGCCATCGAGGTGCCCAGCGCGAGATGCAGATTTTGCGCTCCGCCCAGATGCTGTGCTTCAAACAGGAAGCTCAGCACCGGAACCAGCACCAGCCCGCCGCCAATGCCGAGCAGTCCGGCGAAAAAACCGACGAAGGCGCCGAGCAGGAGGTAGGCCAGATACCATTCCATCAGAAAGTCCCTGTCGAATCGCGCAGTAGGGGCGAATTTATTCGCCCATTTTGTGTGGATAAATCCGCACCTACGCAAATCCATCCGTTGGCAGAGGCTTTCAATCGCGCACCAGATTTTTCAGGATGAAGTTCCACTCCGCCGGGTCGAGCGGGGTGATCGACAGGCGGTTGCCGCGCTGCAGGGTGCGCATCCGCGCCAGTTCCGGATGCCGTCGCAACTCCTTGATGGCGATGAGTGGTATTTTTCGCACCAGTTGCACGTCCACGTTGAACCAGCGCGGTTGTTCCGGGGTGGCCTTGGGGTCGAAGAATCTGCTCTTGCGGTCAAACTGCGTGGCGTCGGGATAAACGGTGCTGCCGACCCTGGCGATACCGGCGATGCCCGGTTCTTTGCAGTTGGAGTGGTAGAACAGCACGCCGTCGCCGACCCGCATCTGGTCGCGCATGAAGTTGCGCGCCTGGTAGTTGCGCACGCCGTACCAAGCCACGATTTGATCGGGAAAATTGGCGAGATCGTCGATGCTGCAATCGCCGGGTTCGGATTTCATCAGCCAGTAGCGCATGGTTCCTATCCGCAAACAAAAAGTGCGACCTGAATAAGGTCGCACTGAAATAAAGTCCCCCGCCTGTGCCGTTGACCCAGCACCTTGAACCTGGGTTCAAGAGAGTCACTTCCCAGTCACATCAGGTACGTCCGCCAAATACAGCCAATGGGGACATTCACAACAGTAACATCAAGGGTCGCGGCCTTAAGCAAAGCTTATTGGTTCAAAGAATATATGGATCTGTCGTACACCGCAGGGGACAAACCTGTAATTTAATTGTCAGAACAGCGTGTCTTGTTCGGCTAATGCCTGGTCGATCGCCGTCTGCATGGAATCGATTCTACGCTTAAAATCGGCGACGTCAAAGCCGCGTCCGATTTTCACGGAAAGCAGTTCGTGGGTGATGTTGAGCGCGGCCATCAGCGCGATGCGTTCGACGCTGGCGATCTTGCCGGCATCGCGGATCTCGCGCATTTTTTTGTCCAGGTAGGCAACGGAATCGAGCAGTTCGCCGCGTTCCTCTTCGGGGCAGGCGACGCGCAATTCCCGGTCGAGAAGCTTGATATCCAGCGTTTTAGTGGCGCCGCTCATGTTTGTTCTTCAGGAAGGGTAAGCAGCAATTTTTCCAAACGCGCTTTTGCGCTTTCCACCTTGTCGCTGCATTGCCGGTTGCTACTAAGCGCATGCGCCAGTTCCTGGCGCAACTGGTGGTTTTCCGCACGCAGCTTGCCGCTCACCTGTATCAGCTGGGCAAGTTTGCCTTCCAGTGCGTTCAATTCGTTTTCCATGCGCTGACTATAATTTGAAAAGTGCTGATAAGTCAAACGGTAAGCCGGAGTTCTGAAAGCAGTTTGTGATTTTTTGGCAGCGCGTCGCGCCTGTGCTAAAGTGCGCGCTGCTTTGAGGTTCTTGTCTGCTTGCAGACGAGTTAAACGGGAAACAGGTGAGGGAAAACAACCCAATGCCTGTGCTGCCCCCGCAACGGTAAGCGAGTGCGGATTTGCCAGTATGCCACTGTGAGCGATCATGGGAAGGCGGCAAATCAAGACTTGCGAGCCCGGAGACCGGCCCCGGAGCAAAGGAACAGGAGATGCTGCGGGTGGCGCATCGGAAAATGAACAGTCGCGCTGTTCAAACTCTGCTTTTTACCCGCCGCTTTTCCTGAATTTAATCTTCCAACGGGGACGCTTGGAAATTTTCAGGAGCACTTCAAATGAAATACAAACTATCTGCTGCGCTGCTCAGTGCGGTGTGTACCCATGTTTACGCAGTTGTTAACGAGACTTTGCCGGATACAGTCGTCACCGCCACGCGCACCGCGCAATCCGCCGATGCTACTCTGGCTTCCGTTTCCATCATCACCCGTCAGGATATAGCCCGCCTGCAAGTACAATCTTTACCGGATGTGCTGCGCGGTGTGGCGGGGTTGACCCTCAGCAACAGTGGCGGCACGGGCAAGGCGACTTCGGTGTTTCTGCGCGGCACCAATGCCGATCACGTACTGGTGCTGGTGGACGGCATCAAGGTCGGCTCGGCAACTTTAGGCACGGCATCATTTCAGGATATTCCCGTCGCGCAGATCGAGCGTATCGAAATCGTGCGCGGGCCGCGCGCCAGCCTGTACGGCTCGGAGGCGATCGGCGGCGTGATCCAGATTTTCACCCGCAAGGGCGGCGGTGCGCTGACACCTTCATTCAGCGCGACGGCGGGGAGTTATGGCACGGTGAATAGTGCGGTGGGATTGAGCGGCGGCGAGCAAGGCTGGTTCAATTTCAAGCTCAATCAACAAAACACCGCCGGCTTCAATGCATGCCGCGGCAGTCTGGTGGCAGGTTGTTTCACTAATGAGCCGGACAAAGACGGCTATCACAATTCGTCGCTCGGTTTGAACGGTGGTTATCGCTTCGATAATGGTGTGGTAGCCGATGCGCAACTGCTGCGCGCAAAGAGCAAAAACAAATTTGACGGTTCCTTCGTGAACGAAGGTGAAGGGGTGCAGCAGGTGCTGGGCGGCTCGCTGAAATTTGCTCCGCTGCAGGCCTGGAACATGATCCTGCGTGCCGGGAGCAGCCAGGACAACTCGAATAATTTTCTGAATGGGCAGTTCAAAACCCGTTTCAATACGCAACGCGACAGCCTGTCCTGGCAGAACGATTTTGCTCTGAACACCGATCAGTTGTTTACGGCAGGGCTGGATTACCAGAATGACCGTGTCGATAGCACCACTGTCTATACCCGACCCACACGCGACAACCGCGCGCTGTTCGGGCAATATCAGGGCAGCTTCGGTGCGCATAGTCTGCAGGCCAGTGTGCGGCGCGATGACAATCAGCAGTTTGGTGGCCATAATACCGGCGGATTGGGCTACGGTTATGCAGTCAATGATGCGATGCGTTTGACGGCTTCTTATGGCACAGCATTCAAGGCCCCGACCTTCAATCAATTGTATTACCCGGGATTTGGCAGTGCTACCCTACGCCCTGAGTTGTCGCACAGCGTTGAAGTTGGCGCGGCGGGTCATGGCACATTCGGCAAGTGGTCGCTGAATGCGTATCAAACTGACATTACCGATTTGATTGGTTTTGATGCTTTCTTTTTGCCAGTTAATATCGATACTGCGCGTTTAAAAGGCCTGGAAGGTCAACTGAAAACGCAGTTGGCGGATTGTGATATCAACAGCACGCTGACCCTGCAAGATCCGCGTCAAACCTCCGGGGTGAATCAAGGTAAACTGCTGAATCGCCGCGCAACTGAAGCGATGCGCATCGAAGTGGCACATGACTTTGGCGCATATCGTTTGGCCACTTCGCTGTATGCGGAAGGCCGCCGATTTGATGACCTTGCCAATACCAGCACCAAGCGATTGGGGGGTTATGGTTTGCTCGATGTGCGTGCCGAACATCGCGTCGCGGCGGATTGGCTGGTGCAGGGGCGGATCGACAACTTGCTGGATAAGCGATACGAGACCGCACAGTTCTTCAATCAGGCGCGGCGCGGGTTATACTTTACGCTAAATTATCAACCAAAAAGCTAAGCGTTGCAGGTTGGGTCAGACCGCAAGGTCGTGACCCAACCTGCCCATCTCTTCATTATTTTTTAAGGAGTACGACATGAAACTGTTATCCCAACGTCCGGTGTTAATCGGTTTGGCTTTGGTAGCCTTAATGGCGGCCACTCGTATGCATCATTTCGGCAGCGCGCTGCATCTGCCGGATGCCTCGCTGGCGGTGTTCTTGCTGGCCGGATTCTTGGCCGCCAGTCCGCTGTTGTTCGGCGCATTGCTTCTGGAAGCTGCCGCGCTGGATTACGTCGCGATCGCTCACTTGGGCGTGAGCGATTATTGCGTGACCCCCGCATATTGGTTCCTGATCCCGACTTATGCCGTACTGTGGTTTTCAGGTCGCTACTACGCGCGCAACCATCGAAACAGTTTGCGTAGTCTGGGGTTGTTTTCGGCTATCTCGCTTGCGGCGGTTAACGTGGCGTTTGTCATCTCCAACGGCGCGTTCTATGTGTTTTCGGGACGATTCCATGACATGAGCCTGAGCGAATATGCCGCTCGCATAGCACAATACTATCAGCCGTATCTGGCCGGTGCTGTGGTCTATCTGATTCCTGCTGCCCTGTTGTATGCACTGTTTTCGCGGCGCGCCGACATCATCCAGCCAACCGCGCGTTAAGTTATGTCGGACAGCGGCGAACAACACCACAAACGCATGGCGCACAAAAAGGCGGTGGTGGATTCGGCAATTGCCAAGGCCGACCAGGACCGTGGTTTATTGCTGGTGCTGACCGGCAACGGCAAGGGTAAATCCAGCTCGGCATTTGGCATGGTGGCGCGCACTTTGGGTTACGGCCTGAAAGTCGGTGTGGCGCAATTTCTCAAGAATCGTCGTGACACCGGCGAAGAAAACTTTTTGGGTAAGCAGCCCAATGTGCAATGGCATGTATTGGGCGACGGCTTCACCTGGGATACGCAGAATCGCGACGCCGATATAGCCACAGCACAGCGCGGCTGGGCGGTAGCGCGAGGCTTGTTGAACGATGCGTCGCTGCATTTGGTGGTGTTGGATGAGCTGACGTATTTGTTGAAATACGGTTATCTGGACGAGCGGCAAGTCTGCGCTGACTTGGCGGCGCGCCCGGCCATGCAGCATGTGGTGATTACCGGTCGAGCCGCACCACAATGTCTGCTGGATATGGCCGATACCGTGAGTGAAATCCAGGACATCAAGCACGCTTTCCGAGCCGGCGTGCGCGCCCAACCGGGCATAGACCTGTAAAGATGTCCGTGCGTCATTGCCCTGCCCTGCTGATCAGCGCGCCCGCCTCCGGGCAAGGCAAAACCACTATCACCGCCGCACTCGCGGCATATCACCGCAGCCTGGGGCGTGTGGTGCGCGTGTTCAAAACCGGCCCGGATTTTATTGATCCGACCATACTCGAACATGCCTCCGGCCATCCGGTTTATCAACTCGATTTGTGGATGGGCGGAGAAGCCCACTGCCGCGCCCTGCTCTATCAGGCAGCCGAGGAAGCCGATCTGATTCTTGTCGAAGGCGTAATGGGGCTGTTCGATGGCGCGCCTTCCAGCGCCGATCTTGCCAGGCAATTCGGCATCCCCATTATGGGAGTGATTGATGCCAGCGCGATGGCGCAGACCTTTGCCGCGCTGGCTTATGGCTTGTCGCAGTTGGATGCCGCATTGCCATTTTTCGGCGTGGTCGCGAACCGTGTCGGCAGTGCCCGCCATACGGCGATGCTCACCGAACGGTTACCTGCCGCACTCAAATTTTGCGGCGCTTTGCCGCGCGCGGCGGAGATTACTTTACCTGAGCGTCATCTGGGCCTGTTGCAAGCGGCGGAGCTGCCCGATATCAACCAGCGCATCGCACACGCCGCGAAACTATGGGCCGAGCACGCGGATACCGGCTTGCCGCCCGCCGTAGCCTTCTTCCCGGCAGGTACCATTGGTGTAGCGCGTGAACTGAAAGGCGTGAAAATCGCTGTGGCGCGCGATGCGGCCTTTTCATTTTTGTATCGAGCAAACCTGGATACGTTGAATGCACTGGGCGCGCATTTGTGTTTCTTTTCGCCGCTCGATGACTCCGAATTGCCGGAGGCTGACAGCCTGTATCTGCCCGGCGGCTACCCCGAATTGCACTTGCCGAAACTGGCGGGAAACATCGCCATGCTTGCCGCCATTCGTGCCCATCATGCCGCGCACAAACCGATACTCGCCGAATGCGGCGGCATGCTGTATGCCGCGCAATCGCTTGCCGATGGGCATGAACAGCAAGCCAGCCTGCTGGGTTTGCTGGACGGTGCGGCAGTCATGCAGCCACGCTTAAGCGCACTCGCGCTGCAAAGTGTCGAACTGCCGCAGGGCACATTGCGTGGGCACACTTTTCATTACTCGCGCCTGCAAACCAAACTCACTTCCAGCGCACACGGGGTGTGCCCGAACGGTGGTGCAACCAGCGAAGCGGTGTATCAGCAGAAACATCTGACCGCCTCGTATATCCATTTTTATTTCCCGTCCAACCCGAGCGCGGTTGCGCGATTATTTTTGCCATGAGCTTGCCGCTGATGATATTGGCGGCGGTGTTGCTCGATCAATTGCTGGGCGAGCCGCGCCGTTTTCATCCGCTGGTTGGCTTCGGCAGCCTGGCACGGCGGGTCGAAAAATTATTTTATGGGCCCGTGGATGCCGCTCCTGCCGCGCGCTACCTGCGCGGCATTGCCGCGGTCATCGTATTGCTGATTCCGTTCGTGCTGCTTGCGGCGGTGCTGCAACAATCCACCATTTTCGGAATCCTGTTTTCCGTTGCGGTGCTGTATTTCGCGATCGCCCCGCGCAGCCTGCGTGAACATGCCGAGCAGGTGGTCGCCGCTTTTTCCGCCGGAGGCTTGCCGGATGCGCGCCGGCAAGTGGGCTTGATGGTCAGCCGCGACACCAGTCAATTGGATGAGTCCGGCATCTCGCGCGCCGCAGTGGAATCGGTGCTGGAAAACGGCAACGATGCGATCTTCGCCGCGTTATTCTGGTTCGTGCTGGCGGGCGCGCCCGGTGTGCTGCTGTATCGTTTGAGCAATACGCTGGATGCGATGTGGGGCTACCGCAATGCGCGTTATAACTGCTTCGGCTGGGCTGCGGCGCGCTTGGACGACGTATTGAATTTCATCCCGGCGCGCCTGACCGCGTTGAGTTACGCGTTACTGGGGCATACGCGCAGCGCGCTGCATTGCTGGCGGCAACAGGCCGCAGCCTGGGAAAGCCCGAATGCCGGGCCGGTGATGGCTGCCGGGGCGGGGGCGTTGCGCGTGCGGCTCGGCGGCGCGGCAATCTATCACGGAGAATCGGAGCAGCGCCCGCTGCTGGGCTGCGGCATGGCGGCAGGCGCGGCTGACATTGCGCGTGCCGTGCGGCTGGTGCGCCATACTCTGTACGCATGGCTGATGATCATTACCCTGGTGACCCTGCTGGTGGCTGGGTGGCAACATGCTTGAGCACGGGGGACGGCTGCGCCACGCCGCGCGGCAATATGGAATAGCCGAGGCAGACTGGCTGGATTTGTCCACCGGCATCAATCCGCACGGCTGGCCGGTGCCCGTCGTGCCGAACGAGGTTTGGCAACGCCTGCCGCAGGATGATGACGAGCTGCAGGCGGCTGCACAAACTTATTACTTTAAAACAATTTCGAAGGTCAAACAAGGCGGCGACGAGCGAACGACGCAGACAGTGCAACCAGCACGGCTAGGAGTGAGCGAGGAAGCCAACGCCGTTTCACCGATGAAACTGCTGGCGGTGGCGGGTTCGCAGGCGGCGATTCAGTGCCTGCCGATGTTGCGCTCGCCAGCACAAGTGGCAATCGTCGCGCCCAGTTACGCGGAACACGCGCACGCTTGGCAGCGCCACAGCCATCAGGTTGTCAGCGTGCCTGCGGCAGAGATTCTGCAAGCCGGCACTACTGCGCAGGTCGTGGTCATCGTCAATCCGAATAATCCCACCGGTAAACTTTTTCGTCGGGAAGAATTGCTGGGTCTGCATGCGCAACTGGCGGCGCGCGGCGGCTGGCTGGTGGTGGACGAGGCGTTCATGGATGCTTCACCCGCGCACAGTCTCGCGTCGGCCTGCCCGCGCCCCGGTTTGATCGTGCTGCGCTCGCTGGGAAAATTTTTCGGTCTGGCCGGTGCGCGGGCCGGCTTCGTGTTGGCAGAAGAAAATGTTTTGCAACCGCTTGCCGAACTGCTGGGGCCGTGGCCGATTGCCGCGCCATCGCGCTATGTGGCGACGCTGGCCTTGCGCGACACGGCCTGGCAAGACGCAACGCGCAAGGCTCTGTCGCTGGCGGCACAACGTCTGGCGGAATTGCTGAGCACGCAAGGCTTGCCGCCGAGTGGCGGCAGCAGCCTGTTTCAATGGGTGCGCTACGCATCTGCCGTGAGCGTGCATCAGCATCTGGCGCAACAGGGCATCCTGACGCGTTTGTTCGATGCTCCGCCCAGCGTGCGTTTCGGCCTGCCGCGCGACGAGGCGCAATGGGCGCGCCTCGCCGAAGCATTAAGCGGGATGAAACGATGACTGCGCGGACAGTGATGGTGCAGGGCACCACCTCCGATGCCGGCAAGAGCACATTGGTCGCGGCTTTGTGCCGCTGGCTGGTGCGGCAGGAAGTGCGCGTCGCGCCGTTCAAGCCGCAGAACATGGCATTGAACAGCGCGGTGACCGGCGACGGCGGCGAGATCGGGCGCGCGCAGGCGGTGCAGGCGCAAGCCGCGCGCCTTGCGCCGCACACCGACATGAACCCGGTGCTGCTCAAGCCGAACAGCGATACCGGCGCGCAGGTCATCATTCACGGGCATGCCATCGGCAATATGGAAGCGCTGGAATATCACGCCTACAAAAACACGGCGCGGGCAGCGGTGCTGGAATCGCATCGACGCCTGTCTGCGCAATATTCCGTGGTAGTGGTCGAGGGCGCGGGCAGTCCCGCCGAAATCAATCTGCGCGCGGGCGACATCGCCAACATGGGCTTTGCCGAAGCGGTGGATTGCCCGGTGATCCTGATCGCCGACATCGACCGCGGCGGTGTATTCGCCCATCTGGTTGGCACGCTGGCGCTGCTCTCGGCAAGCGAACAGGCGCGCGTGGCCGGTTTCGTCATCAACCGCTTTCGCGGCGATCTGGCCTTGCTGCAGCCCGGCCTGGATTGGCTGGAGCAGCATACCGGCAAGCCGGTGATCGGTGTGCTGCCTTATCTGCGCGATCTGCATCTGGAAGCGGAGGATGCCGTGCCATCTACGCTCTCCGCTCAACAACCCTCACCCCAGCCCTCTGATGAAACTTCTAGCCATTCTACTTGGCTGGCTAAGGACGCCAGCCAAGTAGCTGGTTATCCCGCCTGCGGGAGAGGGAGCACAAATAAGCTGCGCGTGATCGTGCCGGTGTTGCCGCACATCAGCAATCACACCGACTTCGATCCGCTGCGCCTGCATCCGCAAATCGAGTTCGGTTTTGTCGCGCTGGGCGAAACAATTCCTCCTGCCGATCTGATCATTCTGCCGGGCAGCAAATCGGTGCGCAACGACCTTGACAGCCTGCGCGAGGCAGGCTGGGAAGCCTCGATACAACGCCATCTGCGCTACGGCGGCAAGCTCATCGGCATCTGCGGCGGCTTGCAGATGCTGGGGCAATCCATTCACGACCCGCTCGGTCTGGAAGGCGAAGCCGGCAGCAGTGCCGGGTTGGGTTTGCTGGAACTGAGCACCACGCTGCAAGCCGAAAAACAACTGCGCAATGTGCGCGGCACATTGACGCTGGAAGGCGCGCCGGTGTCGGGCTACGAAATACATGCCGGGGTTTCGGCGGGCCGCGCGCTGCAATATCCGGCAGTGCAGCTTGAGCACGGCGCAGATGGAGCAATTAGCAGCGACAGGCAAATCCTCGCCACTTATCTGCATGGCCTGTTCGAATCATGCGCCGCGACTGACGCGCTGTTGCGCTGGGCCGGGCTGCCCGAAGCGGCGACGCCCGATTACCGCGCGCGCCGCGAAGCCGATCTGGAGCGGCTCGCCGATGCGGTGGAGCAATATCTGGATACCGCGCAGTTGCGGGAATTATTTGCTTTGGAAGCGATGTCATGCGCGAACTGATATTAGGCGGCGTGCGTTCCGGCAAAAGCCGCCTGGCGGAACAACATGCGCTGGCCTCCGGTTTGCAGGTGGTCTATGTCGCCACCGCACAGGTGCGCGATGCGGAGATGCAGCGGCGCGTGGCCGAACATCAGGCGCGCAGGCCGGATAGCTGGCTATCGGTCGAGGCAGGCCAGAACCTGGCCGAAGTCCTGCAGCGGGAGGCAACAGCGCAGCATTGCGTGCTGGTGGATTGTGTGACGTTGTGGCTGACGCAGTTGCTGTGCGATGCAAGCGAACAGGAGCTGCGCCGCGAGTGTGCCGCGTTGCTGGAAGTGCTACCGCACTTGCCTGGACAGATCATTCTGGTCAGCAACGAAACCAATATGGGCATCGTGCCGATGGGCGAGTTGTCGCGCCGTTATTGCGACGAGGCGGGGCGGCTGCATCAACAAATAGCTTCATTGTGTGAGCGCGTAATTTTAATGGTGGCGGGGTTGCCGCTGGTTATTAAGTAGGGGCACGGCGCGCCGTGCCTTCTGCATCATGGAGTTAAATTGAACAGGAGTAAGCATGAATACTAATTGGCTGGCACAACCTTGTGCCGTATTGAACGAATCATCGCGTGCAGCGGCGCTGGCGCGGCAGGAGCAACTCACCAAGCCGCCCGGGTCATTGGGTAAGCTGGAAGCCATTGCGGTGCAATTGTCCGCGTTGCAAGGCACGGCCAAACCGCAGATGGAGCGTTTGCATATCAGCATATTTGCCGCCGATCATGGCGTGGCGGCAGAGGGCGTATCCGCCTTCCCGCAGGCTGTCACGGTAGAAATGGTGCGCAATTTTGCGCGCGGCGGCGCGGCGATCAGCGTGCTGGCAAAGCATTTAAATGCCACGCTGGAAGTTATCAATCTCGGTACGGTGTTGCCGGTCGAGCCATTGGCCAAAGTGCGCGATGAACGCATCGCCGCCGGCACGGCCAATTTTGCGCAGGGCCCGGCGATGACCGAAGCGCAACTGGCTGCGGCTTTGCAAGCCGGGCGTGCGGCGGCGTTGCGCGCAAAACAGGATGGCGCGCAACTGTTCATCGGCGGCGAAATGGGTATCGCCAACACCACGTCGGCAAGCGCCATCGCCTGTGCGCTGTTGCAGGAATCGCCGCAGTTGCTGGCGGGTCCCGGCACGGGACTGGACAGCAAAGGGGTGGCGCACAAGGCTGCGGTGATCCAGCGCGCGCTGGAGTTGCACGGTTTTCTCCCCTCGCCCGCAGGCGGGAGAGGGGTTGGGGGTGAGGGCGTGCTGGATGTATTGCGCCACGTCGGCGGTTTCGAAATCGCGGCGTTGGCGGGCGCCTATCTGGCCGCTGCGCAAAATGGCATGGCGGTGCTGGTGGATGGCTTCATCAGTTCAGTGGCGGCACTGACCGCTGTGCGCATCCAGCCTGATGTGCGCAACTGGCTATTGTTTGCGCATACCTCTGCCGAGCCGGGGCATCAGCGCGTGCTCACCGCACTCGACGCGCAACCCATGTTACAGATCGGGATGCGGCTGGGCGAGGGCAGCGGCGCGGCGACGGCGGTGCCGCTGTTGCAGCTGGCCTGCGCATTGCATAACAACATGGCGACTTTTGCCGAAGCGCAGGTGTCGGGTAAGCTGTAATGACCGGTCAACCGCAAATCTCTGCTAGTCATACGCACATCGACCTGCTGCGCCACGGTGAAACGCGGGCAGGCAGCGTCTATCTGGGGCGCACTGATGCGCCGCTAAGCGAGCACGGCTTCCGCCAGATGGCGGAGGCTTTGCCGGATGCGCCGCGCTACCATACGGTGCTGAGTTCGCCGTTGACGCGTTGCGCGGTATTCGCACAGGATTACGCGCAACGGCATGG
This sequence comes from Gallionella sp., assembly GCA_028714895.1. Classification (GTDB taxonomy): domain Bacteria; phylum Pseudomonadota; class Gammaproteobacteria; order Burkholderiales; family Gallionellaceae; genus Gallionella. Next base: position 62,574 of record JAQTLM010000011.1, on the reverse strand, counting down.
CTTGCCGCTGCATTTTGACGCGCGTTTTCAGGAGATGGATTTCGGCGCATGGGATGGGTGCAGTGCGGCGGAAATCGCCGCCGCCGATGCCGGTGCCGGTGCGCTGGAAAATTTCTGGCGCGATCCGGTTGTCTTTACGCCGCCGCAGGCGGAACCGCTGCTGTCATTCCAGGCGCGCGTGCTGGCGGCCTGGCAGGAATTGCCCGCGCGCTATCCCGACCAGCGCGTGCTGCTGGTTACGCACGGCGGGGTGATGCGCATCATTCTGTGCCACCTGCAACAGCGCCCGTTGGCCGAGTTGCTCAGCCTGACGGTGCCGCACGCTGCGCTGCATCAGGCCATTGTGGCGCATGAACCACAGCAAACCGCACAGGCCTCAGCATGAAACCTTTTTATCCGTTGCTGCTCGCGATCCAGTTCCTCACGCAGATTCCGGTCAGGCTCAAACAGACTTATGGTGAACGCGAAGTCGGCGCGTCGCTGCTGTATTACCCGCTGGTGGGGCTGCTGCTGGGCGCATTGCTGGCCGGGCTGCACAGCCTGCTGCATGGAGTGCCGGTGTTGCTGCATGCCGCCTTGCTGTTGGCGGCATGGGTGGTGATGACCGGCGCGCTGCATCTGGATGGCTTGGCCGATAGCGTGGATGCGTGGCTGGGCGGCATCGGTAATCGCGAGCGCACCATGGCGATCATGAAAGACCCGTATGCAGGGCCCGCTGCGGTGGTCGCCGTGGTGTTGGTGTTGCTGCTGAAATTCTCCGCACTGGTCGGCCTGATGCAATGCGATAACGGCTGGGCATTATTGTGGCCGCTGCTGCTGGCGCGCAGCGCCATGCCATTGTTGTTCCTCACCACCCCTTATGTGCGCCCCGCCGGGCTGGGGTCGGCGCTTGCCCGGCATGCGCCGCGCCGCGCCATGGCGCTGATGTTGCTGGCCACCCTGCTGGGCGTGCTGGCCGTGCTGGGGATGCGCGGGGTCGGGCTGATGCTGGGTTGTCTCGCCGTGTTCTGGCTGCTGCGGCGCATGATGATCGCGCGTCTCGGCGGCACTACCGGCGATACGGCGGGCGCGCTGCTCGAGTTGCTGGAAACCGCGGCACTGGTTTTGTGGGTGCTGATGGACACACCAACCTGTTCATGAGTACCCGTTAATGAGCACTCGGGGGAGTTGCGGACTTTCTGCTAAAGTGCGCGCCATGAATATGACCAGCAGCCAGCTCTATTTGCGCCTCCTCGGCTACGTCAAACCGTACTGGCGCACCTTTGCCGTTTCCCTTCTCGGCATGATCGTGGTTGCCGCCACCGAGCCGCTGGTACCCGCTCTGATGAAACCGATGCTGGACGGTACGTTCGTACATAAGGACCAGGCGATGATGCGCATGGTGCCGTTGGTTATCATCGTGATCTTCCTGATACGCGGGCTGGCGACGTTCATCGGCACGTATGCGATCAACTGGGTGGGTAACAAGCTGGTGATGGATTTACGCGACGCGATGTTCCGCAAGCTGCTCACTTTGCCGACGCGCTATTACGACGACCATGCCACCGGCTCGCTGATTTCCAAGCTGACTTTCGACGTCACCCAGGTGACCAATGCGGCGACCACGGTGGTGACGATCTCGGTGCGTGACAGCATCGTCATCATCGGGCTGCTCGGCTGGCTGTTTTACCTCAACTGGCAGCTGACGCTGCTGACCCTGCTGATGGCGCCGGTCATCGCCCTCATCATCCGCGTCATCAGCAAACGGATGCGTACCAGCAGCCGCGATGCGCAGCGCGCGATGGGCGACATCACGCAGGTGATCGAGGAAAGCGTATCCGCGCACAAGGTGGTCAAACTGTTCGGCGGACAGCAGTATGAAAGCAGCCGCTTCAACGAGCAGGCCAACTGGGTGCGCCGCTATGCGATGAAGCAGGCGTCGGCGTCGGCGGCGAATGTGCCTATCGTGCAGATGGTCGCGGCAGTGGCTTTAGCGGTCATCGTCTATCTCGCCACGCTGCAATCGCAGGCCGACGAGACCACCGTGGGCGGTTTCGTCTCGTTTATCATGGCGATGCTGATGCTGACCGCGCCGCTCAAGCGGCTGGCCGGGGTCAGCGAATACCTGCAACGCGGTTTGGCGGCGGCGGAGAGCGTGTTTGTTTTGCTGGATAGCGAAAGTGAAACGGATAGCGGCACGGAGACGATAGGCCGCGCGCGCGGCGAGTTGCAATTCGACCGGGTGCAGTTTGCCTACGGGACGGACGGACGCCATGCGCTGCAAGACATCACGCTGCATATCCGCGCCGGGGAGAATGTCGCGCTGGTCGGCGCGTCGGGCAGCGGCAAGACCACGCTCGCCAACCTGGTGCCGCGCTTCTACATGCCGATCGGCGGCGCGATCCTGCTCGACGGCCACAACCTTGCCGACCTTACTTTAGCCAGCCTGCGCGCCAACATCGCGCTGGTGAGCCAGGAGGTTGTGCTGTTCAACGATACGCTTGCGGCGAATATCGCCTACGGGCAAATGCGCAAGGTCGGTGAGACGGAAATCATCGCCGCTGCACAGGCCGCCCACGCGATGGAATTCATCAGAGAATGGCCGGAAGGGCTGAACACGCTGGTCGGCGAGCGCGGCGTGAAGCTGTCCGGCGGGCAGCGCCAGCGCATCGCCATCGCGCGCGCCATCCTCAAGGACGCGCCGATCCTTATTCTCGACGAGGCCACCTCCGCGCTGGACAGCGAATCCGAACGCCACGTGCAAGCTGCGCTGGAAACCCTGATGCAGGGCCGCACCACGCTGGTCATCGCGCACCGCCTGTCGACCATCGAAAAAGCGGATCGCATCGTGGTGCTGCAAAAAGGCGAAATCGTCGAGATCGGCACGCACCGCGAATTGCTGGCAAAGGATGGCGTGTATGCGCAGTTGCACCGCACCCAGTTTGCGGCGGTCAGTAATATATAGGCCGGGCTCGCCGCCTTGGTACGGCCGGCAGGCGTGGGCGCTATGCTCGGGTTGGCGTTGGGCGTCGCCGCCAAACTGGCGCTGGCTTTCTCCATGCTCGCCGTGTTTGCGGCAGCGCGTTTCATGATGTAGATCATGGAATCCTGATGCGGGTTGAAATACACTTCGAGTTGACGCAGTTGTGGCAAAAGCCTAAATTGCACTGACCAACACAATCACTAGGAGATCAACATGGCCGTTCTCGTCGGCAAAGCCGCACCCGATTTCAGCGCCGTTGCCGTGATGGGCAATAACGAAATCAACGAAACATTCAATTTGAAGAAATATACCAACGGCAAATATGCCGTGATTTTTTTCTACCCGCTGGATTTCACTTTCGTCTGCCCTTCCGAACTGATTGCTTTCAATCATCGCCTGGATGAATTCAAAAAGCGCAACGTCGAAGTGATCGGCGTGTCGATCGATTCGCAATTCACCCACCTGGCGTGGAAGAACACCCCCGTTGAAAAGGGCGGGATCGGGCAGGTTCAGTATCCGCTGGTTGCCGATATCAAGCACGAAATCTGCAAGGCTTACGATGTGGAAGCCGATGGCGGCGTGGCATTTCGCGGCTCGTTCCTGATTGATCGTGCCGGCATGGTGCGCCATCAGGTGGTGAACGACCTGCCGCTGGGACGCAATATCGACGAAATGCTGCGCATGGTGGACGCGCTGCAATTCACCGAAGAGCATGGCGAAGTCTGCCCGGCAGGCTGGATCAAAGGCAAGGCCGGTATGAATGCTTCAACCGAAGGTGTGGCGAAATACTTGGCCAATCACGCCAAGGAACTGTAGGCGGAATAAACACGCCCCATACTCTGCTAGCCGGAGGGATATATGCACGAGCTTCTGGTTGAACTGGTTGCGCTGATCGTTCCTTGGACCGAGGCGGTCGGTATCGCGATTGTGATGTGGGGCGCGATTGAAGGGTTGGTTAAACTGCTGGGGCGCTTCAGGTCGTTGCTGGACAGCACGGTACAGCCCATTCCGATCAGCCGCATTCGCCTCGCCATCGGTGAAAAAATCGCGCTGGGACTGGATTTTTTTCTGGCTGGCGACATCATCCAAACCATCATTATCCCGAGCTGGGAATCGCTCGCCATCCTTGGCGGCATTGTGATCATTCGTACCATCATCGCATTTTTTCTCAACCGGGATATCAAAGAGTTTGCCGAAAAATAGTGCGGTATTGCGCGCTATTTCCAGCGCTTTTCTGCCCGCAGTTTTTCCAAGGGCTGCTAAAATTCGCGCCATGATTCATTAGCGAGTGAATGAGATGCTGATCTGGTTCGTCATCCTGTATCTGTTGTTATCCGTGGGCATTGGTATCTATGCCTCGACGCGCGTACACAATTCCAGAGACTTCGTGGTGGCGGGGCGCAACTTGCCGTTGCCTATCGTCACGGCAACGGTGTTTGCCACCTGGTTCGGCGCGGAAACGGTGCTGGGAATTTCCGCAACTTTTGTGAAAGAAGGCCTGGGCGGGGTGGTGGCCGACCCGTTCGGCGCCAGCATGTGTCTGGTCATCGCCGGGCTGTTTTTCGCGCCGCTGCTGTATCGCATGAACCTGCTCACCATCGGCGACTATTACCGCGCCCGTTACAACCCCTCGGTGGAGTTGATCATGACTATTTGCATCATGATTTCCTACCTCGGTTGGGTGTCGGCGCAAGTGACCGCATTGGGGTTGGTGTTCAACATGGTCAGCGGCGGCACCATTTCCCAGCAAGCCGGCATGGTCATCGGGATAAGCATCGTACTGGGATACACCATGTTCGGCGGGATGTGGTCGGTGGCGCTGCTGGATTTTGTGCAAATGACGGTGATTATGGCCGGCATGTTGTTGATTGCCATATTGGTGAGCGACGATGCGGGAGGCGTGAGCAATGTAGTGAGTCACGCACAGGCAGCAGGCAAGCTGCAATTGTTCCCGAGCGGCGGCTACGAGGTGTGGATACCGTTCATCGGTGCGGCACTGACCATGATGCTGGGTTCCATTCCGCAACAGGACGTATTTCAGCGCATGACTTCGGCGAAGAATGAAAAAACGGCGGTGCGCGGCACGGTGCTGGGCGGCGTGCTGTATTTCGGCTTCGCCTTCGTGCCGATGTTTCTGGCTTATTCCGCAACACTGATCGATCCAAAAATGTTCAGCGAGATGATCGAAACGGATTCGCAGATGGTTCTGCCCAATCTGATTTTGTATCACACTCCGCTGGTCGCGCAGGTGTTCTTCTTTGGCGCGCTGCTATCGGCGATCATGAGCACGGCATCGGCGACCTTGCTGGCACCCTCGGTGATGTTTACCGAAAACATCCTCAAGCATTTTGCGCTCCAGCACATGAGCGACAAGCAAATGCTGCGCACCATGCGCATCATCGTGCTGACCTTCGGCTGCATTGTGCTGGGGTTTGCGCTGAATTCCAATGCGAGTATTTTCAAGATGGTGGAAAACGCTTACAAGATCACGCTGGTCGGAGCCTTCGTGCCGCTGGCGTTCGGCCTGTACTGGAAACGCGCCAATACCCAGGGCGCGCTGGTTTCCATCGTCATGGGGCTGGTATCCTGGCTGGTGATGGAAAAATTTTATGGTGGCGGCATCTGGCCGCCGCAACTGGTCGGGCTGCTGATGAGCCTGACGGGGATGCTGGCAGGTTCCTTGTTGCCCAACATGATGCGCCGCAGCCATCATTCGCATACCTGACATGTGTCATACGCCTGTCACAAATTCTTCATACCCTTGCAACCTCCGAACCGGAGAGAAGGGTTGGATGATGAGCGCGAAAATCCTGATTGTGGAAGACGAGCCGGCGATCCAGGAGTTGCTGGCGTTTAATGTGACGCAGGCGGGCTTTCAGGCGTTGCGCGCCGAGGATGCGGATAGCGCGTGGCAGCAAATAAGGAACAGTATGCCGGATATGATTCTGCTGGACTGGATGCTGCCGAACACCAGCGGCGTGATCCTGGCGAAACAGCTGCGCAGCGATGCGCGCACCAAGGATATCCCGATTATCATGCTGACCGCGCGCGGTGAAGAGCGCGACAAGGTGTTGGGGTTGGAGTCGGGCGCGGACGATTACATTACCAAGCCGTTTTCGCCGCGTGAGTTGATGGCGCGCATCCGCGCCGTGTTGCGCCGCCATGTTCCGCAAATGCCGGATGAAGTGGTGGCAGCGGGTGGCCTGGAACTGTTGCCGGCCTCGCATCGCGTGACTGCCAAGGGTGCGGCAATAGAACTCGGCCCCACCGAATTCCGCTTGCTGCATTTCTTCATGGCCCACGCGGAGCGGGTGTATAGCCGCACGCAATTGCTCGATCAGGTGTGGGGCACGCAGGTGTTTGTCGAGGAACGCACGGTGGATGTGCATATTCGCCGCCTGCGCGCCGTGCTGGAGCCGGCGGGAATGGACAGCCTGATTCAAACGGTGCGCGGCAGCGGTTATCGTTTTTCGGTTAACTGATATTAAAAACGGCGATTAGCCACGGATTTACACGGATAAATAATGGGCCACTTCTGTTCTTTTTAATGCTGTCCGGATGGAAATGCCAACCCGCCGCAAGGCAATGCTTTATCCGTGTTTATCCATGTCAATCTGTGGCTAAATAGGCCTTTGATAAAAAACCAACCATAGCGAGAGATTCGCCATTTACCCGGAAGGTGGTTGGGTGGTTGGTTATAGGGAGAATTTTTTGCAGGGTTTCTGGCTTCGTTTAAGCATCCCCATCGTGCTCGTCACGCTGGTTGCGTTGCTGCTGTGGGGGGTGTTTTCGGCCATGCCGGCGTTGCTGTTTATGCTGCTGGTACTGCTGATTGTGATGGCACTCCATGCACGGCAACTATACAGATTGGGGCGATGGCTGCATGATGCGCGCATTGAAACCATCCCCGAAGCGGGCGGTATCTGGGATGAGGTATTTTCCCAGCTGTACAAAATGGTCAAGCGGCATAACCAGACCAAGTCGGAACTGGCCACCGAGTTGCAGCACATCGAACAGGCCACTGCCGCATTGCCGGAGGGCGTGGCGATCCTGAACGAGGCGAATCGCATCGAATGGTGCAACCCGCTGGCGCAGCAGCATTTCGACCTGGATGCCGAACACGACTTCATGCAGGACATCACCTATCTGGTGCGCCAGCCGGAGTTCGTCGAATACCTCCAGGAATCCCTTCTTGGGGAATCCAATTTCAGCGAACCGCTGGTGATGCGCCCGGCGCGCCATGACGACATGGTGTTGTCGATCAAACTCATTCCTTATGGCGTGAACAAGCGATTGCTGATCAGCCGCGACATCACGCAACTGGAGCGTATCGAGGCCATGCGCCGCGATTTCGTTGCGAATGTTTCGCATGAACTGCGCACGCCGTTGACCGTGGTGAACGGCTTCGTCGAAAACCTGCAGGACATGCCCGACCTCAGCCGGGATGATGCACGGCGCGCCTTGCAGCTGATGGCCGAACAAACCCGCCGCATGGAAAATCTGGTCGCCGATCTGCTTACCCTGTCGCATCTGGAAAATGACCAGAGCCCGCTGCTTGAAGAAACGGTGGATATGGGCGCCCTGCTCGACGAAATTTATCGGGAAGGCCAGATGCTGAGTGGCGGTTCGCATGCGCTGCGCCTGGAAGTGGTGAACAACGCAAAATTGCTCGGCAATCGCGGAGAGTTGCATAGCGCATTCGGCAACCTGCTCAGCAATGCAATTCGCTATACGCCGGAAGGCGGTTCGATTTTGTTGCGCTGGGCAGAGCGCGACGGCCAACCGGTATTTTCGGTGCAGGACAGCGGCATCGGCATTGCCGCACAGCATATCCCGCGCCTGACCGAACGCTTCTACCGGGTGGATCGCAGCCGCTCGCGCGAAACGGGCGGAACCGGCCTGGGTTTGGCAATCGTCAAGCACATCGCGATGCGCCACCAGGCCAAACTTGAAATATTGAGCGATGAAGGGAAGGGCAGCACATTCGCGCTGGTATTCCCGGTCAAGCGGGCGTCGCACTGACGCAAAGCCGGCGCACCAAGGATTTTTGGCAGGATCATGCTGTGTTGTGCCGCAGTGTAACTATTCGGCCTACGGCCTCAAAGCGGACAAGGGCGGGGAGCAATGGGCGCAGCCGAAGCATCCCTGATCCACTGCATTACATTCGTGCTGGCTAATGTTAATTATTGAGGTTTCCATAATTGGCGACAACACGCAAAACCAGTCACATCGTCATTCCGGCGAAGGCCGGAATCCAGGTAATTGAAAATATCTCACGCAGTGGGACAACACCATAAATACGTCCTTGTCCGCTATGCGGAGTTGTATGACAAGCTGGATTCCGGCCTTCGCCGGAATGACGGCTGCTGAAAATTCAGGCGTCATGAATTAAGGAAAGATCAATAGGAAAGATCAATAGGAAAGTAAGCCATGATGAATCAAATAAGCTCGACCCTCCTGAATGATCCCCCAAGAGGTCGGGCTTTCAACTGAAGGGGAGTCCATGACCATGTTGGATTTTTTGAGGTCTTCGAGATGGAATAAGGTAAGTTGAACTCCGGCTCCCAGGAGCGTTGAAATTTGCTCTGGCTCCAACCTTTCGTGCTGCAACAGCAGTATGAGTATTTTTTCTTTAATATTATCAAGATACTCGTTATGAGATTCTTCGTTTTGCATTATGTCTCTCCGCTGCATTTCTTGCCTCAGATCGCTTACCCGAGACTTAAGAACAGCACCTTTTCATTATATCGCCTCAAGCCCGGACGCATAGAGCGCCGCACTCGGTTTTTCTTGGAGCGGGTCAGCAAGCCAGCCCATCCGGCATTTCCTAACGTTGAGGCGTCAATTGTTTTGGGGGAATCATCCGAACAGAAACGCAATATTTCACTTTCGGCTTGAAAACGGGATTGCAAGTTAATCGCGCGCCGGATAGCCGCTTTTGTTTATAATCCGCCATCTTCAGAGGCCGAACATGAGCGCATTGAATATCGTTATCCTCGCTGCCGGCAAAGGCACGCGCATGTATTCCGAAAAACCCAAGGTGTTGCACGCACTGGCAGGCAAGCCGCTGGTGCAGCATGTGCTGGATTGCGCGACCGCGCTCCAGCCGCAGCAGATTTGCGTGGTGTACGGGCATGGCGGCGAAGCGGTGCCGCAGGCAATGCGTCAATATGCGGCGCAGTTCGTGATCCAGGAGCCGCAGCTCGGCACCGGCCATGCGGTGCAGCAGGCGATGCCGCATCTCGCGAACAATGGCAACACGCTGGTGCTGTACGGGGACGTGCCGCTGATCCAGCACAGCACGCTGCATCAGATGCAACAGGCGGGCAGCGGCCTGGTGCTGCTGACGGTCGATCTGGATAATCCGGCAGGCTACGGGCGCATCGTGCGCAACGAGCAGGGCGATGTGCTCAGCATCGTCGAGGAAAAAGATGCGTCACCCGAGCAGCGCGCAATCAGGGAAGTGAATACCGGCATCCTGCTTGCGCCGACCGGCAAGCTGCGCGAGTGGCTGGCGAACCTGCGGAACAACAACGCGCAGGGCGAATACTACCTGACCGATATCGTCGGCATGGCGGTGCAGCAAGGTATCGCGGTGCACACCGTGCAGCCCGCGCACGAATGGGAAATCCACGGGGTAAACAGCAAGGCGCAGCTGGCGGCATTGGAGCGCGCCCGGCAGCAGGTCGAGGCGTCACGCCTGCTGTCGCACGGCGTGACGCTCGCCGATCCGGCGCGCATCGAGGTGCGCGGTAGGCTGATCTGCGGGCGGGATGTTGAGATCGATGTCGGCTGCGTTTTTGAGGGCGACGTGACGCTGGGCGATAACGTGCGAGTGGGCGCTTACAGCATCATCCGTAATGCCGTTATCGCCGGCGGCGCCTGCATTGCGCCTTACAGCCTGATCGACAGCAGCGAAGTGGGCGCCGACTGCCATATCGGCCCCTATGCGCGCCTGCGCCCCGGCACCAAACTGCACGACAGCGTGCATATAGGCAATTTCGTCGAGGTCAAGAACAGCGAGATCGGCAGTGGCAGCAAGGCGAACCATCTCAGCTACATCGGCGACAGCACCATCGGCAGCCGCGTGAACATCGGCGCGGGCACGATCACCTGCAATTACGATGGCGCGAACAAGCATCGCACCATCATCGAAGACGATGTATTCATCGGTTCGGACACGCAACTGGTCGCGCCGGTGAGAGTAGGCAAAGGCGCGACCATCGGCGCCGGCTCCACCATCACCCAGGATGCGCCGGAGGGGGAGCTGTCGCTGTCGCGCAGCAAGCAAACGACCATCAACGGATGGAAACGTCCAACGAAAGAGAAAATATAGAATGTGCGGAATCGTAGGCGCAGTGGCGCAACGCAATGTTGTGCCGATCTTGCTGGAGGGGCTGCAACGCCTGGAATATCGCGGCTATGACTCCGCCGGATTGGTGGTGGTGCGTGACGGGCAACTCGAGCGGGTGCGCAGCACCGGAAGGGTGGCCGAGCTTACCGAGAAAAGCGCGGCGACCCATGGCCTGATCGGCATCGCGCATACGCGCTGGGCGACGCATGGCGCACCGAGCGAACGCAATGCCCATCCGCATATCAGCAAGAATCATATCGCCGTGGTGCATAACGGCATCATCGAAAACTATGAAGCGTTGCGCACCTACCTGACCGCCGCAGGTTATGAGTTCACTTCCGATACCGATACCGAGGTCATTGCGCACCTGGTTCACAGCCATTACGCGCGCGGCAATTCGTTGCTGGCCGCAACGCAGGCGGCGCTTGCCGAGTTGGTGGGCGCTTACGCCATCGGCGTGATCGCGGCGGACAATCCTGATCAACTGATCTGCGCGCGGCGCGGCAGCCCGTTGTTATTGGGCGTGGGCAGCGGGGAGCATTTCGTTGCGTCTGATGTCTCCGCGCTGCTGCCGGTGACGCGCCAGGTGGTGTATCTCGAAGAGGGCGACGTGGTCGAGCTGGGGCGGCTGGGTTATCGGATTTTCGATGCGCAGGGAACACAGGTCGAGCGCGCCGTGCAGGTGAGCGAATTGAGCAACGAGAGCGTGCAGTTGGGCGCATACCGCCACTATATGCAAAAGGAAATCCACGAGCAGCCGCAGGCCTTGGCTGACACGCTCGAATCGGTATGCAACAGCCAGTCGCTGGTGCCGGGCATATTTGGCGCAGAAGCGGCGGCGACTTTTGCCGACATCGACAGCATCCTGATCCTGGCATGCGGCACCAGCCACCATGCCGGCCTGGCGGCGCGCTACTGGCTGGAAGAAATTGCCGGCATCCGCTGCAATGTGGAAATCGCCAGCGAATACCGCTATCGCACCAGCGTCCCGAACCCGAAGACCCTGGTCGTGGTGATCTCGCAATCCGGCGAAACCGCCGACACGCAAGCCGCACTGAATCACGCCAAGGCGCAGGGGCACGGCCATACGCTCGCGATCTGCAACGTGCCGGAAAGCGCGCTGGTGCGGCTGTGCAAGCTGCGCCTGCTGACCCGCGCCGGGCCGGAAATCGGCGTGGCCTCAACCAAGGCATTCACCACGCAGCTCGCCGCGCTGTTTTTGCTGACGCTGGTGCTGGCCAAAACGCGCGGCCGCCTGACTGCGCAACAGGAACAACAATATCTGCACGAGCTGCGCCATTTGCCCAGCGCGGTGCAGAAGGTGCTGGAACTGGAACCGCTTATCGCCAAGCTCGCCGAACACTTTGCCGGCAAGCAGCACGCGCTGTTTCTGGGGCGCGGGCTGCATTACCCGATTGCGCTGGAAGGCGCGCTCAAGCTCAAGGAGATCTCCTATATCCACGCCGAAGCCTACCCCGCCGGGGAGCTGAAGCACGGCCCATTGGCGTTGGTGGATAAAGACATGCCGGTGATTTCGGTCGCGCCGAATGACGCGCTGCTGGAAAAGCTGAAATCCAACCTGCAGGAAGTGCGCGCGCGCGGCGGCGAACTGTATGTGTTTGCCGATGCGGATACCCATATCCACGCGGCAGACGGCATCCACATCATGCAAATGCCCGAACACGCCGGGTATTTAAGCCCTATTCTGCACACCATCCCGTTGCAACTGCTGGCATATTACGTCGCATTGCAAAAGGGCACCGATGTGGACAAGCCGAGAAATTTAGCCAAGTCTGTTACCGTGGAATGACCGCGTAATCGGCTGCCCGTCACTGTGGGGTCAAATCAATGGCGGTAATCGCCGTATTTAATCAAAAAGGTGGCGTAGGCAAAACCACTACCTGTCTGAATGTGACGGCTGCGCTGAATATCGCGCAGCAATGCCCCATTGCGCTGGATATGGATCCGCAGGGTCATCTGACCCTGGCCAGCGGTGCGGTGAGGGCATTGCCGAATGGCGGCATGGCGGCCTTTTTCAAACACAAGACCCCGCTCTCTGACCTGCTGCAGGAAACTCCATGCGGCTGGCAAATCATCCCGGCTTCGCTGGAACTCGCCAAAATCGATGCCATGTTCGGCAGCGATCCTAAAGCCGCAACGCTGTTACGGCAGGGCCTGCGCGAAGATCTGTCGCTCACCGGCGCGCCCATCCTGATCGATTGCTGCCCGATGCTGGGGGTATTGACGCTTAATGCGCTGCTCGCAACCGACCGGGTGCTGATCCCGGTTTCGGCGGACTTCCTTTCATTGCAGGGCGTGTATCGCCTGGATAGCGCACTCAACGTGCTGGAGGCCAAGCTCAACCGCAGGTTTGAAAGGCGCATCGTCGTGACGCGCTTCGATTCGCGGCGCAAACTGGCCTACGATATTTATGACAAGCTCAGGGAACGCTACGGTGCGCTGGTATGCGAAACGCGCATCGGCGAAACCGTCGCGCTGGCTACCAGCCCGATGCACAGCAAGGATGTGTTCGAGTTTGCGCCGCACAGCCCGGGCGCGGCGGATTACCGGGCATTGACCCAGGAGTTATGGGACAGCGGTTTTTTTGTCTGATTCCATTTTCAGATCAATCGTAGGGGTTTTGCTTCAGGACATGTGAAAACTGAAAAACCCCCACGCGAAAAGAACTAGCAGCAACAGGCATATGATTGCCAGCAAGGTGTTATAGCGTTTTTGCTGTTCCAGTATCCTGCGCAGCATCTCTGCGCTGTAGGTAGCACCATCGTTTACCAGATAGCGGTTCAGTACCCGCGGAAGTTGCGGCAACAGGGTGGCGTAATTCGGGGCTTCGGTATGCAATGCCTTGAGGAATCCGCGCCAGCCGATCTGCTCGGCCATCCAGCGTTCCAGCCACGGCTTGGCGGTCTTCCATAAATCCAGTTCGGGATCCAGTTGCAGGCCCAGTCCCTCGACATTGAGTAACGTCTTTTGCAGCAACACCAGTTGCGGCTGGACCTCGATGCCGAAGCGGCGCGAAGTCTGGAATAGGCGCAACAGCACGCGGCCGAATGAAACCTCGCGCAACGGCCTGTCGAATATAGGTTCGCACACCGCGCGTATGGCGGATTCCAGCTCGTCCACGCGGGTTTCGGCGGGAGCCCAGCCGCATTCGATGTGCACCTCGGCGACGCGTTTGTAATCGCGGCGGAAAAAGGCGATGAAGTTCTGCGCGAGGTAATGCTTATCGGTGTCGGTCAGCGAGCCCATGATGCCGAAGTCCAGCGCAATATATTGGCCGTTCGCCGCTACCTGCACATTGCCCGGATGCATGTCGGCGTGGAAAAAACCGTCGCGAAACACTTGGGTATAAAAAATCTCCACCCCGTTTTCGGCAAGCTTCGGAATGTCGATGCCCGCCTCGCGCAGCACGTCCACCTGGCTGACCGGGAAGCCATACATGCGCTCCATGACCATTATTTCAGTGCTGCAATAATCCCAGTACATCTCCGGCACCAGAATCATCGACGAATTGGCAAAGTTGCGCTTGAGCTGGCTGGCATTGGCTGCCTCGCGCATCAGATCAAGCTCGTCTCCCAGATGCTTTTCGAATTCCTTGATGACCTCGCCCGGTTTGAGGCGGCGGCCTTCCGCCCACCACTCAATCATGTCCGCCGCCACTTTCAGCAGGGCGATATCGTGCGAGATAATGCCGGTAATGTTGGGGCGCAGGATTTTTACCGCGACATCGCGGCCATCAGGCAGTACGGCGAAATGCACCTGCGCCACCGACGCGCTGGCAACCGGCGTTTCGTCAAAACTCTTGAATACCTCGCGCAACGGCTTGCCGTAGGCTGCTTCCAGCAACGCTACCGCCTGTGCGGAGGGAAACGGCGGCACCTGGTCCTGCAGCTTGGCGAGTTCGTCGGCGAGATCGGCCGGCATCAGGTCGCGCCGCGTGGAAAGCATCTGGCCGAACTTGACGAAGATCGGGCCAAGGTTTTCCAGCGCACGGCGCAGCCTGACTGCGCGCGGCTCGGAGGTGTTGCGCCAAAACAGCAGAATATTCAGTGGCGTGCGCAGCCAGCGTACCTGGCCTGGGGCAAGCAGGAATTCATCCAGCCCGAAACGCAGTATGACAAAAACGATTTTCGACAGCCGCAGCAAACGTAACATTTCAATGACTCCGCGCGGCCGGCAGTTGATTAATGCGCTGTTCCAACCGCGCTACATCGTCGCGCAGCTTGTCCACCTGCTGTATGAACGCAGCAACCTGTTGCGGTTTTGCCAGAAGCGGATGTTTTTCGGTGCAGTATTCCGCTGCCGCTTTCGACAGGTTTACCGCCGCATCGTGCAGTTGTTGCCTTGTGCTTTGCACGGTTTGCACGATGTGTTCCGCGATGGCGTCGCCGGTGATGCGGCCCAAATCTTTTGCCGCATCCCAGCGCAGCTTGCGCGACAGGGAAAAAATTTCCGCCAGTAATGCGGCGTCGCCTTCGGTGCCGACATCGGCTTGCGCCTTCTCGTCGTGCAGCGCAAGGCGCGGCAACAATGATGGCGCGATCACGCATATGGCATCCGCAGTGGCAGCGGTATCGGCACTGCGTACTGTGCCATCCGCCAGAATGGTGTAGGCAAAAGAAAACGGCGCGATATCGAATCGTGCCGTTTTTCCCGCGAAGCGCGCGAGCCTCGGTAACGCCCAACTGTTCTGCGTGAGCAAATGATTCAGTGCTGCGGCAGAAGGCTGGGTGAACATAACCAATTAATGCAAAACAGGCTGTTGAATACCCGCCAGCAGCCACACTGACTTGTCGTCACGCAGGTTTTTCTGCACATGCCAGATTTCATCCACGTTTTCCGGCGTGCCATTATTTTCGCGCAGCTGTCCGGTGAAGCGCACGCTGGCAATCGCAAGATCACCCTCGCTCGCTACTTCCAGCAACTCGCCGCTGATTGCGACCACGTCAGTTTTTTGCGGCGCATCGTCGCGTTCCTGCATTTGCATCGAGATTTCAGCGAACATTTCCGGTGTGGTGTATTCGCGGATGTCGTCCAGATCCTTGCGGTCATTCGCGGCCTGCAAGCGGATGAACGAAGTCTTGGCGCTGCGCAGAAAACTTTCTACCGGGAAGTCAGCCGGAATGTTTCCTGCGTGAGCAGCAGATGCGGCGACGGGTGTGGCACTGCCGCCAGCCAACGGCTGTTGCACAGGTTCGGGGTTGCCGTATGGCGCACCCGCTCCGGCATATTGCATCGGTTGTGGTTTGCGGAATTTGGCGATCAGGAACATCGCCACCGCAGCTGCGGCCAACGCCATCAGGATGCCGCCCATCGCACCGCCCAAACCACCTAAGCCACCAGCAAACAGCGCACCCAAGCCCGCGCCAATAGCCAAACCAGCCAGTGGGCCGAGCCACTTATTGCCGGCCGGTGCAGGTGCGGGAGCTGCGGTCGGAGCCGGAGCGGCAGCCGGAGCTTTCTGCGCCTGTTGCGGAGCCATCGTCCGTTGCTTGCCAAAACTGCTGCCCCCGCCAAAACGTTTGGCTTCAGCCGTTGCGGCAAATAAACTCGCGCTGGTCAAGGCGATTGTCAAAAGCATCAAAAATCGTTTCATGCATTCCTCATGGGTGTGGTTGATAAGTCAGGCATAAGTATAACACCAGAGATTGCCCGGAAACCTCATGCTCCTTAACCATGACGTGCCGGCTTGATTCCGCTACACTTTGTGCCATGAGAGTCGTGTTCGTTTTGCTGTTGATTGTGCTGCTTCCCGCCTGTGGCGGCGGGTTGTGGAACAATCCCTACCCGGCTGCGGATGATGGCAAGCCGATTCTTTACACCGCATTTACCGAGCGCCCCAAGCATCTCGATCCGGCGCAGGCATACAGCGAAAACGAGTATGAATTCCTCGCGCAGATTTACGCGCCACCGCTGCAATACCATTACCTGAAGCGCCCTTACGAGTTGGTGCCGCTGGCTGCCAGCGGAATGCCGACCGTGCGCTATCTGGACAAGAACCGCCGCCCGTTGCCGGACAATGCGCCTGTGGAAAAAATCGCCTTCAGCGTGTATGAAATCCGCATCAAGCCGAACATGCGCTACCAGCCACATCCGGCGTTTGCGCGCGACGTACAGGGCAAACCGGAATACGGTTATCTCACCCCACGCGATTTGAACGGCATCCATGCGTTGGGCGATTTTCCGCATAGCGGCACGCGCACCGTCACGGCGGTAGATTACGTTTACCAGATTAAACGCCTGGCGCATCCGCAATTGCATTTGCCGATTTTCGGCGTAATGAGCGAATACATCGTCGGCCTGAAAGATTTCGCCGCGACGTTGCAACAGGCGCTGCAAAAAAATCCCGATGCGTTTCTCGATCTGAACGCGTATCCGTTGCAAGGCGTGCGGGTGGTGGACGAGCACACTTACCGCATTGAGGTGCATGGCAAGTACCCGCAGTTCGCCTACTGGCTGGCGATGCCGTTTTTTGCGCCGATGCCGCATGAGGCCGAGCGATTTTACGCGCAGGCGGGGATGCGCGAGCGCAACCTGACGTTGGACTGGTGGCCGGTGGGCAGTGGCCCATATTACCTGTCCGAAAACAATCCAAACCAGTACATGGTGCTGAGCCGCAACCCGTATTACGACAGTGAACGCTACCCGGTTGAAGGCGAAGCGGGCGACGCGCAGGCCGGGCTGTTGGCGGATGCAGGCAAGCCGTTGCCGCTGATCGATAAGGTGGTATTCAGCCTGGAAAAGGAAACCATCCCTTACTGGAACAAGTTTTTGCAGGGCTATTACGATGCCTCCGGCATTAGCTCGGACAGCTTCGATCAGGCGGTGCAGGTGGCCACCGGCGGCGAGGCGGCTGTGACCGATGCGATGAAGGTGCAGGGTATCGAACTTTCAACTGCGGTTTCGACTTCCACCATGTATACCGGCTTCAACTGGCTCGATCCTACGGTGGGAGGATCATCTGATCGTTCACGCAAGCTGCGCCAGGCGATTGCAATCGCGGTGGACTTCGAAGAGTTCGTTTCCATTTTCGCCAACGGGCGCGGCATCGCCGCCCAATCGCCGATTCCGCCCGGTATCTTCGGCTACCGCGAGGGCGAGGCAGGCATCAACCGCACTGTGTATGACTGGGTGGGTGGCGCGCCGAAGCGCAAACTCATCGAAGAAGCCAAGCGGCTGCTCGCCGAGGCGGGCTATCCCAACGGCGTGGATGAGCAGACCAAACAGCCGCTTGTGATCAATCTGGACACCACCTCCGCCGGTGTGGGCAGCAAGGCGCGCCTCGACTGGCTGCGCAAACAGTTCGATAAAATCAACGTGCAACTGGTGGTGCGCAGCACCGATTACAACCGCTTCCAGGACAAGATACGCAAGGGCGACACGCAGATGTTTTATTTTGGTTGGAATGCCGATTACCCCGACCCGGAAAACTTCCTGTTCCTGCTGCACGGCGCACAAGCCAAGGTGGGCAAAGGCGGCGAGAATGCGGCGAATTACAGCAACCCGGAATACGACCGGCTATTCGAGCAGATGAAGAACATGGAAAACAGCCCGGCGCGGCAGGCCATCATCGACAAAATGCTGGAAATATTGCGCCGCGACTCGCCGTGGCTGTGGGGCTTTCATCCGAAGAGTTACGTGTTGCAGCACGGCTGGCTGCATAACGTGAAGCCCAACGTGATGGCAAACAATAAACTCAAATACTGGCGCGTGGATGCCGCGCAGCGCGACCAGCTACGCCACGAGTGGAACC
Organism: Gallionella sp.; assembly: GCA_028714895.1. Lineage (GTDB taxonomy): Bacteria > Pseudomonadota > Gammaproteobacteria > Burkholderiales > Gallionellaceae > Gallionella. Next base: position 44,487 of record JAQTLM010000011.1, on the reverse strand, counting down.
AGCCCGCGCGCTGGCCGCTGTGGCTGCTGGTTGCGGCATTATTGCTGTTTGACGTTTGGGTGTGGCGTGCGCTACGCCGGCGCGAGGAGTAATCGTAGGGTGGCAATCCGCACAATGTTTTCCTGATCGCCGAGTGATCCCGAAAGGCAAAGCTTCATATCAAACAGTTTGATATGGAACCGCCCCGAAGGCATCGCCTGCGCCGGCACCTTTTTCAGTTTTGCGCAGGGCATTCCATTTGCCTCATGGTTTTAGTGGGCGTGCTTCACGCCATGCCAGCCAGGATGGGCAAAATAAGTGCCATAACTATCCAGCGCGCCAGCAACTTTCTCCGCGCCCTTGCGTGCCTTGTTGCCATCCGGCGTCATCATCGCGTCCGCCCCGGCGATGATGTCGGCCAATACGAGATGGAGCATGGCATCCGCTTTCTGCTCCAGTTTGCAGTTTTTCACCATGAACGCAATCTGGTCGTTCGTCTTCTGCGCCAGCGCCCGGTATTGTTCCGCTGTGGCCTTGCCGGAATGGATGGCGGGGAGCTCCGCTGCCAGTGCGTCGCGAATGCGGCTCATACCCTGTCGCAGGTTGTCATCGGTTGCCCATTTTTTGCCATCGTTGAGCGTGAGTTGCGCCAGCTCCCCCGCATCGTGCGAATGGCTGTGATCTTGGGCTGACACCATTCCTGGACTCATACTCAGCAGTGCGGTTGCGGACAGGGTTGCAGCCATTTTTTTCCATTGGGTAAACATTTTTATTTCCTTGGTTGACGACTTAGGTTATGACAAAAACTTACTTTTGCATTTTATCAGCAAGCCACTAGCGTGCGCCGTATCTGACCGTTGAGTGCATATCCGGTTCGTTAAACTTGCAAAAAATGCCCCTGGATCAAGAAGAGTCAGGGGCAAAACATCTTAACAGCTTGGGAGAGGTTAAGACTTGGAGAAGTGTGTAAGAGCTTGTGTTAATTGCGGATGGCAGAAGATGTCTGCATAAAATCCGTTAGCACGTAAAGTTTGTGTTCGCTACGGCGAGGTCAGCTTTTTCCACAAACTCATCGCCTGGGTAAGCGGCGTACAGTGGATCGACCTCATTTTTTACTTCATGCCAAGAGCACATTGACTTACCCGCCGTTGAATGTCGCTCGGCAGCTGGGTTTGTTTGCTGATCTTTCTGTATCGCAGCAGCGCTCATACCGGAGTAAATCTCCACAACCGAGGGTGATGTTGCGGCCTGTGCAACTGAAGTCGCCAAGACGCCAAAAATGATAATACCTGCCAAAAAACGTGTTTTCATGATGAACTCCTCTGTATAGACTGGGCAAATCCCCTGCCATCCTGGCGAGGGAGTTTTCGCCTGTGAACGGTATTTTTGCCTTCACAGACGAGTACTTTGATATAAGCATTAACCGTGCCGCATATATATAATTTATTGAAAATAAATCAATTTTATGCATAAATGGTTGTAGTGTAGGTTGACGACGTTAAGAGGAAACGTTAACATGCTGTTCATAGTAAACATTTTTACGGAGTGATGAGCAGTCATGATTAGTTTGTCAGGATTGAGGCAGTTTCTCGACAATCTGGAGGAGGGGATTCTTTTTCTTGACCAGCAGCGTCACGTTGTAGCGATCAATGAAGCGGCCAGCCGCATGCTGGGACAGAATCACGATAATATTTTAGATAAGCTCTGCCCCAGCCTTTTTCAGGGGACGGCTTGTGCGCGGAACTGCGGGAAGAGGGGGCATTGCACGCTCATGAAGAACGCAATACAGGGGAAAAAAATTCAAGATCTTGTTGTGCAGCGTCCGGACGGTACGCTGATACCCTTGCGCATGTGGGCCATGGTACTGCCCTCCGATGAGCAGTTGGCATACTGCGCCGTGGTGTTGCGTGATCGTACCCATGAGATGCAATTGGAAGAAGCGGCCAGCGATAGGCTACGCTTGGGCGGTTTGGTAGGTCACAGCGGGGTAATGCAGAATTTGTTCCGCCAAATCCTGCGGGCGGCAGCAAGTGAGGCTAGCATCCTCCTTACCGGCGAGAGCGGCAGCGGGAAGGAGCTTGTTGCGCGTGCGCTGCATGAAAACTCAAGCCGTGCCAAGGGACCCTACGTGCGGGTACACTGCGCCGCATTTCCAGAACAACTGCTGGAAGCCGAATTGTTCGGCCATGCACGCGGCGCATTCACAGGTGCGGCCACGGCCCGCGAAGGCCGCTTCGAGGCCGCGCACGGCGGGACACTGTTGCTGGACGAAATTGGCGAGGTTCCTATGAGTGTTCAGGTAAAGCTGCTGCGCGTCTTGCAGGAACACGAAATCGAACGGCTCGGCGAAAATCAGACGCGCAAGGTGGATGTGAGGATTATTGCGGCAACGCACCGGGATCTGCCGGCTATGGTGAGCCGCGGTGAATTCCGGGCGGATCTTTATTACCGGTTGCGGGTGCTTCCGCTGCACGTTCCCGCCTTACGCGAACGTAAGGAGGATATTCCGCTGCTGGTCAGTTCCATGCTTGCCAATATGCTTACCCGCCATCCAGGGCGTGACATCCAGCTTTCCAACGAGGCGCTTGATGCGTTTGGCGCTTATAGCTGGCCGGGCAATGTCAGGGAGTTGGTAAATGCCCTGGAATATGCAATGGTGCACATGGACGGTACGACAATCCTGGCGCGTCACCTGCCACCGGAGATCCAGGAAACCAGCCATCTGGTCGCCAATTTACAGGCTGGGGACACTCCGGCGGCCTCGGTGCTGGTGCAACGTTACTATCGTGCCCCTGCGCAGCAAGCAGGGCAGGAAAAGGAGACTCTCATGCATGCATTAAAGGAAACAGGGGGAAATAAGGCAGCGGCTGCCGAAAAGCTTGGCATGTCGCGCACCACGCTGTGGAAGAGGCTGAAACAGTATGGTATCGACTGATCTGCCATCCCCAGTTTGTTGGGATAGCCAAAATCGTTTAATGGTCAGATTTCGGCTTATCCAGATAATTTGCCACTTTTGCAAATTCCATCACGGCCAGGTTTTCCGCGCGTAGTTGTGCGTCAATACCCAGCTTCTCAAAATCAGCTTCATTTAAATAACTGCGCAAGGTATTGCGCAGCGTCTTGCGGCGTTGTCCGAATGCTGCACTGACAACAGCGGCGAACAGTTTTTCGTTATGCACCATGATTTCACTGGCGGGAAGCGGGATCATGCGCACGATGGCGGAATCTACCTTGGGCGCGGGGCGGAAAGACTGAGGCGGCACATCGAGCAGCTTTTCCATGTGGAAGCGGTATTGCAGCATCACCGACAGCCGCCCGTATTCTGGTGTGGAGTGCTCGGCAACCATGCGCTCGACCACCTCGTTTTGCAGCATGAAGTGCATGTCTTTAATACGCTCGGCATAAGTGGCGAAGTGAAACAGCAGTGGTGAGGAGATGTTGTACGGCAGGTTGCCGACGACGCGTAGCGGGGCGTGCAGTGTCGCGAAATCGAATTCCAATGCGTCTCCGGCATGGATGGTCAATTTTGATTTCGGATTATCCTGCGGGTAGTCATTCTCCAATCGCGCGATGATGTCGCGATCGATTTCCACCACATGCAGATGATTCAATCGCTTCAGCAGCGGGCGGGTCAGCGCGCCCAGACCGGGACCGATCTCGACCATATTGTCAGCTGGTTCCGGGCGAATCTCGCTGATGATATCGGCGATGATCTGCTCATCGACAAGGAAGTTCTGGCCAAACTTTTTTTTGGCTTTATGCACGATATGCTTGCTCGTTCTGCACCATCTGTGCCGCGACCCTGATCGCTTCGAGTAGGCTGCTGCTGCTAGCCTTGCCGGTTCCCGCCAAATCCAATGCCGTGCCATGATCCACCGAAGTGCGGATGATGGGCAGGCCGAGCGTGATGTTAACGCCTTGGCCGAAGCTGGCGTGTTTGAGCACCGGCAGCCCCTGATCGTGATACATCGCGAGCACGCAGTCGCATTGCGCGAGTTTTTGCGGTGTAAACAAGGTATCGGCAGGCAGTGGCGCGCTGACATCGAAGCCCTCGGCGCGCAGCTTGTCCAACACGGGAATCATCACCTCAATTTCCTCGCGTCCCAGATAGCCGCCTTCGCCCGCATGCGGATTCAACCCGGCTACCAGGATACGCGGCTGCGCGATGCCGAAGCGGGATTGCAAATCGCGCCGGATGATGCGCAGCACATTTTCCAGTAGCGGTGCTGTGATCTCAGCCGGTACATCTTTCAAGGGGAGATGGGTGGTGGCCAGCGCTACACGCATCCCGCCACCGATCAGCATCATCACTACCAGATCGGTATTGGTTTGTCCGGCGAGGAACTCAGTATGTCCGGTGAACGGTATCCCGGCGTCGTTGATGATGCCTTTATGCACCGGTGCGGTGACCATACCGGAAAATTCTCCAGCCTGGCAGCCTTGCACCGCGCGGCGCAGCGTCGCCAGCACATATCCGCTGTTGGTGGCATTCGGCACACCGGCATGGCATGGTGCGGCGAGCGGGATATGGATTACTGGCAGGGAGTAGGAAGCAGGAAGTGGCAAGTGGGGAGAGTCATGCACAGTTCCTCTTCCCAGCCCCTCGCTGCGCTCTCCACACTCCCAGCTTCCCACATCTCGCAGCCGTAAACTGATGCCGAGTTGTGCGGCGCGCTGTTGTAACAGGGTTTTATCGGCAATGACGACAAACGGAATGTCGGGAGGCGTGACAGCAAGTTGCACACATAAATCGGGGCCTATGCCTGCCGGTTCGCCGGCGGTGATCGCCAATGGAGCTGGAGAGTGTGCTGCGTTCACCGCTTACTGTTTATCTTCGAGGCGGTATTCGACAAATGCGCGGTCGCGCAATTGGCGCAGCCAGTCCTGATACTGTTCGTCGGACTTGAACGTGCCGATGGCCAGGCGCGCTTGCTGGCGTTGCTGCTGTTCGCTGACATCGGTATTCTTCCGTTCCAGCACTTGGATCAGATGCCAGCCGAATTGTGTTTGCACCGCGCCTATCATGCCGGGTTGCAGCTTGTCCATCGCCTCTTCAAATCCCGTCACGGTTTGCCCGGGGGACAGCCAATCCAGATCGCCGCCCTGTTGTGCACTACCGTCCTGGGAAAAGCGTCTGGCCTGCTCGGCAAAATCCGCCCCGCCTTCAATGCGCCGTTTGATTTCCATCAGGCGGCTTTTGGCCTCGTTTTCGGAAACGATCTCACTGGTCTTGATCAAAATATGCCGCGCATGGGTTTGCGTGATCAACACCGGCGCGCTGCCGCTGCGTCGCTCAACCAGTTTGAGTATGTGAAAACCGTTCGGGCTGCGCAAAACTGCGGTAGTTTGCCCGGGTTGCAGTTTTTGCAGTTCACCGGTAAACAGCGGCGGCAGGCGGTCGCTTGGCCGCCAGCCAAGATCGCCGCCCTTCAGCGCATCCTTGGCATCGGAGTAGCCTGCCGCCACTTGTGCAAAATCCGCGCCGCCCTTCAATTGGTTCAACGCCTGCTCCGCCTTGTCACGTGCGGCCTGAATTTTTTCCGCACTGGCCTGTTCTGGCACCACCACCAGAATATGTGCGAGATGGAACTCCTCTTCCGCCCCACCCATGTTCTTCTTGTTGGCAAGGTAACTGTCTACCTCGGTATCGCTGATAACAAGTTTGCTTTCCACCTCGCGCTCGCGCAAACGCGTGGAGATGATTTCGCTGCGGATCTCCTCGCGAAATTTCTTGAAATCCACGCCGTCCGCTTCCAGCTTGGCGCGGAACTCAGCCAGTGACGGGAAGTTGTTTTGCTGCGCGATGCGCATAATCGCCTGATCCAGTTGCGTATCGTCCACGCGCACGCCATTTTCCTTGGCGAATTGCGCTTGCAGCATATCGCTGATCATGCGTTCGAGTATTTGCCTTTCCAATACTTCCGGCGCGGGCAATGGTGTCCCCTGTTTCTGCAACTGGTGCACCACCACGCGCAGCCGGTCATCCAGTTCCTTGCGGGTGATCACATCATCGTTGACTACCGCAACCACGGAGTCGATCACCGCAACCTGTTTTTGCGGATCGGGTTTATGCGGTTCGGCAATAGTGGGTGAAGCCTGCTCGGGTTTCACCATTGCGGCTCCGGCGGCGTAAGCAGGAAGCGTTGCAATGAATGTGGCGCAGCAAATCAGCGCGGTGGCTGTCGTTCTATAACCAATGACTAGCCCAGCGTTTTTTGCTGGGCTAGTCAGATGGCTATAACCAGCCACTTGGCAACTGTTTTTTGGTTGCCTAGTGGAATGGCTAATAGTTCCATCGGTAGTTATATCAGACATCATTATTCCTCTGCATTGTTCAACGCAAGACTGAACCAGGTTTGTTGGCGGGCTTCTCGTTTAATTTTGTATAGCTGGGCACGTTTTGCTTCAAGGCGTTAATGGGATCCAAACCGACGCTGATAAAGTCATTCAACTCGAGCTGCAGGAAAATACCCGTATTGGCCTGCTGTGCCGCGACAGTAATGCGTTGCGCTACAAAACGAAGCGTCCAGCAGCTTTGATTATACTCAAGCCCGGCGATTGACTCCAAAGTTTTGCCGTCCTGCAGGGAATAATTCAAACGTCCCACTGCGTGCCAGCGGTTGAATAACGGCCATTGCCCGGAAAGATCAATCTGGCGCAAGGTATTGCGAGCGAAGCGGTAGCCGAGGTCGAGAGCCTTGCCCAGTTCCGGGCGATAGCGCGTGGCGATGTTATAGCGCTGGCTGTGCGCCTGGTTCGGGTCATACTGGAACTCACTGTCAAAAGACCAGGCTTTTGTCACTCTCCCCGACGCGGCAAGCAAAATATCGGATTTGCTGGTTGTTGTCGTGGGTGCAACAAGATTTACCTGGGGTGTTTTGAAACTGAAACGTTCGCCCACCATTAATTTTAGCCGCTCTGTGCCATTTCCCTGCTCCAGCAAACGCGAAGTTATGGCCAGCGTAATGTGGTTCGCGTCACCCACCCTGTCGCTGCCAAAAAAACGGTTTTCGGTGAACATCTGGGTGAAGTCGAAATTGGCCTGCGCAGAATCAAAATTAGGCAGCAGATTTTGGTTTTTGTACGGCACATAAACATAAAAGGCGCGCGGTTCCAGAGTATGCACGTAGTCACCGCCGAGCAGGTTCCAGTCGCGCTCAAAAGCCATCCCCCCATCCACGCTGTAAAGCGGCAAGGTGCGCGAAGCATTCGGCAAACCGCTGGCATTGTTTGTGCCCATTACATAATGCGTACTATGTAAGGCAATTTTTGGCGTTACATAGAAGGCGGGATCGTTAATCAGAGGGTAACTAACGCTGGGATTGAACATCAATCGCTTGGCGTTCAGCATGGTGGGGTGGCTGAAATCGACAAATTCACCAGCAAAAGCAAGATTGGCGCCTGAGCGGTTCCGCTGCGCATTGACTGTCAATTGCGGCAAACGTTTATAGGGTGCCACGATCGGCGCAGCCGGATCTTGCAAAGTCTGGTAGCGCTGCGCGCGCGCGGCCGCATTCCACCAACTGGCACCGTGGGTCAACACCGCTTCCTGCAGAAGATTGGCCTGCGAGGTGGTATTTACCGTGCTCCCCAAATCACGAAAATAGGCATCATCCGAGACGCTGTTTAAATTGACATAACCATTCAATGCCCCTGCAATGGCCTGGCTATGTATCAGAGCAATACGCGTGCGGCTGCGGTTTGCCAGCGCATCGCTGGGCAGCACGTCCACTTGCAGTTCGCCGCTATAGCGGGGTTCGAGATAACGAAATTCATTGCTGAGCAATACCCCGCGCTTGGTCATCACGCGCGGTGCAATGGTCGCATCGCGGTTCGGTGCAATGTTCCAGTAATAGGGCAGGGTAAATTCCCTGCCGCTATTGGTGGTGTTGCCGAATATTGGCGACAAAAACCCCGATTTGCGCTGGTCGTTGAGCGGAAAGTCCATCCACGGTGAATACAGGATCGGCAAGCCCATAAACTCGACCCAGGCATGATGGGCAGTGCCGATCTGCCGGTCGCGGTCAATCTCCAAGCCGTGCATTTTCAGCAGCCAGTCCTGATTGTCAGCCGGGCAGGTGGTGTAGTTTGCATTATCCAGCGTGTAATGCTGCTTGTTATGAATGTGCAGCATATCCGCCGAACCGCGCCCATCGTTCTCCGCGAGGTAAAATACTGGTTGCTCCATGATGCCGATGCTGGTGTCCAGATTCAGCTTGAGATGCGGCCCACTCATCGTGTTACCGCCCTGCGCCAGCACCACCGAGCCCTGTGCATCGAGGTCTTGGGTATCCTGAAAATACAACAGGCGGTCTGCACGGATGGACTGCCCGCGCTTGCGTAATATTGCGTTGCCCGTCGCCTCGATCTGGCTTTCCTTCTTGCCCGTCAGGTGGTCTGCCTCTATGAAGGCAGGCGTTTCCTGCGTCGGCGCCGCCATCGCCCTGAAGGTCTTGTCCATACGCAGCGCAAGCAACTCCACATTCGCGCTGGCAGGGTGCGCAAATGTGCAGAGCAAAGTGAATGCGATGGGCTTGAGACGGAACCGCATGACAATAGTAAGGTGGTAAACTTTCGCAAGTTTACCATTAACGCTATTTGAAAAGCCCGATATGCAACGCCAGCAACAACTTACCATATGGCTGCACAGCCAGTTTCCTAACGAGGTCTTCAATCTTGCCCCGGCCTCAGCCGATGCCAGCTTCCGCCGCTATTTCCGCGCTACGTTTGCCGACGGGCGCACGCTGGTCGTGATGGATGCGCCACCGCAGTACGAGGATTGCCGCCCGTTCCTGCATATCGCCAAACTGTTCGAGGCTGCCGGGGCGCATGTGCCGCATGTGTATGCGCAAGACCTTGAGCAAGGCTTCCTGCTGCTGTCAGACCTCGGCAATAGTACTTATTTGCGTGCTCTGCACGGAGGGGCCGCTGCGCATGAACTATACGGCGCGGCCACAGACGCGCTGATCAAAATCCAGCTCGCCTCGCGCGAAAATGAACTGCCCCCTTATGACGAAGCGCTACTGCTACGCGAGATGCACCTGTTTTCGGAGTGGTATATCGCCAGGCATCTCAACGTCACGCTTACCGATAAACAGCACGCCAAACTGAAAGAAGCCTTTGCGCGCATTATTGCCAACAATCTCGCGCAGCCGCGCGTGTATGTGCACCGCGACTATCATTCGCGCAACTTGATGGTATCTGAACCCAACCCCGGTATCCTCGATTTTCAGGACGCGGTGTATGGCCCGATTACCTACGATCTGGTATCGCTGTTCAAGGATGCCTACATCCGTTGGGAAGAGGCAGAAATAATCGATTGGCTGATCCGTTACTGGGAAAAGGCGCGCAAGGCTGGGCTACCGGTGGCCAGAGATTTTTCAAATTTCTACCGTGATTACGAATGGATGGGTGTGCAGCGCCATCTCAAAGTACTGGGCATTTTCGCGCGCCTGTATCACCGCGATGGCAAGGACGGCTACCTGAAAGACCTACCGCTGGTAATGGAGTATTTGCGTGCCGCCTGCGCGCGTTATATCGATCTCAAACCGTTGCTGAACCTGCTGGACGAACTGGAACCGCGCGACAACCAAGTGGGGTACACCTTTTGATGCTGCGCATCTCCCTCTCCCCAACCCTCTCCAGCAAGCGGGAGAGGGGGCAAACGTGAAAGGCGTAAAACCATGATGGTCATGCTTCTTGCGGCCGGCCGCGGTGAACGCATGCGTCCGCTTACTGACCATACACCGAAACCACTGCTGGAAGCTGGCGGCAAGCCACTGATTGTTTGGCATATTGAAAAACTGGTGCATGCCGGCATCAGCGAACTGGTCATCAACCACGCTCACCTCGGTGCGCAGATCGAAGCTGCATTGGGCGATGGCAGCCGGTTCGGCGCGCATATCCAATATTCCCCCGAAGCACGCGCGCTGGAAACTGCCGGTGGCATCACCAACGCCCTGCCGCTACTGGGCGATGAGCCTTTCGCCGTGATTAACAGCGACATCTACTGCGATTACAACTTTGCGCATTTGCCCGAACGCGCCGCTGCGCTGCAAGCACATGGCGATGCTGCGCATCTGGTGCTGGTCGACAATCCGCCCCACCACCTTGGAGGCGATTTTTATCTGCAAGATGGTCGCGTCACGCCCGGCAGCAATGTTTCCTCGATCCTCAATCCTCGATCCTCAATCCTGACTTTTAGCGGCATCGGCATCTATCAGCCGTCCCTGTTTAGCCACGTCCCGTGCGGCAGCATCGCGCCGCTTGCACCGCTGCTGCGCGCGCAAATTGCCCTCGGCAAGGTCAGCGGCGAACACCACCGGGGCCTATGGGTGGATGTAGGCACGCCGCAACGTCTCACTGAACTCGACAGCCAAGTTTGTTCATTGCAGAAAACGCCCCCTTCGCAGCACAATGCACCATGACTATTGACCTGACTATCTACGCACAACGCCGTGCCCGCCTGCTGGAAAAGATGCAGTGCGGCATCGTCATCATCCCTACCGCGCCGGAAGTGGCGCGCAACGGCGACACCCATTATGGGTACCGCTACGACAGCAACTTTTATTACCTGAGCGGCTTTGCCGAGCCGGAAGCGGTGCTGGTGCTAATTGCTGACCAAGATGACCATAGACAGCCGCAAGCCATCCTGTTCTGCCGCGAGAAAAACCCGGAACGCGAAGTCTGGGACGGTTACCGCGCCGGACCCGATGCCGCAAAAGAGCAATTTGGTTTCGATGCAGCTTATCCGATCGCACAACTGGATGAAAAACTGGCCGAACTGATGGGCAACCAGGCCGCGCTGTTTTATCCGTTAGGCCACGATGCAGCATGGGATCGGCGCATCCTCAAGTTGCGCGGCGAGGTGCAGGCCAAAGTGCGCAGCGGCATCCGCGCGCCGGACGAAATACGTGACGTGCGCACGCTGCTCAACGAAATGCGGCTGTTCAAGGATGAACACGAACTGGCCGTCATGCGCCGCGCCGCCGCAATTTCCGCACAGGCGCACCGGCGTGCCTTGCAATTCACCCGCCCAGAGCAGTTCGAATACCAGATCGAGGCGGAGTTTCTGCATGAATTCTGCCGCCACGGCGCGCGCCACCCCGCTTATCCCACCATCGTCGCGGGCGGTGCGAATGCCTGCGTGCTGCATTATGTCGGCAACAACGCCGTGCTCAGCGACGGCGACCTACTGCTGATTGATGCGGGCTGCGAAATGGACGGCTACGCCTCCGACATCACGCGCACTTTTCCGGTGAACGGGCGCTTCTCCGCCGCGCAAAGAGAGGTCTATGAAATCGTGCTTGCCGCGCAAGCCGCCGCGATTGCCGCCGCCCGTCCCGGCAACACTTGGGATGCGCCACATGACGCCGCACTGCGCGTATTGGCTCAGGGTTTCATCGACCTGAAGCTGTGCCAAGGCAGCGTGGATGAAGTGCTGGAAAGCGAGAGCTACAAGAGGTTTTACATGCACCGCACCGGTCACTGGCTGGGCATGGACGTGCATGATGTCGGCGATTACAAAACCGGTGACAACTGGCGCGCGCTGCAACCTGGCATGGTGTTCACCGTCGAGCCGGGTTGCTACATCCGCCCCGCCGACGATGTACCGCAGGCTCTTTGGAATATCGGCATCCGCATCGAAGACGATGTGGCGATCACCGCGCAAGGCAACGAAGTGCTGACCGCAGCCGCGCCGAGAGCGGTGGTAGATATTGAAGAGTTGATGCGAGCCTGAAAAACTGCGGGAATGGCACCACCGTTACTTCGCTTGGCTACTCCAGCCTTGCCAATGCCCGTCCAGATCCTTGATGTTCTTATAACCTTTTTCGATGAGAATATTCTCCGCAATCCGGGCACGCTTTCCGCTTCGGCAGTACACGACTATTTCGCTGGTTTTGTTTCCCGGTATTTCGCCAAGCCTGCGCTCCAATTCATCGTGAGGCAGGTTCAATGCGGTATCAATGCGTCCCGATGAATATTCATCGCGTGTGCGGACATCAATAATGACAGGGGGACTGGGCTCTTTCATTCTTCGGGAAAGCTCGGAGGGGGCGATGGTTAAAATCGTGAAAGTCTCCGCATGGCAAGCAATGCCGGATAGCAGCAACAGGGCGGCCAGCAATACCCGTAAAGAGAAGAGCTGATTGTGGATTATGGCGGTGTCCCCTAACTTTAATTGGGATGATATGAAATTGCATAATCGGTGCAGAATGCAATGGCGCTTTTACCGCCGAATCAGGGTGCAGTGTCACAATATTTCCGCTCAGGGTCAATGCAGCCTGCGTTTGTTTTTCATGGCAAAAATCAGGATGCCGTTGAATCCGGCCTGCTCTGTCGAATAGGTTAAACTTGCGTAACCGTTGAAACTACGGTGCAACCGAATATAAGTCATGAAGGAACTATTCGTCACCGAAACCCGCGCGCGGCTGCGTACCTGGCTGGCAATCGGCTATGCGCTGTTTATCGTGTATGCCAGTCTGTCACCCTTTTCTGGTTGGCGCGAGCAGGGTTTGGATTTCATTGAGGTGCTTGCCGCGCCTTTGCTGCTCACCTATACCGCATTCGATGCGGTCATCAATCTGTTGTCCTATCTGCCGTTCGGGCTGCTGGCCGGGCTGGCGTTGCACGCGCGCTTCGGCGCGGCGGCCAGCGTGATTTTCGGCCTGTGTCTGGGGGTGTCGTTGTCAGCGGGCATGGAGTATCTGCAGATGTATTTGCCCACACGCATCAGTTCGAATATGGATTTGCTGTCCAACAGCGCAGGCACGTTGATTGGCGCGCTGCTGGCGGTGAGCGTGGTTTCGTGGACTTGGTTGTTTACCCGCTTGACGCGCTGGCGCAGCGGTTTGTTCAATCAGGGCAAGGAGATGGATTTCGGTTTGGCCCTGCTCGCACTGTGGATGTTCGGGCAGATCAACCCATCCTTGCCGATGTTGGGCAATGTGTTTATCAGCGAGGTGGCGCACCGGCCGTTTGCCGCGTTGCCACCCGCCCCGTTCGATTGGTGGGAAAGCGGTGCCGTCACGCTGAATCTGTTGATGCTGGGCACGCTGCTGCTGACCCTGTTGCGGGTGCCGCGCAATGCTGTCATTGCGTTGCCGGTGATATTGAGCGTGGTGGCGCTGGCGAAATTTGTTACGGCGGCGGTGTTGCTGAAATCCTGGGCATTGCTGCTGTGGATCAACAGCGAGGCGGTGCTGGGAATGCTGTTTGGGATGGTGCTGCTGTTCGCGGTGCTGTCGCTGCCGCGCAGCACGGCAATTGTCTCCGGCGCGGCGGTGGCATTGGCCTATTTTACCGTTGTGAATTTCGTGTTTGGCAACAATACACCCGCCGCTGCCATGTCGATCTATCACTGGCATTACGGGCATTTGCTCAATTACAATGGCTTGGCGCAGACTATTGCTCTGGTTTTTCCGCTGCTGCTGTTGTTTCACCTGTGGCGCATTCGGAGAATATAAAGGCATTAGTCTCGCCGACTTTTGTGAGCGCTTTTATAATTCCGCTTTCACTCCATTCATTCGAGGTTTGCTATGAGCTTTTACGATAAGCATGTTTTTTTCTGTACCAATCAACGCGCGGACGGTGGCGACTGTTGTGGCAAGCGAGGCGCGCAGAAGGCGCGCGATTATATGAAAAATAAAGTTGCCGAACTCGGCATCTCCAATCTCCAGAACAACATCCGTATCAACGCCGCCGGCTGCATGAACCGCTGCGACGAGGGGCCGGTCATCGTGGTGTATCCCGAGGGCATCTGGTACACCTACGTGGATGAACAAGACCTCGACGAAATTATCGAGGAGCATCTCAGGCATGGTCGAGTCGTCGAGCGCCTGAAAATTTAACCGGCCTTAAGCAGGTTTCAGCAAGCTATCCGGGTCGATGGTGCTGCCGGTTACCGCCACTACCTTGTGGCGCGACTGTCCGCCCTGCCTGAGTTCCACCTGGCGCAGCGGCACGCCGAACAATTCCGCAATAAATTTCAATAATGCCTCATTGGCGCGTCCTTCGACGGGTGGTGCGGACAGCCGCAGCTTGAGCGCTTCGCCGTGCAAACCGGTGATTCCGCTGCGCTTTGCGCCGGGTTGAACATGCAAGGTCAGGGTGATGACATTCCCGTTGCGACGGTACCACTCGGCCATTTATAGGATCCCGGTCGCGATGCGTTCCAGCGCACCGATCGGCACAATTACGATGAGTTGGCAGATGATGAACAGCAGCAACGGCGATAGATCCACGTTGCCCAGCAGCGGCACGATGCGGCGCAAAGGCTGCAGGAAACGTTGGGTGACGGTTGCCAGCAGCGGCGCAACCGGCGTGTATGGGCTTACCCAGGACAGAATCGCCTGCGCGAACACGGCCGCCATCAGCAGGTACAGACTGATCTTGAACAGCTTGACCAGCGCCAGAACCAGCAGCCCCGGCAACGGGAAGCCGTGGAACGGGTAACCCTGCGTCCACAGAACGCCAGCCAGGTAAAGCATTTCGACCAACAGCGCGAGCAGCAGCGTCGCGCTGTCCAGGCCGCGCACGGCAGGAATGAAACGGCGCGTGCGCAACACCAGAAAATCGGTGAGCACCATGATGAATTCGCCGATGGGATTGCGCAGCGGCGCGCGCAGCCACTGCAAATGGAAGCGCAGCAGCAGGATTGCCGCGAACGGTTGCAGCAGGATGTCGAGCAGGAACAGCAGGGCTTCATCCATCATGGTTGCGCTCCCAGTTCATCGCCCATCTCTTTGGCGCGGCCGGCGGCGGCATGGGCGGCTTGCGCGATATGTTCGGCGACCCGGTTGGCTTCCATGCTCAACAGGGCGCGTTCGGTAGTGCCATTTTTGGAGGTGACGCGTGCGCGCAGCACGCTGATATCCTCATCGCTGCCAGCGGCCAACTGACTGGCGCCCAGAAAGGTCGCCAGGCTCAGGTGGCGCGCTTCTGCGGCATTGAGTCCCAGTTCGCGCGCCGCCTGCTGCAGCGCCTCGATGAAATAAAATACATAGGCCGGGCCGCTGCCGGAAATCGCCGTGACGGCGTCCAGCATCGCCTCATCCTGCAACCAGAGGGTTTCGCCCACTGACGCCAGAATGCCCTGCGCCTGTTCGCGCTGTGCGGTACTCACTGCGGGCAACGCGTACAAGCCGGTCATGCCGCTGCGGATCAGCGCCGGGGTGTTGGGCATGGCGCGCACCACCGCCGGGTTATTCGACCAGCGCGCCAAATCGTCGGCGCGGATGCCGGCGGCGATGGAGATCAGCAGCTGCCCGTTGAGCGACGGAGCGAGCTGCTGCGCCACGTCACGCAATTGCTGAGGCTTCACCGCAAAGACGACGACTTGGCTGCCGGCCACGCCCTCGGCAAGATTATCCACCGCATGCACCGCAAAATCCCGTTGCAGCCGTGCGCGGTTGTCCGCATTGATTTCTACCGCACTGATCTGTTCGGCGGCAAAACCCTTGCCGAGCAAGCCGCCGATAAGCGCGGTTGCCATGTTGCCGCCGCCGATGAAGCAAATGTTCATGTTGTTTCCTTGTGATAAGTACGGTCGCCGAAAATCGCCGTGCCGACGCGCACCATGGTCGCACCTTCTGCGATAGCTGCGGCAAAGTCGTGCGACATGCCCATCGACAGGGTGTCCAGTTGCAGTCCCTGCCGGATCAACTGCTCAAACAACTCGCGCAACTGCGAAAATGCCGCGCGCTGCGCATTAACATCGTCGCCAGGCTCGGGGACAGCCATCAGCCCGCGCAGGCTGAGATGCGGCAGTTGCGCAATTGCCATTGCCAGTTGCGCCGCTTCGCCGGGGGGCACGCCGCTTTTGCTGGCTTCGCCGCTGATGTTCACTTGCATGCATACCTGCAACGGCGGCAAATGTGCGGGGCGTTGCACGGATAGCCGTTCGGCAGTTTTTACACGGTCCACGCTGTGCACCCAGGCAAAGTGTTCCGCAATGGCGCGCGTTTTGTTGCTCTGTATCGGGCCGATATAATGCCACTCAAGCGGCAAATCATGCAGCGCGGCGATTTTGTGCAATGCTTCCTGGACGTAGCTTTCGGCGAAGCGGGTCTGCCCGGCCCGGCAGGCCTCGCGGATTGCTTCGGGCGCGAAGGTTTTGCTGACCGCCAGCAGACTGATGTCATCCGGGGCGCGGCCTGCTTCGGTGGCCGCTACCGCCATCGCGTCGCGCACGGCTTGCAAGTTGGAAGCGATTGTTGTCATAATCCCGTGCGCTGCCTATCCTTTTCTCACGCGGCTTGCGGCCGTCTTAATCAAACCGGTTTAAAACCGGCCAAACAGGAAAGATTATAATGGATATCACCGAACTGCTTGCCTTCGGCGTCAAGAACAAAGCCTCCGACCTGCATCTCTCCGCCGGCCTGCCGCCGATGATACGCGTGCATGGCGACATGCGCCGCATCAACTTGCCCGCGATGGAACACAAGGAAGTACACGCCTTGGTGTATGACATCATGAACGACGGACAGCGCAAGTTCTACGAGGAAAACAAGGAGGTCGACTTCTCCTTCGAGGTTCCGGGGCTGGCGCGCTTCCGGGTGAATGCATTTATACAAAATCGCGGCGCAGCCGCAGTAATGCGCACCATTCCCTCCAAGATTTTGTCGCTGGAAGACCTCAAAGCACCGAAGAGTTTTGAAGCCATTTCAGAATATCCGCGCGGCCTGGTACTGGTCACCGGACCAACCGGCTCCGGCAAATCCACCACGCTGGCGGCGATGGTCAATCATCGCAATGAACACGAATTGGGTCATATCCTGACGGTGGAGGATCCGATCGAATTTGTGCATGAGAGTAAAAAATGTTTGATTAACCAGCGTGAAGTCGGGCGGGATACGCTGTCTTTTCAGAATGCATTGCGCTCGGCCTTGCGTGAAGACCCTGACATCATTCTGGTCGGCGAAATGCGCGATCTGGAAACCATCCGTCTGGCGATGTCGGCGGCGGAAACCGGCCATCTGGTGTTTGGCACGCTGCACACCAGCTCGGCGGCCAAGACCATCGACCGTATTATTGACGTGTTCCCCGCCGACGAAAAAGAAATGGTGCGTGCGATGTTGTCGGAATCGCTGCGCGCGGTGATCTCGCAAGCGTTGCTCAAGACCAAGGACGGGGCGGGGCGGGTCGCGGCACACGAAATCATGATTTGTACTCCGGCTATCCGCAATCTGATCCGTGAAGCCAAAGTGCCGCAAATGTACTCGGCCATTCAAACCGGCCAGAATTTGGGCATGCAGACCCTCGATCAATGTCTGACTGGCTTGGTCAAAAGTAATATGATCACCCCGGCTGAAGCACGCAGCAAGGCAGCCAACAAAGACATGTTCCCGGGTTAATTTGCCTCGCTTACGCTACGCTTTGCACAACTTGCTGTAGGGGCACGGCGCGCCGTGCGGGTACCCGAACAAAAGTTTTTCGTGCCCCTACTTTTACATTTTGGTTCCGGCTTGACCGGTTTACAGGGAGTATCAAACCATGGAAAGAGACCAGGCCACCGAGCTGATACATAACTTGCTGCGCGGCATGATCAGCAAAAATGCTTCCGATCTGTTCATCACATCCGGTTTTCCACCAGCGTTTAAGGTGGATGGGAAAATGACGCCGGTATCTCCTCAGGCGCTGACCTCGGTGCATACTCAGGAACTGGCGCGCGCCATCATGAACGACCGCCAGGCTGCCGAGTTCGAAGCGACCCATGAGTGCAACTTTGCGATCAGCCCGCCCGGCATCGGACGGTTCCGTGTGAATGTATTCATGCAGCAGCAGCGCGTCGGGATGGTAATGCGTACCATCACCACCAAGATTCCCGACCTCGACCAGATGGGTATGCCCCAGGTGCTCAAGGACATCGTGATGACCAAGCGCGGCCTGGTCATTCTGGTCGGCGGTACCGGTTCGGGCAAATCCACCACGCTGGCTGCGATGCTCGGCCATCGCAACAAGAACAGCTACGGGCACATCATCACCATCGAAGATCCGGTCGAATATGTGCATGAACATATCAACTGCATCATCACCCACCGCGAAGTCGGCGTGGATACCGAGAACTGGCACAACGCGCTGAAGAACACCCTGCGTCAGGCGCCGGACGTGATCCTGATCGGCGAAATTCGCGACCGCGAAACCATGGAATATGCCGTGGCCTTCGCCGAGACCGGCCACTTGTGCATGGCCACGCTGCACGCCAACAGTGCCAACCAGGCATTGGATCGTATCATCAACTTTTTCCCGGAAGAACGCCGCGAGCAACTGCTAATGGACTTGTCGCTGAACATCAAGGCTTTAATTTCACAACGTCTGATTCCAAAAAAAGATGGTGCCGGGCGCGCAGCCGCGATTGAAATCATGCTTAACTCCCCATTGATTGCTGACATGATTTTCAAAGGTGAGGTGAATGCCATCAAGGAAGTAATGGCCAAGTCGCGCGAACTGGGCATGGAGACTTTTGACGGTGCGCTTTTCAGTCTATTTGAATCCGGTACGATTTCTTATGAGGACGCGCTGAAGAATGCCGACTCGGTGAATGACTTGCGCCTGCGCATCAAGTTGCAAAGCAAGAGCTCCACGGATCGTGATGTAATGAGCGGGACAGAAAATCTCAAGATGACCTGACACAACATTGAAAAACTACGGTGTCCGGCATAACTGCACTGCTCAATGCACGGCTAGCTGCGGTTGCTCCCCGCCACGATTTTATATTCCAGCAAGCGGCATTCGATCGCGCCGTTGAATAGCGGGGTGCGCTTGGATGGAGACAGGCGCATCAGCTTCAAAATGGCCTTGTCCGCAGTGAACAGATAAGCCGTCCAGCCGCCGAATTTTTTCTTCAGCGCATCGCCCAGTTTCGGGTACAGCTCCGCCAGTTCGTCCAGTTCACCCATGCGCTCGCCGTAGGGCAGGTTCGCCACCAGCACGCCGTGTTCCGCTGGAGCCGAGATTTCCAGCACATTGGCCTGCTTGAGTTGCACGCATTCCGCCAATCCCGCTTCATCCAGGTTACTCCATGCGGCTTTCAGCGCATCGCCGTATAGGTCGCTGCCGTAAATTTCCAGCGGCCTGGGCGGCAATTGTGCGGCAATCGCCTGCGCGCGCATTTCATTCCATTTGGCGGCATCAAAATTTTTCAGTTTCTCGAAGGCGAAGCCGCGCGCAATGCCGGGCTGGATGTTCAGCGCCATCTGCGCCGCCTCGATCAGGAACGTGCCGCTGCCGCACATCGGGTCGAGCAGCGGCGTGCCGGGTTGCCAGCCGCTCAGGCGCAGAATGCCAGCCGCCAGGTTCTCCCGGATCGGTGCGATGTTGGTATGTGTTCGCACGCCGCGCTTGAACAGCGCGTCGCCGGAGGTATCCAGATACAGCATCAGCCTGTCGTCTTCGATGAACACATGGATACGCACATCCGGCGTGAGCGTGTCCACGCTGGGGCGTTCGTTGCAGTGCGCGCGGAAGCGGTCGCATACGGCATCCTTGACCAGCAGCGTGATGAATTCCAGACTCTTCAACGGGCAGCGAATCGCCGTGGTGTTTACGCGGATGGTATGGCCGACATCAAACCAGCGCTGCCATTGCAGATCGAATACCGCCTTGTAAATATTCTGCTCGTTGCGATATTGCGTTTCTGCGACGCGCCACAGGATGCGGCTGGCGATGCGGTTCTCCAAGTTGGCGCGATAGCACAGTGGCCAGTCGCCGGAGAAATGCACGCCGCCCTCGGTGCTGTGCACATGCTGCGCGCCGAGGGTTTCAAGGTCGCCGCATAAGATAGATTCAAGGCCGCGCGGGCAGGGAGCGAAAAAATCAGGCATAAATTAAAACGGTTTGACGGTAACGAGAATAACAATAGCTGTCAGCATCAGCACGGGAACTTCGTTGAACCAGCGATAGAACACATGGCTGCGCGTGTTCCGGTCGGCGGCAAATTGCTTGACCAGATAGCCGCAGTAGTAATGATAGGCAATCAACAACAGCACCAGCAGCAATTTGGCGTGCATCCAGCCGCCGCCGATGCCGTAACCCAGCCATAACCACAGGCCGAAACCGATGGCCAGCCACGCAATCGGCGTGACGAAGCGGTACAGCTTGCCTTCCATCAGCTTCAACCGCGCGATTTCGGTAGGCTCGGTCGCCATCGCGTGGTTCACGAAAATGCGCGGCAAATAGAACAATCCGGCGAACCAGCTCACCACGAAAATGATGTGAAACGCCTTAACCCAAAGCATACAAAAACCTTATTGAGAGAGCCGCCGGCGGAACAACACCAGCGACACATAAAACCCAACCAACGCGTAACCCAGCAACACGGCGGCATGCCACAGGAAATGCGCCGGAATCACGTCATTCAACAGCGGCCGCGCCAGATTGATCGCGTGCGTCAGCGGCAGGATGGACGACACAGTCTGCAGCAACGGCGGCAACTGGTCGACCGGAAAAAACACGCCGCATAATAGCACCATCGGCGTGATCACCAGCGTGAAGTAGTACATGAAGAAGTCGTATCCGGGCGCGATTGAGGTCATGATCAATCCGAGCGACGCGAAGCACAGGCCGACCAGCAGCGAGAGCGGAATGAGCCACAGCGTCAGCGGCGAATGCGACAGTCCGAGCAGCCAGATGACCGCCAGCACCGCCAGACCGGAGAGCAGACTTTTGCTTGCCGCCCAGACGATTTCCGAAAACACGATGTCGTCCAGCGTGATCGGCGTGTTGAGGATCGCCTCCCAGGTGCGCTGCTCGTGCATGCGCGCGAAACCTGAATACAGCGCCTCGAAGCTGGCGCTGTTCATGGTGCTGTAGCACACCGTCCCGGCGGCGAGGAAGGCGATATAGGGCATGCCGCCGACTTCCGGCAGCATTCCGCCCAGTCCGTAACCCAGGCCCAGCATGTAGATCACCGGGTCGGCGAGATGGCCGAGTATCGACGAGCCGGCCATTTTTTTCCACACCATAAAATTGCGCCGCCAGATCGGGACGAAACGCAGACTGAAGCGCGGCAGGGCATAAATATTGGTTTTCATCCGGGCTTATTCGCGCATCTCGCGACCGGTCAGTTTCAGGAACACATCTTCCAGGTTTGCCGGGCGGTGCAGGTAGCGCAATTGCGGATGCTGCTGCAATTCCCGCAACAGCGGCTGTGCATCCTGCACGTAGCAAAACACCGTTTCGCCGCTCACCTCGAAGCGTTGCGCATGTTGTGCCGCATGGCTTTGCGCCCATGCCGCCGCGTGCCCGCCGAACACTTCGACCACCTGCGGCTCGATGTTGCGTTCGATCAGTTCGCGCGGCGAACCTTCGCTGATGATGCGCCCGTTGTCCATCACCGCGAGGCGGTGGCAGAGCCGCTCCGCCTCGTCCATAAAGTGCGTGGTGAGCAGCAGCGTCTTGCCGCGCGCATTCAGTTCGCGCAGGCGTTGCCAGATCAGGTGGCGCGCCTGCGGGTCGAGCCCGGTGGTCGGCTCGTCGAGGAAAATGACTTCCGGATCGTTCACCAATGCGCGCGCCAGGGTCAGCCGCCGTTTCATCCCTCCGGACAGGGTCGGCACCCTGGCATCGCGCTTGTGGGTGAGGTTGGCAAACTCCAGCAGCTCCGGCAAACGCGCCTCGATCGCCTTGTCGCTCATGCCGAAGTAGCGCCCGTACACCAGCAGGTTCTCCGCCACCGTGAAATCCGGATCGAGATTGTCCATCTGCGGCACCACGCCGACGCGCAGACGCGCGCCGCGCGCTTCTTCCGGCACGGCGTGATCCAGCAACTGCAACTCGCCTTCATCCGGCTCGATCAAGCCGAGCAGCAGGCGCAGCGTGGTGGTTTTGCCCGCGCCGTTCGGCCCGAGCAGGCCGAAGCATTCGCCGCGCCGGATGGACAGGTTCAGCCCGTCCACCACCATCTGGCCGCCGTAGGATTTGCGCAAGTTGCGCGCGCTCAATACCGTGTTCATTTCATTCATCCTGAAAAGACTTTTTATCCACGAAAAGTACCAAATTCACGAAACAAATCAAAATATTGTTTTACATTGCGAGCCGCAGTTTGGATGGCAATCCAGAATTTGCTATCGTTCTGAATATTTTGCGAGCTTCCGCCTTGCGGCGAAATGCCTGCCTAAACCATTTCGTGATTTTCGTGGACGACTACGTTTTTTGGTTCATCGCAGGTTAGCGCGGCGAATGCAGGTCACTTTTTCTGGATCAGTTCGATCTTGTATCCATCCGGGTCTTCGGCAAACGCAATCACGGTGCTGCCGTGTTTCATCGCTCCGGCTTCGCGCACCACTTTGCCGCCGCGCTGTTTGATTTTTTCACAGGCGGCGTAGGCGTCTGCCACCTCGATAGCGATGTGGCCGAAGGCATTGCCGAGTTCGTATTTTTCCACGCCCCAGTTGTGCGTCAACTCGATCACCGCGCCATGCGCTTCGTCGTCGAAGCCGACAAAGGCCAGGGTAAACTTTCCTTCGGGATAGTCGGTACGGCGCAGCAATTTCATGTCGAGCACGCCTGTATAGAAAGCGAGCGATTTTTCCAGATCGGCCACGCGCAGCATGGTGTGCAGGATACGCATCAGGATTCCGCCATTTCAATTGCCTTTAGGTTATTCAGTTGCGGGCATATAGGGTAAAATACCTGCCCGGAAGCGCATTTTACCATTGCCCACATCATGCCCGAACCATTCCCTCTAGTAATGAGCTTTGCCGCCACCGATCCGAGCGGCGGAGCCGGTTTGCAGGCTGACCTGCTGACTATTTCCAGTATGGGCTGCCATCCGTTATCGGTGGTCACGGCCATCACCGTGCAGGATACCAGCGGGGTGGACGATGTGCTGCCGATCGATCCGGAATGGGTGGTGGATCAGGCGCGCGCGATGCTGGAGGACGTGCCGGTGGCGGCGTTCAAGATCGGCCTGCTCGGCAGCGTGGAGAACATCGCGGCAATCGCCGAAGTGCTGGCGGATTACCCGGATGTCCCGTTGGTGCTTGATCCGGTATTGTCATCGGGACGCGGCGACGAGTTGGCGGACGAAGATATGCTGGATGCGATGCGTGAGTTGCTGATTCCGCAGAGCACCATTATCACGCCGAACAGCATTGAGGCGCGCCGTCTCGCGCTGGATGAAGACAATGAAGAGGACGACCCGACCTTGGAAGAATGCGCCAAGCGCCTGCTGCAAATGGGTTGCGAGTATGTGCTGATTACCGGCACACACGAACAAACGCCCAAGGTCATCAATACCTTGTACGGCGAGCGCGGGGTCATAAGCAGCGATAGCTGGGCGCGCCTGCCGGGAATTTATCACGGCTCCGGCTGCACCTTGTCCGCCGCGATCGCCGCGCTGCTGGCGCAGGGCGTGGACGTGCCGGAGGCGGTCAAGGAGGCGCAGGAATACACTTGGCAAACCCTGAATGCCGGCTTCCGTCCCGGCATGGGGCAGCATATCCCGGATCGTTTATTCTGGGCGCGCGGCGAAGAGGATGAGCCAAAACCTGAACGCCCGAATTAGCGGGTTGTATGTAATTACGCCGGACGAGTTGAATACGGCGGAGTTGCTGCGCAAGGTGCGTCTGGCGTTGCTGGGCGGGGCGCGGGTAGTGCAGTATCGCAACAAGATCGCCGTTGCGGCATTGCGCCAGGAGCAAGCCGAAGCGTTGCGCGAACTGACGCACGAATTTGCCGTGCCGCTGATCATCAACGACGACGCGCTATTGGCGCAGCAAGTGGCGGCGGACGGCGTGCATATGGGCGGTGCGGACGGCAGCGTGGCGGATGCACGCGCGTTGCTGGGCAGCGGCAGGCTGATCGGCGTGTCTTGCTATAATCGCCTGGCATCGGCGCATGAGGCGGTAAGGTTGGGCGCAGATTACGTGGCGTTCGGCAGTTTTTTTGCCTCCACGGTGAAGCCCGATGCCGTGGCAGCCACGCCGGATTTATTGCGGCAGGCGCGCCGCGAGTTGGCGGTGCCGCTGGTCGCGATCGGCGGCATCGACGCACAAAACGGCGCACAGTTGCTTGAAGCGGGCGCAAATGCGCTGGCGGTGATTTCGGCGGTATTTGCCGCGCCGGACATTCAGCATGCGGCACGGCAGTTTTCAACTTTGGACTATCCCTGAATTTTTTAGCAGAAAGACGCAACATGACTTCGCACAATCCCAAGGTTTCCAATAATGAATCCCTCTTCGACGAATCCCAGAAAGTCATCCCGGGCGGGGTGAATTCACCGGTGCGCGCGTTCCGCTCGGTCGGCGGCACGCCGCTGTTTTTCCAGCGTGGACAGGGGGCTTACGTGTGGGACGCGGACGGCAAAAAATATACCGATTACGTCGGTTCATGGGGACCGATGATCGTCGGCCATTGCCATCCCGACGTGGTCAAGGCGGTGCAGGACGCGGCGGCACAGGGCCTGGGTTTCGGCGCGCCGACTGCCAGCGAACTGGAAATGGCGGAGCTGCTGTGCAAGCTGCTGCCGAGCCTGGAGATGGTGCGGCTGGTCAGTTCCGGCACCGAGGCCACGATGTCGGCGATCCGCCTGGCGCGCGGCTTTACCGGCCGTTCGCGCATTGTCAAGTTCGAGGGCTGCTACCACGGCCATTCCGACGGGCTGCTGGTGAAGGCCGGTTCCGGCGCGCTGACTTTCGGCCAGCCGAGTTCGTCCGGCGTGCCGGCCGAGATTGCGGCGCTGACCACGGTGCTGGACTACAACGATGCCGCCGGATTGGAGCGCGCCTTCGCCGAAATGGGCAACGAGATTGCGGCGGTGATCGTCGAGCCGGTGGCGGGCAACATGAATCTGGTCACACCCAAGCGCGAATTCCTCGATGCGCTCCGTTCGCTCTGCACCAAACACGGAGCGGTGCTGATTCTCGACGAGGTGATGACCGGTTTCCGCGTCGGCCTGCAGGGCGCGCAAGGCCATTACGGCATCAAGCCCGATCTGGTCACGCTGGGCAAGGTGATGGGCGGCGGCCTGCCGGCGGCGGCCTTCGGTGGGCGGCGCGACATCATGCAATGCCTGGCTCCGCTCGGCGCGGTGTATCAGGCCGGCACGCTGTCCGGCAATCCGGTGGCGGTGGCGGCCGGGCTGGCCACGCTGAAGCTGGTGCAGGCTCCCGGTTTTTATCAACGCCTGTCGCAACTGGCGAAACAACTCACCGAAGGCCTGACCGCAGCGGCGCAGAAGCACGGCATCCCGTTCTGTGCGCAATCCATAGGCGGCATGTTCGGCCTGTACTTCAGCAAGGCCGTGCCGACCAGCTATGCCGAAGTGATGAGTTGCGACAAGGACGCGTTCAACCGCTTTTTCCATGCGATGCTGGACGCAGGCGTGTATCTCGCACCGTCGGCGTTCGAGGCGGGCTTTGTCTCCGCCGCGCATAGCGATGCGGACATCGCCGCGACGGTCGCCGCCGCCGATAAAATTTTCAGCAACTGGTAATGGGACTGTTTTCGCAGGCGGCGTTCTACACCACCGTCAACCACATCAAGGATTTGCCGCAGCACGGCGGCAGGGAAGTGGCGTTCGTCGGGCGCTCCAACGCGGGCAAGTCGAGCGCGATCAACACGCTGGCCAATCATGTGCGGCTGGCCTACACCAGCAAGACGCCGGGGCGCACCCAGCATCTCAATTACTTTTCGCTGGGCGCCAACAACTTCCTGGTGGACTTGCCCGGCTACGGCTATGCCAAGGTGCCGCCGGATATACAGCGGCATTGGGAACAGCTGCTGAGCCAATATCTGAAAACCCGCGAGGAGCTGGCGGGGCTGGTGATTATCATGGATGCCCGTCGCCCGTTGACCGAGATGGATGAGAATATGCTGGACTGGTTCGCGCCGACCGGCAAGCCGGTGCATATCCTGC
Organism: Gallionella sp.; assembly: GCA_028714895.1. Classification (GTDB taxonomy): domain Bacteria; phylum Pseudomonadota; class Gammaproteobacteria; order Burkholderiales; family Gallionellaceae; genus Gallionella. The sequence goes on along the minus strand of JAQTLM010000011.1, from coordinate 18,650 downwards.
TGACCAAATCGGACAAGCTCAGCAGGCAGCAGGCCACATTGACCCTGAATCGCGTAAAATCCCATCTGGCCGAGCATTTTCCGCAGTGCACCGTGCAGTTGTTTTCCAGCCTGAAAAAAATCGGCACGGAAGAGGCGGAAGCGGTGATTGCCGGCTGGTTGAAAAGCGCATAAAAAATGCCCCCGGAAAACCGGGGGCAAAGAGCCTTAACAAGGTTAAGACGACCCGCTCAGGGAGGAGAAACGGGGAGCGACTTACGTCACTCACAGCATCAGATAAGCGATTCCTAAAATAGTTCCGGAAAGAGCAATAATTCAGGAAAAAATCATGCAAACACTTGGACAATACCCTCATACCAGAATGCGCCGGATGCGCCGCGATGCCTTTTCGCGGGACTTGATGCGTGAGCATGTGCTCACACCGGCAGATTTCATCTACCCGGTCTTCGTGCTGGAAGGCAGCAATAAGGCCGAGGATGTCAAGTCCATGCCGGGGGTGCAGCGCAAGACGCTGGATCTGCTGCTCAAGGATGCCGAGCAATGCGTCAGGCTGGGCATCCCGGTGATGGCGATCTTCCCGGTGATCGATACGCCGCTGAAGAGCCTGGATGCGAAAGAGGCCTACAACCCGGACGGCCTGGTGCCGCGCGTGGTCGCTGAATTGAAAAAGAACTTCCCCGAACTCGGCGTGATGACCGATGTGGCGCTCGACCCCTACACCAGCCACGGACAGGACGGCCTGATCGACGCCAGCGGCTATGTCCTCAACGACGAGACTGTCGCGGTGCTGGCGCAGCAGGCGCAAGTCCACGCGCAGGCCGGCGCGGACATCGTCGCCCCCTCCGACATGATGGACGGGCGCATCGGCGCGGTGCGTGCCGCGCTGGATCGCAAGGGCTGCATCCACACCCGCATCATGGCCTACTCCGCCAAGTACGCCTCCAGTTTCTACGGCCCGTTCCGTGACGCGGTCGGCTCCAGCGGCAACCTGGGTTCCGGCAACAAGTACACCTACCAGATGGACCCGGCCAACTCCGACGAGGCGCTCTGGGAAGTCGGCCTCGACCTGCAGGAAGGCGCGGACATGGTGATGGTCAAGCCCGGCATGCCTTACCTGGATATTCTGCGGCGCGTGAAGGACGAGTTCAAGGCGCCGACCTTCGTCTACCAGGTCAGCGGCGAATACGCGATGCTCAAGGCCGCCGCACAGAACGGCTGGCTGAACGAACAGGCGTGTGTGCTGGAATCCCTGCTGGCGTTCAAGCGCGCCGGAGCGGACGGTATATTGACTTATTTTGCGTTGGATGCGGCGCGATGGTTGAAGGAAGGGAAGTAACAGGCACTTCGGCGTGTGCTTGCTGGTTTTTTGGGGTGTCCACTTAACGTTAGCTCTATGACTCGACAAACCGATATTGCAGCATTGCTCACAAGATCTGAGCAGCAACTTCAGGCAATCATGAAGGAATACGACTCATCTCTTCATGAGCAGGCAATCGCGGCTCCCCTGCAAGTGGACATCAAGAACTACTGCGAAAACCTTCGCTCTGTACTTGATTATCTTGCTCACGGGTTACGTGAGAAGTATTGCCCAACTGCGAATTCAAAAAGCCGCTTCTACTTTCCCATTCTTCCCGACGCATCCCAGTTCGCTTCACAAGCAGCATTGTGGTTTCCTGGCCTTAGCAGCTCAGCTCTTGCGGTATGGACAGAGTTGGAGAAATGTCAGCCGTACCAAACCGGTTACGCTTGGCTGAGTACTTTTAACAAAGTAAACAATGAAAACAAGCACGGGGCGCTCGTGGCACAAACGCGGCAAGAGGTGGCAACCAGAGTCCAAGCAGATATCACAGGGGGCGGTTCTGTCTCGTGGGATCCCGGAAGTGTTCGTTTCGGAAATGGTGTATTCATTGGTGGAGTTCAAGTGAACCCGTCCACACAAATGCCTGTACCTGGTCCTCGGCTTAAAATTACAAAGACGGTTTGGGTTGATTTTCAGTTCGATGGTATCGGTGTGTCTGCGTTAGGGTTGCTAAAAGATGCTCTCAATGGTGTGAAGGCAATAAATGCTGCACTTAGCCCATACCTGTAGAGATAACCCGGTAGCTCGCGTAGATGAATTGAGCGTAGCGATACCCATCGAAAACCGCCGGGGGTAGCCCGGCAGCTAGTCACTTTTTCTTGCGTCGCCAAGAAAAAGTAACCAAAAAGAAGGCGACCCCGGTTTGCCGCCGCTGCGCGGTTCCCTGCGTTGCTCGACTGGTCAGGCGGCTGCGGAACTCGCGCTACGCGCTCAAACAGTCCTCGCCGACTACCCCTGACCAGCCTGCGCTACTCGGCGGCGCACAGGGGAAAATGAAATGCGGTTTTGTGTGCGCTACGCGCACGTTTCTTGGTTACGCCAAATCAAACAGCAACACCTCCGCATCACTTCCCGCCGCGAGGCTGACCCGCGCCTCGCCGACATACATCAGCGCATCTCCCGCAGCCAGCTCATGCCCATTGGCCTGCAGGTTGCCGCGCGCGACATGCAGGTAGGCTTTGCGCCCGGCGGCGATGGGATAATCCAGCGTCTCGGCGCCGTCCAGCAGCGCCGCCGACAGTCGCGCATCCTGGTGGATGCGCAGCGAACCGTCCGCCGCGTCGGGCGATACCAGCAGGCACCAGCATCCGCGCTTCGCTTCATCCGGGAATGTTTTCTGCCAGTAGCCCGGCGCAAGCCCTTGCTCGTCCGGCATGATCCAGATTTGCAGCAGGTGCACCGCTTCGCTGTCCGATGGGTTGAATTCGCTGTGCTGGACGCCGCTGCCCGCGCGCATCAGCTGTATCTCGCCGGCATGGATGTCCTCGCCGCTGCCCATGCTATCGCGGTGGCTAAGCCGGCCGGACAGGATATAGGTGATGATCTCCATGTCGCGGTGGCTGTGGGTATCAAAACCCGCGCCGGGCTGCACGATGTCTTCGTTGATGACGCGCAACGCGCCGAAGCGCATATGCGCGGGGTCGTGGTAGTCGGCGAAGGAGAAACTGTGCCAGCTTTCCAGCCAGCCGTGATTGGCGTGGCCGCGTGCGTCTGCCTTGCGTAATGTGATCATGGTAAACCTCCATCTTGTAGGATGGGTTGAGCGACGCGATAACCAATGACTTGGTTGTTGTTTTTGGACAGCCTAGTCAGATGGCTATGCAAAGCTACCCATCGTTTGCAATTGTTGGGTATCGCTACGCTCCACCCAACCTACGTTCAATCAACCTGCCAGCAACACCTCCACCGCCGCAATGTCCGCATGGGTCTCCGGGTGGCGGCTGCCGCTGTGGCGGGCGTTCTCGGGTAATACGATAACGTGTATCTGGATGCCGGATTCGCCGGTCAGGGTGTAGCTCGGCACGGTCTCTTCATGCCCTCCCACGCGTACCTTCCATTCCCCATCTGCGAATTCGATATTGTGCTTGAGCAGAAACAGCAGCACGGCTTTGGCATCGTCGGAAAACAGCATCAGGTTGATATCGGACTGCGCGCCCGCCGTGCCGCTCAATACCGAGCCGGTCAGGTAGGGGTGAAATTCCGCCAGCACTCGCATGGTGGCGAGTGCTTCTTCGCGCAACTGGCGCAGGATGCCGGGGTGGCTGTCGTGCTGGTAGAGCGCGCGGTAGCTGTGCAGCGCTTCATCCACTTCCTGATTGCTGGGCAGGTGCTGGGTGCCCGCCGCGCCGAGCTGTCGGGCGGCCTTGCGCTTGGCGAAAGCATGATCGGTGATGCCGTCTTCGGCCATCAGCTTGGCGGCCTGATGCGCCAGTTGCTCGCGCATCATGTCGCGTTTGTAAGCATGATTCCTATGCGCGTGTTCTTTGGTCATGTCAGCAGTTAGAGTAGTTGGTCCTTGATGGTGTCTGCAGGCCGGTTTTCTTCGTTGGGCACATGAGGCATGGTCTGTTCGGGCGGAATATTCTCCTGATAGAAATACTCGAACAGCGAGCCGTTTGCGTCGCGATGCCCGTTCTCGTTGATGCGCACGGCAACCATATTGTCCGGCATGGCGTAAGCGGCCTGCGGTACATCCTTGAGTGCTTTTTCCATGTAGCCCATCCAGATCGGCAGGGCCGCGCCGCCGCCGGTTTCCTTGTCGCCTAGGCTGCGCGGCTGGTCGAAACCCATCCAGGAGATGCCGACCAGGGTGGGCTGAAAGCCGCAGAACCATGCGTCAACCGAATCGCTGGTGGTGCCGGTTTTGCCGGCCAGGTCCTGACGACCGAGCTGCATGGCGCGGATGGCGGTGCCGTGCCTTACCACGTCCTGCATCATGCTGATCATGGTGAAGGCATTGCGCACATCAATGACCTGGTCTGCACCCTCGCCCGCTATGACTGGCTTGGCTTGGTTTAGCACATTGCCGTGAGCGTCTTCGATGCGCTGGATGAAGTAAGGGGTGACGCGAAAGCCGCCGTTGGCGAAGACCGAATAGCCGGCCAGCATTTGCATGGGGGTGACGGAGCCTGCTCCCAGTGCCATGGTCAGGTAAGGCGGATGTTTGTCCGCGTCGAAGCCGAACTTGGTAAGGTAGTCTTGGGCATATTGCGGCGTGATGGACTGCAATATACGTATGGAAACCATGTTTTTCGACTTGGTCAAACCTTGGCGCATGCGCATCGGGCCGTCGAATTTGCCATCGTAATTTTTGGGTTGCCAGGGTTCGCTGCCGGTTTGTTCGGCATCGAATATCAGGGGCGCGTCATTGATCACCGTGGCGGGCGTGAAGCCTTTTTCCAGTGCGGCGGAATAGATAAAAGGCTTAATGCTCGAACCCGGTTGCCGCCAGGCTTGCGTGATGCGGTTGAATTGGTTGCGGTTGAAGTTGAAACCGCCGACCAGCGCGTGGATGGCGCCATCGCGCGGATCCGCAGAAACAAAGGCAGACTCTACTTGCGGAAGCTGGCTTATTTGCCAGACACCCTTTTCGTCCTTCTGCAAGCGGATGATCGAGCCGGGGTTGATGCGTTGATTCAGGGCAACCTTGTTGCTCAATGCGCGCTGGGCGAAGCGCAAGGCATCGCCGCTGACTTCGGCGATTTCCCCGCCCTTGCAATAGGCGCGAACCAGCTGGGGCGATGCTTCCAGCACCACGGCAGGAATCAAGTCATCGTTGTCTGCAGCATCCTGCAGCGCTTCTTCCAGATATTCTTCGCTGCTGCCTTTTTTCAAGTCGACAAAACTTTCCGAACCGCGGTAGCCGTGGCGGCGGTCATATTCCAGTACGCCATTGCGGACGGCTTGATACGCGGCGAGCTGATCCTGCTGGCGAATAGTGGTGTAAACCTTGAAACCCTGTGTGTAGGTGTCTTCATGGTATTTTTCATAGACGGCCTGGCGGACCATTTCCGAGATGTAATCCGATTTGACGCCGAATTCCTGATTGCCGTGCTTGGCCACGATGGGCTGTTGTTGTGCGAGTTGAAGCTGCCCATCATCGATAAAATGCAGCTCATGCATGCGGCGCAGCACGTAAAGTTGACGCAGCTTGGCACGCTTCGGGTTGACTACCGGATTGTACGAAGAGGGCGCCTTGGGCAATCCGGCAAGCATGGCCGCCTCGGCAACGGTGACTTGGCCGAGAGGCTTGCCAAAGTAAACTTGGGATGCAGCGGCAAAGCCGTAGGCGCGCTGGCCAAGATAAATCTGGTTGAAGTAGAGCTGCAGGATATCGTCCTTGCTCAAATTATGCTCGATCTTGAAGGCGAGCAGCATTTCGTTGAACTTGCGCGTCATGGTTTTTTCCTTGGAAAGGAAAAAATTGCGCGCCACCTGCATGGTGATAGTGCTCGCCCCTTGTTTTGCGCCGCCGGAGGTGAAGTTTGAAATTGCCGCGCGCAGCACGCCCATGTAATCCACGCCGCCATGCTCGTAGAATCGGTCATCCTCGGCTGCAAGAATGGCTTTTTTCATCACATCGGGCACCTCGGAAATTTTTATCAAAGCGCGCCGTTCTTCGCCGAATTCGCTAAGCAACACGCCTTCGGCGCTGTAAATGCGCAACGGAATCTTGGGGCGGTAATCGGTAAGCGCCTCCAGTGAAGGCAGTGTCGGATAAGCCAGCATAACCGCCAGGCCAAGCAATATCGCCGGAAGCAAAAGCAGGGTTAGCGCGACAAGAACCGGGAGAAGCCAGCGGCGGGAAGGCATGAGCAGTTGTCCGAAAAGAGGGAATGATGATATGGTGCGTGAAATTATATCGGCTCTGCGAATAAAATAACCCACTAAAAATAACTTTACATGATTTGTAGTTATTGCTAGGATTTAAACCACTTTATACGGAAAAGCTCTAAACGGCCTATGCCCAAAGTAAATTTTGACATCCCGCTGGACTTTTTACAGACCAAGACTCCACCCATGATAGGTGTGGATATCAGTGCATCGTCGGTCAAGATGGTTGAGTTGAGTGAATTACCCAAAAAAGGCGGGTACGTCGTAGAACGTTACGCAATTGAATCGCTCCCCAAAGATGCCGTTACCGATGGAAATATCAATAATCTTGAAGCCGTTTCGGAGTGCCTTCAGCGTACCTGGAAGCGGTTGGGCAGCCGCATCAAGAACGTTAGTCTGGCGCTTCCCTCTGCGGCGGTGATTACCAAGAAAATTCTGTTGCCGGCCGGCATGCGCGAGGAAGATCTGGAATACCAGGTCGAATCCGAAGCAAATCAGTACATCCCGTTCGCGCTGGAAGAGGTCAATCTCGACTTTCAGGTAATTGGCCCTGCTCCCGGTAATCCGGAGGAAATCGAAGTCTTGCTGGCCGCCTCGCGCAAGGGTAATGTCGAAGACCGTGTCGCGGCCGCTCAAGCCGCAGGTTTAAGGACAATGGTTGTCGATGTCGAACCCTACGCGGCCGAGACAGCCTTTGAGCAGATTAGTGCCCAATTGCCTGACGGTGCGGTAGATAAATGTGTCGCGCTGGTTGACATAGGTGCAAGCGTGATGAATGTCAATGTGTTGCGCAATGGACAATCGGTCTATTCAAGGGATCAGCAGATCGGTGGCGATCAGTTGACGCAGCAAATTCAGGGGACGTTCGGTTTGTCCGCCGAAGAAGCTGAATCGGCCAAGCGTAATGGCGGTTTGCCGGATAACTACGAAAGCGATGTCTTATCGCCTTTCCGTGAGAGCGTCGTGATGGAAATTGCCCGCGCGTTGCAGTTCTTTTTTACTTCGACTCAATACAATGAGGTGGATTACATTGTGCTGGCGGGCGGCTGTGCGGTATTGCCCGGTTTGGACGATGCGGTGGCGACACGAACTCAGGTGAGCACCATGGTGGCCAATCCGTTCGCACTGATGACACTGTCGAGCCGCATCAAGCCGCGCCAGTTGCAGACTGACGCGCCATCCCTGATTGTCGCCTGTGGGTTGGCGATGCGGAGGTTCGACCCATCATGATACGCATAAATTTACTGCCGCATCGCGCCGAAAAACGTCGTGCTCGCCAAGTCCAGTTTGCCGCGCTGAGCGTAATCTCCGTGGTGCTGGGCGCATTGCTGGTGGGGTTTGTGCATGCCGCAATCAGCAGCCAGATATCCTATCAGGAAAGGCGCAATGCATACCTGAAGCAGGAGACGGCGATCCTAGACAAGCAAATTGAGGAGATCAAAAAACTCCGCGAACAAACGCAATCTTTGCTGGCGCGCAAGGATGCAGTTGAAAAACTGCAAAGCGATCGTTCTGATGTGGTGCATCTGCTGGATCAGATGCTGCGTATCTTGCCGGATGGCGTGTATCTCAAGACACTTAAACAGACGGGCAACAAAATCAATGTGGTCGGTTATGCGCAGTCCAATGCGCGTATCTCTACATTGATGCGGGCGATTGAGGACTCACCGTGGCTGGATTCGCCTGCCTTGGTAGAGATTCATGCATCCAGTGCGGGCGGTGCGCGTGTAAGCGAGTTTACGCTGACATTCAACCTGACCAAACAGATCACAGCCGTTAAACCTGCCGGCGCAAAGGGCTAAGTGCCATGATGAAGCTAGACGACCTGAAAAGCCTGAACCCGAAGAATCCCGGTGCGTGGCCTTGGCCGGCAAAGATTATTGCCTTTGTTGCCTTATTCCTTGGTGTGGTGATCGCCGGCGCACTGTTTGACTGGCAGGATCAGTGGAACAGCCTGCAAACTATCAAAAAAGAGGAAGACAGCCTCAAGGAAACTTTTTTAGCCAAGAAAAAACAGGCGATCAACCTGGATTTGATCAAGAAACAGCTTACCGAAACCCAGGAATCCTTTGGTGCGCTACTCAAGCAATTGCCGAGCAAGTCTGAAATGGATGCATTGCTGACGGACATCAATCAGGCCGGCTTGGGGCGCGGTTTGCAATTTGAATTATTCCGCCCTGGCGCCGAAACGGTGCGGGATGGTGCGTTTGCCGAACAGCCGATCACAATCAAGATAACCGGAAGTTATGATGATATCGGTAAATTTTCCAGTGATATTGCGATGTTGTCGCGCATTGTCACGCTCAATGAAATAGCGATAAACCCGGTTAGCGGCGGGTTGTCCATGGACGCCATTGCCAAGACTTTTCGCTACCTGGATGAAGAGGAAGCGTCTGCCCAGAAAAAGGTCGCCAAGCCAGCAGGAGCGAAAAAATGATGAGACTCGTTTATTTTGCGCTGGTTTCGATGCTGCTAGCCGGTTGCGGCGGCGAGGAATTCCAGGACCTGCGTGATTTCGTCAAAAATGCCGGGGCGGATATGCGCGGCAAGATCCCGCCGCCGCCAGAGGTAAAGCCGTATGAGCCTTTTGCCTATAACAACGAGGCAAATTTGCCCGATCCGTTCAAGTTGCGCAAGCCGAAATTGAGTTCCGGCAGCCGCTCCGGAATAAATCAGCCGGACTTGGATCGCCCCAAGGAGGCTTTGGAAGAATTTCCGCTCGAAGGCCTCAGGATGGTCGGTTATCTTTACCAGAAGAAAGTTGGTTATGCGGTGATTCGCGCTCCAGATGGCAAGCTGCATCGTGTTAAAGCCGGTAACTATGTCGGTTTGAACTTTGGTCTGATACAGGAAGTGACTGACACAGAGGCGAAAATCAAAGAGATGGTGCAAGACAGCACAGGCGACTGGTCTGAGCGCATGAGCAGCCTGCAATTAATTGAATGATTGCAGGGTTATGGCATTAAGGGCACGGTGATAAGTTGGCAGCGCAGTATCTGCAAGTTATTAATGTTTGATTCCGGCTACGCCGGTTTAGGAGTAAGACAATGAAACAACTTAATTACATTCTCAACAGCATAATGCAAATGCTAGGCTTGTTCATCGCATTTGGTCTATGTGGAGTGCAGGCGCAAGCTGATGCCCAGAACAGCATTACCGCGCTGAATGTCAGCAGTGCCGGTGACGGGACGACAGTCATCAAGGTCGAACTAGCGCAGCCGTTGGTCAATGTGCCGGTTGGTTTCACGATTAATACCCCACCGCGTATCGCGCTGGATTTTCCCAATACCACAAACGGATTGGGGAAATCTGCACAGGATTTCAGCGAAGGCGATTTGCGCAGCGCCAATATTGTGCAGGCCGGAAACCGCACCCGTCTGGTGATTAATCTCAATCAGATGCTTGCTTATGACACCAAAATCGACGGTAACAATCTGTTGATTACTTTGCAGGGTAAAGCGGCAGATCGGGCCGTAGTTGGCAGCACGTTACGGTTTGCCGAAGCCAAGCAAAGCGCACAAAAACATACCTTACGCGATGTCGATTTCCGGCGCGGTAAAAATGGCGAAGGGCGCATTCAGGTCGACCTTTCCGACCCCGGCATTGGCATCGACATCCGCCAGCAGGGCACGACGCTGATTGTCGATTTTCTTAAAACCAGCCTGCCGCGCAATCTGCAACGCAAACTGGATGTGGTTGATTTTGCAACGCCGGTGCAAGGTGTGGATACCTTTGCGCAGGGCGACAACGTGCGCATGGTGATCGAGCCCAAGGGATTGTGGGAGCATGCCGCTTACCAGACCGACAATAAATTCATCGTCGAAGTGAAGCCATTGGCCGATGACCCCAATAAGCTGGTAAAGGGCAGTCAAATCGGCTATGCGGGTGAAAAGCTGACGCTCAATTTCCAGAAGATCGATGTTCGTGAAGCATTAAATGTAATTGCCGATTTTACCGAATTGAACATGGTGATCAGCGATACGGTGAGCGGTAATCTCACACTGCGCCTGAAAGATGTGCCATGGGATCAGGCCTTGGATATCATCTTACAGAGCCGTGGCTTGGATATGCGCAAGAACGGCAACGTGATACAGGTTGCGCCTCGTGAAGAGATCGCCGCCAAGGAAAAAATTAATCTGGCCGCACGTCAGGAAATCTCCGACTTGGAAGAATTGCGCACCGAGAGTTTCCAGCTCAGCTATCAAACAGTCGCCGAGATGATCAAATTGCTGACCGATGCAAAGCAACCCATCCTGTCGAAACGCGGGAGCGCTGTATCCGATCCCCGCACCGGTACGATATTTGTTCAGGATACCCCCTCGCGGCTCGAGGAAGTTCGCAAAATAATCAAACAAATTGATGTGCCGGTGCGGCAGGTGTTGATTGAAGCGCGTTTTGTTTCGGCGGGCGATTCGTTTAACCGAACTTTGGGCGGGAAACTGGGCTATACCGGCCCTGCCGTCGGGGCGGGCGCGGGTTTTGCGGTGGGTAGCAATACTCCAACGGCATCGCGAGGGGTCATCGGGGGCAATGTGAACCTGCCTGGCGCAGCCAGCGGAATGGGAGGGCTGACGCTGTCGCTGTTCAACCCGCTGGCAACCAAGGTGTTGACGCTGGAATTGACCGCATCGGAGCTGGATGGCCGAACTAAAAATATTGCCAGCCCGCGTGTGGTGACGAAAGATAAGGTTGCAGCCACCATCTCGGCCGGCACGCAAATTCCTTATCAGGCAGCCACCAGCAGCGGTGCCACCAGCGTTTCATTCAAGGATGCGACCCTGAGTCTTAGTGTGACTCCGCAAATTACACCGGACGACCATATCAATATGCAAGTGACGGCCAATCAAGATACGGTGGGAACAATTTACGGCGGTGTACCGAGCATCAATACCAAAAAAGTAAATACGGAGGTATTGGTTGAAAATGGCGGTACAGTCGTGATCGGCGGCGTTTTCACCCAGGATCTTTCCGATTCCACACAGAAGGTTCCGTTGCTGGGGGATGTGCCTGTTATCGGCTGGCTGTTCAAGAATAACGTCAAGAGCGACACCAAGTCGGAGTTGCTGATTTTTATTACTCCCAAAATCATGAAGGAAGAAATGAGCCTGCGCTGATTTAGCAAGTTGCTCAAACCAAGGCCCGGCCCAGTCCGGGCTTTTGTTTTTATGGTTTACAATGACAATATGCAAAGCAGTCAACAAAACAATCACACAGAGGACAGTCGTAAGCTTCAATCCGGCAACCTGATTCTGGTGGGCATGATGGGGTCAGGCAAAACCACCATGGGGCGAGCGCTGGCTAGGCATATGGAGAAGGCCTTTGTGGACAGCGACGAGGAAATTCAGAAGTGCACCGGTGTGACGATTCCGCATATCTTTGATATCGAGGGCGAAGCCGGTTTCCGCCAGCGTGAAAGCGCGGTCGTCAGCGATCTGGTGGGGCGCGATAACATGGTTCTGGCAACCGGCGGTGGCGCGGTGCTGGCGGAACAAAACCGGGCGATGCTGCAACAGAACGGTATTGTTATCTACCTGAAGGCAAGTGTGCATGATTTATGGCAACGCACCCGGCATGACCGTAATCGTCCGCTGCTGCAAAACGTCGATCCGCACGCCAAATTGACGGAGTTGTTCCAGCAGCGCGACCCTTTGTACTGGCAGGTTGCGGATATCGTCATCCAGAGCGGCAAACAAAGCGCACATGCTTTGATGCTGCATTTGGTGGATGAAATAGAGAGGTTCAGGAAAAATAACAGGTAGGGGCAAGGCTCGCCGCTCCCCTACAGAATTGACCGGAAGATGATGCAAACACTGACAGTAGGATTGGGGGAGCGCAGTTATCCGATACACATCGGCAGCGGATTGCTCAGCCACGCGGAGTTGTTGCAACGCGTTTTGCCGCGCAAGCGGGTAGCCGTCGTTACCAACACGACGGTCGCGCCGCTCTATCTGGAAAAACTCCGGCAAACCTTGCAGGTTATCGGTGTCAGCAGCGTGCCGGTTATTCTGCCGGATGGAGAAAAATATAAAAACTTCGCTACGCTCAACCTGATTTACGACGCGCTGCTTAAGAACCGTTGCGAACGGAATACACCGCTGATTGCACTCGGCGGCGGCGTGATCGGCGACATGACAGGCTACGCCGCCGCAACCTATTTGCGCGGCGTACCGTTCATCCAGATACCCACCACGCTGCTCGCGCAGGTAGATTCTTCGGTGGGTGGCAAGACCGGCATCAATCACCCTCTCGGCAAAAACATGATCGGCGCGTTCTACCAGCCGCAGCTGGTGCTGGCCGATACGGATACGCTGAACACCCTGCCGGACAACGAGCTTGCGGCAGGCCTCGCCGAGGTCATCAAGTACGGCCTGATCCGCGACCTGCCTTTTCTTGAATGGCTGGAGCAGAACATGGACAAGCTGTTGGCGCGCGATACGGAAGCATTGCAATATGCCATTGCGCGCAGTTGCCAGAACAAGGCCGAAATCGTCGCGGCAGACGAACGCGAAAGCGGCGAACGCGCTCTGCTGAATTTGGGGCATACCTTTGGTCACGCCATTGAGTCTGGCATGGGTTATGGCAACTGGCTGCATGGCGAGGGGGTGGCAGCGGGCACCATCATGGCGGCAGACTTGTCGCAGCGTCTGGGCTGGATCAGCGCGCAGGATGTGGCGCGTATCCGCAGCCTGTTCGAACGCGCCAGGCTGCCCATCGTTTCCCCCGATCTGGGCGTGGAAAAATATCTCGAATTGATGGGGCTGGACAAGAAAGTGGAAGGCGGCAAGATGCGTTTCGTGCTGCTCAAAGAACTCGGCCACGCCGTGGTTTACGGCGATGTGCCGCCCGCCCTGTTGCGGCAAACTCTGGAGGCGTGCGTGCCCTTCGATCAGGCTGATGGAACTACTAGCCATTCGACTAAGCCCGCAAGCGGCCAAGTCGCTGGTTATCAGGACAGGCATGGTTGAACTCGCACCTTACGCTGTCACCGAGACCAATTCGCGCGGCCGGAAAATTGCGGAAGCCGCACCGCACAGCCGCAGCGAATTTCAGCGTGACCGCGACCGCATTGTCCATTCCGGCGCGTTTCGCCGCCTTGAATACAAGACTCAGGTGTTTGTGAATCACGAAGGCGACCTGTTCCGCACCCGCCTGACACACAGCATCGAAGTGGCGCAAATCGCCCGCTCCATCGCGCGCCGCCTGCATCTGAACGAAGATCTCGCCGAAGCGATTTCCCTGGCGCACGACCTCGGGCATACGCCGTTCGGTCATGCCGGGCAGGACGCGCTGAATGCCTGCATGAAAGCCTATGGCGGCTTCGAACACAACCTGCAGTCATTGCGCGTGGTGGACTTGCTGGAAGAACGCTATGCCGCATTCGACGGGTTGAACCTGTGTTTTGAGACACGCGAAGGCATCCTCAAGCATTGCTCTGCGGATAATGCCGCACAGCTCGGCGAGCTGGGCGAACGCTTCCTGCATAACCACCGCCCTTCGCTGGAGGCGCAAATCGCCAACCTTGCCGACGAAATCGCCTACAACAATCACGACGTGGACGACGGCCTGCGTTCCGGCCTGATCACGCTCGATCAGCTCGCCACCGTGCCGCTGGCGGCAACGCATTTAAAGGAGGTGCGCGATGCCTATCCTGATTTGCCGGAGCGGCGCGTGGTGCATGAAACAGTGCGGAGCATGATCAACACGCTGGTGTCCGACTTGATCCAACAGAGCGAGCGCAATATCGCTGCGCAGAATCCGGCTACGATAGAGGATGTGCGCAGCGCGGCGGCGATGATCGCCTTCAGTCCGGAGATGAACGAGCGGCAGCGTGCGCTGAAAAGCTTTTTGCATACCCATTTGTACCGCCACTACCGCGTGCTGCGCATGAGCGTCAAGGCGCAGCGCATCATCAGCGACTTGTTTGGTATCTTCATGGCGGACAGCCGTCTGCTGCCGCCGCAATTCCAGCCGCCGGCCGGACAGGCAGAGCAGGATCGCGCGCGTGCGGTGGCCGACTATATTGCCGGCATGACCGACCGTTATGCCATCCGCGAGCATCGCCGCATTTTTGCAGTGGAAGAGATGCCGGTCAGCTTCTAGCACCCGCGCCGTTTGGAGCAGAGCGGTTGCCCATAGCCCCGAGACAAGGTAAAATTTCCACCCTTTCGCTTTTGTATTTGACGTGGCGGCGTGTGCCGCCATTTTTTGGCTTTAATGAATTGATTGAGGAACACCGATTGAGAGACACCGTGAGCGACTCTTCCTTGCCGATGCAGCAAGGCCTGTATGATCCGCGCCAGGAGCGCGATGCCTGCGGGGTGGGCTTTGTCGCACATATAAAGGGAAAGCAGAGCCATGACATGGTGCGTCAGGGCTTGCAGATACTGGAGAATTTAACCCATCGCGGCGCAGTGGGCGCCGATCCGCTGGCCGGTGACGGCGCGGGTATTTTGCTGCAGATTCCTGATGCGTTTTTGCGCGCGCAATGCGCGGTGCAGGGCATCGTATTGCCGGAAGCCGGTAGCTATGGCGTGGGGATGCTGTTCCTGTCGCGCGATGCCGCAACCCGTGCGGCCTGCGAGCAGATCCTCGCCGACAAGATCGCCGCCGAGGGGCAGCAGTTGCTGGGTTGGCGCGATGTGCCGGTGGATAGCTCCGGTCTGGGCGAGAGCGTCAGGAAGGCGGAGCCCGTCGTGCGCCAGGTATTCATTGCACGCGGCGCAAATTGCGCCGATACCGATGCGTTTGAGCGCAAGCTGTTCGTGATCCGCAAAACGGTGCAGCATGCGGTGCGGCGTTTGGGGGGCAACCAGAGTTTGTATATCCCTTCGCTGTCTGCGCGCACCATCGTCTATAAGGGCATGCTGCTGGCCGGTCAGGTTGGCAAGTATTACCTCGATTTGCAGGATGGAAGCGTGGTCAGCGCGCTGGCGCTGGTGCATCAGCGTTTCTCCACCAACACTTTCCCGACCTGGATACGGGCGCATCCGTTCCGCATGATTGCGCACAACGGCGAGATCAACACGGTGCGCGGCAACGTGAACTGGATGGCTGCGCGCCATGCCGCAATGTCTTCCAAGGTGTTCGGCGAAGACCTGGATAAGCTCTGGCCGCTGATCGTGGAAGGCCAATCCGATTCCGCCTGTTTCGACAACGCGCTGGAATTGCTGGTGATGGGCGGCTATTCGCTGCCGCACGCGATGATGATGTTGATCCCCGAGGCATGGGCGGGCAACCCGTTGATGGATGAGGAACGGCGCGCCTTTTACGAATACCATGCCGCGCTGATGGAGCCGTGGGACGGCCCGGCCGCAGTGGCGTTCACCGATGGGCGCATGATCGGCGCGACGCTGGATCGCAACGGTTTGCGCCCGGCGCGTTATCTGATCACCGACGACGATGTGGTACTGATGGCATCAGAAATGGGTGTGCTGGATATCCCGCAACACAAGATCGTCAAGAAGTGGCGTTTGCAGCCGGGCAAGATGTTCCTGATCGACATGCAGGCCGGGCGCATCGTGGAGGATGAGGAGTTGAAGAGCCGGCTCGCCGTGGCCAAGCCGTATCGTCAGTGGATCGAGCAGTCGCGCTATTTTCTCGGCGACCTGCCCGAAGTTGCCGGCAGGCCGCCGCTCAATGCTGCGCTGCTGGATACCCAGCAGGCATTCGGCTATTCGCAGGAAGATATCAAGTTTATCCTGGCACCGATGGTCAATACCGGCGAGGAGGCCATCGGCTCGATGGGCGTGGATGCCGCATTGCCGGTGCTGTCGAACAAGAGCCGCTCATTCTACGATTATTTCCAGCAATTGTTCGCGCAGGTGACCAATCCGCCGATCGATCCGATCCGCGAGGAAATCGTCATGTCGCTGACCTCGTTCCTCGGCCCGAAACCCAACCTGCTCGGCATCGACGAAACCGATCCGCCATTGCGCCTGGAGGTGCATCAGCCGGTGTTGTCGAACGGCGACATCGCGAAATTGCGCAACATCGACCGGCTCACCCAAGGGCGCTACCGCTCGCTGGTGCTGGATATGACCTATCCGGTTACGCAAGGCGCGGCAGGCTGCGAAGCGGCCGTGCAGGCGTTGTGTGCCGCCGCTGACAAGGCGGTGGCAGATGGCTACAACGTGCTGATCCTGTCGGATCGCGCGATGTCGGCGCAGCGTGTGGCGATTCCCGCGCTGGTGGCGTGCTCCAAAGTGCATCATCATCTGGTACATGCCGGGTCGCGCACCAGCACCGGCTTGGTGGTGGATACCGGCTCGGCGCGCGAAGTACATCACTTTGCGTTGCTGGCCGGCTATGGCGCGGAGGCAGTGTGCCCGTGGCTGGCTTACGAGACCATCATGGCGATGAGCCTGCCCGCGAAAGTGGACGCCAAGGAAGCCAAGAAGCGCTTCGTCAAGGCAATCAGCAAGGGCTTGATGAAGGTGATGTCCAAGATGGGCATTTCCACTTACCAGTCTTATTGCGGCGCGCAGATCTTCGAGGCGATTGGCCTGAACGCGGAATTCGTCGAGAAATATTTCACCGGCACGGCGACCCAGATCGAGGGTATCGGCTTAAGCGTAGTGGCCGAAGAGGCAATTCGCACCCATCGCAACGCTTTCGGCACCGACCCGGTGCTGGCCAATGCACTGGAGGCAGGCGGCGAATATGCCTGGCGCGTGCGCGGCGAAGAGCACATGTGGACGCCCGATACCATCGCAAAACTGCAGAACGCCACGCGCACCAACAATGCCGGGACTTTCAAGGAATATGCGCGGCTGATCAATGAGCAAAGCACGAAGCTGAAAACCTTGCGCGGGCTGTTCGAGATCAAGCCCGCAGGCGCTCCGGTGCCGCTGGAGGAAGTCGAGCCGGCCAGGGAGATCGTCAAGCGTTTTGTCACCGGCGCGATGTCGCTCGGTTCGATTTCCACCGAGGCGCATACCACGCTGGCGATTGCGATGAACCGTATCGGCGGCAAATCCAACACCGGCGAAGGCGGCGAGGATGCGGCGCGTTCCAAGCCATCCAAGGGCGGCGAAATGCTGTCCGACATTATCGGCAAGAGCCGCATCGCAAAAGACCGTGAGCTCAAGGAAGGCGATTCGCTGCGTTCGCGCATCAAGCAGGTTGCATCGGGCCGTTTCGGCGTGACCGCCGAATACCTCGCCAGCGCCGACCAGATCCAGATCAAGATGGCGCAGGGTGCCAAGCCCGGCGAAGGCGGGCAGTTGCCCGGCCACAAGGTGACCGAATATATCGCCAAGCTGCGTTTCTCGGTGCCGGGCGTGGGGCTGATTTCGCCGCCGCCGCATCATGATATTTATTCGATCGAGGATTTGGCGCAGCTCATTCATGACTTGAAAAATTCCAATCCGTCCGCATCGATTTCGGTCAAGCTGGTTTCCGAAGTGGGGGTGGGCACGGTCGCGGCCGGCGTCGCCAAGACCAAGGCGGATCACATCGTCATATCCGGTTTTGACGGGGGCACCGGCGCATCGCCGATTTCTTCGATCAAACACGCCGGTACGCCGTGGGAACTGGGTTTGGCCGAAGCGCAGCAGACACTGGTGCTGAACCAGTTGCGCGGACGCGTCGCGTTGCAGGTGGACGGCCAGCTCAAGACCGGGCGCGATGTGCTGATCGGCGCGTTGCTGGGTGCGGACGAATTCGGTTTCGCCACTGCACCGCTGGTGGTGGAAGGCTGCATCATGATGCGCAAGTGCCACCTCAACACCTGTCCGGTGGGCGTGGCGACGCAGGATCCGGAGCTGCGCAAAAAATTCACCGGCCAGCCGGAACATGTGGTGAACTTCTTCTTCTTCATCGCCGATGAAGTGCGCGAATATATGGCGCAGATGGGCATCCGCAAGTTCGACGAGCTGATCGGGCGCAGCGATTTGCTGGGCATGCAACACGGCATCGCGCACTGGAAGTCGCAGGGGTTGGACTTCTCCAGGGTGTTCCACCAGCCGGATATGCCGGTCAGCGTGGCGCGCCGCCACTCCGAACAGCAGGACCACGAACTGGAGAAGGCGCTGGACAACGCCCTGATCGCCCAGGCGCAAGGCGCGCTGAACGACAGGAAACCGGTGGCCATCGAGAGCAAAATCGGCAACGTCAACCGCACCGTCGGTACGATGCTGTCACATGAAGTCGCCAAGCGTTATGGCCAGATGGGACTGCCCACCGACACCATCAATGTGAAATTCAGCGGCACGGCTGGGCAGAGTTTCGGCGCGTTCCTCGCACACGGAATTTCATTCGAGTTGTGCGGCGAAGGCAATGACTACGTGGGCAAGGGCCTGTGCGGCGGGCGTATCGCCATCATGCCGCCCAAGGAATGCAGGATTGCATCGCACGAGAACATCATCGTCGGCAACACCGTGCTGTATGGCGCGACTTCCGGCGAATGCTATTTCAGCGGCGTGGCCGGCGAACGTTTCGCGGTGCGCAACTCCGGCGCC
>JAQTLM010000010.1 GCA_028714895.1 Gallionella sp. | reverse complement strand
CGCGGTTGGGCGGGGTCGGGCATATTTCCGACGCGATGCTGCCGACCGTGACCGATCGCCGCTACAAAACGAAATTTGTCAGCATCAAGCAAAAACAATACAAGCTCAACGTCCATCAAGCCGACAAATCGATCGTGCAATTCGATTTGGCGCAGGTTGCCGAAGCGACGCGTTTGCATGTCAGCAAAACCATGGAAGCCAAGCGCGGTGACGGCATGATTTTCGTCAACTGCATGGAAAAACTCACCATGAATGCGCCGCGCGAAACATTGCGTACCCGCCTGATAACCGCGCTGGATGCGGGTATCGACGGCATCACGCTCGCGGCCGGACTGCATCTTGGCTCGTTCGCGCTGATGGAAGACCATCCGCGCTTCCGTGATGCCAAGCTGGGCATTATTGTCTCTTCGTTGCGCGCCTTGCAGTTGTTCTTGCGCAAAAATGCCAAGCTGAACCGCTTGCCCGATTTCATCGTGGTGGAAGGGCCGCTGGCAGGCGGCCATCTGGGTTTTGGCTTGGACTGGGCGCAATATGATCTACGCACTATTGTCGCCGAGGTTCAGCAATATCTTCAGGCTGAAAAGCTGGATATCCCGGTGATACCGGCTGGCGGTATTTTTACCGGCAGCGACGCGGTAAGCTTCCTGGAAACGGGCTCGGCGGCGGTGCAGGTGGCGACGCGCTTCACCGTCGCCAAGGAATGCGGTATCCCGGAAAAAGTGCAGCAGGAATACTTCAAGGCCAGCGAGGAAGATATCGAAGTCAATCTGCTGTCGCCGACCGGCTATCCGATGCGGATGCTGAAGAACTGCCCCGCGATCGGCTCCGGCATCCGCCCCAACTGCGAGGCATTCGGCTATATCCTCGACGCCAACGGCAATTGCTCGTACATCGATGCCTATAACCGCGAGCGGGCCTTGCACCCCGATGCCAGAAGAATTTCCGTCAAGGATAAGATATGTCTGTGCACCCACATGCGCAACTATGATTGCTGGACTTGCGGCCACTATACCTATCGCCTCAAGGATACGACCCGCCGCAATGCCGACGGCACGTATCAGTCGCTGGCTGCGGAACACATCTTCCGCGATTACCAGTTCAGCACCGATAACAAGATCGCGCTCCCCGCGTAAAAATAAACCCCAACGCCACTCTTGAAATCGGGCGGGGTTGCCCTTATTATTAGCACTCGCAGGAAGGGAGTGCTAATAAAGCCATCAAACCCCGCCTCCACATTTAATTAACTCACTGATTTAGGAGAAACAAGTATGAAAATTCGTCCTTTGAACGATCGTGTCATCGTCAAGCGTATGGAAGAAGAACGTAAGACCGCTTCCGGTATCGTGATTCCCGATGCAGCCACCGAAAAGCCGGATCAAGGCGAAATCATCGCAGTGGGCAAAGGCAAAATAGGTGACGACGGCAAGCTGCAGGCGATGTCTGTCAAGGTGGGCGACCGCGTGTTGTTCGGCAAATATTCCGGACAGGCTTTCAAGATGGACGGTCAGGAGTTTTTGACCATGCGCGAAGATGACATCATCGGCGTAGTTGAAGCGTAATTACCGACAAATTAGGAGAACACGACATGGCAGCTAAAGACGTAAAATTCCACGACGCCGCACGCAACAAGATGGTCATCGGCGTAAATATTCTGGCCGACGCAGTTAAAGTGACGCTTGGCCCAAAAGGCCGTAACGTAATATTGGATCGCTCCTACGGCGCACCAACTATCACTAAAGATGGCGTATCTGTCGCTAAAGAGATCGAATTGAAGGACAAATTCGAAAATATGGGTGCACAGATGGTCAAAGAAGTCGCTTCCAAGACCTCCGACGTGGCCGGTGACGGCACTACTACTGCGACCGTGCTGGCACAATCCATCGTACAGGAAGGCATGAAGTTCGTTGCCGCCGGCATGAACCCGATGGACCTGAAGCGCGGCATCGACAAGGCGGTCATCGCCGCAGTTGAAGAGCTTAAGAAGCTTTCCAAGCCATGCACCACCAGCAAGGAAATCGCGCAAGTGGGCAGCATCTCCGCCAACTCCGACACTGTGATCGGCGAGAAAATCGCTGCTGCTATGGAAAAGGTCGGCAAAGAAGGTGTGATCACCATTGAAGACGGCACCGGCCTGGAAGATGAATTGGACATCGTGGAAGGCATGCAGTTCGACCGCGGTTACCTGTCTCCTTACTTCATTAACAACCAGGATCGTCAACTGGCCTTGATGGAAAACCCCTACATCCTGCTGCACGACAAGAAGGTCTCCAACATCCGCGACCTGCTACCGGTACTGGAACAAATCGCCAAGTCAGGCCGTCCGTTGCTGATCATCGCCGAGGACGTTGATGGCGAAGCATTGGCCACGCTGGTGGTGAACAACATCCGCGGCATCCTGAAGACCGTTGCGGTCAAGGCTCCCGGCTTTGGCGATCGTCGCAAGGCCATGCTGGAAGACATCGCTACCTTGACCGGCGGCACTGTCATCGCTGAAGAAGTCGGCCTGTCTCTGGAGAAAGCTACCCTGGCCGAGTTGGGCCAAGCCAAGCGCATCGAAGTGGGCAAGGACAACACCATCATCATCGATGGCGCCGGCAAGGAAGAAGCGATCAAGGCGCGTATCGGCCAAATCAACAAACAAGCCGAAGAATCCACCAGCGACTACGATAAGGAAAAGCTGCAGGAACGCAAAGCCAAGCTGGCTGGCGGCGTGGCCGTGATCAAGGTCGGCGCTGCAACCGAAGTCGAAATGAAAGAGAAAAAGGCGCGCGTGGAAGATGCATTGCACGCAACCCGTGCTGCCGTTGAAGAAGGCATCGTTCCCGGCGGCGGCGTAGCGCTGTTGCGCGCCAAGGTTGCGGTAGCCAAACTGAAGGGCGACAACCACGACCAGGACGCGGGCATCACCATCGTGTTGCGCGCCATGGAAGCCCCGTTGCGTGCCATCGTGCAGAATGCCGGTGACGAGCCATCTGTGGTGGTGAATAAGGTGCTGGAAGGCAAGAGCAACAACTTTGGCTACAACGCTGCCAGCAGCGAATATGGCGACATGTTGGCAATGGGCGTGGTTGATCCGACCAAGGTGACGCGTGTTGCATTACAAAATGCGGCCTCCATTGCCGGTTTGATGCTGACCACCGCATGCATGGTGGCTGAGATGCCGGAAGACAAACCGGCTGGTGGCATGGGTGGTGGTGATATGGGTGGTATGGGTGGTATGGGCGGCATGATGTAACTTGCATTTGCTTCATGGGCCGTTTGTTTCGTAACGCTTTGACGAACCCCGCTTCGGCGGGGTTTGTCATTTGGCACGTTACCGGTATAATGCGCGGCTTCCGAAGTTGGCCGGTTTATTTGGTTAACTGGGAAATACAGTAAAAATGGCCTGGTAGCTCAGTCGGTAGAGCAGAGGATTGAAAATCCTTGTGTCGGTGGTTCGATTCCGCCCCGGGCCACCAGATTTCGCGTGTGGTAGCACGCAAAATTAATTAGGTGGTTTCAGTTAATTTTTTCGTGTGCATTAGCACGCAAAATTGACCGGGTAGTTCCGGTTAATTTAAAGGCCTGCAGTGATGCAGGCCTTTTGTTTTATGGTGGTTTATATGATGAATCAAGTGAATGACAGTGCAGCGCCAGATGCGTCCGTCCCAGTAGCAGACGCGGCGGTCACGCGCGAAGTCAAACGTCGCCGCACTTTTGCGATCATCTCGCACCCCGATGCGGGCAAGACCACGCTCACCGAAAAGCTGCTGCTGTTTGGCGGTGCGATCCAGATGGCGGGTACGGTGAAAGCGCGCAAGAGCGGCCGCCATGCGACTTCCGACTGGCTGGAGATCGAGAAGCAGCGCGGCATTTCGGTGGCCAGCTCGGTGATGCAATTCACTTATGACGATTGCGTGATCAACCTGCTCGACACCCCCGGTCACCAGGATTTTTCAGAAGACACCTATCGCGTGCTGACCGCCGTGGATGCGGCGGTCATGGTGGTGGATGCGGCCAAGGGCGTGGAAGAGCAGACCATCAAGCTGCTCGAAGTATGCCGCCTGCGCAATACGCCGATTATCACCTTCATCAACAAGATGGATCGCGAGGTGCGCGACCCGCTGGAAGTGCTGGACGAGATCGAATCGGTGCTGAAGATCAAATGCGCACCGGTGACCTGGCCGATCGGCATGGGTAAACGCTTTCAGGGCGTGTATCACCTGCTGAACGACGAGGTGTTGCGTTTTTTGCCGGGCGAAGCGAAGGCCGATCAGGAAGTGGAAGTATTAAAAGGCGCGCAGATCGACCGGCTCGCGGCACAATGCCCGAGCGAGATGCAGACCATGCGCGACGAGACCGAACTGGTCTTGGGCGCAGGCGCGTCGTTCGACCTGCAAGAGTTTCTGCGGGGCCAGCAATCGCCGGTATTTTTCGGCTCCGGCGTGAACAATTTCGGCGTGCGTGAAATACTGCGCGCGCTGGTGGACTGGGCTCCCTCGCCGCTGCCGCGCGCCACCGATGTGCGCATGGTGCAACCCACCGAGTCCGCCTTCACCGGCTTCGTATTCAAGATCCAGGCCAACATGGACCCGAACCACCGCGATCGTATCGCCTTCCTGCGCGTGTGCTCCGGCCGCTACACCTCGGGCATGAAGGTCAAGCATCGCCGCACCGGCAAGGAGATGAAGCTGGCCAACGCGGTGACGTTCATGGCCAACGAGCGTACGCGCATGGACGAGGCTTACGCGGGCGACATCATCGGCATCCACAATCACGGCCAGTTGCAGATCGGCGACGTGCTCACCGAGGGCGAAGCGCTGACTTTCAAGGGCATCCCCTACTTCGCGCCGGAACTGTTCAGCCGTGCGCGCCTGCGCGACCCGATGAAAGCCAAGCAGTTGCAGAAGGGTTTGCGCCAGTTGGGCGAAGAAGGCGCGGTGCAAGTGTTCGAGCCGCTGCTCGACACCACGCCGCTGATCGGCGCGGTGGGGCAGTTGCAGTTTGAAGTGGTCGAGCATCGCCTGAAATCCGAATACGGCGTGGACGCCGTGTTCGAACGCGCCGGAATCCACACCGCGCGCTGGGTGACCTGCCCCGATGCGGCGCATCTCAATGAATTCATCAAGGCCAACCAAGCACGTTTAGCGCGCGACGTGGATGGCAACTACGCCTACCTCGCCGACACCGGCGTGAACCTGCGCTTGGCGATGGAGCGCTGGCCGAAGGTGCAGTTCCACGCCACGCGCGAACACGGGCAGCAACTGGGCTGATTATGGCTGGTGCGGTTTACCGTTGCTTCGCGGAAAACAGAAAGCGGCCCTAAGGCCGCTTTCTTATTCAGACATGGCATTCGTTACGGTATCAACTCGCGCCAGATCACCCGCTTTCCCGTAAATCCGGTCGCCGCTGACGCAAAAGCCACGGCTGTATTCAACTCGGGCGTTGGATTTGTGGATGTCACGACCCCGACTTTGGGTTGGCCTCCTATGTAGAGAACGTTGACGCCGACGATGGTGGAGTCGTATTTCACCGAAGCCAGGCCGGTTGCCGTATTTACAGCACCACCTGTTTTGTAGTCGAAATAGTTGAGCCATCCGTACCCGCCCGGCGAGCAGACGGTAGACGAAGGAACGATCGTGGGGACCAGCAGGGTGCCTTGCACCAGTTTGCTGTCGATGTTTACGCGTTCCTTGCTGTCAGGAAAATCAACATACCAGCCTCGATCGGTGGCGAAGTTCACCGCTTTGATGGCCGTTGGCGTCGCCGCCGCGCTGCCGGAGCTAACCCGAGAGGCAGTGCCATCTGGATTGTTGACCAAGAATTGTTGCACCAGTGTATTGCGTGGATTGACCAAGGTGGCGGTCGCATTGTCATCCTTGATAGCATATTGGGTCTGCACCTGGGTAGTGGATAGATCACTCGATTCCAGGTATTTCCCAGTTCCGATGAATACGACACGCTTATCCAGGATTTTGCCCAGCACCGGAGTGGTGGTAATGGGCTGCGGGCTGGTGCCGGCGCCATCCGAGAATAAGGTGGCGAATTTCATTACATCGCCAGTGCCGATAACAGCGGCAACGGCGCTGTTGATGTCGAAACGCCAGATATTCCCAAACAGGTCGCCGCCATAGACATAACCCACTGCGTTGCCCGCAGGCTCATCGTTCCAGCCGGCGATCCTGGCCAGCCCGCTTGGGCAAGGAGCGACAGTGCATACACCAGCTATCGTCGATGTGCTGCCTACGCCGGTAGATATCTTGCTGATGATCGCGCCCGTGCCGGCATTGAGCACATAGAGATAGCCTTTGCCGTCTCCCGGGCTGGTATTGTTGTAGCCGGATGTGACCAGCACTACCCACGTACCGTCGGTCTTTCTGGTAACGACAGGCACTCCAAAACTGTAGCCGAGATCATCGTCTGTGACGGCGCCGATACCGGCGGTCGTGGTGAACTCCCATAACAGAACCGGCGTATCGGGAACAGTAATGTCCAGCGCATAATAACCGCGTCCGCCGCCATTCAGACCGCCCACCAGAATGGTCTTCCAGACGGCAGTTGTACTGCCGGTGCCGCAATTGGCGGTGCATATATCCGTGGTGACGGGGCTGCCGTTGACAAAATTGACATGGTTGTTGCTGTAGCTCGTGCTTGCCAGCTTCCACATATTGGGTATTACCATACTCGGCACGTAAGCCCAGCGTTCTGCCCCATTGCTGGCAGCGAAGGCATGCATCATGCCGTCGTTGGTTCCCATATACACTGTCCCGGCGCGGCTGGCCTGCGCGGTTTTGAAGTCGCTGTAGCCTGCGTAGGGATAGCTGAATACCGGTTTGCTGATAAAGGCCGGTTGCGATTCCAGCGCATCGCCCAATACGGCTTCACGGGTGCGATATAGCCTGTCGTTTATCGCATTGGCGGCACGGTCCTCAAAACCATTCTGGCCGCGCAGATAATTGATCAGTTTCACGCCTGTGTGCTGTGCGGAGATCGAGGACCATTGATTAAGCCCGTTGATATGAGCCGCGGCGAAGTTTGTTGGATTGGCAGCCGCATAGGCGGCATCGAACGGGACAAGGTTTTGTCCCGTTAATGGGACAAGAGCACCGGCGGGGGCGGTGTAAATCGTTCGGGTGTCACTGGCCGCTGCTACTTTGGCGGGCATGGTGCCGGTGCAGGCATTATGTATCTCTGTCTTGCATTCGGAAGTGACTGTATCGAATACACCGGGAGAGGCGCAGGTGCCGGCTGTGGAGCCGGTAACGACGCAGTTGTAAATGGTGCTGGAGCCGCTGGTATCGGGAACGACGGTGCCCGGTGCTGCGCAGGTTTGCGCCGCGACATTCTCCACGCACCAGTTTGCGGTTTCGCTGACCACGCCGGTGGTCGTGTTGATGGGGCGCGATTCCAGGTTGCCCTTCCATACATTCGTGGTGTAGCTGGCGACGTAGGCGAAGTTGTTGCCGGCAACGGGATTCAGTGTGCTGGTAGCGGCGGCAGCGGCGGCCCCAAGTTTTTGGGTAATGGATGAAAGTGCTGCGTTGAAGCCAGTAATGATTGAATCGGGATTTTTGGCGCTGAAATATAACCCTTGTCCATTTACCGCAGCATGCCAGAGGTCGTCAATCCGCTCACCCGCAGAATTGGCTATCGGGTCAGGCCAATCCACTGTGACGCATGGCGAACCCACGCACAGGCCATTTTTGAGGTTGAAATAGTCACCGGATGTCGCGTCTTTGTAATCGGACGTATAGTTCAACGTACCGTCTGCGCCCAAACCCATGGTAAAAGTGGTCATGTGCTGCTTGAGGTTGTTGTCGGTACTGCTGACGAATACGTTATTCGTGCAAACATCGGGGTTGCCCGCTGGAAAGTCGGTGCTGGTGCCGCCGGTGCAGTTGCTCAGGGCGCTGGTGCGCAAATCGGTATCGTAGTAGTACTTGGCGACGTCTGCCAAGCTGCCGGAAGAGGCCGTGGGGCCTTCATACATCGGGCGTGAATTAGGGTCGTTATCGAGGTCGCCCACCAAGCCGCCGGTCAAATTAATATTTTTATAGGTGCTCGTTTCATCATTCGTGTTCCAGTATCCGTCCGTGGAAAGAATGACGAAATTTTGCTGGCAGGAATACTGTACCGGATCCACTTCACCGGAGATCTTGTTCGCATAATAACGTCCCACCTTTGAAAGTGAGCCGCGCAGCGGAGTCGCACTCGCAACGGCCGCTCCAAATAGCTTGGTGAACCATCTGTTCTTATGTGCCAATTCGAAGATGTCATTGCCAAGAAATTTTGCATTGCTGAATGATGTGCCATTAGAAGCACCGGTGTCGCTGATGGTGGTAAAGCCCACGCGAAAACGATTGTCGAGCGTTTTGAAAGCGCGGCTTACCGAGGTTTTCATCGCTTGCAAACGGGTGTGGTAATACGTCCACCAGTTGGCGTAATTGGTCATTTCCTCGGCGTAAGTGCAAGTTGTGCCGGCACAGTCGGTGCGGGTCGAGGCCTTGGCGGTTGTGCCGGGATAGGGGTAACTGGTCGTGGTGGAAACGATGTTGGTGAGCAGGTTGGAGCCGGGAACTGTAAATGCCGCCGTGTAGCCACTGAATGCGGTGGGAGTAACAGTTCTAGAACCGGCTCCTATGGTTATAGCTGGCAAATGGGTAATTGCACCCATGGAGAGAGGAGCTGTGATCGTCACAACGCTACCTGACCGTGATGCGCTATAGCCAGCTATCTGGCAATTTCCGCTGGTACCGGCAGTGCAATTATTGATATTTGTAGTGATTGCGCTAGCCAGATTATTGTTGCTGCTTTGAGTTCCAGTTGAGCCCGAAAGAATTTGCAGGTTATTAACTTTAATGCTAGTCACAGAGGTGTTGCCACCTCCTCCGGTGGCAACAGTGATGGTGGCGGTAGCCCCAGCCGCTGCTACCGAGAGCCCGGGATAGCGCGGGTATCGGTAGGTTGAATTGTTGATACTCTGGCAAGTGGTTAGTGCCGCGCTATTGCACCAGCGCAGCCCGGCCGGCTTGTCATATAAAATGCCGCTGACCGTGGCGGGTGCGGTCGCAGTCACACAGCTGGTCATGTTTGGCGATGAGCAATATTCCCCGGGCACAAAGACATAGTGCGAAGCACTGCCGACCAGATTGCTGGTCCCTGTCGACTGGACACCATAAGCATCGTTTTTTACTGCTGTCCACGGTGACGGTATATTGGGATAAGTGGTCGTGTTAAGCGTGCCATCCGCATTGTAAAGGACCGGCGGCGTGTAGGTGATCGCCGGATTGTAAGCGACGCCGTTGAATCCATTATTCCTGAAAAGTTCCGGCATGCTGGTGTAATTGGTGCCAGTAACCGGGTGGCTGTCATTCGCCCAATCCGGCAAATAGTTATATGCCATACTGCCTGAATCGTCGAGTATGAACATCACGTTGGGCAGCACCGTGGAGGTGGTGGCTGTTGCTAACGGCTTGGTCGTCAGCGCAACCGAGTCTGCCAGCGCGGGCAAAGGCAAAGCAAGGCCGACGGCCAGCGCAACAGACAGCAGTTGACATGCGGTAGTGCGCTTTTTCAAATGGCGTTTCATGATTGCCTCCTTTAATAGACAAATGCTTGCACGTAACTGACGGTATTTTTTGGGCCATCGACCCTGGTAGTAATGCGCATCTGGGGAGTTTGGCCCGCTGCCGGGCAGCCAGCTCCCGTGCAGACATCCTGGGGCAGCGGGATGTTTTGCCCATTAGTGTCCTGGATTGCACCGCTGAACAGGCAGTTCTGAGCAGTAACCAGTGCATTGGCGGTACGGCACATGCGCTGGATGATATAGCGCTTGGAATTACCGCTGTTGTCGGTTACGGCAGGGATAGTGATAGCGTTCCACGTGGCATCGGCAAAGAGGTTCAAGGCGGAGTCGGCGTTGGAGTAATAGCCGTTTGCCGCATTGGTGACGTTGAAGGGGTGGGTGAGATCGTTCAAAACAGTATTGGCGGTGCCTGCCCTTGCTGTCGTTGCTGCCGTATCTGTCGCTGTCAGCCAGGTGATAGCGGCCTCGATCCCCGCATCACCGGAGGTGGTTGCCGCCTGCTTGAACGCCAGGTTGCCGGCAATCATGGTGCTGGTATCCACCGAGCGTATCAGCGCTACCGCCGCAAGCGACATGGCAAGCAGGGCGATCAGGGCAAAAAACAGCACCACACCGCGCTGCTTCACGACGCGCACCCGATCGAAGCGAAGTTTGGTCAGCGATTTCATAGCGTATCCTTGGACCAGATCATGTTGCGCAGGGGGATAATGGTTTCGAATACTCGATAGCGGTAACGTGCCCAGTTGGGATCATTGCTCAGATCGACCACTGGGGCAGGGGAGGCTACGCTGCCTGCCCATGCGCACAGACCGGTAGGTGCGGCAGTAGTCGTGGAACTGCATGCGGCAGTCACAGCGGCCGGTTCTATTTTTGCGTTGCGCGCCACGACTGCGATACGAACGGCTTTGATCCGGTTACGATTGGCGACGGTAGGCGCATTCCAGCCAGTTGCAGTTGTGGCATCTACCCACTGGGTGACCTGGTTGGAGTTGGCTGCGGCGGAAACCCCATATTGCGCCTGAAGGTTGACAATGCCCACCACGCTGGGAACAGCCACGTTAGGAGCAACAGTTCGTTCCAGATTGCCATTATTCACGGCATAGGTAATCTCATTCCAAGTTCCCAGGCAGGCAAGATTGGCACCGACTGCGGCACCAGTGGCATTTTGCAGCGTTATTGTCGCCGGTGTGTCGCTCGCTGCCGACAATGCAGTCACGCTAGTCATGGCGCAGTTCGCGCCGGTGGTGATGAGGGCAATATCGCCAACCTGGCAACCGAAATTGTTGCTTGGGCAAGAAGAGGTGTTATTACCGACCGTCATTGCCGTACCGGCCGTCGCACAAATCGTAGTAGGAACACCTCCCATTTGGGAATTGCCGTAGCGCAGGGTGATCGTGTCGCTGGCGCCTGCAGCCGCTCCGCCGTCGGCAATGGTGACAGGAGAGATGCGGTTTGGGATGGTTGCGTCTGCTGTGCCATTAATAGTCAGTGTTGTGCACTCGAGCGGCGAGTCCGTAACAGGCATCAAGGGGTAGCCTGCCATCTGTAGTTCGCGCCCGATGTTATACAACGCGATGCCGCCATTGGTCTGTGCATCAGCTGTTCCTGTGGTGGTGCGTTTTTGCGCTTCAAAGACAGAGAAAACCTGCATGATGACTATTGTGGCGAGCATGCCGATTGCCAAGCCAACCATGATTTCCACCAAGGTGAAACCGGCTTGATAAGAAGGTGAGCGTCCGCTATTTGGTTTCATGATTCTAGCCCCCGGCGATGGTGGCGGTGGTGGTGAAGTTATGCTGTGCTTCCCCCGGTTGCTGCCAAGTAATTGTAACCACAAACTGACCGGCGACTGGTTGGGTGACGGTTCGTGTACCGCTTGGCAATAATGTGGAGATGTCGGTATTTGCCTCAAGGTAGGAGGCAAGATTGCCCGGATCGGACCACATCGTACCTATCCTCTGCTGGGCGATATAACCTGCATCGGCACGGTATTTCGAATCAGCAGTGTTTTTGATCATGGCAGCTTGCAAGCCAACCACAGCCAGCACCCCCATGGAAAAAATCAGGATGGCAATCATCGCTTCTACTAACACGACGCCTTGTTGCGCTGATTTAAGGGGTGAGGATATTTGTTTGTGCATGATTTTTGCTCCGCTTAGCATGCGCGTGGACTGGAGCCTGCAGCCAGATTGGGATCGCACATTCTTGCATTGCCGCCCACACCAATTGTGACCCGCAAATTCTGGGTGCCGCCAACTGCAGCAAGGTCGACTTGCCTGAGCGAAGCGGAGGCGGGTACATTGGCTACTACCCCACCAAAATTGTTGAAAGTGATGGTTGTTGCACCTGCAGGCAGCTCCGTGCGAGTAACGTTTTTGGAGCCTTCGTTGGCAGACCTTGACTCAATCACCGAGGCGGGCGCAACCACACTGATAGTCCAGGAGGAGTCTGCCCCCAAAGCAAAGGCAACATTGGTGTTACGTGCCACCGCTTCTGCCCGTGCGCGCTGCAATCCATTCGTAATAGATTCAGCCGCGTTGCGAATCTGGGAATTCCGAATCCATGTCTGGAAATTGGGCATGGCCAGCCCCGCCAGAATAGCCAAGATCGCAACACCGATCATCAACTCAACCAGTGAAAATCCCAAGTGCTTGGATTTTGGGCAAGCGTTCAACACGCATCTCCTTTTTTCATGATCCAGCACGTCGCACCATTACCCCATGGGGTGTTCGAAGTCTTTGCGTTGGCTTGATCAATGGTGTAGATAAAAGCAGATAGGCCGTTTCTGCCGGTTGCGGTTATCGTGTAGGTTGCAGTCGAAAGATTGCTGGCGGCATAAGTGAAATTTGTAGTATTAGCAGGAGCCGTCCCGCCAACATAGGTACGGTTGTCCTGAAAAAACTGTTCCATCTTGACCCGGCCATCGGATAGAGCAGAGGTACCTTCTACCAGTTTCCCACGCGTCACATAATCGTTATAGGCGGGCATGGCGAAGCTTGCCAAGATACCGATAATTACCACGACAATCATCAACTCAACGAGGGTAAAACCTTTCTGCGTTTTCATTGCATTCTCCTTTGGGTGAGCATAGTAGAGCGCGCATTTTAGGGTTTCTACCCAAAACCGACCAGAGGCGGAGGGATACTGACAAGCGGCATGTCAATCATGACGAGCGCGGGTTTCTGCGGGAGAAACTTTTGGGAGATTTATTTGCGTGTGCATTTTGTTATGGGGCGAATGGCCTTATTTGCCTCGCCCAGCAAAAACTCCTTGAATGCAAGGGCGGCGCTGGACAGGCGTTTGTTGCTGCGATGTGCGACGAACCAGTGGCGCAGCAGCGGGAAATGTTCGACGTTGAGCACGGCGAGCCGTTTGGTTTCCAGTTCCAGCTCGATGCTGTGCAGCGACAGGATGCCCAGCCCCATACCGGCCTGCACCGCCTGTTTGATCGCCTCGTTGGTCTCCATCTCCATGCTGATGCGCGGCTGAATTTGATGTTCCGCGAAGACGCGCTCCATTGCGCTGCGCGTGCCGGAACCCGGTTCGCGAGACAAAAAAGTTTCCTGCGCGAGTCGCGCGAGTTTGATGCGCTTTAGCTTGACGAGCGGATGATCTGGCGCGGCGATTACCACCAGCGGGTTTTTCATGAACGATTCCGCGCTGATATCGAGACCGTCCGGGGGTTGCCCCATGATGGCCAGGTCGGTGCTGTTGTCGGCAAGCTGTTTGATCACCGCAGCGCGGTTGGCGACCTGCAGGATCACGTTGATATTGGGGTGGCGCCGGCAGAATTCCGCCAGCAGCCGAGGGGTGAAATAATTTGCGGTGTTGACCACCGACAGCGTGAGCTTGCCCTGTTCCAGTCCTTTCATTTCATCGAATACCGCCTCCATTTCGGCAAGCTGTTGCGCGATGTTGCGGCTGTAATGAAACAGCTCGCGCCCGGCCTCGGTGAGAAAAATCTTTTTGCCCATCTGTTCGAATAACGGCAGGCCGATATGTCCTTCCAGTTGCTTGATCTGCATGGACACTGCCGGTTGCGATAGGTATAGTTCTTCGGCGGCCCGCGAATAATTCAGGTGGCTGGCCACCTTTTCGAAGACCTGGAGCTGACGCAGGGTGAAATTGAGCATATCCGGATTATAGCAAACCATAAGCATTGCTTATGGTATTTATAAAAACAATTGACTATCGTTTATATATCGATACCCCTATAGTGGCAACCGTTGCAAGGCTACAACAAGCCAAAATCAATCGTTAATACAGGAGACATGCCATGGATCAATCGAATCGTTACGCGGATCTGAGCCTGAAGGAAGAAGACCTGATCAAGGGAGGCAATCACATTCTGGTTGCTTACACGATGGAGCCTGCTGCGGGCGTCGGTTATCTGGAAGCGGCGGCGCATATCGCGGCGGAATCCTCCACCGGCACCAACGTGGAAGTTAGCACTACCGATGAATTCACCAAGGGCGTGGACGCGCTGGTGTACTTCATCGACGAAGCCAAGGGCATCATGAAGGTCGCTTATCCAAACGATCTGTTCGACCGCAATCTTACCGATGGCCGCGTGATGATCGTGTCCTTTCTGACCCTGTGTATCGGCAACAATCAGGGCATGGGCGATATCGCGAATCTGCAAATGCAGGATTTCTACGTGCCGCCGCGCATGTTGCAATTGTTCGACGGCCCGGCCAAGGATATTTCCGACCTGTGGCGCATTCTCGGCCGACCGGTCAAGGACGGCGGTTATATTTCCGGCACGATCATCAAGCCCAAGCTGGGGCTGCGCCCGGAACCGTTCGCCAAGGCGGCTTACCAGTTCTGGCTGGGCGGCGACTTCATCAAGAACGACGAGCCGCAAGGCAATCAGGTGTTCTGCCCGATCAAGAAAGTGCTGCCGCTGGTCTATGACTCGCTGAAGCGCGCCCAGGACGAGACCGGCCAGGCCAAGCTATTCTCGATGAACATCACTGCCGACGATCACTATGAGATGTGCGCCCGCGCCGATTTCGCGCTGGAAACCTTCGGCCCGGATGCGGACAAGGTGGCTTTCCTGGTGGATGGTTACGTCGGCGGCCCCGGCATGATCACCACAGCACGCCGTCAATATCCGAGCCAGTACCTGCACTACCACCGTGCCGGTCACGGCGCGGTGACTTCTCCTTCTTCCAAGCGCGGCTATACCGCGTTCGTGCTGGCTAAGATGTCGCGTCTGCAGGGCGCTTCCGGCATCCACGTCGGCACCATGGGCTACGGCAAAATGGAAGGCGGCAAGGACGACCGCATCATCGCCTACATGATCGAGCGCGACAGTTGCATGGGCCCGTTCTACCATCAGGAATGGTATGGCATGAAGCCGACCACGCCGATCATTTCAGGCGGCATGAATGCGTTGCGCCTGCCCGGCTTCTTCGAGAACCTCGGCCACGGCAACGTGATCAACACCGCAGGCGGAGGCGCTTATGGGCACATCGATTCTCCGGCTGCCGGTGCGGTCTCGCTGCGCCAGGCTTACGAATGCTGGAAGTCCGGTTCCGATCCGATCCAGTACGCGAAGGAGCACAAGGAATTCGCGCGTGCGTTCGAATCCTTCCCGAAAGACGCTGACAAGATATTCCCGGGCTGGCGCGAAAAGCTCGGCGTACATAAATAATCCGGGTGTAGCCGAGTAGTAAAAACGCGCCCCCACTTGCTGGGGGCGTTTTGTTCACAGGGGGCTGATCATGGTAAATAAAGACCAATACAGGGTAAGTAAGGAACCGTTCTACCAGGCGCAAGGCGAAGAGGTCACGCTGTACGAAGCCGCCTACGCGGCGCGTCTGCCGGTGATGATCAAAGGCCCGACCGGCTGCGGCAAATCGCGCTTCGTCGAGTACATGGCGTGGAAGCTGGGCAAGCCGCTGATCACCGTGGCCTGCAACGAAGACATGACGGCCAGCGATCTGGTCGGGCGCTACCTGCTCGACGCCAACGGCACGCGCTGGCTGGACGGCCCGCTGACCACGGCTGCGCGCATCGGTGCAATCTGCTATCTCGACGAAATCGTCGAAGCGCGCCAGGACACCACGGTGGTGATCCACCCGCTGACCGACCATCGCCGCACCCTGCC
Organism: Gallionella sp.; assembly: GCA_028714895.1. GTDB lineage: Bacteria > Pseudomonadota > Gammaproteobacteria > Burkholderiales > Gallionellaceae > Gallionella. Next base: position 88,711 of record JAQTLM010000010.1, on the reverse strand, counting down.
GCTGGACAAGAAGGGCGAGCAGCTCGAGGCACATCCCGATTTTCAGATGGTGATTTCCTACAATCCCGGCTACCAAAGCCTGTTGAAGGATTTGAAGCAATCCACCAAGCAGCGTTTTACCGCATTTGAATTCGACTACCCTGCTGCGATGCTGGAGGTGGAGATTCTTTGCAAGGAAACCGGCATGGATAAGGAAATGTCCGCCAGTCTGGTGAAGATCGGCCAGGCGGCGCGCAACCTGAAAGGGCACGGGCTGGACGAGGGAATTTCGACGCGCTTGCTGGTGTATGCGGCGACCTTGATCAAGGGCGGCGTCGAGCCGCGCGCCGCGTGCCGCATGGCGCTGGTGCGCCCGATCACCGACGATGCGGACATCCGCGATACGCTGGATCACGCGATCGATGCGGTGTTCGGTTAAATGCATTGGTAGGTCGGGTTTCAACCCGACATGTCGGGCTAAAGCCCGGCCTACAACAGCGTGCTGAAAATAATGGAAACCGTAACTATCCCCGCCGAACTGGAGGCCTACTGGAAGCAGCTTGACTGCGGCTTCCCGCGCGTCGAGCCGGTGTTTGCCGATTGCATGCGTGAGGCATTGGCGACACTTTCCAGGCAAGGGGTAGAGGCTTATATCGAAAACGCGCGCTTCCTCGGCAAGATGGGGCGCGGCGCGGAACCGATCCTGATCTTTCTGGAGGAATGGCCGACGGTGGCCAAGACGCTGGGCGAAGATGCGCTGCCCGCCGTCATGGAGTGTATTCGCAGGATGTGGAAGTCGCCCAACGGCAATGCCATTACGCCATTCCTGCAATCGTTGCCGGTCACTGCGCGGCGCCTGCAATCGCCAGAGCAGTTGCGCGACTATCTGGGCATCGTGCTGGACTTCATGGAGCGCACCACCGGTTCGATCCACGGCATCCACCAGACTTTTCCCAGTCCGGGGTTGCCGGAATTTTTCAAACAGGTTCCGCTGCTGCTCAGTCAGCTTTCCCTGATGGGGCTGAAGAGCTGGGTGGAATACGGCGTGCGCTATTACAAGGATCATCCGGACCGGCAGATCGATTACTTCAGCCTGCAATCGGCGGACAGCCGCGCGGTGTTGCAGCGCGAGCGGCACGGCACCTTGCTGGTGGACAATGAGCGCAAGCTGGACATGTATTTGCGCGGGCTGTGGCACGATGAAGACCAATTGATACCCTATTCCGGCGCATTCGATGAATTGCGCAAGCCGATTCCCTATTACGACAAGCTCGGCATCCGCCTGCCGGATGTGTATGACGATACCCAAGGAATTGCAGGCATAGACCGCTACCGCGCGGTGCTGGCGCACATTGCCGGACACCGTCGCTGGACGACGGCCGTTTTTGCCGACAACTTCAGTCCGTTTCAGCGCATGGCGACAGAGTTTCTGGAAGACAGCCGCGTGGAATATCTGGCGATGCGTGAGTATCCCGGCCTGCGCCGCATTTTCATGGCATTACATCCCATCCCTGCCGAAGATGCTTGCGATTCGGAAAGGGAATCCGGCGTGCGCCATCGCCTGGCGATGCTGTCGCGCGCCATCATCGACCCGCAGCACTCCTATAAAAATCTGCATATTGTTGAGTTCACGCAGCGCTTTCATGACCTGATGCAGCACGGCAATTCGAGCACGCCGGAGATGGCCGACCTGGCGGTTTCGTTTGTCGCCACGACACGCCGTCAGAGCGATCAACTCGCCAAAATCCACTTTAAGGACACGGTGGTGGATTACCGCGATGACAACCGTCAGTTATGGAAATTTATTGAGGAGGGCGATGAGGAAGAGGCGTTTGACGAGCCGCGCAAAATCGAGCCGGGCAAGGAAATCAACGGCCTGTCGCCGCGCCACTATCACGAATGGGATTATCTCAACCAGAGTTACCGCCCGGATTGGGTGAGCGTGTATGAAGCCTTGCATCCGCCCGGCAACGCGGCGGACATCGACAAGCTGCTGGCCAAACACAACGCGCTGGCCAAGCGATTGAAGAAAATGCTCGACCTGCTCAAGCCTCAGGACAAGGTGCTCATCCGCTATCAGGAAGAAGGCAGCGAACTGGACCTGGACGTCGCGCTGCGTTCGCTGATCGACTACAAGAGCGGCGCGACGCCCGACCCGCGCATCAACATGAGTCATAAAACCAGCGGGCGCAACATCGCGGTGCTGTTGTTGCTGGATTTGTCGGAATCGCTCAACGAAAAGGCGGCGGGCTGCGACCAGACCATTTTGGAGCTGAGCCAGGAAGCGGTATCGCTGCTGGCTTGGGCAATCGAGAAACTGGGCGACCCGTTTGCCATCGCTGGTTTCCATTCCAACACGCGGCATGACGTGCGCTACCTGCACATCAAGGGTTACAGCGAACATTGGGACGATGAGGTGAAGGGGCGGCTGGCGGCGATGGAAGCCAGCTACTCCACGCGCATGGGAGCGGCGATGCGCCATGCCGCGCACTATCTGGAAAAGCAGCAGGCTGATAAAAAATTGATGCTGATCCTCACTGATGGGGAGCCATCGGACATAGACAGCAAGGATGGCAGGTTATTGATCGAGGACGCGCGGCAGGCGGTGACGGAGCTGGATCGGCAGGGCATTTATGCCTATTGCATCAACCTCGACCGCAAGGCCGATGAATATGTCGCGGACATCTTCGGCAAGCAATACACCATCATCGACCGGGTAGCGCAACTGCCCGAGAAGCTGCCGCAGCTGTTCATCTCGCTGACCAAATAGCCGTATGGAGCAACGCGTAAAAGCGGTAAAATCACACCAATTGAAAATCTTAACGAGGAAAGCAACATGAGTAAAAGTTTGATCCAGTTCATCATCGAAGAACAACGCACCATCCCGGGGGCGAGCGGCAATTTCACCGGTTTGGTCAGCGACATCGTGATTGCCTGCAAGCAGATCGCGCATGATGTCAACAAAGGGGCGCTGATCGGCGTGTTGGGCAGCGCGGGCAGTGAGAATGTGCAGGGCGAAACCCAGAAGAAACTGGATATCATCACCAACGAAATTTTTATCAAATCAACCGAATGGGCAGGCCACCTGGCCGCGATGGCTTCCGAGGAAATGGATGATGTCTATCCTATTCCAGCCAGGTATCCGAAGGGCAAGTACTTGCTGGTATTCGATCCGCTCGACGGTTCTTCCAACATCGACGTGAATATTTCCGTAGGCACGATTTTTTCGATCCTGCGCGCGCCCAAGGGAATTGAAAACCCGACGGCGGAGGACTTTCTGCAACCCGGAACCACGCAGGTTTGCGCCGGTTACGCGCTGTACGGCCCGTCGACCATGCTGGTGATTACCAGCGGACACGGCGTGAACGGCTTTACGCTGGACGGCGACATCGGCGAATTCATGCTGACCCATCCGAACATGAAAATTACCGAGGATACGCGTGAGTTTGCCATCAACGCTTCCAACGAGCGTCACTGGGAAAAACCGGTGCAGCGTTATGTGGAAGAATGCGTTGCCGGCACAAACGGGCCGCGCGGTGCCAATTTCAATATGCGTTGGGTCGCGTCGATGGTGGCCGAAGTACACCGCATCCTGATACGCGGCGGTGTGTTCATGTACCCCAAGGATACCAAGGACCCCGCCAAGGCCGGCAAGCTGCGCCTGCTGTACGAGGCGAACCCGATGTCTTTCATCGTCGAACAGGCGGGCGGGGTGGCTTCCACCGGTTACGAGCGCATCATGGACGTCAGTCCTTCCGGACTGCATCAGCGCGTGCCGGTGATTCTCGGCTCGAAGAACGAAGTCGAGCGTATTGTCCGCTACCACAAGGAGGCATAGAGCATGGGCAACAAGCCACTGGTTTCCATCGTGATGGGCAGCGCCAACGACTGGGAAATCATGCAGCAGGCCGCGCGTGCTCTGCAGGATTTCGGCGTGGCTTATGATGCGCGGGTGATTTCCGCGCATCGTTCCCCCGACCTGCTGTTCGATTACATCAAGGAAATCAGCGCGCAGGGCGTGCAGTGTTTTATCGCCGGCGCCGGCGGCGCCGCGCATCTGGCCGGCGTGATTGCCGGCAAGACCACATTGCCGGTGCTGGGTGTGCCGATTCCATCCAAATATCTGAAGGGGATGGACTCGCTGCTATCCACCGTGCAAATGCCCAAGGGTATCCCGGTGGCGACCTTTGCGATCGGCGAGGCGGGGGCGGCAAACGCCGGACTGTTCGCCGTTGCGATGCTGGCCTTGCACGATGCGCAACTGGCGCAGAAGCTGGCCGAGTACCGCAAGCAACAGGCGGCGGCAATTGCGGCAACCGCATTGCCTATTTTATCGTAGTGGTACGGCGCGCCGTACCACTACCGACCAAGGAAATCCAATGCCCGTATTGCATGAATCCAATCTGACCAGCCTGCCGCTGTTACACCGTGGCAAGGTGCGCGATCTCTACGAAGTGGACGATCAGCATTTGTTGATCGTGCAGACTGACCGACTCTCCGCCTTCGACGTGATCTTGCCCGATCCGATCCCGGGCAAGGGTGAAGTGCTGACCCGCGTGTCGAACTTCTGGTTCGACAAATTGCAGCATGTCATTCCGAATCACTTGACCGGTATCGCGCCCGAGTCGGTGGTCAAGGGTGAGCAGGAGCAAGCGCAGGTGAAGGGGCGCGCCTTCGTCACCAGGAAACTCAAGCCGTTGCCGATCGAGGCGATTGTGCGCGGCTATCTGGCCGGCTCCGGCTGGAAGGATTATCAAAAAACCGGCGCGGTATGCGGGATTAAATTGCCTGACGGGCTGCGCGAGGCAGAAAAACTGCCGCAGCCTTTGTTTACGCCGTCCACCAAGGCGGCGGTCGGCGATCACGATGAGAATATTTCTTTTGCGCAGACCATTGAATTGCTCGGCGAAGCACGCGCGAACGAAGTGCGCGATGCGACACTGGCGCTCTATACCGAAGCGGCAAATTATGCGGCAAGCAAAGGCATCATCATCGCCGACACCAAATTCGAATTTGGTGTGGACGAAGCGGGCAAGCTGTATTTGATCGACGAGGCGCTTACGCCGGACTCTTCGCGTTTCTGGCCGGCCGATCAATATCAGGTGGGCAGCAACCCGCCCAGTTTCGACAAGCAGTTCGTGCGCGACTGGCTGGAATCATCGGGTTGGAACAAGCAAGCGCCCGCGCCGCATATCCCGCAGGAGGTGCTGCAAAAGACCGCCGACAAATATCGCGAAGCGGCGCAACGCCTGACTGGCGCATGAGTTCGCCCAAGCAGCTCATCGAGGGTTTTTCACGCTTCCGCGAAAGGCATTTCGCCAAGGACGATGCGCTGTTTCGTGAACTGGTCGAACAGGGTCAGATGCCCAAAACTCTGGTGGTTGCCTGCTGCGATGCGCGCGTCGATCCGGCTTTGATCTTGGACTGCGCGCCGGGCGACCTGTTTGTCATTCGCAATGTAGCCAATCTCGTTCCTCCCGCAGAAAATCAGGGGCACTATCACGGCACCAGCGCCGCGCTGGAGTTCGGCGTGCGCAAGCTGAATGTCGAGCACCTTATCGTATTGGGACATGCGCATTGCGGCGGCATTCGCGCCCTGCTGGAAGGCGATATGCAAAAAGAAGACGCGTTCATTTCAGAATGGATGGGGATAGCCGATGCCGCACGGGAACGGGTAAGCCGGGAATTCGCGGATGCCGGTAGTGCGGCGCATCAGTGCGCCTGCGAGCAGCAGGCGATCCTGGTTTCACTGGATAATTTGATGACTTTTCACTGGATACGCGAGCGCGTCGAACAATGTACGCTCGCGTTGCATGGCTGGTATTTCGATATCGAGCGCGGCGAGTTGCTGGGTTATAACGCAGCTACCCGCCGCTTTGAAGTGCTGTAATTCTATAAAAAGCCGCTCATCCATGGAGAACACAGAGTAAATCTGTAGTCTGGATGCAGGCCGAAGGCCGGAATCCGGGGGGCTTGCTGGATACTCCCCCGGATTCCGCTACGCTTCATCCAGGCTACTTATTTGGTTCCGGCTATGCCGGTTGGGGTAATTACTTGCCGGTCAATTCCTTGTAGCGTGCCTTGTCGGCATCATAACGCGCATCCAAGGTTGCTTTTTCTGCCTTGGCTTTTTCCAGATCCTGTTGCAGTTTGGCCAGTCGTTCCTGCGATTCCTTCAGGTCTTCCTGCAAGTTAGGATGGATTTTTTTACCGGCTTTGGCGAGAGCCTCAGCTTCTTTTTGGAATGCCAGTAAATTGTCGTTGGCCATTTTCAACTGTGAGTTGATGCTGTTGATGCGCGCTTCAATCTGTTGCAGATTGCGGTTGCGCGCCAGATCGATTTCTTTTTCATTGCTGTAGGTGTTGACCAGTGCCTTGTCACGGCGCTTCCGCTCCAGTGCGGCTTCTTCATCGGCGCGTTTCTTGGTGTCAGCTTGTTCACTGGCACGGCGCTCTTCGGGAGTGAGCACCTCCTTCTTTTCTATCACGCGTCCGGACTTGCCCAGTTCACTACGATCCTTGTTGGCATATTCCGGCGGGATGGTTTCGCCGTAATGCGTCGTGCCTTTATCGTCCACCCATTTATACATCTTCGCCGCAACAGGAAAGCTGAAAGCGATGCCGGCAATAAATGCAGCTAATAGTTTAAATTTAGTCATTTTTCACTCCATAACGATCACGATAAGATTGCACGGTGGCCAGATTCTGCACCATCTCCGCTTCACCCTGCAAATAGTCGAGCAGGTCATCCAGTGTGGCGATAGACACCACCGGAATGCCATAGTTGCGTTGCACTTCCTGCACGGCGGAAAGCTCGCTTTGCCCGCGCTCCATGCGATCCAGTGCGATCACCACGCCACAAGGCTCGGCGCCAGCCGCGCGAATCAGCTCGATGGATTCGCGCACCGAGGTGCCGGCGGAGATCACATCGTCGATGATCAGCACCCGGCCCTGCAACGCAGCACCCACCGTCGTGCCGCCTTCGCCGTGGTCCTTGGCCTCCTTGCGGTTATAGCAATAGGGCACGTTGCGCCCCTGCTCGGCCAGCGCGATGGCGGTTCCGGCAGCCAGCGGGATGCCCTTGTAGGCCGGGCCGAACAGCATGTCGAATGGCACCGCTGAAGCAAGGATGGCCTGCGCGTAAAACTGCGACAGGTTCCTCAATGCCGCGCCGTCATTGAACAGTCCGGCATTGAAAAAATACGGTGAGAGCCTTCCGGCCTTGGTCTGGAATTCGCCGAAGCACAACACTTTTTGCTGTACGGCAAAGCGGATGAAATCCTGCCTGAAATTAAACATGGTAATCGGCACAGGTTGAGTCAATGGGCGTCATTATAATGGCGCGCCCTCACTCACCGGAAATTTTCATGCGCATCATCACGATCAATCTGAACGGCATCCGTTCCGCGGCAAACAAGGGCTTTTTCGCCTGGCTCGACGAGCAGGATGCCGACATCGTCTGCCTGCAGGAGCTCAGGGCGCAGGCAGCCGACATGACGCAGCAGATGCTCGCGCCGGCCGGTTATCGCGGCTATTTTCATTATGCGGAAAAGAAGGGGTATAGCGGCGTGGGCATCTATTGCCGTGAAAAACCGCAGCAAGTTACGGCCGGTTTGGGTATTGCCGAATTTGATGCCGAGGGACGCTACCTGTGCGCGGATTTTGCCGGCTTCAGCGTGGTATCGCTGTATTTGCCGTCCGGCTCCAGCGGCGAGGAGCGGCAGGCCGTGAAATTCAAGTTCATGGTGGCGTTCTTGCCGCATTTGCGGGCATTACGCGCCAGCGGGCGCGAAGTGTTGGTCTGCGGCGACTGGAACATCGCGCACCAGGAAATCGACCTGAAGAACTGGCGCGGCAATCAGAAAAATTCCGGCTTCCTGCCCGAAGAACGCGCCTGGTTGACCGGGTTATTCGATGAAGCCGGTTTTGTCGATGTATTTCGCGGGGTGCATCCCGAATTGGCGGCATACACCTGGTGGTCGAATCGCGGCCAGGCTTGGGCCAAGGATGTCGGCTGGCGCATCGATTATCAGATCGCCACGCCCGGTATCGCCGCAAGAGCGCAGGCGGCGGCCATCTACAAGGCGCAACACTTTTCCGATCATGCGCCGCTGATTGTCGATTACACGTAGGGGCGCGTCGCGTCGTGCCCTAGTACCAGAACAGCGATTAACTCTGTTCCCAGGGCAATCCGGCCGCGCGCCAGCCGCCCAGTATGTTGCGGTGCTCATCCGCATCCTTTTCGCCCTCGAAACCTTCCAGTACGTTGTAGCAGTCGCTGTAACCGGCTTTAGTAGCGGCAGTTGCGGCGGCATTGGAGCGCATCCCGCTGCGGCATATGAATAGCGTCAAGGCTTCCTTATCCACCTGCTGCTCGAGCTGAGTAATAAAATGCGGATTGGGTTTCATGCCCGGATAGATGGCCCATTCGATTTCTGCGGCGTCGGGTATGCGACCGACCCAGTCCAGTTCAGCGCGGCTGCGCACATCCACCAGCTTGGCGCCGGGCGCGGAATGCAACACTTCATAAGCCTCGTCGGGGTACAGCGCGCCCTCATAGGGCAAATTCATTTCTTTGGCGCGTTGTTGTGCGGCTTGCAGAATGGCGGTAATTTTCCCCATCTCGTTTCTTTCATAGCGTTGTTTAACGAATTTGGCGCAGATGATATGCTGCACGGTTACAGGCACATATTAGCGTAACCGGCATGAAAAATCACACCCACCTACATCAACCCCAGACAGATAACGGGGCTTTTGAGCCGATGCACCCGGAACGTTTTGCCGCCGCGCAAAAAAGCACGTGGGTGAGTATTGTCATCAATTTGCTGCTGACTTTCTTGCAGGTCGTGGGCGGATTTTTCGCGCATTCGCAAGCCTTGATGTCCGATGGCTTGCACTCGCTGTCAGATTTGCTGTCCGATGTGCTGGTGTTGTACGCAAATCGTCACGGCAACCGCCACGCCGACGCTGATCATCCTTATGGGCACGCGCGGGTGGAAACCGCCGCAACGCTTATTCTGGGCACATTCCTGGCGGTGCTCGGCGTGGTGCTGCTGGTGGCTGCCGCGATGCGCCTGCAACACCCCGAGGCGTTACAGGCGGTTAATCCGGTCGCGCTTGCCATCGCGGTTATCGCATTGGTCGCCAAGGAGGGCATGTTCCGTTACATGCTGGCGGTGGCCAAGCGGGTACGCTCGCAGATGCTGGTGGCCAACGCATGGCATGCGCGTTCGGATGCGGCGTCGTCATTGGTGGTTATCGTCGGGATCGTCGGCAACCTGCTTGGCTATACCTTCTTCGATTTGCTCGCCGCTGCGGTGGTGGGGGTGATGATCGCGCATATGGGCGGCAAGCTGGCTTTGGAGGCGATGGCGGAATTGATCGACACCGGGCTGGATGCGGAGGAGGTCGAGGCAATCCGGCAAACTTTGCTCAATACCCATGGCGTGCGGGCACTGCATGAGTTACGCACGCGCAAAATGGCCGACAATGCATTGGTTGACGCGCATATCGTGGTTGATCCCAAGATCAGCGTGTCAGAAGGGCATTACATTGCCGAATCGGCGCGGCATGCCGTACTCAACAATCATCATGTGATGGATGTGATGGTGCACATCGATCCGGAAGATGACCTGCAAGCCAAACCTAACGCACATCTGCCCGGTCGCCCCGGTTTGCTGGCGCATCTGGTCGAGCGGCTGGAGGATCCGAGCTTGCTGGATAATCGCGTGGTATTTCACTATCTGGACGGTAAAGTCGATGCTGAGATATACCTGGCCGCCGCCAGTCAGCAGGCCGGGCAGGCCGATGCATTGCAGGCACGCTGCGATGAACTGGTGTGCGATGATGAGTTATTCCGTGCCATTCATATCCATCGCAGCCATGCACAAAATTAGTGCGTAAGTGGCCTGTTATGCCCATTTTAGGTGCAAATATTTTGTGTGCCGCACGATTGCCTTATGGCACAATGCCGTTCTGCCATGTGTGAAGAGTTGGCACGCTTCGTGCGATGCTCTATTTGTATAAAATTACGGATTCCGGATTTCAGTTGAGCGGTTGTTTAATTTTTAATTTTCGTATTCTTGCGGGAGAAAGCTATGTCGATGTCGGTAAATGATGTGTTGAAGATGATTAAAGACCATGACGTCAAGTTCGTGGATTTCCGTTTTACTGATACGCGCGGCAAGGAGCAGCATGTCGGCGTGCCAGCCAAGTACGTGGGGTTGGAAAAATTCGAAGACGGCCATGCATTCGATGGTTCTTCCATCGCCGGCTGGAAGGGTATCCAGGCCTCGGACATGCTGTTGATGCCGGATCCGGCGACGGCCTATCTCGATCCGTTCATGGACGAAAACACCCTGGTGATTACCTGTGACGTGGTGGAGCCGACCGATGGCAAGGGTTATGACCGCGATCCGCGCTCCATCGCGAAGCGCGCCGAAGCCTACCTGAAGTCCAGCGGCATCGGTGATACCGCCTTTTTTGGCCCGGAGCCCGAATTTTTCATTTTTGACTCGGTGAACTGGCATGTCGATATGTCCGGCTGTTCCGTCAAGATCAATTCCGAAGAGGCAGCCTGGTCTTCCGCAGAGAAATTTGATGGCGGCAACACCGGCCACCGTCCGACCGTCAAGGGCGGCTATTTCCCGGTTCCGCCGGTCGACAGCCTGAACGACATCCGCGCGGCGATGTGCCTGGCTTTGGAAGACATCGGCATCGAAGTCGAAGTGCATCACCACGAAGTGGCGACCGCCGGACAGTGCGAAATCGGCACCAAGTTCAGCACCCTGGTGCGCCGCGCCGACCAGACTCAGGCATTGAAATACGTGGTGCATAACGTCGCGCACCAATATGGCAAGACCGCCACTTTTATGCCCAAGCCTATCGTCGGCGACAACGGTTCCGGCATGCATGTGCACCAGTCGATCTGGAAAGACGGCAAGAACACGTTCGCGGGCAACGGTTACGCCGGTCTGTCAGACACAGCGCTGTACTATATCGGCGGCATCATCAAGCACGCCAAGGCGCTGAATGCGATCTGCAACCCCGGCACCAACTCCTATAAGCGCCTGGTTCCGCATTACGAAGCGCCCACCAAGCTGGCTTACTCGGCGAAAAACCGCTCCGCCTCGATCCGCATCCCGCATGTGACCAGCGACAAGGCGCGCCGCATCGAGACCCGCTTCCCGGATCCGACCGCGAACCCGTATCTGTGCTTCACGGCCTTGATGATGGCCGGCCTGGATGGCATCCAGAACAAGATCCACCCCGGCGATCCGGCCGACAAAAACCTGTATGACTTGCCGCCGGAAGAAGACGCGAAGATCCCGACCGTGTGCAGCTCGCTGGATGAAGCGTTGGCCCATCTGGACAAAGATCGCGAATTCCTGACGCGCGGCGGCGTGTTCTCCAACGACTTCATCGATGCTTTCATCGCATTGAAGATGGACGAGGTGACCCGTTTGCGTATGACCACGCATCCGGTCGAGTTCGACATGTATTACAGCATCTAGTTTTTGGTCTCACAAAGCAGAACAACAAAACGGGGCGCAAGCCCCGTTTTGTTTTGCACCGCAAAAGTTTGTCTGTACACAATGCTTGCCCTATACTTGCCCGCGCCACTGTGCAGGAGAATGAAAATGAAGCTTGGATACTTGATTGCGATGATAAGCCTCTGCCCGTTGTTGGCGCAGGCGGAGATTTACAAGGCTGTCGATGCAGATGGCCATGTTACTTATTCTAGCACGCCGATCAAGGGCGGCAAGAAGATCATCCTCGAGCCGTTGCCCACCATGGTCCCGCCGGCGCGCGCGCGTTCGTCCGCTTCGCCCGAGGGCTTTCCGAGAGTGGACGGCGCAACGCAAAAAGGCCGCGATGACACGCGCCGCAAGATTCTGCAGGATGAGTTGAGCACCGAGGAGAAATTGCTTGAGGAAGCCAGGCAGAACCTGAAAGAGGGCGAAGATACGCCAGAAGTCTATCGGGGCAAGGACGGCAAGACTTATCGCAATGTGGCGAAATACGAAGAGAAGATCAAGACGTTGAAAGACCAGGTCGATTTGCACAGCAAGAACATCGAAGCGCTTAAAACCGAGTTGTCCAAACTCAAGTAGATTTTTCCATCTGGCATGTTTCCTGCTGCGCAAGAATGTATGCCTGACTTCCCGACTCTTACGCTCGAACACCTCGACACCGCCGTTATTCTGCTGGATGACGAGGCGCGCGTCGTTTATCTCAACCCGGCAGCAGAACATCTGTTCGACGTGAGCGGCAAGAATCTGCTCGGGTATCCGGTGCAGCAGGCATTCACGGATACCGGGCAATTGACCAATGCGATGCAGCACGCGATCCGGGACAACGCCAGTTATATCGAGCACGACCTGACGCTGGGCACGCATGCGCACGGCAAGCTGCATTTGCGCTGCGCGGCGACGCCGGTACAGCTTGAGAAACGCTGCCTGCTGCTGGAATTCCACACGATGGATCGTCCGCTCAAGCTGGCGCGCGAGGAGCAGATGCTGGATCAGACGCAGGCCAGCCGCCTGTTGTTGCGCAACCTCGCGCACGAGATCAAGAACCCGCTCGGCGGCATACGCGGCGCGGCGCAGTTGCTCGAGCAGGAACTGGAAAAGCCGGCCTTGCGCGAATACACCCAGGTCATCGTGCAGGAGGCGGATCGGCTGCGCTCGCTGATGGAAAAATTGCTTAGCCCGCAAAACGCCTCGCACTACAGCGCGCTCAACATCCACGAAGTGCTGGAGCGCGTGCGCAGTGTGATGCTGGCGGAAATGCCGGCAGGATTGACGATTCAGCGCGATTACGATATCAGCCTGCCCGCGCTGATCGGCGACAAGGAGCAGTTGATCCAGGCGGTGCTTAATATCGTGCGCAACGCCGCGCAGGCGATGCAGGGCAGCGGCACCATCATCCTGCGCACCCGCATTGCGCGGCAAGTGACACTGGTTAAGCGCCGCCACCGGCTGGCGGTGATGGTGCAGATCATCGACAATGGCCCCGGCATTCCATCGGAACTGCAGGACAAGATTTTTTACCCGCTGGTGTCGGGGCGCGCTGATGGCCACGGGCTGGGGCTGACACTGGCGCAGGATTACGTCAATCAGCATCACGGCGCGATAGAATTCGACAGCGAACCCGGACGCACGTGCTTTACCGTGCTGCTTCCTCTTCCTTAAAGGTAAATGAATATGCAGCCCGTTTGGATAATTGACGACGACCGCTCAATACGCTGGGTGCTGGAAAAAGCCCTGACCCGCGAAGGCATCGAGTTCAAAAGCTTCGCGACGGCGGATGATGCGTTGCGCGCGCTGGATGACAGCCTACCGCAAGTGGTGGTCAGCGATATCCGCATGCCGGGCAGTTCCGGGCTGGATTTTTTGCAGACGCTGCATCAGCGCCATCCGCTCATTCCAGCCATCATCATGACCGCCTACTCCGACCTGGAAAGCGCCGTTTCCGCGTTCCAGGGTGGCGCATTCGAATATCTGCCGAAGCCGTTCGACATCAATCATGCGGTCGAGCTGATCCGGCGCGCCTTGGAGCAAAGCCAGCGCAAATCGGGCGAGGCGCAGGAAATTGAAGCCGCCGCCGACATTCTCGGCCATGCCCCAGCAATGCAGGAGGTGTTTCGCGCAATCGGCAAGCTGTCGCAATCTCATGCGACCGTACTGATCAACGGCGAATCCGGCACCGGCAAGGAACTGGTCGCACGGGCGCTGCACCGCCACAGCCCGCGTGCCGACAAGCCGTTCATCGCGATCAACACCGCCGCGATCCCCAAGGACCTGCTCGAATCGGAACTGTTCGGCCACGAGCGTGGCGCATTCACCGGCGCTGCTTCGACGCGGCACGGCCGCTTCGAGCAAGCGGAAGGCGGCACCCTGTTCCTCGACGAAATCGGCGACATGTCCGCCGACTTGCAAACTCGCTTGCTGCGCGTGCTGTCGGACGGAAACTTCTACCGTGTCGGCGGCCACCAGCCGATCAAGGCCAACGTGCGCATCATCACCGCCACCCACCAGAATCTCGATGAGCGCGTCAAGCAGGGTCTGTTCCGCGAAGACCTGTTCCACCGGCTGAACGTGATCCGGCTGCGCCTGCCGCCGCTGCGCGAACGGCGCGAAGACATCCCGCTGCTGGCGAAATATTTCCTGCAGAAGAGCGCGCGCGAACTGGGCGTGGAGCAGAAGCAATTGAGCGAAGAAGCGTTGCGCTTCCTCGCTGTACAGGATTTTCCCGGCAACGTGCGGCAACTGGAGAACCTTTGCCATTGGCTGGCCGTGATGACGCCCTCGCATGTGATTGAAATAACCGACCTGCCGCCCGAGTGGCGCGGCGAATCCGCCTCGGACGCGGCACTGGGCGGCGACTGGAGCGCAGCGCTGGCGCAGCACGCGGCGTCGGTCTTGCAGCACGGCGAAGATCACATCATGGGCAAGCTTACGGCGCAATTCGAGCGAACCCTGATCCTGCAAGCCCTGCACCACACCGGCGGGCGCCGTATCGAAGCGGCCATCCTGCTCGGCATCGGGCGCAACACCCTGACGCGCAAGATACAGGAACTGGGTTTGGAGAATCAGGAACTGTAGGTCGGGATTTATCCCGACAGCCTATCTGTAATCGAATATACCTTGTTGGGTTAAAACCCGACCTACGCCAGCTGGAGAATTATGAGGGGGTACAGGAGCGGGCCATGCCCGCGATTGAACGCTTTGCGGGCATGGCCCGCTCCTACATTGTCAGCCCTGCAATCGTTTGAGTAATTTCTCGTGTATCCCGCCGAAGCCACCGTTGCTCATCACCAGCACCTGGTCGCCTGAACGCGCGGCGGCGGTGATAGCTTCGATCAACTCGTTGAGGTTATCCTTCACCACGGCCTTGCCGCCCAAGGGTGCCAGTGCGCCGCGCGCATCCCAGCCGAGGTTTCCGGCGTAGCAGAACACCAAGTCGGCATCCTTTAGGCTGCCGGGCAGCGCATCCTTCATCACGCCCAGCTTCATGGTGTTGGAGCGCGGCTCCAGTACGGCGAGGATGCGTGCTGTACCGACCTTGCGGCGCAGTCCGGCGACGGTGGTGTCGATTGCGGTGGGGTGATGCGCGAAGTCGTCATACACGGTGATGCCGTTGACCGTACCGCGCACTTCCATGCGCCGCTTCACGTTTCTGAATTCCTTTAATGCTGCTAAGCCATACGCCACCGGTACGCCGGCATGACGCGCCGCGGCGAGCGCGGCGAGCGCATTCATGCGGTTGTGCTCGCCGAGCAAGTCCCATTCGAGCGTGCCTTGCGGTTCACCGTTCAGCGTCACGCTGTCGTTCACGTCGATGTTCCAGCCTTCGTCACTGCCGAACATTTCCACCGGCGTCCAGCAGCCGCGCTGGAGAACGCGCCGCAACGATTCCTCGCGTCCGTTGCATACCACCAGCCCGTTCTCGGGAACGGTGCGCACCAGATGGTGGAACTGCGTCTCGATGCTTGCGAGGTCGGGGAAGATGTCGGCGTGGTCGAATTCCAGGTTGTTCAGGATCGCGGTGCGCGGGTGGTAATGCACGAACTTGGAGCGCTTGTCGAAGAAGGCGGTGTCGTATTCGTCGGCCTCGATGACGAAGAAGGCGGAATCGGTGAGCCGCGCCGAGATGCCGAAATTCTGCGGTACGCCGCCGATCAGGAAGCCGGGGTTCAGTCCGGCATATTCCAGTATCCACGCGAGCATCGAGGATGTCGTTGTCTTGCCATGTGTACCTGCAACGCCCAGCACCCACTTGTCGCTTAATGGCGTGTGGCTCCGACGTAACGTGCCTTGCGGCACATGAGTTTCCGCCGAAACATCCTGCGGATGCAGGATGTTTTCCGCCAGCCATTGCGGGCCGGAAACATAGGGCAGGTTGCGGTTGAGGATTTCCTCCATCAGCGGATTGCCGCGCGACACCACGTTGCCGATGACGAACACATCCGGCTTGAGATCGAGTTGCCCCACGCCGAAGCCTTCGGTCAGTGCTATGCCCTGCGCCTCCAGCTGCGTGCTCATCGGCGGATAGACGTTGGCGTCGCAGCCGGTCACACGATAGCCCGCCTGCTTGGCGATGGCCGCGATGCCGCCCATGAAGGTGCCGCAGATGCCGAGGATGTGGATGTGTTTCTGTTTGTTCATCGTCAATTCCAACTTCGTCATTCCGGCGAAGGCCGGAATGACGGGTTAAGCCCGAAAAATAAAATACACCGCGCCCATCAGGCACAGCGCCGCATACAGATAATCCCATTTCAGCGGCTGGTTCATGTACAGCACCGCGAACGGCACGAACACCGACAGCGTGATGACCTCCTGCAATATCTTCAACTGTCCCAGATCCATCGCGGTATAGCCGATGCGGTTAGCGGGCACCTGCAGCAGATACTCGAACAGCGCGATGCCCCAGCTGATCAGCGCCGCGATATACCACGGCGAGCTGGCGAAGTTTTTCAGGTGCCCGTACCACGCAAACGTCATGAACAGGTTGGACACGGCCAGCATCAGCGCTGTGACCAGCAGCGGGTGCGAGATCAGATTCATCGTCCGTATCTTCGGTGCAGGATTAATTTACTCCCAGCAATTCCACATCGAACAACAGCGTCGCATTCGGTGGAATCGTCTCGCCCGCGCCCATCGGTCCATAACCCAGGTGCGCGGGGATAACCAGCGTGCGCTGTCCGCCGACCTTCATGCCTGCCACGCCCTGATCCCAGCCCTTGATGACGCGCCCCCCGCCGAGCGGAAAATCGAACGGCTGGTTGCGGTCGCGCGAGCTGTCGAACTTCTTGCCCTTGTGGTAGGGAGCCGCTTCGTCGTACAGCCAGCCGGTGTAATGCACCGTTACGTTGCGCCCGGCGGTTGCTTCGGTGCCTTCACCCAGCTTGGTATCGGTTTTGGTCAGTTCGGCCACGACACCGGTTTCCTTTTGTGTTGCGGCCTGTTTGGAGCAGGCGGTGATTGAAAAAATGCCGGCGGTCAGCAGTAAGGCCAGCGGTAAAAACAAAGTGCGCTTCATCATACGTTTCTCCGGAATCACATGGGTCGTTGCAGGATATGCGGTGTGGGCTGGTTTACCGTACGGCCAGCAGCTCCACATCGAACACCAAGGTCGCATTCGGCGGAATCACCCCGCCCGCGCCGCGTGCGCCGTAACCCAGATGCGCGGGGATAACCAGCGTGCGCTGCCCGCCGACTTTCATGCCTTCCACGCCCTGATCCCAGCCCTTGATCACATGCCCTGCGCCGAGCGGGAAGTCGAACGGTTCAGCGCGGTCGTGCGAGCTGTCGAACTTGGCGCCTTTATGGTTGGGGGCCGCTTCGTCGTACAGCCAGCCGGTGTAATGCACCAGCACATCCTTGCCGCTGGTAGCCTCTGCGCCTTCGCCCAGTTTGGTATCGGTTTTGATCAGTTCAGTCATGACGCTTGTTCCTTTTTGTGTTTTGGCCTGTTCGGAGTAGGCCGTGGTTGAAAAAATGCTGGCCGACAACAGCACGGCCAGCGGTAAAAAAGTGATGCGGTTCATTTTCATGTGAGCTTATTCCAATCTATCCAAAATCGGGTCGAGCAATCTTCTTCCATGTATCACCGCAACAACCATCACCTCTTCATTGGCTACGCGGTAAATAAGGCGGTAGCTATAAACAAAGCGCTCGCGAAACTCCTGCTCACCAACTTCAGGAACAATCGGGCCTATGTACGGGAATTTACCCAGACTCTCTGCTGTATCCAAAATCTTTTTTACCACTGCGGATGCATAGAATGGCGAGTCTTTTGCGATATACGCGGCGATGGAATCTACATCATCCAGCGCCTCGGGTGACCAACTTACTCGCGTATCCATTTGGCTAGATGTTTTTCTGCATTTTGTTGTGAAACGACACCCTCGGTTTCAGCGCGCGCTACACCGTTCTTGATCTTCTCAATCACGTAAAGGTGATACTGAATATCCTCCAGAGAGCAATCATCTGGCAACTTCTGGAGCATCGAAGCAACTTGCTGTTTTGCGATTTGCATCACTCACCTCCTTGATAGTTTGGTCGCTTTGCACCATTGATCATATTCTTCATTCTGTGCTTTGTTGGGTTACGCTACGCTAACCCAACCTACCGCTTCTCTAATAACCCAGCACCGGTGCCAGCCACCGTTCCGCTTCTTCCAGCATCCAGCCCTTGCGCCGCGCGTAGTCTGCCACCTGATCCTTGTCCACCTTGCCGGCGGCGAAATATTGCGCCTGCGGGTGTGAGAGGTGGAAGCCGCTCACCGCCGCGGTGGGCAGCATCGCGAAGCTGTCGGTCAGCGTGATGCCTGCGTTGAGCGGCGCCTGCAACAGCTCGAACAGCGGGCCTTTTTCGCTGTGCTCCGGGCAGGCGGGATAGCCGGGCGCGGGGCGGATGCCGCGATATTGCTCGGCGATCAGCGCGTCGTTATCCAGGCCTTCGTCCGCCGCATAGCCCCAGAACTCGCGGCGCACGCGCGCGTGCAGCAGTTCGGCGAAGGCTTCGGCGAGGCGGTCGGCCAGCGACTTGAGCAGGATGGCGTTGTAGTCGTCGTGATGCTTCTCGAACTCGGCAACGCGCGCCTCAATGCCGATACCAGTGGTGACGGCGAACGCGCCGATGTAGTCCGCCACGCCGGATGCTTTCGGCGCGATGAAATCGGCGAGGCAATAGTTCGGGATGTCGTCCGGCTTCTTCGTCTGCTGGCGCAGGTTGTGCCAGGTCATCGCCACCTTGCTGCGCGATTCGTCGGTGTAGATTTCGATGTCGTCGCTATTGACGCTGTTCGCCGGGAACAGGCCGAACACCGCATTCGCGGTGAGCCATTTTTCGTCGATGATGCGCTTGAGCATCGCCTGCGCATCGTGGAACAGGTTGCGCGCGGTCTCGCCCACTGCTTCGTCCTGCAGGATCTTCGGGTAGCGTCCGGACAGTTCCCAGGCATGGAAGAACGGCGTCCAGTCGATGTATTCGGCGATCTTGTCCAGCGGGTAGGCCTCGAACTTATGCACGCCCGTCAGCCACGGTTTGGGCGGCGTGTACTTCTTCCAGTCGGTCTTCAGCCCGTGCGCCCGCGCTTCTGCCAGCGAGACATACACAGCCTTGCCCTTCTTGCCTTCGTGCTGCTCGCGCGCCGCAGCATAATCCGTCTTGATGCCCGCGACGTATTCGGAGCGCAATGTGTCGGAGAGCAGATTGCTGCACACGCCCACCGCGCGCGAGGCGTCGGTGACATACACCGTCGTGCCGCTCGGGTAGTTCGGTTCGATCTTCACCGCAGTATGCACGCGCGACGTGGTCGCGCCGCCGATCATCAGCGGGATGGTGAAGCCCTGGCGCTGCATTTCTTTCGCGACATGCGCCATTTCTTCCAGCGACGGCGTAATCAGCCCGGACAGGCCGATGATGTCGGCGTTGTGCTCGCGCGCGGTGTCCAGAATTTGCTGGCAAGGCACCATCACGCCCATGTTCACCACCTCGAAGTTGTTGCACTGCAACACCACGGTGACGATGTTCTTGCCGATGTCGTGCACGTCGCCCTTGACCGTCGCCATGACGATTTTGCCTTTGGCGCTGGTGTTGCCGGTGCGCAATTTTTCCGCTTCGATATAGGGCACCAGATGCGCCACCGCCTGCTTCATCACGCGTGCGGATTTCACCACTTGCGGCAGGAACATCTTGCCTTCGCCGAACAGGTCGCCGACCACGTTCATGCCGGTCATCAGCGGGCCTTCGATCACCTCAACCGGGAACTTCGCCTGCTGGCGTGCCTCTTCGGTGTCTTCCACGACGTAGGTGGTGATGCCGCGCACCAATGCATGCGTCAGCCGCTGCTGCACCGTACCCTTGCGCCATTCCAAATCCTCGACTTGCGCCTTGCCGCCGCCCTTCACCGTTTCGGCCAGTGTGACCAGTTTCTCGCCCGCATCGGGGCTGCGGTTCAGTACCACGTCTTCCACCGCGTCGCGCAACTCCTTGGGAATTTCCTCGTACACGCCGAGCTGCCCGGCGTTGACGATGCCCATGGTCAGCCCTGCTTTGATCGTGTGATACAGGAACACGGTATGGATCGCCTCGCGCACCGCCTCGTTGCCACGGAACGAGAACGACACGTTCGACACGCCGCCGCTGATCTTGGCATAGGGCAGGTGCTGAGTAATCCAGCGCGTGGCTTCGATGAAATCCACCGCGTAGTTGTTGTGCTCCTCGATGCCGGTGGCAATCGCAAAAATATTCGGATCGAAGATGATGTCTTCCGGCGGGAAGCCGACGCGGTTCACCAGGATGTCGTAGCATCGCTGGCAGATTTCGATCTTGCGCTGGTAGGTGTCGGCCTGGCCCTGCTCGTCGAACGCCATCACCACCGCCGCCGCGCCGTAGCGGCGCACCAGCGTGGCATGCTTGATGAAATTCTCCTCGCCCTCTTTCAGCGAGATCGAATTGACGATGGGCTTGCCCTGCACGCACTTCAAGCCGGCTTCGATCACTTCCCACTTGGACGAGTCGATCATCAGCGGCACCCTGGAGATGTCCGGCTCGGAGGCAATCAGGTTGAGAAACTTCACCATCGCGGCCTGCGAATCGAGCATCGCCTCGTCCATGTTGATGTCGATAATCTGCGCGCCGTTCTCCACCTGATTGCGCGCCACATCCAGCGCCTGCGCATAATCGCCGCTCAGGATCAGCCGTGCAAACATCTTCGAGCCGGTGACGTTGGTGCGCTCGCCGACGTTGACGAACAGCGAATCATCGCCGATGTTGAACGGCTCCAGCCCGGACAGGCGGCACTTCTTTTCGATGTCCGGAATGCGGCGCGGCGGCACGTCTTTCAGCGCTTCCGCAATCGCCTTGATGTGCGCGGGCGAGGTGCCGCAGCAGCCCCCGGCGATGTTGAGAAAGCCGCTGGTGGCAAACTCTTTCACCAGCCGCGCAGTTTTTTCCGGCAGCTCGTCGTAGCCGGTCTCCGACAACGGATTGGGCAGCCCGGCGTTGGGGTGCGCGCTGATATAACAGTTCGCGACACGCGACAGTTCTTCCACATACGGGCGCATCATTTCCGCGCCCAGCGCGCAGTTCAAGCCAATCGACAGCGGCTTGGCATGACTCAGGGAATTCCAGAACGCCTCGGTGGTCTGGCCCGACAGCGTGCGCCCGGAAGCGTCGGTGATCGTGCCGGAGATCATGATCGGCACGCGCACATGGTGTTGCTCGAAATACTGTTCGATGGCGAACAGCGCGGCCTTGGCGTTGAGCGTATCGAAAATGGTTTCCACCATCAGGAGGTCCGCGCCGCCGTCGAGCAGGCCGCGTACCGATTCGGTGTAGCTTTCCACCAGCTCGTCAAAGGTAACGTTGCGCGCGCCGGGATCGTTTACGTCCGGCGAGATCGACGCGGTGCGCCCGGTCGGGCCCAACACGCCCGCGACGAAGCGCGGTTTGTCCGGTGTGGAGAATTCATCGCACAGCCCGCGCGCCAGCTTCGCTCCGGCGACGTTCAGTTCGTACACCAGATGCTGCATCTGGTAATCCGCCATCGAAACGGAGTTGGAATTGAAGGTGCAGGTTTCCAGAATGTCCGCGCCCGCTTCCAGATATTCGCGGTGGATGCCGCCGACGATATGCGGCTGGGTCAGCAACAGCAGGTCGTTGTTGCCTTTGACGTCAACCTTGTGGCCGGCAAAAGTTTTGCGTGCGCCACTGTATTCGCCATACAGCGTGGTGCCGCGATAGTGTTCCTCGGTCAGCTTGTGGCGCTGGATCATCGTGCCCATCGCGCCGTCAAGGGTCAGGATGCGTTGTTGCAGGAGCTGCTCAATCGGGTGATGTGTGCGATTCATGGTTTGCTGGCTTGGAAATGAGCGCGAATTTTATCATGCGGAAATCATCAGAGCGCATACATCCTGCTCTTGCGGGCGCACCAAAGAAACAGGTTTTAGTAATTGCGATACTGTATCGCTTCGGCGATATGCCTGGTTGCGATGGTATTATGCCCTTCCGGATCGGCGCTGGCGGACATGATCCTGTCCCGACTGTTTTGGATGCCGGCATTACTCCACGATTAAGCGATGAGCTTCTATTGCACCCCGCTGCCCTATCAACCCGATGCTTCGCGCTATTACGCCGCGCTGGCTGATTTGCCCTGGGCGGTATGGCTGGATAGCGGCGGGATGGCGCGCTATGACATCCTGGCGGCTGCGCCGCATCGCACGTTGATGCTGGATGAGGGAGCGGCGCAGGGCGACCCGTTTGCCTTGCTGCGCAGCGCATTGGGTGAACGGGTCGCGCCCGTTGCGGATGTGCCGTTTGCCGGCGGTGCGCTGGGCTACTGGAGCTACGATCTGGCGCGCCGCATGATGGCCTTGCCGGACATCGCGCAGGCTGCCGGGCAGTTGCCGGACATGGCGGTGGGCATCTATGACTGGGCGGTTGTGCTGGATCATCGGCAACACACCGCGCGTCTGGTGTCGCATCGGCGCTTTGCCGAAACGGCGGAGTTATTGCCGCAAATATTGCTCCGTTTGCAAAGCCCTCCGCCGCTTCCCGCCGACACTTTTCGCGTGCATGGGCAGATTGCCTCCAACTTCACGCCTGCCAGCTACGCAGCCGCATTTGCGTCGGTGCAACATTATTTGCAGGCGGGCGATTGCTACCAGATCAATCTCGCGCAACGTTTCAGCGCGCAGGCCAACGGCGATGCGTTCGGCGCATATCTTGTGTTGCGCAGTTTAAGCCCCGCGCCCTACGCGGCCTTTCTGAATTTGCCGCAGGCCCGGATTCTGTGCGCGTCGCCGGAATGTTTTGTCAGCGTGCAAAATGGCAAGGTAATGTCCAAGCCCATCAAGGGTACGCGCCCGCGCGGCAGCGACGCGCAACAAGACCGTCTGCTTGCCGAAGACTTGCGCAGCCACCCCAAGGACCGCGCGGAAAATCTGATGATCGTGGATTTGTTGCGCAATGATCTGGGCAAGAGCTGCGTGCCCGGTTCGGTGCGCGTGCCGGAATTGTTCAAGGTGGAAAGTTTTGCTAATGTGCATCATCTGGTCAGCACGGTGGAAGGCCGGCTCACGGCAGGACGCGACGCGCTGGATGTGCTGCGCGACTGCTTTCCGGGCGGTTCCGTTACGGGTGCGCCCAAACTGCGCGCGATGCAAATCATCGAGCAATTGGAGCCGGACAGGCGAGGAATCTATTGCGGAGCCATCGGTTATGTCGGCTTTGATGGCAACATGGACAGCAATATTGCCATTCGCACCTTGGTGCATAACAACGATAAAATCCGCTGTTGGGCAGGCGGTGGAATCGTGGCGGATTCGGATCTGGCGGCGGAGTACCAGGAGACGCTGGACAAGGCCTCCGCCATGCTTGAGCTGTTGCAGCGCTATGGAGGGCATTATGAGCGCAATTATTGATCGTTCCCAAGCAGAGCATGGGAACGATACCGGCGACACTATTACATTTTGATTCCGGCTCGTCCGGCTTAGGAGAGAGGGAAACTGGCATGGTGCGTCAAGCTGTACAAGAATCGAATTGTGTCGCGATATCCTGCCAAAACTGCGGCCTTTACCAGCTTTGCCTGCCTATGGGGCTGGACAGCGCGGATACGGTGCTGCTCGACCGCTACGTGAAAAGAAAACGCATATTCAAACGCGGAGAGGTGCTTTACCGCATCGGCGAAGCGTTTACTTACGTCTATGCCATCCGCAGCGGATCGGTCAAAACCTATATCTCCACCGATGATGGCCGACTGCAAATCACCGGCTTCCACGTTCCGGGCGAACTGCTAGGGTTAAACGCCATAGACGAAAAACGCTATAACTGCGAAGCGATGGCGCTGGAAACTACCTCGGTATGCGAAATTTCCGTCGATTGCTTCGAGGAACTGGCGCGGCAAATCCCGTCGGTGCATTACCAAATGCTCAGGATGATGAGCAAGGAGATCAAGCACAACCAGGAGTTGATGCTGCTGCTCGGGAAAAAGAATGCCGAAGAGCGGCTGGCGACTTACTTGCTCTCGCTGTCGCGGCGTTTTGCGTTGCGCAATTACTCCCCTAACCAGTTCAATTTAAGCATGTCGCGCGGCGACATCGGCAATTATCTGGGCATCGCTGAAGAAACTGTCTCCCGCATCTTTACCCGCTTCCAGGAAGAAGGGGTGATCACCAGCGAACGCAGGCATATCATTTTGAATGACCTCGAACGCCTGAGCGCCATTGCACGCGAACCTTATTCCATAACTGCGCAGGTTGTCCCGCTGCTGCGTACCCCGCATTCCCGCTGATTTTTCCCGAACACCATTCGCAGCATTTTGCTGCGGCCGCCCTACCTTTACGCGCCGGCATTCCATACATCCTTTCTTCGCATATCGAACAAGAAGGTTGACGTGCGTCAGGGTTCTCTCACCAAAACACCTATATCTTGTAGGCGTATATTCAGTAGGGGCATGAAGGGCATCTCAAAATTTGTCTTCATGGTGCTAACGAATAACCGGCGTCCAGTCAAATTCGGTATGGCAATTTTTAGAGGGGCCTTTTTTAAAGGTAAAGGTGCGTCCGATCAGCTTGCCGATAACTGCGGTAATTTGTTCAGAAGTACTTTTTAAATCGCAGTAATTAACTTTCAGGAGAGAATCATGCAAAGAAGGGTATTGATGGTCATGGCGGCAAGTGCGTTGATTACTTCATCTAACGTATTTGCGGAGGCTGGCAACTGGATGGTGCGCGCGCGTGCAGTTAACATTTCCCCACACAATAGTTCTAGCCCTGTCGCAGGTGCGGCGCTCAGCAACAAGACAATTCCCGAGGTTGACTTCGGCTACTTTTTTACCGATAACATCTCGGCCGAACTGATACTGACTTATCCGCAGAAACATGATGTGTCGCTGAACGGCGCGTTGCTCGGCACATTGAAAGAGCTGCCGCCAACTTTATTGGCGCAATATCACTTCATGCCAAGCAGTTCTTTCAGCCCTTACGTGGGAGCCGGCTTAAATTACACGAGATATTCGAGTGTGAATATGCCTGGTTTTTCTACTTCCAAAAGTAGCACAGGAGGGGCTCTGCAAGTTGGTTTTGATGTTCCGGTCAATAAAAATCTGTCCATCAATGTTGACCTGAAAAAGGTTTACATGAAAATCGACGTGAATACAGCGGCAGGCGCTTACGTGACAACGCTCAAGATCGACCCTGTGCTGTTCGGCGTTGGGTTGGGCTGGAAATTCTAAGGCGCCGAATGAGGCTCAGCAATGACCGCTTCAACCGGATTTTGCCGCGCCTTGCTGCGGCCATTCTGCCCTTGCGTCGGCCTTCCCTTGCATTCTTTTTATATATCGAACAGGAAGGTTGATGTGCGTCAGGGTTTTTTCTGGTTTTTAAACACAGAATATGAAAAGTGAAGAATCCGTAGCAGCTTGTTTTGCTTTCATGCACGTTATGACATCGCGTGCGCTGGTGTCGGCCGTTTGTGGCAAATCTCCCTGTTGCAAACGGCCTTTTTTTGCGATGTAAATCAGGTTTGTTCAGGATTGATACACTGCGTTGGGTTCTTAAAAAGAATATTTGCGTTTTGCTAGAAGGTAGGCGTTTGAGCGGCACTTAGAACTCTTTGGTTGGTTGGGCAGTATGAATTGCCTTCCTTATTGGAAAAATGTGACCTACACTATGTCGACATTGGCACTATGCCGACATTGGTTGTTGCACCACAAAGTTTAAGTCCGTTCCTGTGTTTCTTACCCTGTGAAAGGAATGATCATGAAACTTGGCAGTTTGACAGCAGCGCTGATAGTTATTTCAATCTCGACCTCTTGGGCATCAGCCAGCGAACCCATCCAGCCTATCCCTGCCGCATCCGTCAAGAACAAGGCGAAGATGGAACTGGGCAAGAAGCTTTTCTTCGATCCTCGGCTGTCCAAATCTGGTTTCATTTCCTGCAATTCCTGCCACAACCTGAGCATGGGCGGCACGGATAATTTGCAAACATCCATCGGCGACCATTGGCAGCAAGGCTCGATCAATTCTCCCACCGTGTTGAACTCGAGCAAGAATCTGGCGCAGTTCTGGGATGGGCGCGCCAAGGATCTGAAAGAGCAAGCGGCCGGCCCCATCGCCAACCCGGGAGAAATGGCCTTCACACACGAACTGGCGGTAGATGTATTGCGCTCCATTCCCCAGTACCGCGCCGAATTCAAGCGCGTGTTCGGCTCGGATGACATCAAGATCGGCATGGTGACGGATGCCATTGCTGCCTTCGAAGAGACCTTGGTTACGCCCGATTCCCGTTTCGACAAATGGCTGAAGGGCGACAAGAAAGCCCTGAGCAGCACCGAACTGGCCGGTTACAAGCTGTTCAAGGAAGCCGGTTGTGTGGCCTGCCACAACGGGACTGCCGTGGGCGGCGGATCGTTCCAGAAAATGGGTTTGCACGCAGAATACAAAACCGCCAACAAGGCGGAAGGGCGGATTGCAGTTACCAAACAAGAGGCGGATCGCATGAATTTCAAGGTGCCCATCCTGCGCAACGTCGAATTGACCTATCCCTACTTTCATGACGGTGCGGTCTGGACACTGGAGGAAGCGGTGGACACGATGGGGAGGCTGCAACTCGGTCGCAACTTCAGCAAGGATGAAATCGGCAAGATCGTCGCCTTCCTGAAGACGCTCACCGGCACCCAGCCAGATTTCAAGCTGCCGATTTTGCCGCCGTCTACGGATAAGACGCCGCGTCCTAGGCCGTTCCAGTAACCGATGCAGGAGCCGCGCATGCCCTGACAGTCCATGCGTTGTTGGTCAGTGCCATAAAGGCTGCAGCGATCTTGTTTTCGTTGACATGCCATGATTGTGCGGTTTTTAAGAATGCATGAAGTAATGCACTAGCTGCGTTGTGATTGAGGCAAATAACGCATTGTTTTTAACTAGCTTCTGGAGGTTATTGTGGAGACAACTCAAGCGGCATCAGCGAAATACGACATGGACGTGGTCAGATGGTTTTCCATCGCGGCGGTGATCTATTTGGTAGTGGGCACGTTGATCGGCGTATGGATCGCAGCGGAATTGGCGTGGCCGTTTTTGAACTTTGACATTCCTTACATCACTTTTGGGCGATTGCGCCCGTTGCATACCAATGCAGTGATTTTTGCATTTGGTGGTTGCACACTGATGGCTGCCGGTTTTTACATTGTGCAGCGCACCGGCGCGACCAAGCTGTGGAGCAATCGCTTGGCGTGGTTCACCTTCTGGGGTTGGAACCTGATCATCGTGCTGGCGGTGATTACCTTACCGCTGGGGATTACACAATCCAAGGAATATGCCGAACTGGAATGGCCGATTGACATCCTGATTGCTATTGTCTGGCTGGCGTTCGGGCTGAATTACATCATGACCATAGCGATTCGCAAGGCTTCGCATATCTACGTGTCCAACTGGTTCTTCATGGGTATGATCGTGATGATCACTTACTTGCATGTAGTGAACAGCTTGGCGATCCCGGTCAGTCTGACCCAGTCCTATTCCATCTTCTCCGGCGTGCAGGATGCCATGGTGCAATGGTGGTGGGGCCACAATGCGGTGGGTTTCTATCTGACGGCCGGTTTCCTGGGCATCATGTACTACTTCGTGCCCAAGCAGGCAAATCGTCCGGTGTTCTCCTACCGCCTGTCCGTGCTGCACTTCTGGACACTGATGTTCGGTTATGTGTGGCTGGGCTCGCACCATCTGCAATACACCGCGTTACCTGACTGGACCGGTTCCCTGGGCGCGGCGATTTCTCTGGCGATGATTATCCCGTCCTGGGGCGGCGCGATGAACGGCATGATGACCTTGTCCGGCGCCTGGGATCGCCTGCGTACCGATTACATCCTGCGCTTTCTGGTGGTTTCTCTGGCGTTTTACGCGATGTCAACTTTTGAAGGTCCGGTGATGTCCATCAAAACGGTAAATGCCTTGTCCCATTACACTGACTGGACGATAGGACACGTGCACTCCGGCGCGCTGGGCTGGGTGGCGATGGTTGCCATTGGTGCGCTTTACCATATGGTGAAAAAGCTGTGGAACACTGAAATGTATTCCGACAACCTGGTCAATGTGCACTTCTGGCTGACTACCATCGGCACCGTGGTCTACGTCGTGGCGATGTGGGTATCCGGCATCATGCAGGGTCTGATGTGGCGTGATTACGACGAATACGGCACCTTGACCTATACCTTCGTTGAGTCGGTTTCCGCGATGCATCCGTACTATGCGATGCGCGCCATCGGCGGAATCATTTTCAATCTGGGCGCCTGGATCATGCTGTACAACGTAGTGATGACGGTGCGCCAGGCAAGCGCTGCGCGCGGTATCAATGTCGTTCCCGCTAAAGCATAAGGAGAGAGACATGTCTGATCAAGACAAAATTTATTCGACCAAATTTCAGGACAGGATTGAACGTAGTACTGTCCTGATGTTCGTCATGGTCGCCATGGTTGTGGCGGTTGGCGGCATCGTGGAAATCGTCCCGTTGTTCTATCTGGATCGCACCATGACCCACCTGTCGCCCGACGTCAAAGGCAAGGTAGCCAGCAAGGAAATCTCCCCCATCGTCTGGCAGCGTCAACCCGGCCAGACTCTGGATGACTGGAAACCGGGCGATGGCGTGCGTCCTTACAAACCGCTGGAACTGGCCGGGCGTGATGTTTACGTCCGCGAAGGCTGCTACCTGTGCCATTCGCAAATGATCCGCCCGTTCCGCGACGAGAATGATCGTTATGGCCACTACTCGGTATCTTCCGAGTCCATGTACGACCACCCCTTCCAATGGGGCTCCAAGCGCACCGGTCCAGACTTGGCGCGTGTCGGCGGCAAGTATTCGGACGAATGGCATCACCGCCATCTGATGTATCCGCGCGAAGTGGTGCCTGAGTCCGTCATGCCCAACTATGTCTTTCTGGATAAAGGCAAAGTCGATGCCAAACAAATAAAGAAAAATATGGAGGCGATGCGCAGCATGCCTTTTTATCCGGCTCCTTACACGGATGCAGACATTGCCAGTGCCAAAGATGCTGTGGAAGGCAAGACTGAGCTGGAAGCGCTCATTGCTTACCTGCAAAGTTTGGGGAATCACATTAAATTTACCGAAGGCGTGAATTATCGTGACTAAGCTGATGGGCTATCTGGGCATGGATGTGGCCGCCATGACCATCAATGACTGGCTCGGGGTATTTTTTTCCGTGGCAATGTTCATCGGCATGGTCTATGTTTATGTCATGGTGTTTCGTCCGGCAAACAAGGACAAGTTCGAGTCACAGCGCGGTATGGCGCTGGATGACGAAGATCATATCAATGCAGGAGAAATAAAATGAGCGAAAAACACGAGGTATCAAGCGTCCCGACAACCGGACACGTGTGGGACGACGATTTGGCGGATCTCACCAACCAGCCGCCAAAATGGTGGATGCTGGGCTTAACCGCCAGTGCGCTGTTTTGCGTGGTGTACTTTCTATACTACCCATCCTTCCCGCTCTCTACGGTAGGCGGGTATTTCAAGGGGATCGGCGGCTGGACAGCAATCAAGGAAATGGAAGCCGACGTGGGCGAGGTGGAGGCAGTGCGCGGAAAATTCGAAGCCAGGCTCAAGGGCATGACACCGGCAGCCATTCTGGCGGACAGCGAATTGACCGAGTATGTCACCCGTTCCGGTAAGGTATTATTTGGCGACAATTGTGCTGCCTGCCACGGCCAGAACGGTATCGGTACGCATGACAGGCAAGGGCTGTTTGCGCCGATACTGAACGACGACGACTGGCTGTATGGCGGTAAGATCGAAGATATCCATGCCTCCATCGAAGGCGGCCGCCAGGGCATGATGATGGCGCACAAGGACATACTGTCCGCCGCCGAGATCGACGCCTTGGCCAATGCAGTCGCGAAAGGCCAGCCTAATTCCACGCCGCTGTTCGCGGCAAAAGGCTGTACGGCTTGCCACGGCGAAGATGGCAAGGGTATTCAGGCTATGGGTTCGGCTAATCTGACCGACAAGATCTGGCGTTTTGAAGTAAGGAACGACAAGCTGAACGACGCCGAGAATATGAAGAAGCTTGTCGAGGGCATCAAGCGCACCATTACTTACGGCGTAAACTCGGGCAACCCGCAAGGTCGCGTGGCAGTCATGCCGTCGTTTAAGGAAGCCGGCAAACTGAGCGATGCCGAAATCAAGAAGCTGGCGGTGTACGTGTACAAATTCGGTGGCGGTCAGTCTGACGCGCCCGCTGCCGCCAAAGCACCAGCCGCTGGGGCCGCCAAGTAGGCAGCCCCGGCTTCATGCACGCATGAAAAGGAGGAGAGTTGAATCTCCTCCTTTTTTCATCACGGAAGTGAGATGGTTTTTGAGCAGTAACGATATAAACGGTGGTTACAATGTTCGCCTATTGATTTTGGAATAGCGTAACCCCAGATAAATTGCCGAGACCGTCAGGAGTGAGAGTGTGAACATGGAAATAGAACGAAAGGAAGCAGGTTCTGTCACTGGAATCTACCAGGAGCTTGAACACTGGAATGTGAACACGGGTGCCAAGACCATTCATGCCAAACGCATGCCCGGCTTTTTTCGCACTATAAAAAACTACACTCAGGCGCTCTATCTGCTGTTTTTCCTCGTTCCTTATCTACGCTGGAACGGCAAGCAGGCCATTCTGTTCGATATCACCAATAGCCAGTTCCACTTCTTTAATCTGACGGTGCTGCCACAGGACATCTGGATGTTGTCGCTGTTGCTGCTGTTGCTGGCGATGGTGCTGTTCGCGGTGACTTCGGTGGCGTCGCGGGTGTGGTGCGGCTATTTCTGCTTCCAGACTGCGTGGACCGATTGGTTCACCTGGATAGAAGATAAAATCGAAGGCAATCCCCAAGCCCGGCGCAAACTGGACGTCGCACCCTGGAACGTGGGAAAAATCTGGAAGAAATCCATCAAGCATTTCATCTGGATGTTGATTTCCTTGCTAACCGGCATCAGTTTTTCGACCTGGTTTGTAGATGCCTACGATTATTGGAACAAGCTGGTGCATTTTCAGTTGCCGCTGGTCGGTTGGGTGACGCTGGCTACACTTTTTTTTGGCACTTATATTTTGGCCGCGTTGTTGCGCGAGCAGGTCTGCATGTGGATGTGTCCCTACGCGCGCATCCAGGGCGTGATGACGGATTCGCAAACGATCTTGCCGGCCTATGATTTCAGGCGCGGCGAGCCGCGCGGCAAGCTGCATCGTAAAGCGGGCGAGGAGGGAAGAGCAGCGCAAGGCGATTGCATTGATTGCTATCAGTGTGTGCAGGTGTGTCCGACCGGCGTGGATATCCGCGATGGGCAGCAATTGGGCTGTATTACTTGCGGCCTGTGCCTGGATGCCTGCGATTCCATCATGGACAAGGTTGGTAAGCCGCACGGCTTGATACGTTATACCTCGCTGGACGAACTGGAAGGCAAACCCGCCAAGAAAATGTATCGGCATCCGCGCACGCTGGTATATATCGGCATTATCCTGATCGCTTTTGGCGGAATCGTTTATGGTCTGACCCACCTGGGCTCGATAGCGCTGAAGGTGATACCGGAGCGCCAGCCCTTGTATGTGAACCTGAGCGACGGTTCGATACAGAACAAATACGACTTCAAGGTGCTCAATAAGACCGACCATGATTTTCATGTGACGGTCACGGCAGAGGGCGGCGTGAAAGACCAGGTTATTATCGGCGCCGAGAAACCATTGCTGACACACCATGGCCGCAGCACTTCCTTTACTATTTTTGTCAGGGCGCCCGGCGAGAACATCAAAAGGGAAGTGACGCCGATCGTGTTTCGTATCCAGAGCGTCGACGATCCGCTCATCGCGGCTGAATACAAGACCAAATTCAACGGCCCCAAGCGTTGATCGGGTGATTTACGGTGTGGCTTGGTAACGCACCCTGCGCGATTATTATCGTTTGTAACGCAAATTATAATTAAAAATGGAGTCCTGAAAATGATTTCGCAAGATAGCAAAAAAGGCTTACACAACCCTTGGTTCCTCGGAATGATGGGGTTGATAGTCGTGGTACTGGGCGTGAACGGCACCTTCATCTGGCTTGCCATGCAAAATCGCCCGGCGCTGGTGGATCGGGAGTACAGCACCAAAGACCGCAAATCCGATACCGCTGCGCTAAGCGATCTTCAGGCGCACAGAATCCTTGCCTGGAAAACTACCATCAAACAGCCCAAGGTCATCGTGATGAATTCGCCGACGGCCTACGAAATCGGTGTGGCGGATCGTGCGGGCATGCCGGTCAGCGGAACAATGGAAGTGCTGGCTTACCGCGCGTCCGATGCGGGCAAGGACTTCACCACGGCTTTCAAGGAAACATCGCCGGGCAACTATCAGGGTTATATCAACTTTCCGCTCAAGGGCTATTGGGAATTGCGCATCCGCAGCAAACGCGGAGAGGAAATATTTGAGGTTAATACCGACAGGTTCACGGTCGCCGCCGCGCCATGACGGGAGGCTGGCAGCGTATGGTGTTTGCTTGCGGTGGCTCGGCTATGACTAGAGGCAGCGAGTGTAACCCGGATGGCATGCAATGGAATCCGGGGCGCTTTCGGGTACGCCCACTGTTCCCTGGATGCTGCAGCCTGTCCTGAGCCTGTCGAAGGGCTTTATCGCGGGCTACGACAAAGAATTTTAAAATTTCCCTAAAGTTTTCCCGGCTCGTTCCGATAACTGGAATAACGGCGGTTGACAAGCTTGTAACATCAGTCAAACCAAAGTGACCGGCAACCAAGCCGAACAATAAACTTTAAGGAGATCTAAAATGGCACAAGTCATCAACACCAACGTAGGCGCCCTGTTCGCTGGAGCATCCCTGAATAAATCAGCTATTGCGCTGCAAACTGCACAGCAGCGCCTCTCTTCTGGCCTGCGCATCAATAGCGCCAAGGACGACGCTACCGGCATGGCCACTGCCGCAGGTTACGATACCTCGATTCGCAGCACGAACGTGACCATTCGTATGGCAAATGACGCCGTTTCGCTGGCGCAAACCGCTGATGGCTATCTGAGCCAAATCTCCGAAAACCTGCAACGCATGTCAGAAGTTTTGACGCAAGTCCCCGCAGGCAATGCTGAAACTACCGCATTGATTGCTGAAAACACCCGCATTAATGTGCTGGTTGTCAACTCGGTTGCGGTAGCTGGAGGTCCGACTACACCTTACGGCACCAAGCCGGCCATTACAGGCACCATTGCGACTGTCGCTGCAGATCTCGCTTTGGTAACAACCGCACGCGCCAACTATGGTGCCGACATGTCGGGGCTGGCATCTACCATCTCCACCTTGCAGACCGCTTCGGTGAACTTGTCGGCTGCGTATAGCCGCGTCATGGATACCGACTATGCCGCGGAAACCACTGCGATGACCCGCAACAACATTCTGCAACAAGCGGGTACGGCGGTGCTGGCACAGGCGAACCAAACGCCAAACACGGTGCTGACTTTGCTGCGTTAATCCTGATAGTATAATAAATGCCTGACCGGACAACCGGTTGGGCATTTAGAGTAAAGGAGATCAAAAATGATTATCCAAAATAGCACCACGAATCAGGCGGCATCGCCTGCCAGGCTCGCCAGCGATGGTGCGCCTAATGTCGTTGTTGGTACCTCGAATGTCGAACCTGCGCTTGGCGTTAAGCAAGCCGCTTCGCAACCTTCCCCTGAACAGTTGCAGAATGCGGTGGACGGCATCAATCTGGCAATGCGGCAGTCGAGCCAGAATCTGGAATTCAGCGTGGACACCAGCACTAAAAAGCCAATCGTCAAGATGGTGGACACACAGACCGGCGATTTGATTCGTCAATTTCCCTCGGAAGAGACGCTGGCAATTGCACGCTCGATAGACCAATTCCTGCAGCGGCAGGGGCTCTTGTTGAACCATAAGGTTTAGCACGGGAGGTAAAATCATGGCAACCACCTCATCAGTAACAACGCCAGCGTCGTCGAGCGCGGGCACCCTTGATGTCCCTACCCTCGTCTCGCAGTTGATGGCGGCCGAGCGTCAACCCATCGACAAGCTCAACACCAAGGTAGCCAGTTACCAGACCAAGATTTCGTCTTTCGGCACGATCAGCGGATTAGTCTCGGGTTTTCAAACCGCATTGCAGGGTTTGAACAGCAAGCTGCAGGGAGTGAGCGCCACTTCGTCTGATGCCAGCGTTTTTTCCGCTTCTACCTCTGCTGGCAGCACAGCGGCAGCAGGCACTTATGCTTTGAATGTGACCAATCTGGCCCAGGCACAGAGTCTGGTTGCCGCCGGACAAACCAGCAGTACCGCCGCTATCAGCGATGGGGTGGCAACCACGATCACATTCGATTTCGGCACCATCAGCGGCGGCACGCTATCCGCAGGAGTTTACAGCGGCGCCAACTTTGCTTCCAACGGCAGCGGCACCAAGAGCATCACCATAGATGGAACCAACAATACGCTGCAAGGCATAAGCGATGCGATCAATGCCGCCCAGATGGGCGTGTCGGCAACCATCGTCAACGATGGCAGCGGCACACCCTATCGCCTCGCGCTGACTTCGACCAGCAGCGGCGCAAGCAATAGCCTCAAAATCACCACCAGCGGCGGAGACGGCACCATCGGCACCTTGCTGGGGTATGATCCTGCCGGCCTGCCCGCCGCGCAACACCTGAACCAAACCGCCGCCGCCCAGAATGCCAACTTCACGGTGAATGGCATCGCGCTTAGCAATGCTTCGAACACGATCACCAATGCCATTCAGGGTGTCACCCTGACGCTGAACAAGCCCACGACCACACCAGCCACCTTGACGGTAGCGCATGATACGAACGCAGCCAGCACAGCGGTATCCGGCTTTATCGATGCTTATAATGCGTTGGTCAACCAGCTTAAGAGTCGCTCCGCCTACGGCAGTGGCACTGTGGCGGCAGGTGCTTTAGCGGGTGATGGAACGCTGCGCCTCATGCAGGATCAATTGCGCGGTATCATGAGTACGGCTGCGAGCGGCGGCACCCTGACCCGCCTCTCTGAAGTCGGTGTTGCCTTCCAGACAGATGGCACACTGAAGCTGGATAGCAGCAAACTGAACAGTGCCATGGCGAACAATTTCGGCGATGTGACCAATTTGTTTTCTTCTGCAACAGGTTTTGCCACCAGGCTGGATGCATGGTCTACCTCCGCTCTTGCTCCCGGTGGCTTGATCGACGCGCGCACCAAAAGCTTTAACGCATCGGTTAAAGGTTACAACGACCAGATCAGCAAATTGGAATTGCGGATGACGGCTCTGCAAAAACAATACACCACGACCTATAGCAACCTCAATATGTTGCTGAGCAACATGAATAGCACCAGCGCATACTTAACCAAGCAACTTGGATAGACTAAATTTAGGGGCACTATCATGAACACCACCGCTGCAATCAGAGCCTATAACAAGGTCGGGATCGAATCCGGTGTGACTGCTGCCGACCCAGTCAAGCTGATTTCGATGTTGTATCAGGGCGCATTGCTGGCGATCGCCAATGCCAAGAACGGTATCCTGCGCAAAGATATTCCCGCCAAGGGCGCGGCAATTTCCAAAGCCATTGCCATCATTGGCGAAGGGCTGAATGCCAGTCTGGATAAAAAAGCCGGGGGTGAGTTGGCGCAGAATTTGTCTTTATTATACAATTATATGGTAACTTGTTTGGTGGCTGCCAATTTGAATAACGATATGGCCGCACTGGATGAAGTGGCTCGCCTGCTGAACGATTTGAAGGGCGCCTGGGACAGCATACGGCAGCCAGCCGCAGCTTCGGCCGTATCGCAACAGGTGGTGGATATGCAGCCGAAAGCCGTGAATAGAGCGCAATTGGCATACGCAAGAGGATAAGGAAAATGGGCAGCCATCAAGTCATCGCGAATTACGAATCGCTATCCACCCTGACCGCGCAGATGCGCGAAGCAGCGGTACGCGGCGAATGGGAAAATCTGATTGACCTTGAGCAGCAGTGCCGGCAGTACGTCGCCGCGATGAAGCAGGCAGATGCGTTCACCACGCTGGATGAGCCGTCCCGCCAGCGCAAGGTTCAGATCATCAAGAAAATCCTGGAGAATGATGCCGACATCCGTAGCAGTACCGTGGCATGGATGGGACAATTACAACGCATTATGCAAAGCAATCGTCAGGAACAGCGGTTACAGCAGGCATATAGGGGCTAGTGACATGCTGGGCAAATTTGATGCCCGCACATTCCCGTATTTCGCAGGGGCAGGTCTGAGACCTGCCCTTTTGCATAAGGGAAGTTCTGAAATTCAGATTTCGTCACACCAGCCTGCACCGGTGTGACGAATTTTTAGAGATGCCCATAAGGCGAGCCTAATGGAACTACTGATAAGGCTAGCCCCTACAAAATCTGACGAGGTGATTGCCTTCAATGCTACCCGCCAATGTAATTAGTGCGCTGCAAGTCCTTTCCAACTCCGGAAAGCCGTTAGCCACGGCAACTCCCAACGCGCCCAAACCTGTCACCAATCTGGAGCTCGGACAGCAATTGCAGGGCGCTGTCCAGGACAAAATAAGCGAGGGTTTGTTCAGGGTGCAGGTCGCTGGCCAGACACTCCAGATGCGCTTGCCCGGCAATATCCAGAGCGGCGATGCAATCAGGCTCCAGGTGATTTCGCTACAGCCGAAAATTACATTCGGCATGGTTGCATCAACCAATCCGCTTTCGACCCCCGAGCAAATCGGCACGGCGGCACGATTGCTTTCCAATCTTGCGGAGCGGCCAATCGAAAGGCCGGTTGTTCAGCAGCTCGGCAACAAGGCAGTTTGGTCGGCTGAGCAACAAGTGCCGGACACCAAGCTACTGGCCGGGGGGCTGCGCGAAACGCTCGGCAAAAGCGGCCTGTTTTACGAATCGCATCAGGCACAGTGGGTACGCGGGGAACGCAGCATCAATCAATTGCTGGAGGAGCCGCAAAACCTGCTGACCGGGAAGGCTTTGCCGCTATCTGCCGCCGACCAGCGGGCTGTGATTGATAAAATTTCCACTGCGCAAATGCAAGCGGACATTCCGGCGCAAGCCAAAGTTGCCGGCGATACTGCCCAGCCGATCGCCAAAGAGCTGGTGAATCTGGTGCAGCAGCAACTGCATACACTGGAGCAACATCATCTGGCGTGGATGGGACAAGTCTGGCCCGGACAGCAGATGCAGTGGGAAATTCAGGGACAGCCAGAGCGCCAGCCGCGGCAGCAGCAGGATGAACGGCAGTGGAGCACAGAGATGGAGTTGGCCTTGCCCAGGCTGGGCGATGTCCATGCCCGCCTGGTGTTCACCGAAAGCGGGCTGCGGATGACGTTGCGCGCGGTAGATCCGGCAACGGTTAACTTGTTCAATCGCGCCCTGCCCGGGCTCAAGAATTCGCTCACCGATGCTGGCATTGCACTGGCTGCTGCCGTGGTGGAAAAATCATGAAGCCGGGCAATCTTACGCCGCAACAGGTCGCCGTTGCGCTAACCTACGGCAAAAACCAGGGAGGCGCACCGAAAGTAGTCGCCAAGGGGCGTGGCATGATCGCCCAAGCAATTATCGACCGCGCCAAACAACACGATATTTATGTGCATGAATCCGAAGATATGGTCGGGCTGCTCATGCAGGTCGAACTCGATCAGGAAATTCCACCGCAGCTTTATTTGGCGGTAGCTGAACTGTTGGCTTGGCTGTATCGGCTGGAGCATGCGGAGGCGCCCGCTATTCTGCCACTGGCTAAGCCATAGTTTTGTTATTATAGGCGTTGGATTTTGTTATCATGCACGCCGCCAATCAGTTCCCTATTGCAAAACCATAGAAAATTTCCGGCCAGTTGCCATGCCTGGAGTGCCACTATTTAAATGTTAGAAAACATTCCGCTAACTATTGAAAGACTTTCTGGCGAGCAAGAGAGGGAATGCTGCATCACTTCCGCGCGGCAAATTCAATCCTTGTTGCGCAACATCTCGGAAAATGGAGTACTCGCCGCGCTTTATTACGATGGCGCGAAGGATTTCTTCATGACCTCCCTGCTGGAGGTCGGCGATAAAGGGTTGTGGGCGGAGCAGGGCGCGGATATGCCGAAAAACCGGTGCATTGCCGAAAGCAAGAGAATCACCTTGGTCAGCTCGCTTGACCAAGTCAAGATACAATTCGCTGTCGGCGGAGCACGTGCAGTAACGTATCAAGGCTATCCCGCCTTTTATCTGCCATTGCCGACTAGCCTCTGCCGCGTGCAACGCCGCGAGTATTACCGGCTCCTGCTCCCCCTTTCCGAGCGCCTGCGTTGCGTTATTCCAATCAACCAACCGCAGGCGGGAGGGCAGATTGAGGTGGCTGTCATGGACATCAGTGGCGGCGGAATAAGACTGTCCGACGGCGAGGTGAGGCTGTTCAGTAAGGGTAACGATATTGAGTTCGTGCCGGGGCAAACTTATACCGGTTGCCAGATTAACCTGCCGGAAGTAGGCAAAATCAACGTCACGATAACAGTAAAAAGCCTGGTTTCGATATCCCCCAAACCCGGGCAAATGATCAAACGCGTGGGGTGTGAATTCAAGAACCTCGACAACGCTTCCAGCATTTTGCTGCAACGCTATGTGACAAAGATGCAGCGTTTAAAAGCGTGCACATAAAGAATAGTTACCGAGCCTGGAAAAAGCCGTTGGCAAATTCAATTATAATTCCTGTTGCCAAACCATAGAAAAGCTCCGGCCAGTTGCCGCTTATGGAGCGTCGTTATTTAAGTATGCAAGAAAATATTCCGCTAACTATTGAAAGACTCTCCGACGAGCAAGAGGCGGAATGCCGCATTATTTCCGCGCGGCAAATTCAATCCTTGTTGCGCAACATCTCGGAAGGCGGATCCAGCGCCGCGCTTTATTACGATGGCGCGAAGGATTTCATCATGACCTCCCTGCTGGATGCCGGCGACAAAGGGTTGTGGGTGGAACAAGGCACCGATCTGCCGAAAAACCGGCGCATCGCCGAAAGCAAGAAGATCACTCTGGTCAGCTCGCTTAACCAAGTCAAAATTCAATTTTCTGTCGACCAAATCCGTGCGGTAACGCATCAGGGCTACCCGGCTTTTTACCTGCCATTGCCGGCCAGCCTCTGCCGCGTGCAACGCCGCGAACATTACCGGCTTGCGCTTCCCCTTTCCGAGCGCCTGCGTTGTGTTATTCCAATAAATAAGCCGCAGGCGGGGGGGCAGATTGAGCTGCCAGTCATGGACATCAGTGGTGGCGGGATAAGGCTGTCATGCGCGGAGGACGATATTGAGTTTGTGCCTGGTCAAACTTATGCCGGTTGCCAGATTAACCTGCCTGAAGTGGGTAAGATCAACGTCACGATAATTGTGAAAAGCCTGGTTTTGATATCCCCCAAACCCGGGCAAACGATCAAACGCGTGGGATGCGAATTCAAGAATCTCGACAATGCTTCCAGCGTCTTGCTGCAACGCTATGTGACAAAGATGCAGCGGTTAAAAACTGACACATAAAGCGGCCCAAAAGCTGTTGGCGAAAGGGTGTGTGCTTTGGAATTCAGGACGCTTATGGCCGTATTTTGAAGGCCGAGCTTTAGTCGGTATGCTAATCCGAGGCTTGGTTTTCCGGTTTTCCCCGGCTCGTCCGGCTTGGAGATAAGTCAGGTTTGCACATATTTTGCCGGCTACCTGAAAAACTCCCGCTGTTATAATGCGCCGCATGAATAAGCATATTTCCGCCGCGCCGCGCGCACTCAATCTTGCCCGCGAAGTTTTGAGCATTGAAGCCACCGCCGTCCAGGCTCTCGCCACACGCCTCGATGAGAGTTTCCTGCACGCGCTTGATGTGATCCTGTGCTGCGAAGGGCGCGTCATCGTCAGCGGCATGGGCAAGTCCGGGCATATCGCGCGCAAGATCGCAGCGACCCTGTCCAGCACCGGAACGCCCGCCTATTTTGTTCATCCCGGTGAGGCCAGCCACGGAGATCTCGGCATGATCACCAGCGCGGATGTCATCATTGCGTTATCCTATTCCGGCGAGAGCCAGGAACTGATGGCCATCGTGCCGGCCATCAAACGGCAGGGCGCCAAGCTCATCAGCATGACCGGCAATCCCGCATCCAGCTTGGCGAAGGTTGCTGATGTGCATCTCAATTCGGCGGTGGACAGAGAGGCTTGCCCGATGGGTTTGGCGCCCACCGCCAGTACTACGGCGGCGTTGGCGCTGGGCGATGCGCTGGCTGTGGCATTGCTGGATGCCAAAGGTTTCGGCGCGGAAGATTTTGCCCGCTCGCACCCGGGCGGCAACCTGGGGCGGCGTTTGCTCACACATGTGTGTGACATCATGCGCAGCGGCGAGCGCTTGCCGATGGTGCGTGAAAACGCGATGCTGAGCGACGCGATTCTGGAGATTTCGAAAAAAGGCGTGGGCATGACCGCCATCGTGGATGCCGGACAGCGCGTGCTGGGCATTTATACCGACGGCGATTTGCGCCGCACGCTGGAGAAAAAGCTGGATTTCAATGCTACGCCGGTGCGTAGCGTGATGTCCGCCAACCCGCGCTGTATCGGCCCGGATGCGCTGGCCGCCGAAGCGGTGCAGATGATGGAGCAATACAATATCAGTCAGATGCTGGTAGTGGACGGACAGCATAAGCTGGTTGGCGCGCTCAACATGCACGACCTGTTGCATGCCAAAGTCATTTAGGGGAGGAAAAAACATGCTGCTGAGCCGTGCCAAACTGATCCGCCTGATGGCTTTTGATGTAGATGGCGTAATGACCGACGGCGGACTATTCCTGTCTGATTCCGGCGAGGAATTCAAACGTTTCAATTCGCTGGACGGGCATGGTCTGAAAATGCTGCGCGCCAGCGGGGTGGAGGTTGCCATCATCACCGGGCGCACTTCGCGCTGCGTCGCGGCACGTGCACAAAACCTTGGCATCGCGCATGTCTTTCAGGGCGTGGAGAATAAACTCGAAACGATGGTCGAACTGCTCAACAGGCTCAAACTGCCGCGTGATGCAGCCGCCTATATGGGCGATGATGTGGTTGATCTAATGGTGATGCGCCATATCGGGCTGTCGATCAGCGTGCCGGAATCCCCGCGGCTGGTGCGCGAACATTCCGATTATGTGACGCAATGCAGTGGGGGGCATGGCGCGGTGCGCGAAGCCTGCGAACTGATCATGTCGGCGCAAGGCACGCTGGACGCTCAGTTGGCCCAATACCTGAAATGACCTTTGCTTCCCGCGCCCGTTACTGGTTACCGCTGTTTCCCTTGTTTGGCTTGCTGGGCGTTACTTATTGGCTGAACCAGCAGGTGCAGCCGGAGTCGGCCAAACCGGATAACAGCAAACGCCACGACCCCGATGCCATCATGGAAAATTTTTCCGCCATCAGGCTAAATGAACAGGGAGCGCCGCGCTTCATCATGGCTGCGAAAAAAATGCAGCATTACCCGGATGACGACAGCACGACGCTGGAAGTGCCGCGTCTTACTACGCTGTCCGCCGAGCACCCGGCAATACACGTTGTCGCCAGGCAAGGCGTCGTTTCCAGAAGGGGTGACGAGGTGTTCCTGCACAGCGATGTCGAAGTGCTGCGCGAGGCAAGCGTGCAGCAAGATGAACTCACGCTGCACACCGAATATTTGCATATCATTCCGGATCGTGATTGGGCGGACACCGACCGTGCCGTCACTATTGTGGACGCATACAATACTGTGCATGCGACGGGCCTCGAAATGGACAACAAGGCGCGTACCCTGAAATTACTTTCCCAAGTAAGAAGTGAACATGTGCCCAGCAAAAAATAAATTTCTGTTGGCCTCCTTGTTGTTGCTCTGCGCCACAGCCTGCTTTGCCGAGCGTGCCGACCGCGATAAACCGATCCATCTGGAGGCTGATCAGGTATTGATAGACGATGCACAGCAGATCAGCACCTTCACCGGCAATGTGAAGTTTACCCAAGGCACGATGTTGATACGCGGCGACAAGATTGTGGTAGTGCAGGATAAGGAAGGCTTCAAGCACGGCACGGCTTACGGGAATACCGCCAGCTTCCGGCAAAAACGCGAGGGGCTGGATGAATATGTGGATGGGTATGGCGAACGTATCGAATATGACACGCGCGCCGAGACGGTGGATTTCTATGTAAAGGCGCGCCTCAAGCGCGAGCTGGACGAGGTGCGCGGCGAACACATCACCTATAGCCAGAAGACCGAAATTTTCCAGGTGAACCGCAGCGGCGTGAGCCCGGAAAACGAGCCGCCGAAACGGGTGCGCGCCATACTGCAACCCAAGCCAAAACAAGGCGCGATATCGCCTTCCGCGCCGGATACGCTGCCGATCAAATCCAGCGAAACTTTGCTACCCGCAGATTGAACACACTTCATAAAATGACACCGACTACGATGACGCATCTTGTGAGCGTGCCCTTGCCGTTTGAAACATTTTTTGGGTTTGCGTGATGAGTGAATTGCGTGCGGTTGGCCTTAATAAAAAGTACGGTTCGCGCACTGTGGTGCATGATGTTTCGCTATCGCTGAAGAGCGGCGAGGTGGCCGGCCTGCTCGGCCCGAATGGCGCAGGCAAGACAACTTCGTTTTACATGATCGTGGGACTGATCGCAGCCGATGGCGGTGAGATTTTTATTGATGAACAAAATATCACCCACTTGCCGATACACCGCCGCGCGCGCCTGGGACTGGGTTATCTGCCACAGGAAGCCTCGATTTTTCGCCGTCTGACCGTAGCGCAAAATATTCAGGCAGTGCTGGAGTTGCAAGACCTTTCCGATGATGACATGCAAAATCGCCTGGAAGAGTTGCTGGAAGACCTGCACATCACGCATATCCGCAACAACCCCGCTATCAGCCTGTCCGGCGGTGAGCGGCGGCGCGTGGAAATCGCACGCGCGCTGGCGACCGACCCGCGCTTCATTCTGCTCGATGAACCGTTCGCCGGTGTAGACCCTATCGCCGTGCTGGATATTCAAAAAATTATCCGCTTTCTCAAGGAACGCAATATCGGCGTACTGATCACCGACCACAATGTGCGCGAAACGCTGGGCATCTGCGACCGTGCCTACATTATCAACGCCGGATCGGTGATGGCGGAAGGCAAGCCGGATGAAATCATTTATAATGAGAGCGTGAGGAAAGTATATCTGGGTGAACACTTCAAGCTATGACGCGAAGGTATCCCGGATCTGACATCAGGCAATGAAACCCGCTCTCCAATTAAGGCTGTCGCAGCAACTAACGCTCACCCCGCAGTTGCAGCAGGCTATCCGTTTGCTGCAACTCTCCACGCAGGACATTCATCAGGAAGTTGCGCAGATGCTGGATGAGAACCCCATGCTGGAATTGGCCGAAGAATCCACGCCGGGCGCTTTTTCTCCTGATCTTCCCTCTTCGGCATCGCGCAATAACGATGCCGGCGAATCCGAACCGGCCCATGCCAACGACCGCGGCACCGACGACCGCGGCGCGGATGCTTTTGGCAACGAACAGGCGGACTGGAATACCGGCGGCGGCACGGCGCACAGCACGGACGATGAGGAAGAAACCTACCCCGAACAGGCTGCTGAGCAAGTCAGCCTGCGCGAATATCTGCATAATCAGTTGGCCATCAGTTCGCTGGATGGCAAAGATCGCAGGGTGGTCGGTTTGCTGATCGATGCGTTGGATGAAAACGGCTATTTGGCGCAAGACTTGAGTGAGTTGGCGGAACTGTTGCCCGCCGAGCTCGATATCACGCTGGATGATCTGGAAACTGCGCTGGTGCAGCTGCAGCACCTTGATCAGCCCGGCCTCGGTGCGCGTAATCTGGGCGAATGCCTGGCATTGCAACTCAAGGCGTTGCCGGAAGATACGCCGCAGCGCGATCTGGCGATCCATCTGGTGAGCAATCATCTGGGTGTGCTCGCCGCGCACGATTACGCCAGGATCAAAAAACTGCTGCACTGCACGGACGATGAATTACGTGCCGCGCAGCATTTGATCGTGGACTCGAACCCCAAACCTGGCGCGGAATTCGACCGAAGCGTCGCCGATTACGTGGTGCCCGACGTAATCGTGGAAAAACACAGAGATAAATGGCGTGTGCGGCTCAATGCGGAAGCAATGCCCAAACTGCGCGTAAACCAGATTTACGCCAATATCCTGCAACAGCGCGACGGCAAAAGCCCTTCGCAGCTTGCCACGCAATTGCAGGAAGCGAAATGGTTGATCAAGAACTTGCAGCAGCGTTTCGAAACCATTCTGCGGGTCGCGCAAGCGATCGTGGAACGGCAGGGCAATTTTTTTGAACACGGCGAGATCGGCATGCGCCCGTTGGTGTTGCGCGAAATTGCCGATGCTCTGGAGCTGCATGAATCCACGGTATCGCGCAGCACCACGCAAAAATTCATGCTAACTCCGCGCGGCATATACGAATTCAAGTATTTTTTTGGCAGCGGCCTGTCCACGGAAAGCGGCGGTACCTGTTCTTCCACCGCAATACGCGAGTTGATCAAGCAATTGGTCAGCGCGGAAGAC
Organism: Gallionella sp.; assembly: GCA_028714895.1. Classification (GTDB taxonomy): domain Bacteria; phylum Pseudomonadota; class Gammaproteobacteria; order Burkholderiales; family Gallionellaceae; genus Gallionella. The sequence goes on along the minus strand of JAQTLM010000010.1, from coordinate 44,162 downwards.
ACACGCAAACCGCTTACCGACAGCCGCATGTCGGAAATCTTGGCACAGCAGGGCATCGTCGTCGCCCGGCGTACCATAGCAAAATACCGGGAAGCATTGCGCATACTCCCGGTGAATCTCCGTAAATCACTTTAAATAAGGAGCAAGACATGAATATCCATCTAACCGGACGCCATTTGGAAATCACTCCCGCCATTCGCGACTATGCGACCGGAAAAATCGGTAAGGTTAAACGCCATTTCGACAATGTGATTGACGTGAACATCATCCTTTCCGTTGAAAAGCTGAAGCAGAAAGCTGAAGCCACCATACACATCAGCGGCAAGGATGTATTCGTGGAATGCGAAGACGAGAACCTGTACGCGGCGATTGACGCGCTGGTGGATAAGCTGGATCGTCAAGTGATGAAGCACAAGGAAAAACTGTCGGCACGGCGCCATGACGATTCCGGCAAACATGTCGCAATAGAAGAGTAATCAACACGGGCGGCAGCAGTGCCGCCCATTTTTATGCGACTTTCATCATGAACCTGATCAGCAAAATCCTGCTGCCTGACAATATCCTGCTGGACACCGAATCCACCAGCAAAAAACGCGTATTTGAGCGCGTCGGCCTGCTGTTCGAAAACAATCAGCAGATTGCGCGCAGCCAAGTGTTCGACAGCCTGTTCGCACGAGAGAAACTCGGCTCAACCGGTTTGGGGCAGGGTGTGGCGATCCCGCACGGCCGCATTGCCAAGCTGCGCGATGCGACCGCCGCGTTCGTAAAAACCGCCCACCCGATCCCGTTCGATGCGCCGGACGGCCAGCCGGTGAACCTGATTTTCGTGTTGCTGGTTCCGGAGCGCGCCACCGATCTGCACCTGCAAATCCTCGGTGAACTGGCGCAAATGTTCAGCGATGCGCAATTTCGCAATCGCCTGCTTGCCTGCGAAGATGCTACCAGCATCCATCAGTTGTTTTACGAATGGAACGGCACGGCATGAGCCAGGTTAACGTCCGGCAACTATTCGAAGATAAGCAGCAACGGCTGCAACTCAGCTGTGTTGCCGGCACGGATGGCGCCGACCGCATCATCGACAGCGATAAGATTAACGCTTCCAACAACGGACTCATCGACCATCTCAACCTGATTCACCCGAATTGGGTGCAGGTGCTCAGCGAAACCGAACTCAATTATCTGCGCAACCTGAGTGCGGAAGAACGTACCGGTGCGTTCCGGCAAATCGAGCAAAGCGTCACGACCTGTTTGATTGTAGCCGGTGCCGATGACATTCCGGCTGAACTGATTGCCTTCGCCGACCAATCGCATATTCCGCTATTCCGCTCACCCAAACCCAGCGTGCACCTGATGTGGCTGATCCGCCACTACTTCGCCAAGGAACTGGCCGAGTCCACCACGCGCCACGGCGTGTTTCTCGATGTGCTGGGGGTTGGCGTGATCATTACCGGCGAGAGCGCGGTCGGTAAAAGCGAACTTGGCCTGGAGTTGATCACGCGCGGCAACGGGTTGGTTGCCGACGACATCGTCGAATTGCACCGTATCGCGCCGGATACGTTGGAAGGGCGCTGCCCGGAGTTGCTGCGCGATTTCCTCGAGGTGCGCGGCTTGGGCGTGTTGAATATCCGCACCATGTTCGGTGAAACGGCGGTGCGGCGCAAAAAGAGTTTGAAGCTGATCGTGCATCTGCATCGCCCGCAGGGCGGCGATCTTTCGCAAATGGAACGCCTGCCGCTCAACGCCACTTACCAGGAAATTCTCGGCGTGAACATCAGCACCGTGAATATCCCGGTGGTCGCGGGGCGCAACCTCGCGGTATTGGTGGAGGCTGCCGCGCGTAATTTTGTCATGCAACAGCGCGGCATCGACAGCATGCAGGAATTCATCATGCGGCATGACCAACTGCTGCTGGGCGACTAGCGGGAGCCTGAATGCAGCTCTTTCTGATCAGCGGCCTGTCCGGCTCCGGCAAGAGCGTCGCGCTCAAAACACTGGAGGATGCGGGTTTCTATTGTGTGGACAACCTGCCCGCCGAGATGCTCTCCAGCCTGGTCGAGCATCTGTTACCCGCAGGATATAGCAATATCGCGGTCAGCATTGATGTGCGCAGCGCCAACAGCGTGCAGAGGCTGCCAGAATTGATGCTGCAACTCATGCAAAAGAACCTGGCGGTGCATGTGCTGTTCCTGGATGCGCAAAATGACACACTGGTGAAGCGTTTCTCCGAAACGCGCCGCCTGCATCCGCTTAACGATGCCGCTTCTCTGGCAAACGGTAAACGGGGACGTACCCTGCCAGAATGTGTCCAGCAAGAGCGCGAATTGCTCGCCGAAATCAGCAGCATCGGCCATCACATCGATACCACCGAACTCAACGCCAATGCGCTGCGCGCCTGGATCAAGCAGTTCATCAAGCTGGATCGCGCGCGCCTGACGCTGCTGTTCGAATCGTTCGGTTTCAAGCATGGCATTCCGCTGGACGCCGATCTGGTATTCGATGTGCGCTGCCTGCCCAACCCGCATTACAACCCGGTGTTGCGTCCGCTTACCGGAAACGATGCGGCGGTAATCGAATTTTTGGAAAATACCCCTGCCGCGCAGGACATGTTCGGCGACATTCGTGATTTCGTGGAGCGCTGGCTGCCGTGTTACGTTGCGGATAACCGCAGTTATCTTACCGTTGCCCTCGGTTGCACTGGCGGGCAGCACCGCTCGGTCTATCTCGCCGAAAAACTCGCCCGGCATTTCGAGCATCAACAGCAAGTGCTGGTGCGCCACCGTGAACTCGCATGAGCCCATCCGCGTGGCTATCTTGTCGCACCTCAAGGTCGGCGACTGGCTGACGCTGTTGCTCGGCGGCGTATGCGTGGTGTTGCTCACGCTCAAGCTGTGGAGCGGCGACCTCGCCGACAAGGCGGTCATTCGCAGCGGCGGGAAAATTTTCTGCGAAGTGCCGCTGTCGCGCGACCAGCAGATCGAAGTTCCCGGCCCTCTTGGAGCCAGCGTTATCCGCATCCAGCAGCGCAAGGCGCGCATCGTTTCCGATCCCAGCCCGAGACAATACTGCGTGCGCCAAGGCTGGCTGCAACAGGCCGGAGAAATCGCCATCTGCCTGCCTAATCAGGTCAGCGTCGAGTTGACCGGCAGCCGGAAAAAATATGACAGCCTCAACTACTGAAATGCAGGATCGAGGATTGAGGATTGAGGAACGAGTGGAAACCACCGCTCCGCACCAAACTCGATCCCCGATCCCCGATCCCCGATCCTCAATCCTGTTAAACACTACCGCCGAAGATCACCATATCGCGCGTATGGCGGCAGTGGCGCTTGGGCTCACGATACTGGAGAACGCCATTCCCTCGCCGCTGCCCGGCGTGAAACCGGGGCTGGCCAACATCGTCACGCTGATCGTGCTGGCGCGCTACGGCTGGCGCGCGGCGGCGTGGGTGTCGCTGCTGCGCGTGGTGGCGGGCAGCCTGCTGTTCGGCAGTTTTCTGGCTCCGGGGTTCTTCCTCAGCCTGTCCGGCGCGGTATGCAGCCTGCTCGTGCTGGCCGTCGCTCAGTACCTGCCGTCGCGCTGGTTCGGGCCGGTCAGCCACAGCATCTACGCCGCTTTCGCGCATATCGCCGGGCAGATGCTGGTGGTATACCTGTGGCTGATCCCGCATGCCGGCATCGCCTACCTCATCCCGATTTTCGCCGCCGCCGCCCTGGTGTTCGGCACGGTGAACGGCCTCATCGCGGCGCGTTTCATGGATAATGACGGCAAACCCGATACGGAACGATTGCCATGAAGACCATCACCCTAGCCTTCACCGGAGCCTCCGGTCTGCCCTACGGCATACGTCTGCTGGAATGTCTGCTCGCCAGCGGGCAGCGCGTGCATCTGGTGTACTCGCAGGCCGCACAGGTCGTCGCCAAGCAGGAACTGGATTTCACGCTGCCGAACCGCCCGCAGGATGCGGAGCAGTTGTTCGCGGAGCGTTTCGGGAAATTCAGCGGCGAGTTAAAGGCGTTCGGCATTCAGGACTGGTACGCGCCGATGGCCTCCGGCTCCAATCCCGGCGACGCGATGGTGGTGTGCCCCTGCACCATGGGCACGCTCGGCAAGATTGCCAACGGCATCGGCGACGACCTGATCGCCCGCGCCGCCGACGTGATGCTCAAGGAAAGGCGCACCCTGATTTTAGTGCCGCGCGAGATGCCGTTTTCCGCGATCCATTTGGAAAATATGCTCAAGCTCTCGCACGCTGGCGCCGTCATCATGCCGCCCAATCCCGGTTTCTATCATCATCCGCAGAGCGTGCAGGACATCGTGGATTTTGTGGTGGCGCGGATACTGGATCATCTTGGCGTACCGCAGAGCTTGATGAAGCCTTGGGGCGGAGAGTAGCGAGCATGTAGGCTGGGTTGAGCACAGCGATACCCAACATCCAAACCAAAACCGCCGGGGGTTGCCCGGCAGCAAGTTACCTTTCTTGTCTTGCCAAGAAAGGTAACCCAAAGAAGTCGCCCCCGGTTTGCCGCCGCTGCGCGGTTCCCTGCGTTGCTCGACCGGTCAGGCGGCTGCGGAACTCGCGCTACGCGCTCAGACAGTCCTCGCCGACATCCCCTGACCAGCCTGCGCTACTCGGCGGCGCTCAGGGGATGAAAATCGAAAAACCAACCCTCCGTACAGTTATAGTCTGCAAAACTGAATTATTGATTCTTTGCCGTTGGCAAATTGAGGCTCTTAGACTTTTCAAGTCCTTCGGGTGTGAGCTCCCAAATACCTCTTTGTGAATTCCGACTAATCAACCCAGCATCCTTCAAAGCATTACGACCCCAAGCAACTGTGTTTTCTGCTTTCGTTTCTCCAGTACTGACACGTTCAAGGTCAGCGGAATTGATAAACCCTTTACTCCTCATCAACTGGATGACTGCCTTTGTTGCGTCCTGCTTGGAAGCACACCCATTAAACTGAGTTGCAAGCACATGCACAAGAAATGCCTCATAAATCGGTTGTGGGGTTAGTTCTCCGTGACCTATAAGGAGTGATTGCTCGTCAATGGATAGATGCTTATGGGTTGCTTTTTGCGTCGGTTTTGATACAGATTTGCCTAATGTAACCCCATTACGTTCAAGCAACCTACGAATAACCGAGTTCGGAGTATCCGTAAATGGCTCAGCAAGAGATTTCAGGCCTTCAAAAACATCATCTTCTACACGAATAGTTGGCATCATGATTACTCCTTAAGGTTAATTATCCGAAGCACTTCAGTTGCAAAGTTACTACTCTTAAACATGCAGGTAGCAATTTACGTATCATTCACAATCAACCACTTACATATAAAGAACTGCGCTAAACGCCGTTCTTTACCTTGCTCACAATTTGCCGGGGTCGAATTGTTTTGACTATCTACTTCCCTATGGAGGGCAATTTATTGCCCTCCATAGGGGTTTACGGTTTTGGAGTTTAGCTTCTCATCCCCTGCGCGCCGCCGAGTAGCGGAAAACGGTCAGGGGTAGTCGGCGAGGACTGTCTGAGCGCGAAGCGCGAGTTCCGCAGCCGCCTGACCGGTCGAGCAACGCAGGGTACCCCGCAGGGGCGGCAAACCGGGGGCGACTTCTTTTGGTTACTTTTCTTGGCAAGACAAGAAAAGTAACTAGCTGCCGGGCTACCCCCGGCGGTTTTGGTTTGGATGTTTGCACGCTACACCCTACACCCTACACCCTACACCCTTCGATACCTCAGGACGAACGGCCTAAATTCTCCAACACCTTCCGCACTGGCGTCGGTATCGCCGCCCGTAACGCCTCCCCCGCATCCAGCCACAAACTGCCGGGCTGTGCAGCTCGCAGTGGTTTGTGCGACAGCTGTATCTTCAGCGGCGTGATGTGCAGTTTGAAATGGGTGAAGGTGTGGGTGAATGTCTCCAGCCTTTCCCCGTGACTCGCCGTCATCCCGTTGCGCATAAACCAGCCCCTTGCCGCCGCCTCATCGTCGAATTGCGGCGGGCACCACAGCCCGCCCCAGATGCCGCTGCCGGGGCGTTTCTCCAGCAGGATGTCGTTGCCGTGCATCAGCAGCAGGAAGGTGGCGTGTTTTTCCGGCATGGCCTTGCGCGGGCGCGGCGTGGGTAGTTCATTGGTGCGGCCGGTATTGAATGCGACGCAGCCGGCCTGCACCGGGCACTCGCCGCATTTCGGTTTGCTGCGCGTGCAGACGGTCGCACCCAGGTCCATCAGCGCCTGGGTGTAGGCGGCAATGTCGCGTTGCGGCAGCAGCGCCTCGGCCTGCTGCCACAGCTTTCCCTCTACCTCCCTGTTGCCAGCCCAGCCTGCGATGCCGCAATAGCGCTCCAGCACGCGTCTGACGTTGCCGTCCAGTATCGCGCGGTGTTCGTGGAAGGCCAGCGCGCAGATTGCAGCGGCGGTGGAGCGGCCGATGCCGGGAAGCTCGAGGATCTGTTCGTGTTGGCGCGGGAATTCGCCGCGATGTTTTTCCACAACGATTTGAGCGGCGCGGTGCAAGTTGCGCCCGCGCGCATAGTAGCCGAGGCCGCTCCAGTGCGTTAGCACTTGCTCCTCGCTTGCCGCAGCGAGTGAGGCAACGGTCGGGAACGACGCGGTGAAGCGCTGGTAATAGGGGATGACGGTGGAAACCTGCGTCTGTTGCAGCATGATCTCGGACAGCCACACGCGGTAGGCGTCCGCGCCTTGCCACGGCAGGTCGTGGCGGCCATACGTACGCTGCCATGCAATGAGGCGGTTGGCGAAACCGGACATTTTGTAAATTACCCGTTCGCCCTGAGGTATTGAAGGGTAAATGGGTAAGCAACCACGAGCGTGCCGCTCATACTTCGATGCCTGATAAAACGACTAGCCATCTGACTAAGCCGAAAAAAGCGGCAAGCCATTGTTTATCAGTATGAACGGCCCTTGGATCATTTGAACAATCCCTTGAGGCCGCCCTTCAATTGATCCTGCAGCTTGGTTTTGACCTCGGTTTGTACTTTCTGCTTGGCGGCTTCGCCAATCATCGCGCCGAAATCGAGTGTATATTTCAAATCGGCAAACGGGCCATTGACGCGTACCGGCACGGTAATGCCGCCAACGCTGTCTTTGCCCCCCTGACCCTCCAGCGTCTTCGCCAGCGTGGCTTTGGCAACGTAATTCATGCTGTCGTTGCCGATGTTTATGTCGCCGTTGCCGGTCAGGCGCAGCAGCGGCGATTTCAGCGACAGGTCGTCGTTGTGTGCGACGCCGTTGCTCACCTTAAAAGTAGCCTTGAGTTCACTGAAATCGGTCTTCTCCTCCTTGTTGGCCGATTGGGTTTGCGCGCTTGCGCCGCCCTTACCCAGTATGCCTTGTGCGTCGCGCAGCTTCTTGGCGATGTTGATGCCCTTGATCGCGCCGTCTGCCAGGTTCAGCGACACATTGCCGTTGAGCGCCTTCTTCATCGCGCTGATAGTGTTGCCCTGCATCGTGAGGTTCAGGCCGACATTGCCCTTGCCTTCCAGTGTGTCAAAATTTGCTGCATCCTTAGTCAGCGCGGCAACATTCACGCCGCTCAGGTTCTGGTTGATGGCGACGCTTGGCGTCGCCTGCGCGTTCACGCTCAGGCTGCCCTTCATGCTGCCCTGGTACAGGTTGGCGGACAGCGGCGCGACGTTCATCTGTCCGTTGCGTGCCTTCACGTCGAGGCGCACATTGGTGGATTTGACGTTTGCCACTTTCAGCGCGCCGATGCGCAGGCTGCCGTCCAGATTGAGCTTGCGCAGACCGGACAGGTCGAGCGGCTGTTCCGGTTCATTGGATTTCGGGGTCTCCGCAGATTTTTTCGGCATATAGAGATCGGCATCGAATTGGTCGACATCCACGTCGAAATGGATCGCAGGATCGGCGAAACCGTTTACGCCGACCCTGGCCTTGACCTGGCTTTGCAGCAGGCCGCCAGCGAGGTTCGCCTGTACGGTTTCTTTAGTAGCATCGACCTGCACGCTGCCCTTCATTTCGCTGCTGATGGACTTGTTCGGCAACTTATCGCCGCTGGCATTCACCGCCACAACCAAATTGCTTAAATTGAATTGCCGCGCCTGGAAGTTGCCCGACAACGGCGAGGAAAGTTTTACCTTGAATGCCTGCTCGGGCTGCTTCACATCCAGGTCGAGCGTCAGCGCACTGCTCTTGAAGGATTGCGCGTTGCCTTCCAGGCCGGGCAGCGACAATGCCGCAACGATGTTTCCTGCCGCGCCGTTCAGTTTGGCGTTCAGCGTCAATTTGTCGCCGGAGAATTTGTCTTTGGTGAGGATCAATGCGGGCGCATCGAGCGTTACTTCAAAACTATCCTTGGCCTTTACGCCCGTTGCATTCAGCGTAAATTTCTTTGCGCCAAATTCCTGCGTGGGTAAATCCGCGCTCGCATCGCCGCTGGCCTTGATTTTCAGGTTGCTGATGTCCAGAGCCGCGCCGCTGGCTTGCAGATCCAGCCCTTCCAGACGATATTGCTGTTTGTCCAGATCGAAGGTCAGCGTGGTCTTGAACTGCGCGGCGATATCCAGCTTGGGTTGGTTCGCCTGTATGCCGGCCGACAGGCTGATCTTGGCAGGCACGCCGTTGGCGATACGCCCGGAGTTGAGGTTCAAGTCCTTGACGGCGTATTGCGCGCCGCTACCTTCATCGCGATAAGTCAGACTGGTTTTTTCGATGGATAATGCGGCAATGTCGAACTTGACCGATTGCTTGCCGTTGGTTTTTTTCTCTGCTGTTTTGTCTTCTTTTGGGCCGAGCAGATCATCGATGTTGGTTGTGCCGTCCTTGCGCTTGACCAGCGTGGCCTGTAAGCCGCTCACCGCTACTTCATTTACCACCGCCTGCCCGGAGAACAGCGGCAGCAACGCCAGCGAAATGCGTGCCGAATCGATTGCGGCAAACTGTTTGGTGCTGTTGAATTCGGACAACGATACCTTGCCGAGTTTTGCGCCGATATTGGGGAAGAACGACAGCGTGATCTTGCCGTCGAGGCGCAGGTCGCGCTGCTTACTATCCTTCACCGTCCGGATGATTTGATCCTTGTAATCGTTCGGATCGAAGGTCGCCGCCACATATGCCGCGCCTGCCACGGCGATGCCCACCACCGCTCCCGTGCCCAACAAACCGTACTTGAGGATCTTGTTCATGTTCGCCCCTTAATAATAAAAAATTGGGATGCCAATGAAAGACTGGGATGAAAGACAGGAGGGATTATAGCGGAGAAAGGCGGGCGGGTCTGAGACCCGCCCCTACGCTTAAATTACCTTGGAATAGCGCGCATGCTCGGTGCGCGTGCGCAGGTATTTATCGAACACCATGCAGATGTTGCGGATCAGCATGCGTCCCTTGGGGGTCACTTCGATCCATTGCGGAGAGATTTTCAGCAGGCCTTCGTGTTCATATTCGCGCAATTCTTCCATTTCGGTGGCGAAGTACTGGTCGAAGTCGATCAGGTAAGCGATGTTGAACGACTCCTTGGAAATCTCGAAATGGCACATCAGCGCCTGGATGATGGCGCGGCGCACCAAGTCGTCGGCGTTTAATTCCAGGCCGCGCATGATGGGCAGTTCATCCCTGTTCAGTGCATCGTAATAGTCTTCCAGCTCGCGGTAGTTCTGGCTGTAGGTCGGGCCGATTTTGCCGATGGCGCTGACGCCGAGCGCCACCAGGTCGCAATCGGAATGGGTCGAGTAGCCCTGAAAATTGCGGTGCAGCCGGCCTTGGCGCTGCGCCACGGCAAGCTCGTCTTCCGGCTTGGCGAAGTGATCCATGCCGATATACACATAGCCCGCATTGGTCAGCTTGCTCACCGCCAGGCTGAGGATATCCAGCTTTACTTGCGGGGCGGGCAGATCCTCTTCGTGGATGCGTCGTTGCGGCTTGAAGATGGCCGGCATATGCGCGTAATTGTAGACGGACAGGCGATCCGGATTGGCGGCGATCACCTTGTCCAGCGTCACGCCGAAGCCTTCCAGCGTCTGCTTGGGCAGGCCGTAAATCAAATCGATGCTGACCGACTTGAAACCATTGGCGCGCGCGGCATGGATGATGCCCAAGGTTTCTTCCTCGCTCTGGATGCGGTTCACCGCGCGCTGCACCTCGGCATCGAAATCCTGCACGCCGATGCTGATGCGGTTGAAACCTTCCTTGCCGAGCAGAGCGATGGTTGCGTCGCTGACCTTGCGCGGGTCGATCTCGATGGAATATTCGCCGTCATCCACCAGCTTGAAGTGCTGGCGTATCGCCGCCATCAGTTGGCGAATTTCGTCATCGCTCATGAAGGTCGGCGTACCGCCGCCGAAGTGTAATTGCTCGACCACCTGTCCCGGCCCGAGCAATTCTGCCTGCATCGCCATTTCCTTGATCAGGTAGCGCACATATTCGGCGGACTGGCTGCGGTCCTTGGTGATGACCTTGTTGCAGGCGCAGTAGAAGCACAGCGTATTGCAGAACGGGATATGAATATACAGCGACAACGGGCGGGCGATGCCGCCGATTGCGCGCTTTGCCAGCCATTGCCGGTAACTTTCGGCATTGAAGGCTTCAATGAAACGGTCTGCGGTCGGATAGGATGTATAGCGCGGGCCGTTCTTATCCAGCCTGCGTATCAGTTCCAAATCCACTACCAGTTGATTGACTGGCTTATCCATAAATACCTCCTGAAAACATTATACATTATGCCAGTTAGCCAACCCTGACCGGTTTGATATATGTCAAAATTCATGCCATATTCAACAAATGGAAAGTGGTTAGTGAAAACCCACTCTCTGCTCACCTCCGCACACTTTCCAAAGGTAAGCGACATGCAACAATCCGTTTCGCATTTTCGTCTCAAAGCTGTTTGCTCCAATTGCAAGCTGCGCGAGCTTTGCCTGCCTGTCGGTCTGAGTATTGGCGAAATGCGGCGGATGGATGATATCAGTCATCTCAAGCGCGGTTATGCGCGCGGCGATTACCTTTATCGCAGCGGCGACAGATTTCAGTCGTTGTACGCCATTCGTAGCGGATCGTTCAAGACTCAAGTGCTGCACGAGGATGGGCGCGAGCAAGTGACGGGTTTTCAGATGACTGGTGAAATCATCGGCCTGGATGCGATCTGCACCGACCATCACACCTGCGATGCGGTAGCTATGGAAAGCAGTGAGGTATGCGAGCTGCCGTTCAATAAACTGGAGGCGTTGAGCCGTGAATTGCCCAGTCTGCAACGCCATCTGCACAAGATCATGAGCCGCGAAATCGTGCGCGACCAGGGCATCATGCTGCTGCTCGGATCGATGCGCGCCGAAGAACGCTTGGCCGCCTTTTTGCTTAACCTGTCGCAGCGTCTTGCGGCGCGCGGCTTGTCGCCTACCCAATTCCAGTTGCGCATGTCGCGCCAGGAAATCGGCAGCTATTTGGGGTTAAAGCTGGAAACCGTCAGTCGCGCGTTTTCGAATTTTCAGGATAATGGCTTGATTAGCGTCAAGGCACGCGCGGTGGAATTGCTTGATTTGCCCGGTTTGCGTACATTGGTTGGCAAGTAGCAGTAATTTTGCCGGACCAACTCGGCTATGCAGACACAACCCTCCCAAAGCACACAAAAATGACCATGGAACGCAAACTTTACTGGGGTATCGGCATTCTTTCGGTGCTGATTTTGGTGGGTTCATTTTTCATGCCGGGCAGGCCCGGCGGCCAGGATGACCTGCCATGGCATATCGAACATCCTGCGCCGGACACGACACGCATCTTCGGCCTGACGCTGGGCTCAAGCACAGCCGGCGAGGCGGAGCGGCGTTTCCAAGAGGAAGCCAAGCCCAGCTTGTTCAAATCGCCGGGCGGCCAACTGGTCGCCGAGATGTTCTTCGAGCAGGTCACCCTGGCGGGATTGAAATCCCGGGTCGTCATCAATATCGCCGTTCCTGCGGCGGAATTACAGGTCATGTATGAACGCGGCCTGCGCATCAGCGGGACGGGTGGTGGGGCGAGTGGCGGCAAAAAAATCACGCCGGCGTCGGATGATGTAGTCAGACTGCGCGCGCTACCGATCGGCAGCTTGACCTATATGCCGTCGGTCCGTCTGGAGGGGGAAATTTTCAGCAAGCGTTTCGGACAGCCCGGCCAGCGCATCAAGGAAAAGGGAATCGGCGCAGTCCACTGGCTGTATCCGCAACATGGGCTGGACATCACTCTGGGCGGCGAGGAAAAACCTGTGTTGCAATATGTCCCACCCAAAGACTTCGATAAACTGTTGCAGCCATTGCTCTCAAACGGAGAAGCGCTCAGCTAGATTTGACACTGCTGGATTGTCTCTTCATAACGATTGGCAAGCCAAAATGTGGAAGAGAACATTAACAGCAGCGTGAAAACAAATAGAGCTACTCCTTTTGCTATTTCGTAAGCCAACACATACCGAAGAAGCAATCCAACTCCCAAGCCGATCCAGAAAATATATGGCACTAAATATATAACTTGAGAAAGCGCATATATATGCTCAGCGATTCTAAGGAAGCCTTGTGAGCGATTAGCCATTTCCTTACGGCTTCTGCTCGTTCTGTAGCAAGATCCAAGTTGCTCTTTCGATTACCTGTCAGATCAGCGCGCCCCCGGAGTTCAAGTGTGACACTGTCAGCATATGCGTTAATAGTACGGACAGAGAATAATCTTGGGTGCGGATTAAACTATGCCGACTACTTTACCGGTATAGACTAGAATATTTATGCAATTCGGTCTAGTAATGTCTTTCCTGGAGGAATATCGAATGTCCGCCGCACATTCCTGCCATTCGTCAATATCCGCTTCTTGGAGATTTCGGGCGATCGGTTTGGTCGCTTTAAGGCACTGATGATCTGCCAGGATGATTGAGTCTCACCCAGCCTGCGGCATTCAGTGCGGTTCGATCTGCGACAGATGCCGCGCCACCGACAGCCATGCCCCGAGCCAGCCGAGATAGACCGAGAACAGCAGCAGTGACAGGCTGTCGCCAAAAGACAGTGGATGCAGCGTGAACTGACTGGCGTAGAGCTGCGATAGCGCACCGAGTTGCCGGTTAAGCAGCAGCAGGCTGGCGGCGACGATGAGCCACGCCATGATGCCGCCGAACAATCCTTGCGTCGCACCGAAATACAGGAACGGGCGGCGGATGAAGCCGTCGGTCGCACCGATAAGTTTGGCGACTTCGATTTCGTCGCGCTGCGTGAGGATTTGCAGCCGGATGGTGTTGAAGGTGACGGCGATCAGCGCGAGGCTGAGCAGGCTGGCAAGAATCAGCACCGCGAGGCGGCCGAATTTGAGCAGGGCTTCGAGTTTGTAGGCCCAGGCCGAATCGAGTTGCGCTTCGCTGACCTTGGACAATTTCGCCAGTTCGCCGCGCAACGCATCCAGCGATTGCGCATCGCCCGGTTTGGGGTGGACGACGAAAGCGTCCGGCAACGGATTCTGTTGCAGCCCGCTGATCAGGTCGGACAGCCCGGTACCTTGCTTGAGCTGCTCCAGCGCTTGTGCGCGAGCGACGAATTCAACACCGGCAACAGCCGGGTGTTGCGCAAGCTGCTTGTGCAGCCGGTCGATGTCCTCCGTTTTTGCATCCATGTTCAGGAACAGGCTGATTTGCGGCGTGCCGGATAATTGCGCGACCAGTCCCTGCGCATTTTGCAGCAGCATGTACATGCCGGCCGGCAGGCTGAGCGCGATGCCGATGACCAGGATATTGAGGGACCCCGCCAGCTTCGATGAGAACATGCGGCGCAGCACGGCGCGCAGCACACCGAGGTGTTGGGCGAAGGCGCGCGTCATTGCAGCACACCTTCCTTCAGTACGAGTCTGCGCACACCGCTGTCTTGCAGCACGCTCTCGTCATGGGTGGAGATCAGCAAGGTGGCGCCGACCTGATGGAAGGAGTTGAAGATCGCCATAATCTCCCGCGCGTAGGCCGCATCCAGATTGCCGGTCGGCTCGTCGGCCAGCAGGATGGACGGGCGGTTGACGATGGCGCGTGCGATACACAGGCGCTGCTGCTCGCCGCCGGACAGCGCGATGGGATTGGATTTTTCGCGCTTGAGCAGGCCGACCTTGTCCAGCGCGGCGCGCACCCGCTTGCCGCTTTCGCGGTGTTCGAAACCGCAGATTTGCAGCGGCAGCAGCACGTTATCAAACACGTTGCGGTCGAACAGCAGCTTGTGGTCTTGGAAAATAATGCCGAGATTGCGGCGCAAATAGGGCAATGCGCCGCCTTTCAGCGCGCCGATGTTCTGGTTGTTCACCAGCACGCTGCCGGAGTTGGGGCGTTCGATCGCGGCAATCAGCTTGAGCAGGGTGCTCTTGCCCGCACCGGAATGGCCGGTGAGAAACACCATCTCGCCTTCTGCGATGTCGAATGAGACGTTCTTCAGCGCCTCATAGCCGCCGGGGTAACGCTTGTGGACTTGGTTGAAGGTAATCATCTTAAAAAAATAAATTAGCCACATAACCAGCGACTAAGCTGGCGTCTTTTGCCAGCCTAGTCGAATGGCTAGTAGTTATATCAGAGAACGCAGAGTTCACAGAGAAAAACAATCAGCTGCCGCAAATGGCAATCTCACCCGTCGGGTGAGCAGAGAAAAATGTGTAATCCGCTTTACCTCTGTGTTCTCTGTGCCCTCTGTGGCTTGAATTATGGTCTTTAGGATCATTCATCCAACCCAAGCAATGCGGCGACAAAATCTTCCGCGACGAACGGGCGCAAATCATCCAGCCCTTCGCCGACGCCGATGAAGCGCACCGGGATCGGATGCGCCCTGGCGATCGCGGCGATCACGCCGCCCTTGGCGGTGCCGTCCAGCTTGGTCAGGATCAGGCCGGTCACGCCGAGCGCTTGATCGAAGGCCTTGACCTGGCTCAGCGCGTTCTGCCCGGTGTTGGCATCCAGCACCAGCAGCACCTCGTGCGGAGCTTCGGGCAGCGCCTTGGCGATCACGCGCTTGACCTTCTTGATCTCTTCCATCAAATGCGCCTGCGTGGTCAGCCGCCCGGCAGTGTCGGCCAGCACCACGTCGATCTTGCGCGCCTGCGCGGATTGAATGGAGTCATAAATCACCGCAGCGGCATCGCCGCCCTGTTGTGCGATCACCGTCACGTTGTTGCGTGCGCCCCACTCCGCCAGTTGTTCTCTTGCAGCAGCACGAAACGTGTCGCCGGCCGCAAGCAGCACCGACAGCCCCTGCGATTGCAGGTATTTCGCCAGCTTGCCGATCGAGGTGGTCTTGCCCGCGCCGTTCACCCCGCACAGCATGATGACGAACGGTTTATGGGTTTCGGCCTGCAGCGGTTGCGCCAGCGGCTTGAGTAGTTTGAGCAGGCAGTGTGCGAGCGCTTCCTTGAGCTGCGCCGCTTCGCTCAAATGATGCTCCCTGACGTAGCGGCGCAGATCGGCAAGCAGCGCGTTGGTCGCATCCATGCCGACATCGGCGGTGATCAGGATGGTTTCCAGTTCCTCGTAGAGATCGTCGTCTATTTTTCCGCCGCGACCGAACAGGCCGGTCAGCTGGCTGCCGGTGCGCGCCAGGCCGGATTTCAGGCGCGCGATCCAGCCGTTCCCGGGCTTCGCGTCTTGGTCGCCAGGCTTCGCATCCGGTGATGCGGGTGGATTTTTTTTCAGAAAGCTGAACATTTTGGATGCATTCGGGGCACAGGAAAATGGGGCATAATGCGCACGCATTTTATGCCGATTACACGTTATAGGGCTAGGAACATGAAAGCTTGTTTGTTTTGCATCGCGTTGTTGCTGGGAGGTGCGCATGCCGCTGCGCAGGCGGAGGTGTTCGAACGCACGCTGGCGAACGGCCTGAAGGTCATCGTCAAGGAAGACCACCGCGCGCCGGTGGTGGTACAGCAAATCTGGTACAAGGCGGGCAGCATGGATGAGCGCACCGGCGTGACCGGTATCGCACATGTACTTGAGCACCTGATGTTCAAGGGCACAAAAACCGTGCCGGCGGGCGAATTTTCCAAGCGTATTGCAGCGGCGGGCGGGCGCGAAAATGCTTTTACCAGCTATGACTACACCGCCTATTTCCAGCAATTGCACAAGTCGAAATTGCCGCTGGCGATGCAGCTGGAGGCTGACAGGATGCGCAACCTGAACCTCACAGCTGCCGATTTCGCCAAGGAAATCAAAGTGGTCATGGAAGAACGCCGCCTGCGCACCGACGACGAGGCACATGCGCTGTTGCAGGAAAAAATGATGGCGGCGATTTATCAGCAACACCCCTACCAGCATCCAGTCATTGGCTGGATGAGCGATCTGGAATTGCTTACAGTAGGCGACGCCAAGGCATGGTATGGTCGCTGGTACGCGCCGAACAACGCCACGCTGGTCATTGCCGGCGATGTCAAGGCCGACGAAGTGTTCGCGCTTGCGCAACGCCACTATGGTGCGATCCCCAAACACGCATTAGTGCCGCAGCGTGTGTTTATCGAGCCAGCCCAGGCCGGCATCAAACGCATGGTGGTAAAAGCCCCTGCCGAGCTGCCGCTTCTGGTGATGAGTTACCACGCACCAACGCTGCACAGCCCCGAACAGGACTGGAAGCCCTACGCGCTGGAGATTCTGGCAGGCGTGCTGGACGGTAATGAATCTGCACGTCTCAACAAGCATCTAGTGCGCGAGCAGCAGGTCGCCAGCGGCGTAGGCGCGGGCTACGACGCCACGTCGCGCGGCCCGAGCCTGTTTACTCTCGAAGCCACGCCTAGCGAAAACAAGGCGGTGAATGATGTCGAAACTGCGTTGCGTCAGGAAATCGCGCAACTGGTTAATGAGGGCGTGAGCGAGGAAGAATTGAAACGCGTCAAAGCACAAGTCATGGCGGGCGAAATTTACAAGCGCGACTCGGTATTTTATCAGGCGATGCAGATCGGACAGATGGAGAGCATCGGCTTGACCCATCGCGCAATTCCGGTGATGCTGGAAAAACTTCAGGCGGTGACGGCGGAGCAAGTGCGGCAAGTCGCCAAGGAATTCTTGCAGGACGACAATTTGACCATTGCGGTACTCGACCCGCAGCCGCTCTCCGGAAAACCGAAAGCGCCTCAAGGAGTGTCATATGCGCATTAAATCTATCCTCATTGCAGCGTTGTGCTGCATTGCGACCGCCGCATTTGCCACCCCCAACATCCAGCACTGGCAGAGCGCCAGCGGCGCAAAGGTGTTGTTCGTGGAAGACCACGATATTCCGATGCTGGATGTGTCGGTAAGTATTCCGGCGGGCAGCAGTTTCGATGCGGCGGATAAATCCGGTGTGGCGGGTCTGACCCATCACCTGCTGGATCTGGGTGCGGAAGGATTGAGCGAGGACGACATCGCGCGCGGCATGGCGGACATCGGTGCGCAATTCGGCGGCAGCTTCGACCCGGATCGCGCCAGCATGTCATTGCGCACCCTGAGCAGCGCGACAGAGCGCGACAAGGCATTGGACATCATGGCGCGCGTGTTGCAACGTCCGCTATTCCCCGAAGCGATCCTGGCGCGTGAAAAGGCGCGGGTGATCGCCGCGCTGAAAGAAGCCGAGACCAAGCCGGAAAGTATTGCCGACAAGGCTTTCCAAAAGGCGGTATTCAGCGCGCACCCCTATGCGCTGCCGGCTTCCGGTGAAGTCGCCAGCGTGGAGAAAATTACCGTGCCAGACCTCTCCGGCTTCTATCGCGCGCATTACCGGGCAGGCGGCGCGGTAGTGGCCATTATGGGCGACGTATCGCGCGCGCAAGCCGAGGCGATTGCGCAACAACTCACCGAAAAATTGCCGACAGCGGATGCGCCCGCCGCGTTGCCCGCTGTGGCGATGCAAATCCCGGCAAGCGAGCAGCGCATCGCCCATCCCGCCAGCCAGAGCCACATCCTGATCGGCGCGCCGGGCATGGCGCGCAATGATCCGGATTATTTCCCGCTGTATGTCGGCAACCATATCCTCGGCGGCGGCGGTTTTGTGTCGCGTCTGATGAACGAGGTGCGTGAGAAACGCGGTTTGGCCTACAGCGTCTACAGCTACTTCATGCCATTGAAGCAGCCGGGCGCGTTCCAAATCGGCCTGCAAACCAAGAAAGAACGGGCCGATGAAGCGCTGCAACTGGTGCGCAACACGCTCGCGGAATTCATCGCCAAAGGCCCGACCGAAAAGGAATTGCTGGCCGCCAAGCAGAACATCATCGGCGGTTTTCCGCTGCGCATCGACAGCAACCGCAAGATCCTCGATTACCTGAGCATCATCGGCTTCTACGACTTGCCGCTGACCTATCTGGACGATTTCACGCGCAGGGTCGAGCAGGTTAATGTCGCGCAAATCCGCGACGCATTCGCGCGCCACATCAACCCGCAGGCGATGGCGACGGTGATTGTCGGTGCGCCCCCGGCTTCCGCAGATAAAAACGGGGCGGCAAAATAAAAAAGTCAAACAGCAAAATAAACAAGGTCAGAATCATTGGCGGCGACCTGCGCAGCCGCGTGATCGACTTTCCCGATGTATCAGGCCTGCGCCCCACACCGGACCGCGTGCGCGAGACTCTGTTCAACTGGCTGGGGCAAACGCTGTATGGGCGAACCTGCCTGGATCTATTCGCCGGCAGCGGCGCGCTGGGGTTCGAGGCCGCTTCGCGCGGCGCGGAGCGGGTGGTGATGGCGGAGCAAAATCCCGCAGTTTTTCGCGCCCTGCAGGACAACATTACAAAATTGGCTTGCGGTAACGTTTTCGCATATCGCCAAGATGGGTTAGAATTCGCAAGCCGCGATGTGCATCAGTATGACGTGATTTTTCTGGACCCGCCGTTTCAGAGCAATTACCTGCCCAGACTGCTGGAAATTCTGCCGCAACGCCTGAATGAAAACGGCATGGTGTATGTCGAATCAGGTGCTGCGCTTGATGTTAAGCCGCCTTGGCAGACAATCAAATCAGGCAAGGCGGGGCAGGTGCATTATCAATTACTGGGTCTTACTGTAAATGATTAAGGTGGTTTATCCGGGGACTTTCGACCCCATCACGCGGGGGCATGAAGACGTGGTGCGGCGCGCCGCCGGATTGTTCGGCGAAGTCATCGTGGCGGTGGCGGAAAGCCGCACACAGACCCTGTTCACGCTGAATGAGCGGGTGGATATGGCGCGTGAAGTGTTCGCGGATTTTGCCAACGTGCGCGTGGAAGGCTTCAACGGCCTGCTGATGAGCTTCGTGCAGGCACAGGATGCGCGTGTGGTGTTGCGCGGATTGCGAGCAGTGTCGGATTTTGAATACGAGTTTCAATTGGCCGGGATGAACCGCAATCTGTATCCCGAAATGGAAACGCTATTCCTGACTCCGGCGGAACAATATACCTTCATCTCGGCCACCATGGTGCGCGAGGTGGCGCGCTTCGGCGGCGATGTCAGCAAGTTCGTTTCACCCTTGGTGGCGGCAAGGTTGCAGCAAAAATATTAAATTGATTTAACTATTTAACCTAGGAGAAAAGCATGGCACTGATAATTACCGACGAATGTATCAACTGCGACGTGTGCGAGCCTGAATGCCCGAACGACGCAATCTCGCAGGGTGATGAAATTTACGTCATCGATCCCGACAAATGTACCGAGTGCGTAGGTCACTACGACACCCCGCAATGCGTGGAAGTATGCCCGGTGGATTGCATCCCCAAAGACCCGGCGCACGCAGAAACCAAGGAACAGCTGCAAGCCAAGTATGAAAAGCTGATGGCTGCAAAGGGCTAGGCATTACTCGGCAAGCGAAAAGCCGCACAGTTGATCTGTGCGGCTTTTGTTTTTGGTCCGGACCGATATAGGTTAGCCGTTGTCGGGCAGCGCACAGCTCTCCTTATTCCGGGCGATCCGCGAATTGAATCGGTGCCGGCAAGCGCTTGGGCGATTTGACCCTGATCTGCTTGTTCACGTTCTTTTCGCCGAACACCACCTGGATCGCGCCTGGCGGTACATCGAAGATGCCCGCCAGATAGCGCATCATATGCGCGGTAGCGCCGCCCAGACGCGGAACGGCGGTGGCATACACTTCGAGTTGATGGCCGACGACTTTGCCGATGGCATCGCGCTTCGCATTGGGGCGCCCCAGGATGTTGAGCACCAGCGTGTTCTCTTCCCAGTGGTAGAACGGTGCGGATTTTTTGGCATTAAACAGCGGCATGATGCTTCCTAGCGTTTCTTCCAGACACCCTTGATCGCTTCTGCATCGCGCGCCGCACCGGGTGCAGGCAAGCCGTAGGAATCGAGCAGCGTGCGCAGCACATTGTAGTGATCGATGCGCTGATCACTATGTCCCGTCTTCACCATCGGCCCCACCAGTATCGTCACGACGCGATTGCCCGCGTTGAAATCATCCTCATCCCAGGTGAGAATTAACAGGCTGTTGTGCCTGAACGCCCAATCCACATAAGGCGCGATGTGCGCCTTCAGCCAGTCGTCCGCCGCAGAGAAACTGCCGTCGTGCATGTCGTGATTTTGATCTGGAATCACAAAAGACACGGTGGGCAGCCGGGAAAAATCCTGCGGAAAATCGGCAAAGCGTTGGTTCAACCCGGCGGGCAAGCGCGTGCCTTGCCAGTTGCTCAGCGGATTATGCTTGCGCTGATACGCGCCGAACAAGCAGCTCAAATCGCCCGTTGCGGGCAACGACTCCGCGAAACTGGCAAAGCTCAGGCCCGCATCCAGCAAGGTCGAGGCGAGGTTGTCGGTATTGAAACTGTTCGGGCAGGCATTGCTGGTGATGCCCTGCGTGGCGCCGGAAAACAGCGCCAGATAATTCGGCTGGCTCGGATGCGTGACGCCATAAGACTGCGTGAACAACACGCCTCGCCTCGCCAGCGCGTGGATGTACGAATTACCATTGCGCATATCCATGATCTGCGAATAGCCGCGATTCTCCTCAATCACCACGACTACATGATCAGGGCGCGGCAATCGCTCGGCGTGCGCGACAGGCGCGAGCGTTAAAGCGGGTAGAAACAGGGCGAGCAAGAGGCGCATGGAGATTTTCATGTAATGTGCAGGTGGGTTAGCGTAGCGTAACCCGGCAACAATATGAGAAGGCTTGACGGCTATTTTCCTTCGGCATCACTGATGTTTTTCTGCTGCTCTTCGGTTGCTTTTTGCAACGTTTGATCGACACCCTTGGCCTGTTCCAGCGCCTCGCGTTGCGGTGCCGCGATCTTCGGTGTCGGGGTGGACGAGCGATCGCATGCGCTGAGCAATAGCATGATGGCGAACAGGATGTATTTCATATCGACCTCAGATTAAGTGTGGGCAAACTCTAGCATAAATGGAGGTCATTTTTGGCAGTGCTTGCAGTAGAAACTGGATCGTTGCCCTTGCTTGATTTGCTGGATGGGTGCGCCGCACTTGCGGCACGGTTCACCACCGCGTCCGTACACCCAATAGTGCTGCTGGAAGTAGCCGGGTTGCCCCGACGCATTCACGAAGTCGCGCAAGGTGCTGCCGCCGAGTTGGATGGCCTCGGTCAGGGTTGCGCGGATTTCTGCCACTAATTTTGCGCAGCGCGGCAGGCTGAGTTTTCCGGCGGCGAGTTGCGGTCTGATGCCGGCGCGGAAAAGCGCTTCGTTGGCGTAGATGTTGCCCACGCCAACTACCACGCGACTGTTCATGATGAGTTGCTTGATCGCGATGCTGCGTCCGCGCGTGGCTTGATGGAGATAGCGCGCATTGAAGCCATCTTCTCCAAATTTATCTGGCAGCGGTTCGGGGCCGAGGGTGGCGAGCAGCGGGTGAGTATGCACATCGCCGCCATGCAACAGCACCGCGCCGAAGCGGCGCGGGTCGCGCAGGCGCACCAGCGTGCCGTTGCTCAGCACCAGATCGAAGTGGTCGTGTTTTTCCGGCGGCGTGCCGGCGGGCAGGATGCGCAGGCTGCCGGACATGCCAAGGTGCAGGATCAAGGTGCCGTGATCGAATTCAACCAGCAGATATTTGCCGCGCCGCTTGAGCGCGCGAATGGTTTGTCCGCGCAGCAGCTTAGTCAGGTTTTTCGGAATCGGCCAGCGCAGCCTGGGGTGGCGGATGACGGCATCCGCAACGGTCAGGCCGGTGAGATGCGCGGCCAGTCCGCGCCGCGTGATTTCTACTTCCGGCAGTTCGGGCATGGTTATGTAAAGGGAACCTCGAAAAATTAAATTTTGTCATTCCGGCGAAGGCCGGAATCCAGTTTTTTCAAGAGGCTGGACACCGGCCTTCGCCGGTGTGACGAATTATTAGAGGTGCCCCTACAGCCACTTCAGGTTGATTACGTGCGGCGGCGTTTCCACCAGATATAGACCCCCACCCCTGCCAGCAGCAGCGGCAAGCCGAGCAGGAAACCGATGCCGATGGCGGTGAGTTGCGTTTTGCTCAGGGTCAGATTGCTGTCCTTCGCGGCGCGCGGCTGCAGGGTGATGAGATGTTCTTCGCCGGCCAGCCAGTTTACCATATTCACGCCCAAATCTACGTTACCGCCGTTGCCGGCGAAGCTGTTGGCGAGGAACGCGCCGTTGCCGACCACCACGATGCGCTGTTCGCGGTCGTTGATGTTGCGTTGCAGCGCCGCCGCGATGATGACGGGACCGGGGGTATCGTGCTGTTTATCGAAGCGCGGTTTGTCGCCGAGCGTTTTGACGCTGGCCGCGTTGCGGCTCACCCAGCCGCGCGCGGCGACTTCCACCAGTACGCTGTGTTGCCAGTCCGGGTTTTCATTCCAACTCAGCGGACGCGCGGAAGGAAAAGCGGTGATCAGGTTGAAATTGCGCGTGATCGCGTGCGGCGGATAGACGGCGCCCAGCGCCCAGGTGGCGGGTGCGTTCATCCCGCTGGCGGCCGGGTCGATCACGGTGCCGGGCGGCAGCAGCAGGTCGAGTTTTTCGGCGAGGCGCTCCAGCCCGTGCAGCGGTTCGGCATCCACCAGCCAGAGCAGGTTGCCGCCGCGCTCGACATAACGCAGCAGTTTATCCACTTCGCCGGGCATGAGATCGACCTGCGGCTGGGTAATCACCAATACGCTGGCATTGCCGGGCACTTCCTGCGCCAGCGCCAGATTCAGGCTGCCGATACGGAAACCGTTCTGCTTGAGTTTTGCGCCGAACGGCTCGCCCAAATCGTGGTTGGCGATGCCGTCCAATTTGCGCTCGCCGTGCCCGTCCAGATACATCACCGTCTGGTCGCGGCTGTGCGCCAGGCGCAGCAGGGTGCCGGTAAGGATGGGTTCGTTGAGCTGGGTAAGGTGCTCGCTGCGCCCGGCGTATTCGACCACCATCTCGCCGTTGAGCTGGACGCGCGCCGCGCGGGCTTTTTCGGGCTCTTTCTCCGGATCAATGAACACCAGTTGTATGTCGTGCTTGTACCGCTGATAGAGCGACATGAAGTTGCGGATGATTTTGCGGATGTCGCCGAGGCGCGCGTCCTGTTCGGTGGCATACACCGTGATGTTGACCGGGCCGCCGAGTTGCCTGAGCACCTCCACACTGGCGGGTTCCAGGCTGTTGCTGGCATTGTGCGTGATGTCGCGCTGCACATGATAGCGCGTGGCAAGGTAGCCCAGGCCCGACGCGATGCCCAGCAACAGCAGCACGAACAGTAGGTTGCGCAAGAGCGGTGAGGTAAAAAATTTACGCAGCATGGCTCACCCGTATATGCGGTTATTGTGGATACGGCGCATCGCCAGCAGCAGGAAGAACAGGCTGAACAGCACGAAGAATGCGGCATCGCCGCTGTCCAGCAAACCGGCGTTGAAATTCTGGAAATGATTGAGCGGCGAGATGAGATGCCAGGGCGAGTCTTCCGCCGCCGCGCCGATGTCGGCCAGCCACAGCCCGACCAGTACCGCCAATGCGCCGATGGCGGCGATGACCGGCTGGGTGGTGAGCGCGGAAACATACAATCCCACCGCGACATAGCTGGCGGTGAGCAGCAGCAGGCCGAGCATATTGCTCAACAGCAGGCCGTGATCGAGCGCGGTGCCGAACGCCAGGGTGTAGAGCATCAGCGGCACGCCGGTCATCAGCGCGGCCAGAAAAATCAGCAGGCCGAAAAATTTGCCGAGCACGATGTGGCGGCTGGACAGCGGTGCCGAGAGCAGCAGCGTGAGCGTCTGGTTGCGGCGTTCCTCGGCGATCAGGCGCATGGTGAACATCGGCGCCAGCATCATCAGCAACAGCGCGGCCGTGTTGAACAACGGGGCGGCGATCGTGATCGTCACGCCGGGCGGATTGGCGAGTTGCGCGAACTGCGGCTGGATCTCCAGAAACGCATCCAGCCGCGCCAGGAAGAACCACGCAAAAATGAATTGCAGCACGGCGAGCGCGAACCAGGTGGAGGGCATGGAAAACAGGCTGCGCAGTTCGCGCAGGGCAAGCAGGCGGATCATGAGGTTTCCCCTGTAGTATTTTTTTCGCCATCGGTGATCCCGGCATCGGTAATTCGGGCAAACACCTCTTCCAGCGTGGCTTGCAGCGGTGTGAGTTGCTCCAGTTGCCAGCCTTGGCGCTCCGCCAGAGTGAGCAGCGCGCCGCTGGGATTGGTATCCGGCGCATGCAGCACGCGGAACTGCGTGGCGGAAAGCGGTTCGACGCTGCTGACGCCCACAATGCCCTCCAGTTCGCTCAAGGGCGGCGGGTTGCGCAGGCTGATAATGAAGCCGGAGATGCCTCCGTACTTCTGCATGCGCGCGCTGGTGTCGCCATAGATCAGTTTGCCGTGCTGCATGATCTCCACGCGGTCGCACACGCTTTGCACCTCGCCGAGCAAATGGGTGGAGAGGATCACGCTGCTGCTGTCGCCCAATTCGCGGATCAGGGTGCGGATATCGCGTATCTGCGTGGGGTCGAGGCCGACGGTAGGTTCGTCGAGCACGATCACAGCGGGACGGTGAATGATGGCCTGCGCGATGCCGACGCGCTGCTGATAGCCTTTGGACAGCGTGCCGATGATTTTTTTGCCGACCGCGTCCAGGCCGCAGCGTTGCCTGGTCTGGATGAGCGCTTCGGCGGCGGCGCCCGGCTTCATGCCACGCAGGCGCGCGGCAAAAATCAGGTAATCATTCACGCTGAGTTCGCGGTATAACGGCGGGGTTTCCGGCAGATAGCCGATGTGCGCCTTGGCCAGCGTGGGCCGGCGCAACAGGTCGATGCCGCAGATTTCGATGCTGCATCCATTTTTTTCGGCACTATCCGGCAACAAGCAGCCCGTCAGCATTTGCAGCGTGGTGGTTTTTCCCGCGCCGTTGTGCCCGAGCAAGCCCAGCACCTCGCCGCGCCTTAATTCCAGCGACACGTTATGAATGACTTGGCGATTGCCGAAGCGGCGCGACAGGTTGCGCGCGGAAAGGGTTATTTCGGGAGTGGCGTTAGGCAAAATTCATTAACCGTCGTGGTTGCGGGTTCGGCTTAATATAACCCAATATGTGCGCCCCCACTACCCCAACTCCACGACCACCGGCGTATGGTCGGAAGGGCGCTCCAGTTTGCGTGGGGCTTTGTCGATCACGCAGCTTTTGCATTGCGCCGCCAGCGGCTCGCTGACCATGATGTGGTCGATGCGCAGCCCCGTGTTGCGGCGAAACGCCATCATGCGGTAGTCCCACCAGGAATAGGATTTTTCGGGCTGCTCGAACAGGCGGAAGCTGTCGCGCAGGCCGAGCTGCAACAGGTTGCGGAACTGTTGCCGCTCCGGCTCGCTGACCAGCACGTTGCCTTGCCAGGCCACCGGGTCATAGACATCGCGGTCTTCCGGCGCGATGTTGTAGTCGCCCAGCAGCGCCAGTTTCGGATAGCGCGTCAGCTCTGCTTTGAGCCAGCCGTGCAATGCGGCGAGCCACGCAAGCTTGTAGTGATACTTGTCGGAATCGACGCTCTGGCCGTTTGGCACATACACGCATACCACGCGAATATCGTTGATCGTGGCGGCGATGACGCGCTTGTGCTCATCGGCGAAATCCGGGATGCCCATCTGCACGTCGCCGGCGGGTGTGCGGCTCAGGATCGCCACGCCGTTGTAGGTCTTCTGTCCGCTGAATACGCTGTGATAACCCGCCGCCTGCAATTCGGCCTGCGGAAAATCCTTGTCCTGCTGCTTGGTCTCCTGCAAACACAACGTATCGACCGGGTTGGCGGCAAGCCAGTCCAATACCTGCGGCAGACGCACTTTCAGCGAGTTGACGTTCCAGGTAGCAAGTTTCATAAAAGTATAATCATATTGATTTAATTGCAATTGATTGCAATAAGTCTTTTATGTGGGGCATTTTGTGGGGTATTGCCTTGTGTGTTGTCACAGCCAGCCCTGCCGGGCAATACGATGCATAGATGTTAACGTAACCATCAAATTGCGTCAGTGCCTTTCTTGCCCTAAACCCATAACGACATTTCCCAAAACCCCGACCAGCACCTCCATTCCCTCAGCCATAAGTTGATTAGCTATAGCGTTTAATTGCTGAATCATGAAAAGTGTTATTTTTGGTCTGGATAATCCGGTGCATAGTGATTCAGGATTAAATTGTTTACTTGGTTATCCTTTACCTCGACTATCTCCCCCAATACGCCCCCTTGCATTCCATGAAATGGAACCTCCCAAGTCAATATGGTGCGTACAAAATACTTGCCAGTAGGTAGATTACTAAACGTAAACTTTCCACTTGCGTCCGCGACTGCTGTTTTTCTGGCTTTTTGGAAGTCCGTTGACGGATGCGTAAGTTCTCGGAGCTCATAATTTGTGCCCGCCTTCTTCCACCACTCGATAGCTGATGATGTTGCTGGGTCAAGAGTAACAACTTGCCCAGCTGCCACGACCACACCGCCACCACGTTGCTTAAGAAATGCCTGTCCAGTTATTGTTCCACTGCCATTGGTTAAATACGGGGTATATTCAGCGGCCTCATTTTCGGGTGAATGCGAGTTCCAAGTTGGTGGAGGAGCTGGGGGAGTTGCACAAGCTGACAAAATTAAAGCCGCCACAACCACTACACCATGTTTCCATTTTTTTGCATTCATAATTCTCACCTATTCAAGTTATTGAAATTAACTTTTTTATCTGTGTATTCCGGCATTGCCGCAGTCAGTCTGCTCGATATTTTTCCACCTTTTATAAGCAGGTTCGTCTTGTGCTTGAAGATATGCAGCGGAAACAAACCCAGCTTGCACACAAACATCAATTGCCGTACCGCTCCTTGCGGCAATTTCATACTGTTTTACTGCATCTTCTGCTACCTTGTTGTGAATGCCTTTCATCCCAGACTCTTGGAGTACGGCAAACAAGACCAAAGCACCTAATACAACACCGATAACCTTAAGCGGGTTCATTTTGGTTTGTTGCCCAGACGAAGGAACGACGATAGGAGTTGAATCTTGGATTGCGGAATTCGAGGAACCTGCTGCCACGGCTTCGATGAGCTTTCCACGGTGATACCAGTAGATGCCGAAGCCGATAATCCCCAAAATCGAGGTTAGCCAGAACCAGCCCCATGGACTCAGGTTGCCGATTCCAGATACAAGCCCTTTTCTGACACCGATTTTCTTGGCGTCATAGAGCACCCAAATTGCCATTACCAAGCCGATGATGAACTGTATTGCCATGTTACCCCCTAGAATTTGGCCTATCTTTGTCGGTTGAATTGTTGCATCTATTGTTTTGCCACGATGTCATGGCAAAGCAACTTGGATAGCTTTAGGAACGAATCATGCCGTTTCTCAAACAAATCTTTGAGGTATGCATCATCCATTTTCGGGTTGACTCCCCAATCAATTGAGGTGTCTTTGTCTTCGATGTTTAGACTTTCCCCATCGGATGCAACCTTCGATGAGGATATAAATTGCCGGTAGTCTGATTTGCCATCAATAGGGGTTATTGCATAAATCTCACCGCAGATGCTCGCTCTGTGTATAACCGTGCTACCACCTGAATCTTGTGTGGTGGCTTTGTAGAATTTCACATTCCTGAATTGATGAGTGCCGGGTTCTTTAAATTCGGAAAGCGCGAGCTTCTGCAACGCGGCAGTTAATACCTCCTCCCGTTTTGTTTCTACATTATTTGAATTACAACCGACCAACTCCAAACAAATTGCTATCAACAAGAAGGTCGTTCCTGCCATTACGAGGCTTACTTTTTTCTTCATTATTTTCTCCGTTGTAATAGTCTAATTTTTCAGTGGTTCAAATCTTCAAATTACTTGAGCGCCTCTCTAGCAACCTTCTTAAATCCAAGTTCGCACTGACTTATGCACGATTGTGGATTAGGGGCTGATGCGCCCTCTCTAGAACAACCTTCCTGCATAAGTGTAGATGGCATTAGGCCGCCACTAGAATAGCGAGCCATGTCCGAGATATAGACCGTTGCGAATGATTTACCAGCCATAAAGCAACGGTCTAGCACATCACTAGAGTTTTCTACTCTTTGATTAGTTGACGGGATTTCAATAACAGGATTTTGAGTCAGGTTTTTGGCAGGGGTAACAGCACTCGATTTATATTCTCTAGGCGGTCTGGTTTCGTTTTGGCACACATCAGCGGCCACTTCTTCAAAATAGCCGCCTCCCCTAGGAGCACTGTTAATCATGACTGTCCACCAGCGGCTGTGTGCAAGGGTTGGTACTCCCTCTGAGATTGTTAGGGTATCTGTAGAGATAAAGGGGTTGTACTCCGAACCATCCCCATTAACAGTCCGGTTGACTTCACCGCACACGGCAACTTGGAGCGGGAGCTTCTTGCCATCTTTGCTTTCAAGTGTCGTTGGGTAGAGCGTTATGTTTCTAAACTGGACAGAACTTGGGTCCTTCATTTTGGAAGTTAGCCGTGTTGTTAACTCGGATATGATGGCATCCCTATTAATTAACACATCATCTCCCTTTGAATGGCATCCAGTCAGTGCAGTACAAATTACGGCAATTAGAGTAGACGCTCCAACTATTTCGAAGCCTATTTTTTTCATTATTATTCCTCGTATATTTTGCTCTGTGCATTAACCCAAGTTCAGCATCTTTGAGTTGAGGTTGTGGACGTAGCTCGACTAGGGCTCATACTATGACGGGCTTTGCGCAGGTCTATTACCCTATTTCAGAATAGGCTCCGTTTCAGCCGGGCATGATTTTTTTACTTTAAAAAATAGAACCATCAGTTCTAGATTTTTAAGTCCTTCTTGAAAGTGGCTGTATGAATTTCCAGTTGGGTCAATCATATGTACCTTGGTAGAGGCATCCACTAATCCCATAGCAGTGGAAGTCTTAAAGGCAGAAACAAAATCCTTAAACCCCACATAGGCTCCATACGAGTTTTTTGAGTTGATTTCGCCGCAAAGAAAATGCGTGATTGTTGTTTCCCCTTTTTCTGGTGGTATTGCACGATAGCGGACATTGCGGAATTGCGAGGATGAGGGGTCTTTCAAGTCCTGTGTGACTTGTTGTTTCAGTTGAGTGATGAGGGCTACTTTCTGTTCCTTTTCATTTTTATCAGTAAGAGACTTATTCAGGAAAAACCCCCCGAGAATTAGCACGATAACCGCGACTACGATTCCTACTATTTTCTTCATTACTTTTCTCCGTGAATTAGCTAAATTAATCTGAATGGCTGCTGGGCATAGACGAGCAGCGGCTGCTTCCTTCTTTTGCATTGTTTTTTAAAGAATGACCAAATGGTCTAGTACGGCAAAGAGGAATGATAGCTAAAGATTTATAGTTTGCCCAATATATTGTGAAGACGTAAGCGCAGCCCGGACGTAACTTCCCCACATCAACAAGGGGAAGCAATTGGAGCCAGAGGTAGCGTTCGGAATCGTGCTTAGAGAACTGAGAAAACAGCGTGACCTGTCTCAGGAATCACTCGCGCATGATGCTGGCATGGAACGCAATTACATCTCACTGCTGGAACTTGGTCGCAACAGTGCAAGTGTGAAGATGATTTTCAAACTTGCTCCCGCGCTTGGCATCACCGTTGCCGAATTTATGGCCTTAGTGGAATCAAGGCACAAAGATGGTCAAAAGAAGCGGTGGAAGTGACCTGCTGTACTGCCCCATAGGCTTGTTATAGGCTCGCTGGGGCGATTATTGCGGCAAGTCTGATGGTTAGGGTTAGTCGCCCCTATTTACCTTCTCCTTGAGCCCCTTACCCGCCTTGAAGTGCGGGGCATATTTACCAGGCACTCTTACCTTGTCGCCAGTCTTGGGATTACGCCCCTCACGTGGTGGGCGGTAATTCAATCCAAAGCTGCCAAACCCACGTATCTCTACACGGTCTCCCTTCGATAGCGTGCTGGACATAGCATCCAGAATTACCTTTACCCCAAGCACTGCATCTTTGGTCTGGAGTTGGGGGTGTTGGTCAGCCAGACGAGCAATGAGTTCAGAACGATTCATGCTGATGTTGTTACGAAAATGCCATAAAGTAAGCTTTTAGCTTCCATCGCCTGCTCGGCAAGGCGGTAATATCGCAGGATTTATTCGCTTGGCGGCCAGTGCCGCCAGTTCGGATATTGGTGGTGATACGTTGGTTTGATGAGCCAGATAGCTTGGAAGCGGAACCGGGCCAACTGCTTCACCCAGTGATGGAACTGTCACCCAAGCCAAACCGTCTTGATAAGAGGCATCAAGCCCCATAACCAACTCTGGTTGGTCGCAAACTAGGACGGTCATGGTTTTCCCCGAAGGAGATACCACGCTGAGAAACAAAAGTTGATTTACAACCTTTACAAGCAAGACCCAGCCGCCAGGCCAAGACAGCAACTTCTCAACCCCACTGAAGCGCTGTTCGTTCAAAAAACCCGTACCGCGTATCGGTATGCTTCGACGCTTCGCACTATCCGCTTCTCGAAAGCCTTTCCGCAAATTTTTGGCGTAGTCAGTGCCCAAGAACAACTGACCCAAAATTTTATAACCAATCGCTAGACCCAGTTTAGCGAGAAAACGAGTTCCGACATCAACTTGTATAACTGCTCTAGATTTTATGTATTCGCCTTTGCGCCCAGCCGAGGTGACCATATTTACAACCTTCATGTCACCAACTTGTACTGAATTATCAGTATCTGGATTTTTAAAGAAATTGTGCCATTGCGGCGGCACATCCATGTTAACCACAAAACGCTCGGCTCTCTTGAAGTGAGCCTTGAATGAGGCGAGGCTAACCATAATCCAGAATGGTTCGTCGGATGTCAGCGCAATATACGCGCGTCCTGCCTTAGATTTTTTTGCACGAGGGTCTCCACCTGCATAAGACTCCCAGTGTTCGTCGCTGTCATTGGGTCTAATGTGAATAATGTTTGCGCCACAAGGACCACACCAGTATTCAGCTATTTCGCCCTCGCATGTAGGAGCCTCGGTCAATGGCCCAATATAATCAAGCGGCAAAACACCAATGCCAGCGTTGGTTGGTGATAGGTACTCTCTTGCGCCAGTTGACCGTTCCGCTGTACCTAACCAGCTCTTGATGAATGAACCATCAACGAATACCCCAGACATGCTATTGCAGTCCACACAAACATCGTCGGTGCGCCACAACGGTGAAAGATAATCGCCGCCAAGCGCATCTGGCCAGATATGTTCGTCTGAGAAGTCGCTGTCGTGTTTTTCTAGTCCGCAGTAGATACAGGTTTTCATAAGAAAGGAGAATTGAAGATGCGGGATATTAGCAGACTGCCGTCACGCCTGATATTGGTTAGGCGACCACCAGCTGGAAAAAGGAGGGGGATTACTCCCCCGAAGTGTTGCGGCGTTTTCATTTTAGAGCCCATAACCCCGCGAACAGCTCTTGTTGCATTATTTGGTGTCGTTACCCTTCATCTGCGGTTTCAGCTTTAATGTAATGGCCTTGCATAATCAGGTTAGTCAGCCACTGATTCAGAAAGCTGTTCAGGTCGCGCTGAGTTTTGGTATCAACAGTTACGCCGTTATCAAAATACACGCTGCGACTTCCCCATGTGTCTTGATAGGCAAGTGCCTCGGCTTTTTCTTCGAGCGGGTAAACAGCTATAACCATGTCAGGGTCTGGAATCATGTCGCCGTATTGTCGGTAGTAGTGCGACAGAGCAATGATTATGCGTTCTGGAGTTCGATAATGAACATCGAGGTTTAAGTTCATAAACCCCGCGACGACAGATTTGCCAGATTCTTCGATGGTCAGTAAGTCAGGAATTACGTCAAACAGCTTGTGGTAAAGATGAGTATGAATATCCTGGCTAAGGTGCTTTGTAGTTTTCATCAAACTCCTTTTCGACTCTTTTCTGGAATTAGCGGTTCGCAAGCCCAAACGCTACTTCCTGCTGCATAACAAAAAACCTGCTCAGCAAAGCTATGTGCATGTGCGTAGACCTTCCAATGAATAAAACTGGTCTTCCAGCCATTCATCACTTGGCAGCACTTGCTGGTAGCGGTTGAACTGGTTGCATGCGGCGTACATCCTGTCCCACATCCCCGCATAGCGGATGTCGTTACCAGCGCAGTGAACCCCATCGCAGCACCATTCAGGGGGCGGGTAGGACTGGGTATCGTTTACCCGCTCAATCAGGCGGCGTACCTCGCCACGGGTTACTGGTTCAATCTGGTCAATGACTGTGGATGTTCCGCCAGCCAGCAGCCATACAGCTTGCCCGATGAAGTTGCCATCATCTGATAGAGACTTGGCGTGTCTGAGATAGACGTTCTGCATTAACCGCTGGGCTGGTGCATGGTGGTGGCGTGTAGCAATAGCTAATAAATGCTGAGCGATGTGTAGACCAGCACCTTTGCCGGATTCATCGGCCTTCATCATCCAGAACATAGCTGCTACCTTGCTCTGGTCGTTGATTGCCTGCTCCATACTGTTCAGGCAATGGCCTATGCTGCAAGACTGAGGTGCGTAGAAGGTTTTCCGCATCGCCAACATGCCGCAATGGATATAGTCATGCCCTCCAGTAGCTGGATTCCACCAGTTTGGAACCTTGCAGATACGCACCAGCTCGGCCATGACCCGCTCGAACTCGACTTGTTTATTGAGCAGAGCAGGGAAGTTCTCGGCCAGCTTTTCCATCACGGCGATGCTGTGCCCGTCTTCTGCGGAGCCGATAAGCAACCTCCGTACTGTTCGGAATTGTGAGCCTGAGAGTTTGTCCTTGAATCCCCAACAGTAGGTCAGCCAATAAGCTCCTTCCTCAATATCGCGGAGCCGGATGCTTTTCACCAGTGCGGATAAGGCTTGAGAATAGTTGGGGCGTGCAGAAAGAGTTGCCTTGTGCTGCTTATAAACGCCTACCGCCTCAAGGTGCTTGCAATGTAGGTTTGCATCGAAGGCTGGACAGGTGCAGGTCGCCGCGCCTTTGTCCACGTCGTACCACGCCCCTTGGGTAGTAAACGATTCGAGGCGCAGCTTCATAGAACAGCCCCCGCCGCGTTATCCACGAAGAGCTGACCATCCCTGATATACCTTGCTAGCATGGCATCCGACTTGTGGTCAGTCTGCGCTCGGATTTTCCAGCTTGATACTCCCGCTTGTGCGGCACTGGTCACGAGTCCGGCTCGTAAACTGTGACCGGAGTATTTGGCGGGGTCTAGTCCGATGGCTTGAGCATGCTTTTTCACAATGATGGCTACAGCCTCCCTAGATAGAGCGGCTTCGCCTATGTGCCCATGCTTGGTGACAGCCCTGAACAGGAATCCGCTGCTGATATTGGCGGCCTGTAGCCATTGCCTGAGGGCTATGACAGGGCAATGCCTGCCTCTTGCGTAGGGGATGCCCTTTTTCCTGCCTTCCCCAGCTTGGTCGGTCTTGCTGCGGCGTAGATGGGCGACCATACCTTGCGCTACCCATTCAATATCGCTGTATTGAAGGGAAACCAGCTCAGACCGCCTAAAGGCTCCCGCGAATCCGACCAGCAGCAAGGCTTTGTCTCGCAGACCTATCAGGCCGGTAAGGTTATCAACCATTGCCAGTATGTCTGCCTTCAATATCGGGCTGGCTTGTTGCTGGGCCGTGCCATGCACTCGCCTTATGCCGTGCAGGACTGCTTTTACGACATCGCTCTGGGTAGGGGAGGCATAGCCTTGGCTGGTGTGCGCTCGGCTGATACTTACAATCCTGCGGGTCAGGGTGGAATTGGAATGCGTTTCAGCGTGGACTGCTAAATACCTGGCTACAACCTCCGGCGTTGTGGGGATGGTTCCACCCCATGCTATGAAGTGGGCAAGGTCGCTCCTGTAGGCTTTCTTGCTGCTGTCTGCCAGAGATTCACGCAGGTATCCGGCGACAGTTTCATCCAAAGTATGGACAGTTGTTTGTTGCTGATTTTGGTCTTTTATAGACTCCGAGAATGGAGTGTTATCGGAGGTTAGGAAAATGCTTCGTGCTTTTGCGGGAAAAGAATAAAGCAGCATTGCGCTCATTGCTGTCCCACCAATTCTGGACGGGAGGCAGCATACTTGTGGGTCATCGTTACCATCACGTCATCACCATGTCTGACGTATTGGATACGGGACTTGGCTACCTTGTAGGTTTTCCCAGCGACCTTCACCCTAAGATATTTCGCATCTTCCCCCGCATACGCGAGGTGTATGGTTACCTGCTGCTCGTTTTTAACCTGGCTGGATGGTTTGTCTGGACTGACTGCCGGGGCTGCATCATTTATGGCGGAGCAGGCTTCAGCGACATACAGGATTTCTGTTTCAGTAGGTGCTGCTGATGTTTGTGGGGTTGTGAAGCGTTCTAAGGCTTGGAGCATTCTGGCGATGAGTCTCATTTCACCCTCCTTGGTGGATATGAAACTATCGTCTTCTTGACCTCCGTTAAGTCAATAGGAAAATGCTGTTCGGTGCATTTTTATATCCGCACCTGATGTTCATTTGGCTATTTTCCGAAATCCACTATCTGTAGGGCTTGCAGGCGTATTATTCAAAAAATGAAATGAACAGATAAGTGAGCAAAGTTGTTCATAGTGTAGCGTCTATGACGCTTGCTCATAGGGTAGCAATTTCAAGGAGCGGGGGAGGTGTTTGGGGAGCAACCCCACCAACCTGCCCAGGCTTAAACTTCAACAATAACTTTCTATGGGCAGCCCAGAATAAATCAGGCTTCCACCACGTTACTGCATTCTCTTTCAGCTTGGCTAGAATCGCTTCACGCGCATTTTTGTTCTTCACAGCTTCGTGCAGCCCAAACTCGATTATGTGATTTGCAAGTTGGGGGGCATTCCACTCATTTGCCACTGATTGCAGTTGGTTTACATGTACGACTAAGAAGTTACTCAGTGGATTTGGCGGGGGTGTCTCTACGAGGTATCCGAACTGCATGTCTCTCCGATTGAGGCGTACTTCAAATCGAACAAGCTGACCAGCCACACCGAGCTCTTGGGCCTTATCGTATATCGTCCCGACTAGGCGGGAATATCTCCCACCGTGATACGTCGTTCCTTTGTAGTTGGTGTGGATTCTGCGTCCCGTATCAATTAGCATGAGGTCGGACAAGTTCTCGCCAATCACATCCACAAAAAACTCTGCGTGGGAAACGACGCCTCTAGAGTACAGCTCATAGTAATGTCCATCGAACATCACACTGAGCAAATCGAGGAGCTCTTCCCACTTGCCATGGCTAATCTTGCTGGGATTCAACTCGATGTTGATTACCGGCGTGCTGTAGCTGAAGCCGAGTGTAATGGTGAAGAGTATCTCGCCATCATCAGACTTGACCGAAATGCGTTGCAGGTTCGCCCCCTTTATCTTTTGGACGAAATGCGGGCCTAACTTAGCCATGGTCTCAATATGTTTCATGTGCGACACGAACGATTTTTTCTGGGCATCCATGTGAGCTAACAGCTCTTGGCTTGGTGGGTTCTGTACATCATGCTTGGGCAACTTTGGAGGCGGAAATCCAATAACCATTCTGTCTAGTCCTACCTGCACGTGTTTTTCTCCTACAGCTATATTTATCTTCATTTCGCAATCCTTTGCCAATATCAACTAAAACAAGCTAACCCTTAACGTTCGGACGTTTAACCTTCAGTAAGTATGTAGTCGCAACAGACTTGATGATTTCCCATGGAACAATCCCATCAAGAATTTCACAGAGTGCATCGCCCACTCTATATGCAGGTACAGTATCAATGCCGCACCTATGCAATGATTTTTCGTAGTAACTCATACACAATAGTGCGTACTTTGAGTCATTGATAAAACTGGCGGCCTTTGAAGTGCATTTTTTCCATGCCATAGGTTCAGGAACTGGATAATCTGAGTACATTTTTTTGAAGAATGGGTCTTCACAGTTTTCAATACATTCTTTCCTGCAATCTTCGAATTTCACTTTTTTCTCCACTTGATTGTGATTGATACTTAAGGCTTTTCTCATTGACGGGGTTTGATTAACGTGCGGGTATATGCGGGTGCGCCTAATCAACTTCCCCGTTCTGCACGA
Source organism: Gallionella sp. (assembly GCA_028714895.1). Taxonomy (GTDB): domain Bacteria; phylum Pseudomonadota; class Gammaproteobacteria; order Burkholderiales; family Gallionellaceae; genus Gallionella. The sequence goes on along the minus strand of JAQTLM010000010.1, from coordinate 7,812 downwards.
ACGCATCCAAATCGCTTTGGCGATACCGAACTGAACGGCCAACCTTGAAGTAGGGAATTTTATATTTCTTGGTGCAAGCCCAATTGGCAAGCGTGGATGGAGAAATGCCTAAATAGCTGGCAGCTTCCTCACGATTGCGTAAGGTCTCTTTTGGGATTTGAGTCGGAATCATTGTGCATCTCCGTTAATGTTGTTAAGGGATGCACACTATGCCTATAGGTATGAAAAGTGAAAATTCACCTTCCAAAGAATTTTAGAGAAAAAGGTTTACTTCGCTTTTGAGTTCAAATTTTCGCGGATTTTTTTCACCAACTGCTTGGTGAAGCTTTTATTGAAAACACATGTGAGAATGTGTGCAGTTAGTGCATCGTAGGGTTTGCCGAAATGCTCCTGATTGACTGTCGTAATTGCCTGAATAGCTTTTCGTTGGTAAGCCAATAGTAGCTGGTTGTCTATTGATATTTCTTCAAAAAAAGTTTGTGGATATTTGTAGTAGGCAATGGCACTCTTGCCAGACAGAGCCTTAGACTCATGTGTGATGAGGTCCAGTATCGAAACAAAATCTACTGTCCCGTGTGCCTTTCCTTTTATTCCACCAATTAGATTTGCTTCTTTGAGCGTTTCCACCAGCTTTGTTAACTCGGTGTCGTCTGTGACATGGCTGTGGCTTAAAACCTGGCTGACTAGCGAGAAAAGATTATTCCAGTTTTCGGGTAAGTTTTTCTTTTGCTCTTGCTTTAGTAGTAGCGTTAGCTTTTTCGTCGTTGCATTAACGTCGTTGAGCCATTCTTGTCTTGCGCTCGGTAGCGGTGTGTCGATTATCGCTTCTGCCAAGTGCTTGGCAGTCGTCTTGATGTAGCTAACCTGTGTATCTTTCCCCATATCACCAATTGATTTGAGGAGATTCGTTCTAGGGTCATCAAACTCGTTATCGGGTGCTCGAAAAATTGCATGAATAACTGCCTTCTCAAGCCAGTACGTACCCGGTGCCTTCACTTTTATTTTGGAAGTGGGCTTTGTAATCCAAGGAAACTCTTCCTTAAAGTGTTTCGGAAGCATAGCCCCCACCACTACGCCTTTGGGCGTGAAGCTATCCACTGTATGACCTCATGCTCCAGCCAGCCTATAGAGTTTTTCCCGATTTTCACTCGACGAGGGAAAGCATCCTGTTTCTCTAGCCGCCAAATAGTCACACGGCTTAAAGGCACCAGTTTTCGTAGTTGTCCATCTCTTAAAATCTTCATCTCCGCTCCTTGTTGATGACGCTTAATTGCGTCAGTGGAGCGAAGTTTCAGATTGATGGTGGTGGGAAGTGAATCGAGAAAATCAACTTCAAAGTTCCCACCTAATGGAGGTAGTGTTATGCCGGACTATTAATTTCCCATCCAGCAAATTCGATGTACTTCTTCTTGCCGGGCAGCTTTGCACTGGCCCTTTTTGGCGGGGCAAGGAGGTCTTTAAGCCGTAGCTTCATATCATCTGAATGGAATTTCTTGCCCAAGGTGGCATTAACCAGCGCAGCAACCTGTGCGTAGTAGGGTTTTCCACCGTCATTCAACATTTCCCCATAAACACGAAGTTCATCTCCAACAAACCCCGAATCATTGGTATTGTCTTTACTCTGCCTAGGTTCCGATTCAGCGGTGAAATATCTGAAAAGGTAGGTTAGGTGGAAAATCAGCCCCAACTCCGCGACATTCGGAGCTTCTCTTTTTTCAATATCTAAAGCCTCTTTGTCATATAAAAACGGGCCAAACCCAAACAAGCAATGCACTCCAATGGCAAGTTCGTCTTTTGCATCCTTGGCTAGCCCATACTCATATTCAGCCAGCAAACCAGCAAGCATATCCATCTTCTCGTCTGGGGTAGCCAGTACCAAATTTCTGCCTTCGGATGGCATACCGTTTGATTTTCTGTAGCAACCAATAACAGTACTCGGGTTATTAGTAATAAATCCAAGCACCCCTCTTGCGTGTTTCATCTGTGATTGAAGTTGAAGTAGCAATTTCTCTCTTTCTTGTCGCGCTCGCGCTGCCGCATACTCTTCTGGTTTTTTGGTGTGCGCTGCCTGGTAACAAGCAAAGATGAGGTTCTTCTCAAAACACGCGCCATCCCCCACCCAGACTTTCATTCGTCGAATCTGTTCTAACGTTTGATGTAGAGGTGCGCGAGATAGCTTGCCTTCTGCATCACTATCACGCACATAGGTGTACTTCGTGCGAAAACCCGCTGCCCATTTTTCAAACTTATCATCGCCTCCCCAACAAACAGGAAGGGATGGCTTCTTTATGATGGTCACTCCCAATTAACGCCCTCCTTGGCTTGATACTGCTGGGATATTTGTTTGCGTTTAGCTAAACAGAACTTGCTAACTACCCTTCTTGGCACAGGGAGTCGATATGGTTTGCCCAATGTTGAAGCATTTCCCGGCGTTGGTCAGCATATTTAGCCACGTTGTACACGCCGCGAATACCACCTATCGTATGGTTAAGTGCCTTTTCAATTACATCGGGGATGTACCCCATTTCATGCAATAGGGTTGATGCTGTCCTCCGCATGTCGTGTATCACGAAGTTTTCTAGTCCAAATGCTTTGTTCCTAATCCACATCACATTGAGCGTATGTTCGCTTATGGACTTATTCCCCGACCGCCCTGGCAAAACCCATTCTGACTCACCAGCCAAATTCTTAAGCTCTTTGAAGAGCTCTATGGTCTGCGTTGCCAATGGGATTAGATGCGGTTCACTATTCTTGCTCGTGGGCAAACGCCATTCTGCTTTGTCAAAATTGACGTGCTTCCATTTGGCTTTGACCAGCTCTCCTTTGCGTACCAAGGTGAGAAGAATTATCCGTAGTGCAACCTTGAACGCCTGCGTGTCATCCACGCTCTGAAGGTTACGGGCAAACTGCTTGAGTTCATCTTCAGATAATGCACGGTCACGTTTTGTCGGTTGGGCGATGATGCCCCTTGGAATAACAGATACTGGGTTGTACGTGATGAGTTGCCTAGCGATTGCGAAATCGAAGAGCCGCTTTATGATGGTTCTTGTTGCTTTTGCGGCATGCACACCTGATGCTTTAGCGAAATTCTTACCGGCTTTTTCTCCCTCTACAGCCTTCCGCTTTCCTCTGGCTTTTACAGCATCCAGCATCCGCAACACATCCTGCGGGGTGACTTCGTGAAGTTTGTAATGACCGAGGATGGGGAAAATGTCCCGGTGGAAGTATCGCTCCGTATCTAGCGGGCGTTTAAATTGAACGTTTACGATTTCGGCAATATAAAGCTCACCAAGCTCTCGTACCGAGTTGGCCTTTGCATTAGCTGATAACTCACGTTGCTTTGCCTTTGCAGGTGACTGGCCCTTGGCGACCATCTCTGAGAAAAGTAATCGCTGCTTCCTAGCATCAGCTACACCAAACTCTGGATACGGCCCGATGGTGACTTTTTCTCGTTTGCCATGTAGTGCATAGCGGTAACGCCAGACCTTCGACCCAGACGGCAACACTTCAAGGTATAGCCCGTGTTCATCTGCTACTTCTAGCCGCTTACCCTCTACAGGCTTTAATGATTTGATTTTGAAATCTGACAAACCTGCCATTTACTGCCCCTCCTTGGGCTCCTCCTTGGAGTTTGTTTGTGGGGCGTATTGTGGGGTAGGTTTTAATGAAATGCAATTAAGTGCAATGAAACAACTAGCAACATAAACACATTGTTTTTATTAGATTTAATGCTATGTCTGAAAAGTGCTGAAAAACTATGAAACACTTATTACCGTTCCAGGTAGCCAGCTTCATTGCGTGGCGGGATTGGCCGGCGCGACCTCGCTCGTTGCGGCAGGCGCGGATGCAGGAAGCGCGCCGAGCGGGCGATATGGCGCAGTCTTTGGGTAGCCGGCGATATCGAGTTCGCCATGCCACTGCTCGGCCAGAAAACCTTTCAGAAAGGCTTTGCCCACCGCCAGGGTAGGCACGCTGTCGCTGCCGGAAATCGCCTTGAAGGCATCGATATCTTCCTGGGTTATCAGTGGTTTTTCACTGAACGGGATGCCGCGTTTCTTCAACAGCTCGCGTGCCTGATTACAGGCTTCGGCACAATTGTCCGCGACATACAGGATGACTGGAAAATTCTGCTGCGCGCGGCGCGTTTCATAGGGCAGGTCTTCGCCCGGAATAGCGGCGCCGGGAAATTTTCTGGGCTCAACCTGCGTCGCATCCACCGGAGGCACGTCGCCGTAATGCACCTTGCCCTTCGCGTCCAGCCAACGGTACAGCTCGCCCGCCTGCACGCCCGATGGCATCACCGCCAGACAACTCAACAACAAAACGATGCGTTTCATTTTGCCTCCTCAATGAGTTCAGATCAGCCCATTATGCCGCAACAATGCGTCGATGTTCGGCTCGCGCCCGCGAAACGCGCTGAACGAGTCCATCGCGCCGCGGCTGCCGCCCATCGCCAGTATCTCGGCGCGGAAGCGCGCGCCGACGTCGGGATTCAGCACGCCGTTTTCCTCGAACAGGCTATACGCATCGGCGGACAGCACTTCTGCCCATTTGTAGCTGTAGTAGCCCGCCGCATAGCCGCCGGCAAAGATATGCGAGAAACTGTGCGGAAAGCGGTGAAACACGGGCGGGATCAGCACCGCCACTTCAGCGCGCACTTCGTCGAGCAGTTGCAGGATGGATTTTGCGCCGCCCGCCTCGAAGTTGCTGTGCATCAGCATGTCGAACAGCGAAAACTCGATCTGGCGCAGGGTCTGCAGGCCGCTCTGGAAATTCTTCGCGGCGAGCATCTTGTCGAACAGCGCGCGCGGCAACGGCTCGCCGCTGTCGACATGGCGCGTCATGCCGCGCAGCACATCCCATTCCCAGCAGAAGTTTTCCATGAACTGGCTAGGCAGCTCCACCGCGTCCCATTCCACGCCGTTGATGCCGGACACGGCGAGGTCTTCCACTTCGGTGAGCAGGTGATGCAGGCCGTGGCCGAATTCATGGAACAGCGTGATCACTTCGTCGTGCGTGAACACGGCGGGGCGTCTGCCGTCAGGGCGCAGTTTTTCCCTGTTCATCGAGGCAACCGCTGCGCCCGACTCGCGGACGTTCACATCCCGCTGCGCGGGTCCCTGTTCACTGCTCGCAGGCGCGCCGCCCACCGGCGCGGAGAAGTTGCAGTTCAGATAGGCGACCGGCGTCTGGATACCGGAAGCCAGACGGCGGCGCGTGATCACATCGTCCATCCACGCCCCGCCGCGCTTGCTGTTGCGCGCGTACATATCGAGATAAAACTGGCCGACCAGTTGCCCTTGCGCGTCGCGGATATCGAAGAAGCGCACGTCGTCATGCCACAGGGGTGCGACGGAAGCCTTGATCTGCAAGCCATACAGCGTCTCGACCAGCCTGAACATACCGGGCAGCACCGCGTCTTCCGGGAAATACTGCTTCACTTCCTGCTCGGAAAAGGCGTAAAGTTTTTCGCGCAATTTTTCGCTGGCGTAGCCGACGTCCCAGGACTGCAATTCCTGCAATCCCAATTCGGCGCGCGCGAATTCGCGCAGCTCGGCCAGATCTTTTTCGGCAAAGGGTCGCGCGCGCTGCGCCAATTCGCGCATGAACTCGGCCACCTGCTGCGGCGAATCCGCCATCTTGGTCGCCAGCGACAATTCGCCGAAGTTGGCAAAGCCCAGCAGGCTCGCCTCCTCGCCGCGCAGCTTGACGATCTCATCCATCAGCGGCGTGTTGTCCCATTCCGCCTTGCCGAACTCGCTGGCGCGCGTGCCAGAGGCGCGATACATTTTTTCGCGCAACGCGCGGTTGTCAGCGTATTGCATCACCGGCATGTAGGACGGCGCTTTCAGTGTGAACAGCCAGCCGGTTTTGCCTGTTGCAACCGCCGCTTCCTGCGCCGCTTGCAGCACATCTTCCGGCAGGCCGCTCAATTCGTTTTTATCCTCGATGACCAGCGTGTAGTCGTTGGTCGCGTCGAGCAGGTTGTCGGAAAAGCGCGACGACAGTTCTGCCAGACATTCCTGGATTTCCAGGTAGCGCGCCTTCTTGTCCTCCGGCAACTCCGCGCCGCCGAGACGGAAATCGCGCAGCTCGTTCTCGATGATCTTCTTTCGCGCCGCACTCAAACCGGCGAATTCAGGGCTGTTGCGCAATGCCTTGAATTTATCGAACAGCGCGAGGTTCTGGCCGAGCTCGGCGTAATACTGGGTGATGATCGGCAGCGTCGCGTTATACACCTCGCGCAATTCAGGGCTGTTCATCACCGCGTTCAAATGCCCGACCGGCCCCCACGCGCGCGACAACCGCTCGTTGGCATCCTCCATCGGTACGATGAAATCCTGCCAGGTCGGCGGCGCGCTATCGCTGAGCAGTCGCGCAACCAGCGCGCGGTTCTCCGCCAGCAACTGTTCGATCGCCGGTGCAACATGTTCGGGTTTGATCTCCGCAAAGCGCGGCAGACCGGAGAAATCGAGTAATGGGTTCATGGATGAGCTGGAAATAAATACTGCGGTGGGGAATCTGACGGTCGCATTTTACTACGAAAGATTCTGGCAATAACTAGGCTGGTAATAGTCGATGCGCGGCTGCCAAAAATAAAACTGTCGCTTAAGTTTCCGGTAATCGTCAGGCACACCGAGGGGATCTGCCAATGCCCGGTTTACCGCCAGCCTTCGCGGTCGGCTTCCGCCTCATGTTAGTCGGCAGTTTCGCGCTCCTGCGCATCGCCTTGCACCAGTCGCAACTGGCTGCGGCACTCCTTGGCGAATCCCGCGCGCCGCGTATCCGGCACCCAAATCTGCACCAGGCGCAATCCGGCTTCCCGCAATGCCGCGCGATGCTTCCGCACCCGCGCCGATGTGCTTGTTCGCATAACTATCTCCACACACTATTGCATGAAACGCACGGCAAACAGCTTTCGTCTTACGTTCTAGTCTTCGACGATCAAAACCTCGCGATGGCAGCCAAGGCACTCATTAACAAATATACGCGCACCATCGACCACTTTGATTTCTTTAAAATCAAGACGACTTCCGCATTTGCCACAACAATCCGGTTGGTCGGACATGATGTAGTAGATTGGTCGATCGGCTTGTTTTTCAGCGAGCCGCATGGTGTGTACCTCTGGTTAGATTATTGAAAAGCCAATTTCTTTGAGGAAGTTATAAGTCCCATCATAAAACTGAGAGCTGCGCGTATGGTCTTCCGCATCTCCTTCAGGAACAACTAGAATCATTCCCTGACGTGCTCTGGTCAATAAAACTCGATAAGCATTTTTTAAATATTGTTTTCGTTCTTCTTTGTTAATTCTGTTCCAGCGATTTCCACAAAACGAATGATGGCTCCATCCGTTTTGGCTATGTCGAAAGTCAGCATCCCAAGTTACGCACGCCCAATCCAGTTCTAAGCCCTGAACGTCGAACTCAGTAGCAACATCCTCCAGATAATACGATGACCGGACATCATCTTTTTCATCCAGAAACCAGTGAACAGGGTCCATAGGAGATTTCACATCTATCGCATGAGGCTTAAGTCGTTCAGCTTGCGATGAGACGACAATTCCGTACCGCTCCGAGCCGCGTGCCTGCCCTTTAAGCCATTTTTTTGCTTTACTTAAATCACGCGTGATTACAATCGGATATTTATCTTTAACCTTCGAATAAGTTTGCCGAGCAGAATCAACCTCAAGATCGAGTATTTGCTTAACAAGCAGCGAAACATCTTCCGCACGGAATGAGCGCATCGAGACAGCCAAGTGAAGTTTGTCATGGTAAGTCACGTGTTGGCGCGACCTCAGATCAAACAGCACTT
>JAQTLM010000009.1 GCA_028714895.1 Gallionella sp. | reverse complement strand
GATTGCTGTCAGCGATGATGCCGCCCACTGGGTGTACAGCAAAAAACAGCGCACCGCCACCAAAAAATGGCTCTATGAAGCGATCATATTTTTGAGGCATTTTTGGGATGATCTCGCCCAGAAGTTGGGACTTACCGCCAGCCCATTTAAGCAAAGGGCGCGTGATGAAATCCCGAGATGTTTTGAGAGCGCGGGAATTACTCATTCTTTATCATTCTTCACATTTAAATAGAGTTATAAGGGGCAAGTTGTGGAAAAATATGCCGTATTAACAGCCGACTGTATTTTCAGGGTTATTTCATTGGATCAAAGGCTGGATCAAAGGGATCTGCATCGTTCTATTCTTTCACTAAGAAAAGTTGATGGGTAGCTTCTTTTTATTGACAGCCGCCGACACCTTGCGACACCCGCACTATGGGCAACAGAAGAATAAAAGGGCAGCATCATTTTTCTTTCCACGGCGCAAAGCCGATGGGGCGTTTTTTCTTCGGCTCTGCCGGAGTCATCAGTTCGCGGATGGCGTTTATCAACTCAGCAATGGCGCGGTCATGTGCGCCGACCTTGCGTTCCAGTTGGTTGAGCTTTTGCGCAAGCTCCTTATGGCCGGAAACCAGTTCGCGCAGATGGACGAAGGCGCGCACGACGTGGACACTGATTTCGACCGCTCGCGGTGAATTCAGTACACTGGCCGCCATGATGGCGCCATGCTCAGTGAAGGCATACGGCAAGGATGGCGAAAACTTCAGCTTGGCGAGGTGATCACAATTTGTGACCACCTCCGCCTTCTCGGCTGCCGTAAGCTGAAACATGAAGTCTTCAGGAAATCGCTCTATATTCCGCTTGACCGCCTGATTCAGCACCCTTGTTTCAACGCCATAGAGTTCCGCAAGGTCAGCATCCAGCATAGCCTTCTGCCCGCGTATGGTCAGAATTTTTGTTTCGATGCTTTCAGCAACAACAAGCGACTTCTTACCGGCCATACCCCTCTCCCCTTCTGCTTACCGCGCAGCTTGGGCATGATAGCTGTTTCCGGCGCATCGCGACACTCGCAACGCTTGCCCACAGGAACGGTATAAGAGCACCTCAAAAATTCACATTCTTGTCATTCCGGCGAAGGCCGGAATCCAGTTGTTTCAATGGGCTGGACACCGGCCTTCGCCGGTGTGACGAGTTATTAGTGTTTGAAGCCGAAAGGGTCAGCATCACTTTTCCTTCCACGGTGCAAAGCCGATGGGGCGTTTTTTCTTCGGTTCCAGCGGGGTCATGAGTTCGCGGATGGCTTCGAATACCGCTTTGAACTGGATGTCGTATTTCTTTTCGAGCGCGGCCATCTTGCGGGAAAGTTCGGCGTTAGAGGACAGCATCTGCCGCAGGCGCACGAAGGCGCGCATGATTTCAATGTTGACCTGAATGGCGCGGTCGCTGTGCAGGACGCTGGAGAGCATGGCAACCCCCTGTTCGGTGAAGGCGTAAGGAGCCGTTCTTATCCCGCCCCAACTTGAAATCCCAATTTGGGATTTCAAGTTGGCAAACTCTTCGCTGTTCAATTGAAACATGAAGTCTTCCGGGAAACGCCCGATGTTGCGTTTGACGGCTCGAACCAGTATCCGTGGCTCGACTTCATACAGTTCAGCCAAGTGCGTACTGAGCATGACCTTCTGCCCGCGAATGATAAACATCCTCGATTCGATCTGCTCCACAGACGCAACCAGCTTCTTGTCAGCCATTCCCTTTTCCCCTTCTGCTTATCGCGCAGCTTGTGCATGATAGCGTTTTCCGCCGCCCCGTGACACCCGCCATTTGGGCATCAGAAAACAAAAGGGCGCGATGAATCGCGCCCTTTGATTGGAAGAGCATGGCATTTCCCGCGAAGGAAATGCCGTGCCCTGCACCATTACTTGCCTTTTCTGCTGATCGCCTCGACCACCGCCTCGCCCAGTCCGGCGGGCGATTTGGACACTACCACGCCGGCCGCTTCGAGCGCGGCCATCTTGTCCGATGCCAGCCCCTTGCCGCCGGCGATGATCGCGCCGGCATGGCCCATGCGCTTGCCCTTGGGCGCGGTCTGTCCGGCGATGTAGCCGGCCACTGGCTTGGTGATGTGCGCCTTGATGTATTCCGCCGCCGCTTCCTCGCGGTTGCCGCCGATTTCGCCGACCATGATGATCGCCTCGGTTTCGGGATCGTCCTGAAACATCTTCAGGCAGTCGATGAAATCCAGCCCCTTGATCGGGTCGCCGCCGATGCCGATGCAGGTGGATTGTCCCAAGCCGAGCCTGGTGGTCTGAAACACCGCTTCGTAGGTGAGCGTGCCGGAGCGCGACACCACGCCGACCTTGCCCTTCTTGTGGATGAAGCCGGGCATGATGCCGATCTTGCATTCGCCCGGCGTGATGATGCCGGGGCAGTTCGGGCCGATCAGGATGGCGTCGTTGGCGCGCAGCGCGGCCTTGACGTTGAGCATGTCCAGCACCGGGATGCCTTCGGTGATGCAGACGATCACCCTGATTCCGGCATCTGCCGCTTCCATGATGCCGTCAGCGGCGAAACCGGGCGGCACGTAGATCATCGTGGCATCTGCGCCGGTGGCACGCACCGCGTCGCGCATGGTGTCGAACACCGGCAGGCCGAGGTGAGACTGGCCGCCCTTGCCCGGCGTCACGCCGCCGACCATCTGGGTGCCGTAGGCGATCGCCTGTTCGGAGTGGAATGTACCCTGCTTGCCGGTGAAACCCTGGCACAGGACTTTGGTGTTTTTATTTACGAGAACGCTCATGGTGTTTTCCTATTCACTGAACTGCGGCCACTGCACGCTTGGCCGCGTCGGTCATGTCGCTGGCGGAGATCACGCCGACGCCGCTTTCGGCGAGCATCTTCTGCCCCAGTTCGACGTTGGTGCCTTCGAGGCGCACGATCACCGGCACTTTCACGCCCACTTCCTTGACTGCGGCGATGATGCCGGTCGCGATGATGTCGCAGCGCATGATGCCGCCGAAGATGTTGACCAGAATCGCCTTGACGTTGCTGTCGGACAGGATGATCTTGAACGCCTTGGTCACCACTTCAGCCGTGGCACCGCCGCCGACATCGAGGAAGTTGGCGGGCTGGCCGCCGTGCAGCTTGATCAAATCCATGGTCGCCATCGCCAGTCCTGCGCCGTTGACCATGCAGCCGATGTTGCCGGACAGCGCGATGTAGCTGATTTCGCATTCTTTCGCGGCGACTTCTTTCGGGTCGATCTGGCTGTTGTCGTTCATCGCGGCCAGCTTCTTGTGGCGGAACACCGCGTTGTCGTCGACGCCGATCTTGCAGTCGAGCGCCACCAGGTTGCCGGTCGCGGTCACAATCAGCGGGTTGATCTCGGCCATCGCCAGGTCATTCTCGATGAACAACTTGTACAGGTTCTTGGCCAGATTGCCGAACTCGGCGATCTGCGTGCCTTCCAGCTTGAGGCCGAAGGCCAGCGCGCGGCACTGGAAGTCCTGCAGGCCGAGCAGCGGATCGCAGAATTCTTTCAGAATTTTTTCCGGGGAGTGTTCGGCAACTTCCTCGATCTCCATGCCGCCCTCGCTCGACGCGACCAGCGCGACGCGTTCGGTCTCGCGATCCACCGTCAGGCTGATGTAAAGCTCGCGCGCAATCGGCAGCGTCTCTTCGATCAACAGGCGCGACACCATCTGTCCTTCGGGCGCATTCTGGTAAGTCACCAGCACTTTGCCGAGCAGCGCATTCGCCGCCTCCTTGACCGCCTCTGGCGAGCGCACCAGTTTCACGCCGCCGGCCTTGCCGCGACCGCCGGCGTGGATCTGCGCCTTGACCACCCAGGCGTTGCCGCCCAGCTCCGCAATCGCGCCGTCCGCCTGGGAGACGCTGTCTATCGCCGCGCCGCGCGGTGTGGCAATGCCATATTCGCGCAACACCTGCTTGGCCTGATATTCATGCAAGTTCATTTGAATTTCCTAAAGTTGTTGTCGATTGAACATGTAGGTCGGGTTAGGTGCGGTAGTTGCACCGTAACCCGACCGTGCAGGTTATGTCGGGTTACGCGATAAAGCCGCTAACCCGACCTACTCCTTCTAATCAAATAGCCGCCAGCGCCGCATTCAGAGTTGCACTGGGGCGCATCGCCCTGGACGTCTTCTCGAAATCCGGATGGTAGTAGCCGCCCATATCCACCGGCTTGCCCTGGGCTGCGATCAATTCGGCATTGATCTTTGCCTCGTTGTCCGTCAGTGCCTTCGCCAGCGGTGCAAAACGCGCCTGCAACTCCTTGTCCTTGGTCTGTGCGGCCAAGGCCTGTGCCCAGTACAACGCGAGGTAGAAATGGCTGCCCCGGTTATCCAGCTCGCCGACCTTGCGGGCTGGCGAGCGGTTGTTGTCGAGGATCTTGGCATTGGCCTGATCGAGCGTATCCGCCAGAACCTGCGCCTTCGGATTCTTGAAGACTTGTGCCAGATGTTCCAGCGAAACGCCGAGAGCGAGGAATTCGCCGAGCGAATCCCAGCGCAGATAGCCTTCTTCCTGGAACTGCTGGACATGCTTCGGTGCCGAACCGCCCGCGCCGGTTTCAAACAATCCGCCGCCGCTCATCAGCGGGACGATCGACAGCATCTTGGCGCTGGTGTTCAGTTCGAGGATCGGGAACAGGTCGGTCAGGTAATCGCGCAGCACGTTGCCGGTGACGGAGATCGTGTCCTTGCCCTGACGGATGCGCTCCAGCGTGACACGGCAGGCATCCGACGGCTCCATGATCTTGATATCCAGGCCGCTGGTGTCGTGATCCTTGAGGTACTTCTCGACCTTCGCGATGATCTGCGCATCGTGCGCACGGTTCTTGTCCAGCCAGAAGATCGCCGGGGTGTTGGACAGGCGCGCGCGGGTAACCGCCAGCTTGACCCAGTCCTGAATCGGCGCATCCTTGGTCTGGCACATGCGGAAGATGTCGCCCTGCTCGACCTTCTGTTCCAGCAGCGTCTTGCCCGCAACGTCAACGACTCGAATCACGCCGTTGCCAGCCGCTTCAAAGGTCTTGTCGTGCGAACCGTATTCCTCGGCCTGCTGCGCCATCAGGCCGACGTTGGGCACGCTGCCGATCGTCACCACATCAAGCGCGCCGTTCTTTTTGCAATCGTCGATGGTCGCCTGAAAAACACCGGCGTAGTTGCGATCCGGAATCATCGCCTTGGTATCGTATGCCTTGCCGTCTGCGCCCCACATCTTGCCACCATCGCGGATCATCGGCGGCATCGAGGCGTCGATGATCACGTCGCTGGGCACATGCAGATTGGTGATGCCTTTGTCGGAATTGACCATCGCCAGTTGCGGCTGCTTCTTGTAGCAAGCCTGGATGTCGGCTTCGATCTCGGCGCGCTTGGCATCCGGCAGCGTGGTGATTTTCGCCAGCAGGTCGCCGAAGCCGTTGTTGACGTTGACGCCGAGCTCCTTGATGGTCGCGGCGTGCTTGTCGAACACATCCTTGAAGTACACCGTCACGGCATGACCGAACATGATGGGATCGGAGATCTTCATCATCGTGGCCTTGAGGTGCAGCGACAGCAGCACGTCAGGTTGCTTCTTCGCTTCTTCGATCTGCTCTGCGTAAAACTTGCGCAACGCGCGAACGCTCATGGCGCAAGAGTCAATCACTTCACCCGCCTTGAGCGTGGTCTTTTCCTTCAGCACCGTGGTCTTGCCATCCGCACCGACGAACTCGATACGCACCGGGCCAGCTTCGGCTACGGTGACAGATTTTTCGCTGCCGTAGAAATCGCCGCCATTCATGTGCGCCACATGTGTCTTGGAATCAGAAGCCCATTTGCCCATGCGGTGCGGATGCTTGCGTGCGAAATTCTTCACCGACAAAGCCGCGCGGCGGTCCGAGTTGCCTTCGCGCAAAACCGGGTTGACGGCGCTGCCGAGTATCTTGCCGTAACGCGCCTTGATTTCCTTCTCGGCGTCGTTCTTGGGATCTTCCGGATAGTCCGGAACCTTATAGCCTTGCGACTGCAATTCCTTGATCGCCGCTTTCAGCTGCGGGGCCGACGCACTGACATTCGGCAGCTTGATGATATTAGCTTCCGGCTTCAATGTCAGCTCGCCCAATTCGGTCAACTCATCGTTGATCTTTTGGCTATCGGTCAGGTTTTCGGGAAAGTTTGCGATGATGCGTCCGGCCAGGGAAATATCCCTGGTTTCGACGGTAACGCCGGCCGCCTTGGTGAAGGCCTGAACGATAGGAAGCAATGAGTAGGTTGCCAGTGCCGGCGCCTCATCGACCATCGTGTAAATAATTTTTGCGGTTGTCATAATTTTTACCTCATCAATTGAGAATTCCAGTAGGTCGGGTTTCAACCCGACAAGTCGGGCCAAAGCCCGACCTACGCCTAATCCGGATTTAGTTCAGGCCGCCTTCATCTGGCTGGCGAACAACGAGAGCGCTCCGCCTGCACGGATCATCGGAATGTCTTCCTTGCCCTGCGCTAGCTTGAGAGGCATGTCGCCGACGCCATCCACCACCAGCTTGAGCTGGCCGCTTTCCAAGCCTGAGGTATCGAGGGACACTTTGGCGCCCTGTTGGATGCGCTCAAGATCAGCCGGATTTTCGAAGGTCAGTCCCAGAATGCCGAAATTGGCAAGGTTGGCCAGGTGGATGCGCTCGAAGCCTTTGGCAATAATGGCGCGAACACCAAGGATGCGCGGGCACAGTCCGGCGTGCTCGCGCGAGCTGCCCATGCCATAACCGTCGCCCGCCACGATGAAGCCGTGGCCGCCCGCATCGCGCACTGCCGCCGCACGGGTGCTGAAGGTCTTGTCCACCTGGACAAAGGTCGCCTGCTTGGCGTATTCATCCGCATTGGAACGCAGCGACAGGTACTTGCCGGCAGGCTGGATATGATCGGTCGTGATCTCGTTGCCGAGCTTGAGCAGAACCTCACCGGACAGCTTGGCCGGCAATGGATCCAGCGTCGGCAGCGGCGCAATGTCGGGGCCGTAGCGCATCACCACCTTGGCGGCTTCCGCAGGCGGCAACGGCGCGACATAGGCGTCCATATCGACCACCGGCGGAACCAGCTTGAACGCGAAATCGGGATTGTCGCCGAGCAGATCGCGCGGGTCGGTCAGGCAACCCATCACGGCGCTCGCGGCGGCAGTCACCGGACTGACCAGATGCACAGCGGCGGTTTCGGTGCCGGAACGGCCTTCGAAGTTGCGGTTAGCGGTGGACAGCATCACGCCATTGCTGGGTGGGCTGAAACCCTGACCGATACACGCGCTACAGGCGTTTTCCATCACGCGCACACCGGCGGCGTAGAAGATTTCCAGATAGCCCGCCGCCGCCAGTTGGCGCGCGATGGCTTGCGAGCCGGGCGCGATGGCGGTATCGACCTTGACTTTTTTGCCGCGCAGCAGCTCGCCGACGCGCGCCAGGTTCTCGTAGTTGGAGTTGGTGCAACTGCCGATGAACACGGCATCGATCGGCATCCCGGCATGCTTCTTGACCGGCTCCATGCCCTTCAGGCGCGGGTACAGCGCGATGGTTGGCTCCAGCGCCGAAAGGTCGATCTCGACGGTGCGCGAGTAGGTCGCGCCCGGGTCGGCGGCCAGCGGCTTGAAGTCGTTTGTGCGCTTGCGTCCTTCGAGGTAGGCCTTGGTGATTTCATCGGACGGGAAAATCGAGAAGGCGACGCCGGCCTCGGTGCCCATGTTGCAGATGGTGGCACGGTCGGTGACATTCAGGCTCTTCAGTCCCAGGCCGGTGTATTCCAGGCAGATGTCCTTATTGCCCTTGATGCCGATCACCTTGAGCACGTTCAGGATCACGTCCTTGGCGAGCACGCCAGGATGCAGCGCGCCGGTGAGGTTCACCTGCACCACTTTCGGCATCTCGATCTTGTAGGAAGTGCCGGCCATCGCGAAGCTCACGTCCGTGCCGCCCGCGCCCATCGCCAGCATGCCCATGCCACCGGCGTTGGTGGTGTGCGAGTCGGAACCGATCACCGACTTGCCGGGAGTCGCGAAATCTTCCAGGAACACGCTGTGGCAGATGCCGAGGCCGCCGCGCGAGAACCAGCAGCCGTATTTCTTGCTGAAGGTCTCGAGGTAGCGGTGGTCGTCGCCATCGATGTAACCTACTTGCAGAGTCTTGTGATCCACCACGATGACCGAAGTGGTCTTCACACGATCCACGCCCATCTTCTCGAAGGCGAGCGCGGCGGCGGTGCCGGTGGCATCCTGGTAAAGGGTGTGGGTGAACTGAATTTCCAGCGGTTGCCCCGGTTCGGGGAGCTGCTTCAATCCCCCGGCCGCATTGGCCAGCAGGATTTTCTGTGCGACGTTGAATGCTGTCATGAGATCCTCGTTAAATTATCTAATAAAAATGCGAGTTAAGGGGCAAGCTCAAATTGATTTTCAAATTACATCAACAATCCGAGCTTGCCCCATTTGATATTAGCTATTCCATGAATCAACTCTATTACCGTTCGTGCCTTGGGCTTGCCGGATCAGGTTTTCATGGGTTTCGCAAAAAATCCTGTCAAGAAACGTGGCTGCACTGCGAAGCCGGAGTGCGGGTATCCATGTTGCGTCCGCGGTTGATGTGGTCGTCGATCTCGCCCGCGCATCCGGCCATACGGCCGAACAGGAACGCGGTGAACGCCGCCATCTCCATCGAGCTCTCGCTGAATTCGCCCTTGCGGTAACGCGACCACAGGAGTTTCAGCAGCATCGCGGCGATGATGGCATCGATGTTCACGCAGAACACGTTGCTGGTCACGCCGTTGTCGAACAAGGCCTGCACCAGTGTCCGGTAAAAATCGTGGAACACGTTCTTTTCACCGCGCTCTGCAAACAGTTCCGCGATGTAAACCTCGCGCGGATCCGTGTTGACCGATTGCCCCTTGAACACCGGGTGGTTGACGCCGGGAATGTTGCGCACCGGCAGGCCGAGTGCCTTGCCAGCCTTCTTCTCGTCATTGAATGCCTTGGCGAAATCTGTCGCCATCGCCTTGAGGTCGAGGCCATGGTTGGCTGCGCTTGCATCGGTCAGCGGCGTATTTTTAAAGCTCTCGATCAGGAACTGGATGCCTTCGTAACCATTGCCGCCGTGAGCGAAGCCGGTGTGGGTGAGGAATCCGATCATGCCCTTGTTGATCTGCACCCGCTCCGGCGATTCCGGACCGTCGGCGGATACCGCGCCCTTGCAGCCTTGCGCCGAAATGGTGCCGACGCCGTTGGAGATGATCAGCCCCAGCATGACCTGGAACGGGAACAGGGTCGCCGCTGTTGGACGCTCGCCGAGCAGGGAGAGATAAGCCAACTGGGTCGTGGTCCAGGACTCCAGCATTTCTTCGTTGCTGATGCCGTAAAATTTGCCCGGCTGGTGGTTCTTGCCCTCGGCTGCGGCGCCGATGATAGCTGAGTACAGATGCGCATACCAAGGCATGTTGCGCACCGTCAGCTTGGAGATGCGCTTGCGGATCAGCGGCTCCCACGCGATGGTCGTGGTGAGCGCGGCAATCACCGCATCCGTGGTCGGATGGCCGTTCAGCGAACGCAGGTAACGCACGAACACCGACTTGCCGCCGCGCTTGTCGAATGCCTTGAGCATCGCCTCGGCTTGCGCATCCGGCGCTTTACCCAGCAGGGTTGCGAGTTGCTCGGGGCTGGCCGTTGCCGGGGTGATTTTGGCCTGTTCGTCGTCGCCCGTAAGCAGGCCGGAGTGCGCAAACAGTTCGACCAGCGTGTCGGCAGCATTGCGCGCGCCGTCGACGCGCTTCGGGCCGAGCAGCGCGACTGCCGCACTGATCGCCGTGTTTGGAGTGTTACCGGCCTCGCGTGCCGCATCGGCGGCAGCCAACATGGCCTCGCCGTGCAGGTTGACCCGCGCCGCCACTACGATGTTGAACAGCGCATTGTCGTTAGCATCGTTAAGCTCGCGCACCAGTGCCATGCACAGATTGGATTCCAGTGGCTGCTTGGCGGTGTCCAGAATGGATATGTTATTGACCTTGGTAACCTGGGTTTTCGGATCCATCACCGAGCTTCCCGAGCAGTCTTTCATCGACTGGCGCGGGAAAATGGCGCCCACATGCTTGAGCAGTTCGGCGATTTGTACGTCGTAAGGCGACAAGGCAGTGACTACGGGAATGCTCAACGCGGGCGGCAGCTTCAGCCCCTGATCGTCGCCGAACCATGGTTTCAGTTCCAGATTACCTTCAGGCGGGAAATCTTTCTCGACACCATTCAGTTTCATCACCGCAGTCAGTGCCAGCGGGATATGGGAGATGTTGGTGACCACCGCGCCTTTTTTCGAGCACACCGGATTTTCCGGCGTGAACAGGTCGCTTACACCGAACTTATCCATGAACCATTTTTCTTTGGCCAGCGCGCCGTCGCCCGTTCCGCCGATAGCGCCGGCGTGACCGACAGCACGCGTCAGGTTAGCCTTCCAGCGGCCAACCACACAAGCCACCACCGGCTTTTCAAAAATGACATCCTGTTCGTAGTAACCGCCCGGTTCGGAGTACATCACCGCTGCCTTGGTGCGCGCGTCGTTGGCCATCGCGTAGGCGAACTCGGGGGCGGCGTAATTGATGTAGACATCCTTGCCGCTGGAGATCAGCGTAGTCGTCCCCCAGCCGCCGATCGACAAATAGTTGGCGATGGTGGTGGTGAAGTTGCCCGAGTTGGAAAAGATCGCGACCGAGCCTTTGCGCAAAGTCTCCGCAGGGTTGTCTCCGCCCAGCGCACCGCCGATGCGCACGTTGTTCCACGAATCCGCTACGCCCAGACAGTTGCCACCAAAAATATCCACCCCGCGCTGCTGACCGAGGGCGCGTATCTCGCGGGAATCATGCACCGATATCTTCTCGGTGAGGATGATGACCTTTTCGACATCCGGATTGATGCGTATCAGTTCGGCGACACCGTCGCGCACGGCGGAGGGCGGCAGGTAGACCACGCCGACGTTGAATTTGTGTCCTGCATCCATGCCTTCACGCACGTTGTTGTAAACGGGGATATTGCCTGCGGGCGTCTCCAGGACTTGCCCACGGCGGCCGGGGGAGGTGCCAAAAACCACATTGCCACCCGAATAGGAATGGCTGACCGGGGTCACTGCACGGGATTCATTTCCCGTGATGTTCAGCACGCAGATGCGATCCTCGCGGGTCGCAATATCGGCCAGCGAGCGGATGCCGACAAAGTATTTAAATTTTTCGATTCCGGGCTTTCTCATTGCTTGTCACCTTTGCTAATTGTTCATTCACGTAGGTTGGGTTAGCGGCTTTATCGCGTAACCCAACAAACCATATTTTCAATACCGGCGCTGGGAAGGATGATTGAGCTTGTTGGGTTACGGCGCAAAAAACCGCGCCTAACCCAACCTGCACAATTCATCATGCGCCGGCTGGCAGACCCAGCACTTTCGCCACTTCGGCGCGGCCACCGCTCTTCATCCAGCGATCCGCTTCCTGCGCGTAGTTCACCACGTCTGTCATCGCGGAATCGAAGCCGAAAATCCGATAGGGGATACGCAACGAGTCGAGCACATCCTTGAACACGCCCATGCCGCGTATCACGTTGGGGCCGCCGCGACCGATCACCACATACAGCGGCGTCGGGCCGTGTTCGCTGAAGTAATCGCGCAGCGCGTCGGCCATTGCCCGGAACGTGACGAAGATGTCCGTGTTGTTGGCCTTGCCGCCGATGATGAACAGCACATTCGACTGCTTGAGATAGTACTTGAGGGAGATGCGCATCACTTCGTACATCTTCTCGTAGGGCGGGTTGCCGCCGAAATCTGAGGAGATGATGGCATCGTTACCCAGCACCTCGGTGACCAGCGAATTCGCGCCGCCGCCGAAGGTGGGCGCCAGGATGGTGCCCTTCTCGTTGATCACGTAAACGTCGCTCTGCCCCTGATAGGTGCGCAACTCGTTGATCTCCTGCTCGAAGTCGTTGGCCTCGGTGACAAAAAGGTCATCGGGCAGGCTCAGCCGGTTCATGCGCGGATCGTCGCGGTCGAAGCCGCACTTGAAGTCGCAAGCCACCGGTATCAGCGAGCCCGTGCGGCCCTCCATCATGCGGATGGGGTTGAGTTCCAATGTGGACATGCCGTAATGATGATACAGATCCCACAGTTTCGGCAGATGCTGCACCAGCGGCGATACGATCTCGCGCGGCGCGCCCAGGTCGGACAGCGCATTGGAAACAATGAAAGACTTGAGTCCGGTCAGCGGATCGAACGGGACCTCGATGATCTGGGTCTTATCCAGCTCCTCGATGTCCATGCCGCCGTGATGGGTGAGCGTCATGACCGGCGCGCGATAGCGGGTCGAATCGGTGATCGAGAAGTAAATTTCATGTTTGGCAGGAACAGCACCCTCGAAGGTCACCCCCCGCGATTTGTACATGACATCGCCAACTTTATATTCGGCAAAGTACAGGCGCTCTTTCTCGGCCAGTGCCGACTTCAGATCGCTGGCGCGTCCGATCAGTCCGGACTTGCCCTTCTTGCCTATACCGCCCCTGAATATGGGTTTGACGAAAACCGAACCGCAACGCTCGATCAGGTTGTGAATATCGTGTTCGCTGGCTTCCGGCCCGAGTACTTCGGAGGCCGGGAAGTCGACGATCTTGAGCAACCCCGCTCCGTGGAGCATTCCACTTACATTCATAGTTACCTTCCCCTTTTTTAAATTAAATTCTGTTCTTTTGTTCGTTGGGGCTTGTTTTCAACATGCAGGGGCGCATGCATTGCGCCCCTGCCAATACCCACTAAATATAATTTTAGCCCGCTTCAGCCTCGGATGCCGCGTCCACGGCCTTGGCCTTGCGAGGCACGGTCTTCGGGTCGCAGGTGATGGGGCGGTAGATTTCAACACGGTCACCGTCATTGAGTACGGCATCCAGCTTGCTGACCTTACCGAACACGCCGACTTTTTGCTGCTCCAGATTGATCTCCGGAAATTGCTGGAGGATGCCCGAGCGTTCGATGGCGTCCTGGATGGTAGTACCGTCGGGTAGATTAACGTCGAACCAGACCTGGCGCTGCGACAATGCGTAAGCGATTCCAATTTTCATGGCTGTTTCCTCACGCGGCACTGTGGGCGCCGCCCATCTGAATGGCCTTGCCGGCGCGCACGTCTATCATGCGTTTGACCACCACTAACAGGCCGGTGACGAGGAATCCGCCCGGCGGCAGGATCATCATCAGCACGCCCTTGTCCGGGGACATCAGCTGCATCTCCATGAACTTGAAGGCGGGGCCCAGCAGCAGCGATGCGTCGGCGAACAGGGTGCCCGCACCGGTAATTTCACGTACTGCACCGATGATGGTGAGCGCGACGGTGAAGCCGAGCCCCATGAACATGCCGTCCATCAGCGAGGGCAGCACCGGCTCCTTGGCGGCGAAGGCTTCGAGACGGGCAAGCGGCAGGCAGTTGGAAACGATCAACGGAATGAACAGGCCCAGCACTTTATAAAGCTCGTGCATCCATGCATTCATGCACAGATCCACCAGCGTCACCATGGCGGCGACGATCAGGATGTAGACTGGAATGCGCACTTCCTGTGTGATGCGGCTGCGGAAAGTGGACACCAGCAGGCTCGATGCGGCCATCACCGCCGCCGTTGCCAACCCCATACCCAGCCCGTTGGTGGCGCTGGTGGTCATGGCCATAGCCGGGCACATGCCCAGCAGCATGGCGAGTACGCCGTTGTTATCCCACAGGCCATCCTTAACGATGGTTTTGTATTGTGTCGTCATTTAGTGTGCCTCCTTCATCGGTGCCTTGGGGGCGGCCAAGTCCATCATTTGCGCCTTGTTGGCGGCGAAAAATTCCAGCCCTTCGCGGATGGCCCGCACCACGCCACGGGGCGTGATGGTGGCGCCGGCAAACTGGTCAAACTGGCCGCCGTCCTTCTTCACTTTCCATTTTTCGACCGGCGGGTTACCGAGGCTCAAGTCGTTGAAGCGTAGTATCCAGTCGCCCTTCTTTGTCTCGATCTTGTCGCCCAATCCCGGCGTTTCCTTGTGGGCGAGGACGCGCACGCCGAGGACTTTACCTTCGGCGTCGACACCCAGCATGAGCTTCATTTTGCCGGCATAGCCCGATCCGAATATCTCGTAGGCCAAACCGGTTACCTTGCCTTCCCTGGTGGCGCGGTACACGGTGATTTCATTGCCTTGCCCATCCTTCATGGCAATGGCATCCGCGACCAGGTTGTTGTTGTGGATGCTGTCCGGGATCACCTGGCTGAGCGAGTTCAGCCTGTCTTCCAGCGCGCGCGCGGCAATATCTTTTACGGTGAAGCGATCGGTAACGGCGAGTATGAGCGCGAAACCCAGGCAGAATACTCCCAGGATCACTCCATGAATCAGCATGCGCTGTTGTTTCATGGCTTCTCCTTTATCAACGGCAGCGGTTCACCCTTGCTGTTGCGCCCGAACGCGCGTGGACGGGTGTATTGATCGATGATCGGAGCCAGCCCATTCATCAGCAGGATCGCGAAAGCCACGCCTTCAGGGTAGCCGGCGAAGGTGCGGATAAGCCAGATCAGCACGCCGCAGCCGAGACCGAATATCAATTGCCCTCTTTTCGATACCGGCGAAGTGACGTAGTCGGTGGCGATGAAGAACGCCCCCAGAAAAGTGGCGCCGGATACCAGATGGAAGGTGCCAGAGGCAAAGCGTGCCGGGTCGACGGCATGAAATATCGCAGCCATCAGGAACAGCCCACCCATTACGCTCAACGGAATGTGCCACGAGATAATGCGCTTGAACATCAGGAACAGGCCGCCAGCGAGGATCAGTATCGCCGAAGTCTCGCCCATGCTGCCGGCACGGTAACCCAGCATCATGTCCATCAGGCCGGGCACCTGCGCCATTGATTGCGACACCGGGATGCCGCGCGACAGCTCGGTCTTGACGTAACCCAGCGCCGAAGCCGCGCTGATTGTGTCGGGCACGTTGCCGCCGAAAGTAATGGCAAAAGCCTCTAAAAAACCAGGTGCACCAGCCGAGAACAGCGGATGCGGCATGACCCACGCTGTCATCACCACGGGGAATGACACCAGCATGACCGTACGCCCCACCATGGCGGGGTTGAACACGTTCTGGCCCAGGCCGCCGAAAGAATGCTTGGCTAGCGCGATGGCGAAAACCGCCGCCAGTACGCCGATCCACCAAGGCGCCCAGGGCGGCAGACTCATCGCCAACAGCCAGCCGGTCAGCAACGCCGAACAATCGCCCAACGCCGCTATCACCGGCCGGTCAGACAATGCCAGACATGCCGCTTCGATTGCCACGCAGGCACCAACCGTGACGGTGAACAGCAGGATCGCCGGCCAGCCAAACAGATAAAGATTGAAAAGGGTAGCTGGCAGCAGCGCCAGCAGCACCGTAAACATGGTTTTCTGGACGCTGGTGTATCCGTGGGCAAAAGGCCCGCTCTTTTTTATGGTTGCGATACTCATGCGCTGGCCTTTTCTTCGGTTACGGCTTTCGCCTCCCCACCAGTGCTTGGCGGGGTAGTGTCTGAAGCCGGTTTGCGTGTGGCCAAGGCTGCGCGCTTGGCCTCAGTGGCTTTCTCAATGCGAATGGTGCGCACCTCGGCCAGTGTCTTGATGCGTTCGTTCTTGCGGCTTTCGCGCTCCAGGTCGTTCAGCACTCCCTTGGCATAGTTGAAGTAGTGCACCAGTGGGATGTGCGACGGGCATACGTATGAGCAACTACCGCATGAGAAACAATCCATCACACCCAGTTTGGCGGCGCCTTCCAGATTATCCTTGCGGATGAAGGCCGCCATCTCCACCGGCGACAAACCGCACGGGCAGACGGTGACGCAACTGCCGCAGCGGATGCAGGCACTGGTCGGGCGGTCGTTGATCTCCTCGGCAGTAAGCGCCAGGATACCCGAGGTACCCTTGACCACCGGCGCTTCCAGGCTGGCCAACGGCTGCCCCATCATCGGACCGCCGTTGACTACGCTCTCGGGACGTGCCGAGAAACCGCCGCAGAACTCGACCAGGTCGGCTATGCGGGCGCCGATCGGCGTCAAAACATTATTGGGTTCGCGTATCGCGCCGCCGCTCACCGTCACCACCCGTGCAACCAGCGGGCGACCGAAACGGACGGCATGATGCACGGCACGGGTAGTGGAAACGTTGTGCACCACAATACCGAGATCGGCGGTAAGCTTGCGTGCCGGAGTCTCGCGACCGGTGATCGCCTGCACCAGATGACGCTCGGAGCCCATCGGGTACTGCACCGGCACAGCAATCACTTCGATCTCGGCGAAAGCGGAGGCCGCCTTGGTCATGATCTCGACCGCCTGCGGCTTGTTCTGTTCGATGCCGATGACCACCCTGGGCGTGCCCAGCGCATGCGCCATGATGCGGGCGCCGTCGATGATTTCATCGGCATATTCACGCATCACACGGTCGTCGCAGGTCAGATAAGGTTCGCACTCTGCGCCGTTAAGCAACAGGATATCCAGTTTTTTCTGTTCGCCGAGATTCAGCTTGATCGCTGAAGGGAAGGCGGCGCCGCCCATGCCGACGATGCCCGATTGGGCGACACGGTCGTTGATCGTGTGTGCGTCGGCGGCAAAAGGGTCGGCGATGGGTTCGGGCAGCTCTGCCCACTCGTCCTTGCCATCGGACTCGAGGATGATGGTCGTCTGCGGCAACCCGGAGGGATGGGGCGCAGTCACCTCGGTCACCGTCTTGATACGGCCTGACGTGGGTGCATGCTGCGATGCCGACACCGAGCCTTGGTTGCGCGCGATCATCTGCCCTTTCTTGACCAGATCGCCCTCGGCTACCAGCACTTCGGCCGGCGCGCCGATATGTTGTTGCAGCGGAATGTAGAGCGTGGCTGGCATCGGCATGACAACGATGGCTTTCTCGCTGGTCTGCTCCTTGCGGTAGTCGGGGTGTATGCCGCCGCGAATCGGGAAAAGTTTCATCTGTTGACTGCTCCTTTAGTGCGCGTGCCCAATTTTGGGCTCGGAGTGTGTTTGCTCAATTTCGGGTTTGGGCCAATGCCAGTTGCGTAGCGTCACCCGCACCGGAACCATCACGATAGCATCGGTGGGGCAAACCGGAACGCATTTGCCGCAGCCGTGGCAAGCCTCGACGATTATCGTATGCATCAGTTTGTTGGCGCCCATGATGGCGTCCGTCGAGCACTCCCTGATGCAGCGTGTGCAACCAATGCAAAGATCCTCGACGATGAAAGCGTGTTCCGGCCCCTTCTCTTCGTGCTCGGAGAGATCGGCGGTGACGCCCAGCTTCTTGGCCAGCGCCTCAATTACCGCCTTTCCGCCGGGAGGGCACAGGGTTACCGGCGCCTCGCCCTTCGCCAGCGCAGCCGCGTACTGGCTGCAACCGACATAGCCGCACTGGCCGCATTGCGAACCGGGCAACAATTCCTTCAGTTCTTCTTCCAGCGGGTTTTCTTCCACGGCGAGGAAGCGCGCCGCCACGCCGAGCAGGCCGCCCAGGACGATGCCCATTATGGTAAGACTGCCAATAGCGATCCACATAATCTATATCCTCAGCTCGTGGCGCTCATGCCGGAAAAGCCCATGAACGCCAGCGCCAGCAAGCTGGCAACGATGAAGCCGATCGGCGGGCCGGCGAACAGGCGCGGAATCTCGGCCAATGCCAGCCGCTCGCGCAGTCCGGCAAAAATGACCATCACCAGGCTGTAGCCGATGGAAGAAGCGAAGGCGAACAACGTGGCACCGATGAAGTTCATCTTGCCCTCGACCAACAACAGTGCAACGCCCAGTACCGCGCAGTTGGTGGTAATCAGCGGCAGGTAGATGCCCAGCATCTGGAACAGCGGCGGCGATACCTTCTTCACGATCATTTCGGTGAACTGCACGGTGGCAGCGATAATCAGGATGAAGGTCACCGTGCGCAGATAGCCCAGGCCGTAGGGCTGCAGCAAATAGGTTTCGACTGTCCAGTCGGCCATTGACGAAACGGTAATCACGAAAGTGGTTGCCATGCCCATGCCGACGGCGGTGTCGATGCGCGTGGTGACGCCCATGAACGAGCACAGACCGAGAAAGCGTGCCAAGATGACATTGTTGACCAGTGCCGCGCTTATCATCAAAAGTACGTATTCTTTCATTCCCTGACCCTCATTCCTTGACCTTCATTACCAGACCCCTTGCCTACTCAAGAGTTGCACGTTTCGCCCGCGCTGGCGCGACGAATAAAACGGGGTGCAAGCTCGCCCCTGACCAACAGACGGCCAGCACCCAAGCGCGCCAGCCCTAGTCCGAGCGCGAGGCCTGCAAACATGGCCACCATTGTGACGGTGTCGTTGCCGGCCGCCCACTGTGCCAGCGCTCCGGCGCTCAGCAGTGTAGTGAGCGGAATGACATAGGCGGTGATTGAAGCCTTGAGCAGCGCGTTCTCGCGGATACCCACCACTACCCGCTCGCCGACCCTGAGGCCGGCATCGTTGACGAGCTGGAAGCGGCGCGCCTCCAACCGGCCGGCCAAGGTGCCGATACCCTTGGAGCCGCACGCCGATGCGGAGGCGCAGCCGCCGCAACTGGAACCCACCTCAGGCACCAGCCATACCATATTACCTTCCACGGCCACCACATATGCGGTGCCCTCGACCATCGTAGGTGCGCTGAAATCCGTCGTATTGTTCACAGCTTCGCCCATAGTCATGCCTCTACGGTGGAGACCACGCCTTCGGGCGTGACGTAAATCGCTTTTTGCCCCCCGGCAGCCTTGAGGATGGCTAGTCTGCGCTCGACTGGCGCCATCAGCATGGCGGTGGAAAGGCCGTCAGCGACGATACCGGTGTCTGCCACCACCGAGACTCCCAGCAGCGCGGGCGCAGTGCGGCCAGTGCGGCTATCGATGATATGGGTGAAAGCACCGGCGGAATCAAACAGGGTGCCGTAACCGCCCGAGGTGGAAACGCATTTGTCTACCACGTCCAGCGTGACGACCGTGCGGCTCGGATCCGCAGGGTTGGCAATGCCTATGCGCCAGGCGGAGCCGTCCGGCTTGGCTGACAGCGCGCGCGGCTCGCCCATGTCCACCAGCATGCGGTCGAAACCATGAGCGCGCAACACATCGGTGACGCGGTCGGTAATATAGCCCTGGGCGCCGCTGTTCAACGTCAGCCCCATGCCGGGGCGTGCAAAGGAAACCCGATTGCGCCCGGCATCCACCTCGACAGCGCGCCAGTCCACCAGCGCAAGCGCGGCGGCGAGATCGCGCGGCGCCGGTCCGGCATGGTCGGGGTTGCTTGCGGTGAAGTGACGGAAATAAGTTTGCCACAACGGCTGCACGGTGGGGTCATAGACGCCGTCGCTGATCTTGGCCAGCGACAAAGCGCGGGTAAGCATGGCGATGAAATCGTCCGGCGCATTTTCAAGCACACCCTCGCGGTTGAGCATCGAGATCGAGCTGTCCGCGCGGTAAACGCTGAAAATCGCTTCGAGGCGCTTCAGTTCGTCCAGTCCAGCCGCGATGGCGGCGTGCGCCTGAGCCTCGTCGGCATGGTAAAGCTGGATGGAAGCCGGCGCACCCAAGGCGGTGCCATCCCAGCGCACCGGCTTGGCCTGAGCGCCCCCCGCCTTCAGCAACAGCGGCAGACCGGCGGCAGCGGCAATGAAAGTGATAAAGCGGCGGCGAGACATTACGGCAGACATAAGGGCGACCTCAAGAAATAATTACCGATTTGTTTGGGGCTGCTAAATATCGCATACAAACGATTCCATTAACAAAAACGCTCAACAGCTTGCAACAAACAAACCAGCAAACGCTATGGCAAAAATCTGCCAAAACTCTAGAAAAGCAGCGCGCAAAAAGCGATGAACGGGCATCATTGCACCGCACGGGCACAGTTTTCATCTGAATTTGTACGCTACGCTGAGCCAACTTAGGAGAAGACAATGCAATACATAAAACATTCAACAAAAACTCTGTGCAAATTATATTGCAGCACACTAATTTAGGGAAGCGGTAGGGGCGCTATTTAACCCAGATTTCCCATTAGCCCGCGTAGGGCGGATGAGGCCGCAGGCCGTTATTCGCCCTACGCAAGCTGCATCACAAACTGATTAGATCGGCTCCCGATATTCACTCTCCAATAATTTTGCCTGCGCCGCCGCCAGACGTGCAATGGGCACGCGCGGGCCCGAACAGGAAACGTAATTGAGCCCGATGTGATGGCAAAAACGGATGGAGCCGGGATGCCCGCCATGTTCGCCGCAGATGCCCATCTTCAAATCCGGGCGGGTCTGGCGCCCTCTCTCCACCGCCAGCTTCATCAGCTCCCCCACGCCCTTGATATCCAATACCTCGAACGGATTATCTTCCAGGATGCCGGTTTCGTTGTATGCGGGGAGAAATTTATTTTCCGCATCCTCGCGGCTGAAGGAGAACGTCGCCTGGGTCAGGTCATTGGTGCCGAAAGAGAAAAACTCGGCGGTTTCTGCCATGCGTCCGGCGCGTATGCAGCCACGCACCACTTCCAGCATCGAGCCAAACTTGAATTGCACATTGATGCCGTGAGTTGCGTTCACTTCCTGGTGGATGCGCTGGACATAACTGTGAATACGCTTGAGCTCTTCCACCGTGGCCACCTGCGGCACCATGATTTCTGGATAGATTTCGACGCCGTCCTTGGCACACAAGGCGGCGGCTTCCAGGATCGCCCGTATCTGCATCGAGTAGATTTCAGGATAAGTGATGCCCAGCCGCACGCCGCGATGGCCCAGCATCGGGTTGACTTCGGCCAAGGCCCTGACCTTTTTCAAGATCACTTCCTTCTTGCCGATCACATCTTCCTCCATGTGCGATTCCTTGAAGTCGTTCAGCCCGCCCATCAGTTTTATCAAGCCATCGGCATATTGCTGGTAAAGCTTGGGGTTGAGCATCTTGAGCGTTTCCGGCAACTCTTCCAACCCATCGATGGTGTCGCGCAATTGATGCAGGTGGGCGATTTCCAATTCGAGTTGTGCGGCGGTAGGCAAGAATTCATGCATCGGCGGGTCGAGCAGGCGCACCGTGACCGGCAGCCCCTTCATCGCCTTGAAGATGCCCTTGAAGTCGGCACGCTGGATCGGCAGCAGGCGATCCAGCGCGGCTTGGCGGTCTTCCTGCGTCTCGGCGAGGATCATTTCCTGCACGATCGGCAAACGGTCGGTGCTGTTGAACATGCGCTCGGTGCGGCACAGGCCGATACCCATCGCGCCAAATTCGCGCGCGCGCTGCGCGTCGTGAGGCGTGTCGGCGTTGGCCATCACCTTGAGCCTGGAAATCTCGTCCGCCCAAGCCAACAGCGTGTCCATTTCCTCCGAAAACTCGGCCTCCACCGTCGGCACTTCGCCCGCATAAACATGGCCGGTGCCGCCGTCGATGGTGATGACATCGCCTTCGTGCAGCGTGGTTTCGCCGATCCGGGCGCTACGCAGCACATCATTGATGACGATCTGCTCGCAGCCCGAGACGCAGGGCTTGCCCATGCCGCGCGCCACCACGGCGGCGTGCGAGGTCTTGCCGCCGCGACTGGTCAGGATGCCCTGCGCCTGGAAGAAGCCGTGGATATCCTCGGGCTTGGTTTCCTCGCGCACCAGAATGATTTTTTCGCCGGCGCGTCCGCGCGTTTCGGCGGTATCGGCATCGAACACAATCTTGCCGGATGCCGCACCGGGAGAAGCCGGCAGCCCCTGCGCCAACGACTTGCCATGAAAGTTCGGCGCCAACTGCGGAACCAGCAACTGCTCAAGAATCGCCGGCTCAATGCGCAGCAACGCGCGCTCTTTTGAAATCAGCCCCTCGTTAAACATTTCCACCGAACTGCGCACCATGCCGCGCGCGTTCATTTTGCCGTTGCGCGTTTGCAGGCAATACAGAATGCCTTTCTCGATGGTGAACTCGAAATCCTGTACTTCGTGATAATGCGACTCCAGCCGGTTGTGCAACTCCATCAGCTGGCGGTAAATCTCCGGCATTTCCTGTTCCATTTCGGCAATCGCCTTGGGCGTGCGGATTCCCGCCACCACATCCTCGCCTTGCGCATTGACCAAGTATTCGCCGTAAATAAGATTCTCTCCGGTGCCGGGGTTGCGCGTAAAACCCACGCCCGTGCCGGAATCATTACCCATATTGCCGAACACCATGGTGCAGACGCTCACCGCCGTGCCGCTGGCTTGATCCTTGGTGATTTTGAACTGCCTGCGGTAATCCACCGCGCGCTTGCCCATCCATGAGCCGAACACCGCGCCTATCGCAATTTCCAACTGTTCATAAGGGTCTTGCGGGAAAGGTTTCCCGGTGTGATGCTGGACAATGGCCAGGAATTCGCCCGCCAATTCCTTGAGGTGTTCGACGTCTAAATCCAGATCCTCGGGCGCGCCATATTTGCGCTTGATCGCGGCCATGCGTTCATCAAAATGTTCGTCGCTGATATTGAGCGCAATCTTGCCGAACAATTGGATGAAACGGCGATAAGTATCGTAGGCAAAGCGCGCGTTGCCGGTTTGCTTGATCAGGCCTTGCAGTGAAGTTTCGTTGAGGCCGAGATTGAGGATGGTGTCCATCATGCCCGGCATGGACATGGACGAACCGGAACGCACCGAGACGAGCAAAGGGTTTTCGCCACCGCCGAAACCCTTGCCGGTTTTCTTTTCCAGCGCCTGCATATGCGTCTTGACAGACTCCATCAAGCCATCGGGCAGTTTATTTTTATCCAGATAGGCCGTGCAGGCATCGGTGGTAATGGTGAAACCGGGCGGTACATTCAAACCAATCTGCGTCATTTCGCACAGATTCGCGCCCTTGCCGCCCAACAGCATCTTATTCTTGCCATCGCCCTGCTCGAATTCGTAAATGTATTTTTTGCTATTAGTCATACCATCCCCTGTTTAATATTTGCATATTACTGAGCTTGCGTAATTCATAACAAATGCCTTTGCCGCAACCATTGTTCCCGCGAGATAACAACTTTATCGTTCCCGCGCAGAGCGCGGGAACGATAAAAATTGCCTATCTTTTGGAGAAGACGAAAATCCGGGCACGAAACTCCGATGCTGCGGAAGCTTCCAGTCAAACTATGCGCCAGTTGGCCCCTTCTTCTTGGCGTCACCCGCCAAGTGCTCGAAAATCGCGTAGTGCTTCCGCAGTTCCTTGTCGTAGAACGCTATCGTTTTTCCGCTATCGTTATCCATTTTCTTCACCAAGCCACGGAAGCGCGGTTCGCTCTTGATGAATTCGCGGTAAGACACGGAAGGCTTCTGCGAATCCAGTGACAGCGGATTCTTGCCTTCCTCCTCGCGGCGCGGGTCGTAGCGGTACAGCGGCCAATGGCCGGTGTTGACCGCCAGTTCCTGCTGCTGGTGTTGCTTGTTCATTTCATAGCCGTGCTCGGTGCAGGGACTGTAAGCAATGATCACCGACGGGCCATCAAAGGATTCGGCTTCGATAAAGGCCTTCAGCGTGTGGGCGTCCTTCGCGCCATAAGCGACTTGGGCAACGTAAACATGGCCGTAGCTCATGGCGATCTGCCCCAGATCCTTCTTCCCGGTAGGCTTGCCGCCGGCGGCAAATTTAGCCGTGGCGCCGCGTGGCGTAGCCTTGGAACACTGTCCGCCGGTGTTGGAATAGACTTCGGTATCGAGCACCAGAATATTGACGTTACGGCCGGAGGCCAGCACGTGATCCAGGCCGCCGAAGCCAATGTCGTATGCCCAGCCGTCGCCGCCGATGATCCACACGCTCTTCTTCGCCAGGTAGTCGGCCAAGCTCTCCAGGTTGCGCGCCTCGGCGGAATCGATGCCGGCCAGTACCTTGCGCAAGGCCTCGATGCGCTCGCGCTGCGCGAAGATACCCTCTTCGGCAGACTGGTCGGCGTTGAGGATGGATTCGGCCAATTCGGCACCGACTTTGTCCTTCATCCGCCCCAACAGTTCGCGGGCATGCTCGGCATGTTTGTCGAGGCTGACGCGGAAGCCCAAGCCAAATTCGGCATTATCCTCGAACAGCGAGTTTGCCCAGGCCGGACCGCGTCCTTCGGGGTTTGTGCTATAGGGCGTAGTGGGCAGGTTGCCGCCGTAGATCGAGGAACAGCCGGTGGCGTTGGCCACCACCATGCGGTCGCCGTACAACTGGGTAGCCAGCTTGATATAGGGCGTTTCGCCGCAACCGACGCATGCAGAGGGAAATTCGAACAACGGCTGCAACATCATCGCGCCCTTGATGGTGGAGGTGCGCAACTTGGTGCGGTCGAATTCCGGCAGCTTGAGGAAGAACTCGAAGTTTTCCTTTTCCTGATTGCGCAACGGCCCGATGTCGCGCATGTTGAGCGCCCTGTAGTTTGGGTCGGTCTTGGATATCGCCGGGCAGATGTCGACACACAGTTCGCAGCCGGTACAGTCCTCCGGCGCTACCTGGTAGCTGACATGCATGCCCTGCTCGAATTCCTTGCCCTTGATCTGGATATGCTTGAAAGTGGACGGCGCATCCTTGGCCAATTCGACGGGGAAAACCTTGGAACGGATGGCGGTATGCGGGCAGACGAGCGCGCACTTGCCACAGTAGATGCACAGATCTTCGTCCCATACCGGGATTTCCATCGCCAAATTGCGCTTGTCCCAAATCGCAGTGCCGGTGGGCCAAGTACCATCGGCGGGAAACACCGACACCGGCAGCAGGTCGCCGCGACCGGCCATAATTTCGGCGGTTACACGCTTGACGAAATCCGGCGCATGGGCACCCACTGGTTCGGGCATTTCGAAATTGCTGGTGGCAGCAGCGGGAATTTTCACCTTATGCAGGTTGGCAAGGGTTTCATCGATCGCCTTCCAGTTGGCCTCCACCACCGCCCTGCCCTTCTTGCTATAGGACTTGTCGGCGGCGGACTTGATCTTCTCGATTGCCAGTTCACGCGGCAACACGCCGGAGATGGCAAAGAAACAGGTCTGCATGATGGTGTTGATGCGGCTGCCCATGCCGGTTGCCCTGGCGATCGCATAGGCATCAATTGCGTAGAATTCGATTTTCTTGTCGATGATCTGCTGCTGCATCTTGTGCGTCAGCTTATCCCATACCTTGTCCTGCGCTGTCGGCGTGTTGAGCAGAAACACCGCGCCTTCGGCGGCGTAATCCAGCATTTCATAACGCTCCAGAAATCCCGGCTGGTGGCAGCCGATGAAGTTCGCTTCGTTGTTGCCGATCAGATAGGGCGAGTGAATCGACTTGGGCGAGAAACGCAGGTGGGAGACGGTAATCGCGCCTGCTTTTTTCGAGTCATAAACGAAATAACCCTGACCATAGAGCTCGGTTTCCTCGCCCATGATCTTGATGGTGTTCTTGTTGGCGCCTACTGTGCCGTCCGAGCCTAGGCCGTAGAACAGGCAGCGGTTCACGCCGCGGCTGGCATCGTTGCGGAAATTCGCATCCCACTTCAGGCTGGTATGGGTGACGTCGTCGATGATGCCGACGGTAAAATGATTTTTTGGCTGGTCTTTTTTCAGTTCATCGAACACACTCTTGATCATGCCCGGCGTAAATTCCTTGGAGGACAGGCCGTAGCGCCCGCCCACCACACGCGGCATGGTCGTATACCTACCGGTTCCGGCAGTGAAGGCTTCTGCAATTGCCGTCACCACATCCTTGTACAGCGGCTCGCCGTCTGCGCCAGGTTCCTTGGTGCGATCGAGAACGGCAATGTGCCTGGCCGTGACCGGAATAACCTTGAGCAGTTCGGCGGCGACGAAAGGGCGGTACAGGCGCACTTTCACGATACCCACTTTCTCGCCATGGGTAGTCAGGTGCTCCACCGTTTCCTCCGCCGCATCCGCGCCCGAACCCATCAGGATCAGCACCCGCTCGGCATCCGGCGCGCCGACGTATTCATACAAATGGTATTGGCGGCCGGTGAGCTTGGCGAATTTATCCATCGCCTTCTGAACGATACCGGGCATCGCGTTGTAATAGGGATTGACCGTCTCGCGCGCCTGGAAGTACACGTCCGGGTTCTGCGCCGTGCCGCGAATTATCGGGTGATCTGGCGTCAATGCACGAGTACGATGGGCGAACACCAGCTTGTCGTCGATCATCTCGCGCACCACTTCCAGCGGCACCTGCTCGACCTTGGCCACCTCGTGGGAAGTGCGGAAACCATCGAAGAAATGCAGGATAGGTATGCGTGACTCCAGCGTCGCGGCCTGGGCGATCAGCGCCATGTCCATAGCCTCCTGCACCGTATTGGAGGCAAGGAAAGCAAAACCGGTCGAGCGCGCCGACATCACGTCGCTGTGGTCGCCAAAAATCGACAGCCCTTGGGCCGCGAGCGAGCGTGCTGCCACATGCATGACAAATGGCGTCAGTTCCCCGGCGATCTTGTACATATTGGGGATCATCAGCAGCAACCCCTGCGAGGCGGTGAAGGTGGTCGTCAGGGAGCCGGTCTGCAATGCTCCATGCACCGTGCCGGCGGCGCCGCCTTCGCTCTGCATCGTAATCACCTCGGGAACCGTACCCCACAGATTGGGTTTGCCGGCTGCCGACCAAACGTCGGAATACTCTCCCATCGGCGACGAAGGAGTGATCGGGTAAATTGCGATTACCTCGTTGGTCAGGTGTGCGATATAGGCAGCAGCTTCATTCCCGTCGATCGTAACCATTTGCGCTTGATGCATCAAAAACTCCTTCAGTCAGTATTTCAGTATCAATGTGTCCGGTTACCCGGAGATAAATTATGT
This sequence comes from Gallionella sp., assembly GCA_028714895.1. Classification (GTDB taxonomy): domain Bacteria; phylum Pseudomonadota; class Gammaproteobacteria; order Burkholderiales; family Gallionellaceae; genus Gallionella. The sequence continues at coordinate 82,437 of JAQTLM010000009.1, read as the reverse complement.
GCTTAACCCGAATGCTTCATAAATTCGCGTGATGGCTGCACAGGGTTCGCGAGTTGTGCGGCAAAGCCGCGCATCCCTGCTTACCCATTTTGATTGATATAGCCCGCTAGCGGGCACGAAGTTTTGCGGCAGAACGTCGTAAGTTCCTACGACCAGCCGAGTAAAACGAAAGTTTCAGAGAATGCTCAAATTCGCCACAAACGAACGTGATGCCGTAACCAGAATCTTTAATATCAATCAAAATGCCAGCAGGAGCACAGGTAACCAGTACCCAGAAAATCCGGCAAGCCTAAAAACGCGTATTCTATCCCAACTATTTACGCTGCGAAAATTTTTACGCGCAGCCACTGCGCCGCTTGCCACTCTTTGCGCCTTGCCGACAACCTCGCACAACCTTTATTCCATGGCATACCGGCGCTCCCCTTGAAGGGTCATTGGGTAATCCATTATTCACATCATTCGGCATTAATGAACCTCTGATATAAGCAGCGATTCTATAACAAAGGGTTCTGTATAACTACGGCAATAGCCAACTCCGGCCCTGTAATTCGAATTGCCATTGAGCGCGGCAGGGCGATGCCGCTATAATGCCGCATTCAAAAACTCAGGCGTCAACCCGCAGAGCAGAAACATGCAGCCCAACTATCATTCGGTCGGGTTTCAATATTCAGCCGGATTCAGGATAATTTGTGATTAAAAAAATACTCGTCGCCAACCGCGGTGAAATCGCCGTCCGCATCGTGCGCGCCTGCTCGGAAATGGGCATCAAATCGGTCGCCATTTACACCGATGCCGACCGTCATGCGCTGCATGTAAAAAAAGCGGATGAAGCCTACCACATCGGCTCCGAGCCGGTCACCGGCTATCTTAACGCGCACAACATCGTCAATTTGGCCGTTACCTCAGGGTGTGATGCACTGCATCCTGGTTATGGCTTTCTTGCGGAGAACCCCGAGCTGGCCGAAATTTGCGCGCGCCGCGATATCAAGTTTATCGGCCCGAACGCGGATGTCATCCGCCAGATGGGCGACAAAGTCCAGGCGCGCAACGCCATGATAGCCGCCGGCATCCCCTGTGTGCCAGGCAGCGACGGCAACCTCGCCGATGTTGAAGAGGCGCGCATACTGGCCAACAAAATCGGTTACCCCATCATGCTCAAAGCCACCAATGGCGGTGGCGGGCGCGGCATTCGCCGTTGCGACAGCGACAAAGATCTCCTCAGCAATTATGAGCGTGTGATTTCGGAAGCCAGCAAGGCTTTTGGTCAGCCGGAAGTCTTTCTGGAAAAATGCGTGGTCAACCCGCGACACATCGAAGTGCAGGTGCTGGGCGACAGCCATGGCAACGTCATTCATTTGTTCGAGCGCGACTGTTCCATCCAGCGCCGCAACCAGAAACTGATCGAAATTGCTCCCTCGCCGCAAATCACCCCGGAGCAGCGCGAATACATCGGCAATCTGGCCGTCAAGGCCAGCCGTGCCGTGGGCTATGAAAACGCGGGCACGGTCGAATTCCTGCTCGACCAGGACAACAATTTCTATTTCATGGAAATGAACACCCGCATTCAGGTTGAACACACCGTGACGGAAACCATTACCGGCATCGACATCGTGCAAGAGCAGATTCGCATCGCCAATGGCCTTGAGCTGCAATACAAACAGGAAGACGTCAGATTTCGCGGCTACGCCATAGAGTTTCGCATCAATGCGGAAGACCCCAAGAATGGCTTTTTGCCGAGTTTTGGCAAGATCACCCGTTACTATGCGCCGGGCGGCCCAGGCGTGCGCATTGACGCCGCCATGTACAGCGGCTATGAGATTCCGCCCTATTTCGATTCCATGTGCGCCAAGCTCACCGTCTGGGCACTCACCTGGGATGGGGTCGTCGATCGCGGCCGCCGCGCGCTTAACGATATGGTGATCTATGGTGTCAAGACAACCATCCCGTATTATCAGGAAATATTAAAACACCCCGACTTCAGGAATGCGAACTTCAACACCGGGTTTGTGGAGTCCCATCCGGAGTTGGTCGATTACACCACCAAAATCCCGCCGGAACTGAGGGCCGCAGCCATTTCAGCCGCGATAGCAGCACACGAAGGCATCTAACGTGAAGCTCGCACAGCGATTCGTTTGCCCCCTCTACCGCTTGCGGGAGAGGGTTGGGGTGAGGGAGACGGGCATGGCGGATTTCATCAACATGGGCGGCATTTTTGCCATGCCCGTTCTAATCAACCTTACATCAAGTTAATCACATGGCAAAAACCCTTATTTCCGAATTAGTCTTGCGTGACGGTCATCAATCTGTGATCGCAACGCGCATGCGCACCGAAGACATGCTACCTATCTGCCCCAAGCTGGATGACATCGGCTTCTGGTCGCTGGAAGCCTGGGGAGGCGCGACCTTCGACTCCTGCGTGCGCTTCCTGAAAGAAGACCCGTGGGAACGCCTCAAGAAACTGCGCAGGGCCTTGCCGAACACCCGCATCCAGATGCTGTTGCGCGGTCAGAACCTGCTCGGCTACCGCCACTATTCCGATGACGTGGTGCGCGCATTTGTCGGCAAGTCTGCGGACAACGGCGTGGACGTGTTCCGCATTTTCGATGCGATGAATGATATGCGCAATTTGCGCGTCTCCGTCGAAGCGGTAAAGAAAGCCGGCAAACATGCCGAGGGCTGCATCAGCTACACCACCAGCCCGGTGCACGGCATTCCCCAATTCGTCGAACTGGCCCGCGAACTGGAAGCGATGGGCTGCGACACTATCTGCATCAAGGACATGGCCGGACTGCTTACGCCTTCAGCAACCACCGAGCTGGTAACGGCGATACGCGCCGCCGTCCGTCTGCCGATACACCTGCACAGCCACTCCACATCAGGCCTGTCTTCCATGTGTTTCCTCAAGGCCGTGGAAGCGGGTGCCACCATGCTGGATACCTGCAACTCTTCCTTCGGCGAAGGCGCGAGCCATTCCTCGACCGAGAGCATCGTTGCCGCGCTGCAAGGCACGGAATACGACACCGGCCTCGACCTGGCCAAACTACAGGAAGTGACTGCCTATTTCTATGAGGTGCGCCAGAAGTACTGGCAGTACGAGTGCGCCTTTACCGGCGTGGATACACGCGTACTGGTGAACCATGTGCCGGGCGGCATGATTTCCAACCTGTCCAACCAGCTCAAGGAACTGGGTGCGCTCAACCGCATGAACGAAGTGCTCGCCGAAATCCCGCGGGTGCGCGAAGACCTGGGCTACCCGCCGCTGGTTACGCCAACCTCGCAAATCGTCGGCACACAGGCGGTCATGAATGTACTGACCGGCGGGCGCTACAAATCGGTCACCAATGAAGTCAAAAATTATCTGCTCGGTCACTACGGCAAGGCGCCGGGCAAGGTCAACGAACAAGTCAAAAAACTTGCGGTCGGCGATGCGGAAGTCGTGACCTGCCGCCCGGCGGACCTGATAGAAGATGAGATGAACAAGCTCAAAATCGAAAGTGAAACCTTTGCCCAAAGCGAGGAAGATGTCCTCACTTACGCCATGTTCCCGGAACTGGCAAAAACCTTCCTGCAGGAACGCAATGCCGATACGCTCAAGCCTGAGCCATTGCTGACCAGGGAGGCTGCCGCCACCTCTTCCGAACGTTACGCGCCCAACGAGTTCAAGGTGACGCTGCATGGCGAAACCTTCCATATCAAACTCACCGGCAGCGGACACCACGGGGAAACCCAGCGTCCGTTCTATGTTTCAGTCGACGGCATTTCGGAAGAAGTCGTAGTCGAAACCCTGAATGAAATCGAAGTTTCCGGCGGCAAGAGTAACGGCAAGAAAAAACCCGTCGCTCCGGCATCAGGTGCCGAGCGCCCGCGTCCGTCCCATCAAGGCTGCGTGGCGACCGCCATGCCCGGCACGATTATTGACGTCAAAGTCAAGGTCGGGGATAAAGTCGAGGCAGGAGACGGTGTGCTGGTCATCGAAGCCATGAAAATGGAAAACGAAATCCAGGCGCCCATAGACGGCGTTGTGATCGGCGTCCATGTCAAGAAAGGCGACAGCGTGGCGCCGGACGAAACCCTGGTCGAAATCCAATAAAAATCCAGATTTCATCCCAACTGCTGCGTTGCTTATAAATTTCTTTGTTTGCATATAGACACATATGCGGCACTGCAAAACGAAGTTTCAGTGCAGGGTAATCTTTAAGGTTAGCCGAAACTAAAAATTTATCCGCGCCTTGCATTTGGGCGAACTCTGAATTTTTAGAGGTATTTTTACATGAGTAACCTCATCCACCCATCCGACGTACTCTACGCGGGCAGCCGGCCGTTCCCCCGGCTTGCCGTGTGCGAGCATTTTACCGGCAGCGAGAAACTGCTGAACAAGGCGCTCCAGATTCAAGCCGAATTATCGGTCGATGAGCGGTCTATCTTCGACATCACCGCCGACTGCGAGGACGGTGCCCCCGCAGGCAAGGAGCGGGAGCATGCGGCCATGATCGCCGAACTGATCCTGTCCGGCGCAAACCGCTTTGACCGCGTCGGTGTTCGCATCCATGATGTCAGCCATCCATTCTGGCGCGACGAACTGGAGATCATCATCAGCCGGGTCGGGCAGCGCGTGGCTTACATCGTATTGCCCAAGCCGGAAAATGCCGGCGATGCCCTGACGCAGATCACCGCGCTCGACGAACTGAAAAACCGCTACGGCATCACCCGTGAGATTCCCGTCCATGTACTGATCGAGACACCCGGCGCGCTGCATGATGTCTGGGAGATCGCCCGCCTGCCCCACGTCGAGACCCTCGATTTCGGCCTGATGGACTTTGTCTCCGCACATCACGGCGCGATTCCCGCCGCCGCGATGCGCTCGCCCGGCCAGTTCAGCCATGCATTGGTGGTGCGCGCCAAATGCGCGATCGCCGCCGCCGCGCTGGGCAACGGCGTCGTGCCCAGCCACAACGTCACCACCGAAATACGCGATGCCAATGTAGTGCGGGAAGACGCCCGCCGCGCCCGGCTGGAGCTCGGTTTCCTGCGCATGTGGAGTATTCACCCTGCTCAGATTCAGCCCATCATCGAAGCCATGCGCCCGGATTTTGCCGAGGTCAACGAGGCCGCCACCTTGCTGATCGCCGCTCAGGATGCCGAATGGGGCCCTATTCAGCTGGAAGGCAAACTGCATGACCGCGCTTCCTACCGCTATTATTGGGAACTCCTGCAACGCGCACAATCGACGGGAATGGGTATCCCTACCGATGTCCGCCAGCGTTTTTTTTCTGACGTGTAGTTATTTTTATACACAACGACATAAATCGTAGCGTGCGCTGTGCGCACGAAACCACGGATGGCCGTGCGCATAGCGCACGCTACTTCTGTCGCTATGTATAGCGCCGTACAGGGTGGCGAAAAAAAGGGACAAAAAGAAGGTTGATAGCCGGAAGATTTTTGAAGTACCATCGCGCTTCCGCCCATTCGGATACGATGTTTCAATGGCGTGGGAACTAGAATAATTTTAATCAAAACGGAAAACTAATCCATGACTCTGATGATAGGAATTCCCCGGGAAATAGCTCCCGGTGAAAAGCGCGTGGCCACCGTGCCCGAGGTCGTTGAAAAGCTCATCAAGCTGGGCTTCAAGGTCGCCGTGGAATCCGGCGCCGGGGATGCGGCGAATTTCGGCGACGACACCTACCGCGCCGCAGGCGCAGAAATTATCGACGGTGCTGCCAAGCTGTGGGCTGCGTCCGACATCGTGTTCAAGGTGTGCGTCCCGACGAGTGCCGAGGTTGACTTGATGCGTGAAGGCGGCACCTTGATCGGCTTCATCTGGCCGGCGCAGAACCCGGAATTGATGCAGCAACTGGCGGCGAAAAAGGCCACCGTGCTGGCCATCGACTCGCTGCCGCGCCAGCTTTCCCGCGCGCAGAAGATGGACGCGCTGACCTCCCAGGCCGGCGTCGCCGGCTACCGCGCCGTCATCGAGGCCGCCAATGCCTTCGGCCGCTTTTTCAACGGCCAGATCACCGCCGCAGGCAAGGTTCCGCCAGCCAAGGTCTTCATCGCCGGTGCTGGTGTGGCGGGCCTGGCTGCCATCGGTACAGCCGCCGGTCTGGGCGCCATCGTGCGCGCCAACGATACGCGTGCCGAAGTGGCCGACCAGGTCAAGTCCTTGGGCGGCGAATTCGTGAAAGTCGAGTATGAGGAAGAAGGTGGTGGCGGTGGTGGCTACGCCAAGGTGATGAGCGAGGGCTTCCAGCAGGCACAGCGCGAGATGTACGCCAAGCAGGCGAAAGAGGTGGACATCATCATCACCACTGCGCTGATCCCCGGCAAGCCCGCACCCAAGCTGATCACCGCCGAGATGGTGAAAAGCATGAAGCCGGGTAGTGTCATCGTTGATATGGCGGCCGAGCGCGGTGGCAATTGCGAACTGACCGAGCCTGGTCAGGCTGTAGTGAAGCACGGTGTGACCATCGTCGGCTACACCGATCTGAATAGTCGTTTGGCCAAGCAGTCTTCCACGTTGTACGGAACCAATCTGTTCCGTCTGTGCGAAGAGTTGTGCAAGACCAAGGACGGCATCATCAACGTCAACATGGACGACGACGCCATCCGCGGCCTGACGGTCATCAAGGAAGGCAATATTTCCTGGCCGCCGCCTGCGCCGAAGCTGTCGGCGGCACCGGCCAAACCGGCTGCCGCCAAGCCGGTTGCGGCACCCGCCAAGGGCCATGGCAAAGGCGGCGCGCCGGCCTCAGGCACCAAGACGGCAATCATATTCGGCGTTGCGGCAGCGATGTTCTGGTTCATCGGTGCCAGCGCGCCCGCAGCGTTCCTCGGGCACTTCACCGTGTTCGTACTCGCCTGCTTCGTCGGCTACATGGTGGTGTGGAATGTCACCCCCGCGCTGCATACGCCGCTGATGAGCGTCACCAATGCGATCAGCAGCATCATCGCCATCGGCGCGCTGGTGCAGATCGCGCCGCCGCTGATGGGTGGCGGAGGCCCGCGTCCGGATGACTGGATACGCTGGCTGGCAGTGGCAGGCATCGCGCTCACCGCAGTCAATATGTTCGGCGGCTTCGCCGTCACCCAGCGCATGCTGGCGATGTTCCGCAAATAAGGCCGTAAAAACAATACAAGGTAATCAATCATGTCTGAAAGCTTGGCAACCGTCTCCTATATCGGCGCGACGATACTTTTTATCCTGAGCCTCGGCGGCCTCTCCAATCCGGAGTCTTCGCGGCGCGGCAATCTCTACGGCATGATCGGCATGACCATTGCCGTGCTGGCGACAATCTTCGGACCGCGCGTCACGATGGCCGGCATTCCGTGGATCATCGGCGCCATGGCAGTCGGCGGCACGGTCGGAATCTACGCCGCCCGTAAAGTGCAGATGACCCAGATGCCCGAACTGGTCGCGCTGATGCACAGCCTGGTCGGCCTGGCCGCCTGCCTGGTCGGATTTGCGAATTACATCGACCCGCTGGCAGCGGCCCACCTGAACAGTGCGGAAAAAGCCATCCACGAGATGGAAATCTACATCGGCATCCTGATCGGCGCGATAACCTTCTCCGGCTCCATCATCGCCTTCGGCAAACTGTCGGGCAAGATCGGCGGCAAACCCCTGCTCCTGCCCGCGCGTCACTGGATGAATCTGATGGGCCTGCTGATCATCATTTACTGCGGCTGGCAATTCCTGCATTCCGCATCGGTGAGCGCAGGCATGGTGCCGCTGATCGTGATGACGGTGATCGCGCTGCTGTTCGGCATTCACATGGTGATGGCGATCGGCGGCGCCGATATGCCGGTGGTAGTGTCGATGCTGAACAGCTACTCCGGCTGGGCGGCGGCGGCGACCGGCTTCATGCTGTCGAATGACCTGCTGATCGTCACCGGCGCGCTGGTGGGTTCCTCCGGCGCGATCCTCTCCTACATCATGTGCCGGGCGATGAACCGCAACTTCATCAGCGTGATCGCGGGCGGCTTCGGCACCGGCGGCGGGACGCCTGCTGCGGCCAGCGGCGACGCACAACCGGTCGGCGAAGCAGTGCCGGTCAATGCGGTCGAGACCGCCGAATTGCTGCGCGAAGCCAGGAACGTGATCATCGTGCCTGGTTATGGCATGGCGGTGGCGCAGGCCCAGCACACCGTCTACGAAATCACCAAGCTGCTGCGTGAAAAAGGCATCAACGTGCGCTTCGGCATCCACCCGGTCGCCGGTCGCATGCCCGGCCATATGAACGTGCTGCTGGCCGAAGCCAAGGTGCCCTACGACATCGTGTTCGAGATGGACGAACTCAACGAGGACTTCCCGAATACCGATGTCGCAATGGTCATCGGCGCCAACGACATCGTGAACCCGGCGGCACAGGACGACCCGAACAGCCCGATCGCCGGAATGCCTGTGCTGGAAGTCTGGAAAGCCAAGACCTCGATCGTAATGAAGCGCAGCATGGCCTCCGGCTATGCGGGCGTCGATAATCCGCTGTTCTACAAGGAAAACAACCGCATGTTGTTCGGCGATGCCAAGAAGATGCTGGACGAAGTGCTCACCGCGCTGAAAACGTAGGCCTGTAGTATGTTTTCATTCGGCGGATAACGCCTGTGGCTCATCTGCCCTACGAGACTAGAGCGTAGCCGAACAAGGTTCCAGCATGGAACAATGCCCGCGTAAGCGGGCATTGTTCCATCGGATATTAAAACGATGATAATTTTTCCGGTGTAGGTGCGAATTCATTCGCACTGGCAAAAAACCGCGTGCGGATAAATCCGCACCTACAGGAGCAATGTCATGCCGCACACAAGCCTGAACCCAACCACCAATCAGTTGATCCAGACCCACGCCAGCTGGGATGCGCAGCGTTTGGCACAGGCGCTGGAAAAAGCCCACCGTGCGCAGCAAGCCTGGGCACAAACACCCTTTTCACAACGCACCGAAGTGTTGCGCAATGCAGCAATACAGTTGCACGCGCAGCGCGATCAATTCGCGACCCTCATCACCCTGGAAATGGGCAAGCCGCTGCGCGAAGCCCGCGCCGAAGTCGAAAAATGCACCACTGTCTGCGACTACTATGCGCTGCACGCCGAGGAATTCATGCGCGCCGAGCCGGTGGCATCGGATGCCGGCAAAAGCTATGTCGCGTATTACCCGCTCGGCGTGGTGCTGGCCGTCATGCCGTGGAACTTCCCGTTCTGGCAGGCGTTCCGCGCCGCCGCTCCTGCCTTGATGGCGGGCAATGCGCTGGCGCTGAAACATGCGCCGAATGTGCCGCAATGCGCGCTCGCCATCGAAGCGATCTTCCGCGAGTGCGGCTTGCCGGATGGTGTGTTTACGACCCTGATGATTGAAGTCGAACAGGTGGCCGAGGCCATCGCCAGCCCGCATGTGCATGCGGTCACGCTCACCGGATCGGAAGCCGCCGGGCGCAAGGTCGCGGCGTGCGCCGGACAGCATCTGAAGAAATGCGTGCTGGAACTCGGCGGCTCCGACCCTTTTATTGTTTTGCACGACGCCGATCTTGAATTGACCGTCAATATGGCGATAGCCTCGCGCTTCAACAATTGCGGGCAATCCTGCATCGCCGCCAAACGCTTCATCGTCGTGCCACAGATCGCGGACGAATTCCTGCGCCAACTCAAAACCAGAGTGGAAGCGCTCAGACTCGGCGACCCGCTGATTGAGGCCACGCAAATCGGCCCGATGGCGCGCCTCGACCTGCGCGACTCATTGCATAGTCAGGTCAGCGATTCCATCGCGCAAGGCGCAGTGGCGGTGACCGGTTGTAACCCGATCGAGCGCGAAGGATTTTTCTACCAGCCATCCATTCTGGATCGCGTCACCACCAAAACCCGCGCTTACCATGAAGAGCTGTTCGGCCCGGTGGCGATTGTGATCCGCGCCGCAAGCGAAGCGGATGCGCTACGCATCGCCAACGAGACCCGCTTCGGCCTCGGCTCGTCGATCTGGAGCAAGGACACGGCGCGCGCCGAACAATTGGCGGCGCATATCCAGGCCGGTAGCACCTTCATCAACGGCATGGTCAAATCCGACCCGCGCCTGCCGTTCGGCGGTGTGAAGGCCTCGGGCTATGGGCGCGAGTTGTCGAGGCTGGGGATGCATGAATTCGTGAACGCGAAGACGGTGTGGATTCGCTAGATATGTCGTCGCTGCAATAAGCATCATTGCCGGTCACCCGCACGGGAGAATTCGAGCACACCCTGTTTACATTATGAGTGAGACGATGACAGTCAACACGCCCACGATGGCAACCAGCGGGAGACCGAAGTGCCTGTATTGCGTTAGCTTGTCTATCTCAATAGCCAAGGCGGTGATGATGACGCCGATAATTGTGGTAGTCATTTGCGAGTCCTCCAATGTTACTTTTGCCAACGGCAAAATTGCTTCTTGCTCCCTTTACTCTTCAAACCCTGGTTCTTCGACACTTTGGTTTGTTGTTGCGTGTTCGTATATTGAAATTCAATTACATAAAGGTCAAAGCCTATGGGACGAATGGTCAGGCCTTTGGATAACTGGCAAATTGGCAGAATGAACGGTCGGATTTTCAGATAAACGGCAATCGGGTAACCCCTGACTCACACCTTGAATGACTCATTCGGCTCGATAACTGGCATCAATGAACGGCACACGTGAAATTTTGATACAACCCATCCAATGAACCTGCTTATGAAACCAGTCGATACATGCAATGCTTGTACCCGGTGAAATGATGGCGGTTGAGCCAACCAGGGCAGGAAAGCTTTCATCGCTGACCTTTGCGGTAAAAGAGCTCTACGATGTCAAAGGATTTGTGACGGGCGCCGGGAATCCACGCTGGAAAAACACGCATCCGGCAGCCCAGTCAACGGCGCCATCCGTTGCAATGCTATTGAACGAAGGCGCCACCCTGACCGGCAAGGCCATTTCGGATGAAATGGCGTTTTCACTTGATGGCGAAAACGTCCACTACGGCACCCCGTTAAACCCCAAATGCCCTGACAGGATTCCGGGCGGCTCTTCCAGCGGATCCGCATCAGCGGTCGCCGGCGGCTTGGTGGATTTTGCGCTGGGCACCGATACCGCCGGCTCGATGCGCATACCGGCATCGTATTGCGGCATTTACGGTTTCCGCCCGACGCATGGCGCGATTTCGCTGGAAGGCGTGCACCCGATGGCGCCCAGTTTCGATGTGGCCGGCTGGTTCGCCCGAACGCCGGAGATGCTGGCCAGAGTGGGCAGCGTGCTGCTCGGCAGCGAAATACCGGAGTTCAAGATCGATAGATTCGTAATCGCGCGCGACCTGTTCGATACCAAGGACGCGAGCATCGCATCGAAGTACGACGCTTTTATTCAACGGCTATCCAGTATTCAAAACTCATCAAGGTTGCCCGTCGAGATCGTCGAGGCTGAATTGGGCAAGCCCGACTTTTCAACCTGGATCGATGTGCTGCGAAGCATCCAGTGGTGGGAGCTGAATCAGGCGCACGGCGCATGGATTTCCCAGAACCTCGATACCTTCGGCGAAGAGATACGCGGCAGGCTGGAAAAAATACCTTCCGTCACCCGTGACGAGATGGAGGAAAAAAGGCTGGTCAGGAGGCAGTTGATCAGCCAGATCGAAAACATCATTTCCCCCGGCACGATCATTGTTTTCCCGACCGCACCCGGTGTCGCGCCATTAAAGGGCCGATCCATAGATGAAGCAAGGGCTTCCCGTATCAACACGATGCGGCATACCTGCATCGCTGCCGTCGCCGGGCTGCCGCAAGTCTCGATGCCGCTGATCGAACAAGACGGCTGCCCAATCGGAATATCCTTTATGGGCGCACGAGGTCAGGATGGCCAACTCCTGGCGGCTGCCCAAGTTTTCGGGGTACCTCTACAAATCCAAACTCCGTCGCGATACTGCGTTGCTCAAGAAATTTTAACGCTTACATATCAAACATATGCGGCGCACTAAAATTTCTTTCGCGCCTTGTCTAGCTTAGGATTTTGAATTTATAGAAGCACCCTTCTGAAAAGGTTAAAATGCTGCCCGGCGCGTTAAGCGCCAATTTATCGTTTTTCTTGTGGAGCCTTCATGCCTGTAGCCGCTTATCTCGACACCATGCCAACTCTCGGCGCGCGCGTCTATGTCCATGCCTCCGGCCAGATCATCGGGGATGTAACCATCGGCACTGACAGCTCGATCTGGTGCAACGCGGTGTTGCGGGGTGACGTGAACCGCATCGTGATCGGGCGGGGCAGCAACGTGCAGGATCTCACCATGGGGCATGTCTCCCACAAGACGCCGGGCAAGCCCGATGGCTCGCCTTTGCTGATCGGCGACTATGTGACCGTCGGGCACTCCGTCGTTCTTCACGGCTGCACGATCGGCAACGAGTGCCTGATCGGGATGGGTTCGATCATCCTGGACGATGCCGTTATTCCCGACCATGTGATGATCGGCGCAGGCAGCCTGGTTTCGCCGGGCAAGGTGCTGGAAAGCGGGATGCTGTATGTGGGCCGCCCCGCAAAGGCCGTTCGTGCGTTGACCCCTGAAGAAATCGCTCACCTGAGATACTCGGCCGAACATTACATCCAACTGAAAAACAACTATCTGAACCACCTGCCGGGAGCGTCCAAAATATAATCCGGATACGCGTGGAGGCCGAGCAGGAATTTTTTGCGTAGCCAGCCACTTGGCGGAAATCCGGAAACGCATTGACCCTCCCAAGGCAGGGGTCTGGCAAGGCTCCCCTGAGGCAACAGTTCTTCTTTTCGACTGCACCCGGTAGCTTTTATCTTGAGTTAATTCGCCTCCAAAACTTGCATGACTTCAGCGGCATTTATTTGGTACAATTATTTTTTATTACTGTAGCCGTCAGGATTGAGCCTGCGGGCGGCATATTCCCCCAACACTGTGTTATTGAGGAGTTGTAGATGCAAGGCATAACCAAAAACGATCTGATCATCCGAATCGGCGGCGAAGGCGGCGAAGGTGTTATCTCGGTTGGCGATTTCATTACTCAAGCCTGCGCGCGCGCCGGTCTCGACGTTTACACTTTCAAGACCTTCCCCGCCGAGATCAAGGGCGGCTACGCGATGTACCAGGTACGCGCCAGCACCGAGCGGCTATACAACCAAGGTGACACTTTCGATGTCCTTTGCGCCTTCAACGGCGAAGCCTACAACATGAACCGCGCTTCTCTGAAGCCGGGTACCACCATCGTTTACGACAGCCCGAGCGACTTCACGCCCGACATCCCGCCCGGCGTACACGCTTATCCCATCCCGATGACCCAGACGGCAAAGGAAATGAACAACCTGCGCGCCAAGAACATGGTGGCCATGGGCGCGCTGTCGGTGCTGTTCAACATCCCCGTGGAAGCCCTGCGCGAAGTGATCGTCACCAAGTTCTCGCGCAAGGGCGAGGACGTAGTCAAGGGGAACCTGGCTGCATTGGAGCGCGGCCGCGAATTGGCAGCCGCACTGAAGAAGACCGACACATGGACTCTCGGAACACCCAAGTCGAAAAATGAAGTCATCGTGATGTCCGGTAATAACGCCATCGGCCTCGGTGCGCTGATTGCGGGGCTGGATTTCTTTTCCGCCTACCCCATCACCCCGGCGACCGAAGTCGCGATTTACGTAGCCAAACATCTGCCAAAACGCGGCGGCACCCTGATCCAGGCCGAGGACGAAATCGCCTCCATTTCCCAAGTTCTTGGTGCCTCCTATGCGGGCAAGAAGGCGATGACCTCCACTTCAGGCCCCGGCTTGGCGCTGATGGGCGAAATGCTGGGCATGGCGTTCATGGCCGAACTGCCTTGCGTGGTGGTTGACGTGCAGCGCGGCGGCCCCTCCACCGGATTGCCGACCAAACATGAACAGTCCGACCTGTTCATGGCGGTACACGGCGGCCATGGCGATGCAGGGCGCATCGTGCTGTCCGTGGAAAGCATCCAGGACTGCATCGACTTGACCGTGGTGGCATTCAATCTGGCTGAAAAATATCAATGCCCCGTGCTGCTGCTTTCCGATGGCTCCCTGGCGTTCTCGACCCAGAACGTGCCCTACCCGGACCCGGCCAACTATAAACTGGTGGAACGCGAGCGCTGGAACGGCGAAGGCGAATACCAGCGTTACAAATTTACCGAGAGCGGTATTTCGCCGATGGCCGACCCCGGTACGCCCGGCGGCTTGCACATCGCCACCGGCCTCGAACACAACGAGAGCGGCCTGCCCAGCTATACGTCGACCAACCATGAAGCCATGCAGGACAAACGTTTCCGCAAGCTCAAAAACGTGGTCAACGATGTCGACCCGACGGAAGTGGATGGCGATGGCGCGGCAGACTTGGGCGTGATTGCCTGGGGCAGCACCATCGGCGTGGTGCGCGAAGCATTGCAGCGCCTGCGCGCCGAAGGATACAAGGTCAAGGGCTTTTACCCCAAGCTGCTGAACCCCTTGCCAGCGCAACAGTTCGAAGACTTCGGCGCATCGTGCAAGCGGCTGTTGCTGCCGGAGGTCAACTTCCAGGGCCAGCTCGCCCACTTCGTGCGCGCAGAAACTTCGCTGCGCCCCCAGTCCTACACCATTTGCGGCGGAATGCCCTTCACGCCTGAAATGATAGTAAACAAAGTCAAGGAGATATTGGCATGAACGCGATCCTTCAACCGCACCAGCACTTCAACAAGGTAGATTTCAAACCCAAGGATTACAAGGATGAAAAAACACCTTCATTCTGGTGCGCCGGCTGCGGTCACTACGGCGTACTGACGGGGCTGTTGCGCGCACTTGCAGAACTCGGTGTCGACCCGAACCATCTGGTGAGCGTTTCCGGAATCGGCTGCTCCTCGCGCCTGCCCTACTTCGTCAACTCCTACAAGATGCACACCCTGCATGGCCGCGCCGGCCCGGTGGCGACAGGCGTCCATCTGGCACGCCCAGACCTCGCCGTGGTGGTTAGCGGCGGTGACGGCGACGGCTTCTCGATCGGTGGCGGGCATATGCCGCACCTGGCGCGCAAAAATATCAACATCACCTACATCCTGATGGACAACCATGTCTACGGTTTGACCAAGGGCCAATGCTCGCCCACATCGCGCGAGGAAATGAAGGCCGCGGTCACCCCGTATGGCGGCATGGAAGAGCCCCTGGATCCGATACTGTACATGCTCACCTATGGCGCCACTTTTGTCGGACAGGCGTTTGCCGGCAACGCCAAGCTGGGGGCGAAACTGATCAAGGAGGGCATGGAGCACAAAGGGTTCGCCTTCATCAATCTGCTCTCCCAGTGCCCGTCTTTCAACGATCTGGACACCGCAGTATCCTTCAGGAATTCCTGCGATGAGGTCGACCCTACCCACGACATAAGTGACCGGAATGCCGCGATGCAAGTGGTCAATGCGGCAAAACAGGCAGGCCGCATCCCCACCGGGTTGCTGTACAGGTCTGAGCGCCCTGCCCTCCACGAGCGCATGGCCGAACTGGTCAAACGTGTCGGCGGGCACAAGGATTACGACCTGAAAAAAATCATCGACCTCGCGCGTCCATGACAACAAGCAATGCCACGGCAACCGAAAGCGGACAACCGCCAGACGTCGCCCTGACCATCAACGGCCTTGCCGTCAACGCGCATACCGGCATGTCGCTGGTCGAGGCCGCCTGGCACGGTGGTGTGCCGCAGGTGACGAGTGTCGGCTGCCTTGAAGGAGTATGCGGCTCCTGCCGCGTCATGCTGCGGCGCGGCAAGGAAGTGACGGTGGGCCTCGCCTGCCAGACCTTCGTCGAGGACGGCATCGAGGTCGTATTTATGCCGCCGGCATCGGCGCCCCAGCACCATTAT
Organism: Gallionella sp.; assembly: GCA_028714895.1. GTDB lineage: Bacteria > Pseudomonadota > Gammaproteobacteria > Burkholderiales > Gallionellaceae > Gallionella. The sequence goes on along the minus strand of JAQTLM010000009.1, from coordinate 66,613 downwards.
AAAATCAGCGATTTCAAGGATGGCTGGGATATTCATGCGCGTTTCCACAAGATTTTTCCCGAAGCGTCGCGCTGCCGGCATTGTCACGGCTGCGACAAAGCATGTCCCAAGGGTATTACCGTCGAAAACGGTGTTGCACTGGCTGCTGCGGGTCGCTACCGCGAGGCGGGAGAGGCGTTCTTTGAATGCGTTATGTGCGAATTATGCGATGCTGCCTGCCCCGAACTGATTGCCCCTGCCCATGTGGGCCTGTTCAGCCGGCGCGTAACGGCTCATTTTCACCTGCGTCCGCCCAACCTGATCCACCGGCTGGAAGAGTTGCGCCAAGAGCGCATGGAAACTTGCCGGGATGAGGATAGCAAGAAATGAAAAGGCCGCTAAAAATGGCGAGGGTTAATTAAATATGAGTAATGGCATCCCTCTGGCCGAAGCTCTGGCTCGCTACCGAATCGACGCAGATCTCGGGTCGCTACCCGAGCTGACCGATATCGACACGCTGCTCAACACCTACCACCCGGATCACTTGCGCGACAGCGTGGTCAAGCTGGCAGTGGGAGCCAACGCGGGCGACAGTTGCCAGCGCGAGCTGGCCGGACTCCTGCAGGCCGAGGCATTCATCGACGAGGCCGACTTGGCCGGCACCCCGGTGACCGATATCGACGTGCTGGTAATCGGCGGCGGCGGCGCTGGCTGCGCGGCGGCGCTGGCAGCGGCCGAAAATGGCGCACGCGTCCTGCTGGCCACCAAGCTGCGCCTCGGTGACAGCAACACGGTCATGGCCGAAGGCGGTATCCAGGCCGCCATCGAACCGGACGACTCGATCCAGCGGCATATTCAGGACACCCTGCGCGGTGGCCACCATGCCGGCGATCCGGCGCTGGTCTCCGCCTTGGCCGGAGACGGCCCGGAAGTACTGCACTGGCTGATCAGCCAGGGCATGCAGTTCGACCAGACTCCCAGCGGCGACCTGCACACGCGGCGGGCGGGCGGCATGAGCACTCCTCGTCTCGTCCATTGCCGCGACTATACCGGCCTGGAAATGATGCGCGTGCTGCGCGAGGCCGTCATCCAGCATCGCAGCATCGAAGTCTGGGAGCAAAGCCCCGCCGTCGAACTCCTGTCCAACGAAGTCGGGCAGAAATGCGTCGGCGCGGTGCTCACCTCGCTGATTGACGGCCAGTTGCGCATCGTGCGTACCCGCTCCGTCATCCTCGCAACCGGGGGACTCGGGCGGCTGCACCTGAATGGTTTTCCGACCTCCAATCATCTCGGCGCAACGGGCGATGGCTTGGTGCTCGCGTACCGCATCGGCGCACGCCTATGCGAACTGGATTCCTTTCAGTATCACCCGACAGGTCTGCTACACCCGTCCCATCTGGCGGGCAAGCTGGTAACCGAGGGTGTACGTGCAGCAGGTGCCCTGCTGGTAAACGGCCTCGGACACCGCTTCATCGATGAACTCCAGCCGCGCGATGTGGTATGCGCCGCCATCCTGCGCGAATGCAGGGAGGGGCGTGGAGTCCGCGTTGACGAACAGCACGCCGGCGTGTGGCTCGACACGCCGCGTCTGGAACGCGCCAATCCTGGCATACTGGAGCAGCAATTTACCAGCCTGATGACGCGCACCCATGTTGCAGGCATCGACCCGCGCCGCGAACCCCTGCTGGTACATCCGACCCTGCACTACCAGAACGGCGGTGCAGTGATCGACGTCAACGGCGCCACCACGGTGCCCGGCCTGTACGCGGTGGGTGAGGTAGCGGGAGGCATACACGGACGCAACCGCCTCATGGGCAACGCCCTGCTCGAAATCATCAGCTTCGGACGCCGCGCCGGCGTTGCGGCCACGACTGACCGCGACCGCGGCCCCAAGAAAGTTACGCTTGAACATGTCAACAATCTGCGCCGCGCCCTGACCCTCGCCGGGCTGCCCATGACGCAGCGGGCGCCGCAGGTATTGCCGGCTTATGCAGCGGGAGGCGTATGGAACCGCTGATCATTGAAACACCCCAGGTTGGGACATCGCAGGTGCTGCTTCATCCAGAGCGGCGCGTCGGCGCCGACATGGCTCGCTGGCGCAGTTCTGGCGGCGGCGCAGCGCTGGCCCGTGCCGTACAGGACCCGGCTGCCGTACGCGAGGAAATACGCCTCGCCGAGTTGCGCGGCTTGGGCGGCAGCGGTTTCCCGGCCTGGCGCAAGTGGGAGGCGGTTGCCGCCGAAGCGCCAAAACCGGACAAGTATCTGGTGGTAAACGGCAACGAGGACGAGCCCGGCACCTTCAAGGATCGCCTGTTGCTGGAAGAAACGCCTCATCAAGTGATCGAGGGGGCTGTGGTGGCGGCGCTGGCGATCGGCGCCAATCGCATCATGTTCTACACCAATCCCGATTTGAGTCGCTCGCTGGCGGCGATGAAGTCGGCACTCGAACAATGGCAGGCCTCGGATCTGCTGGCACAGGCCTCGACCGCGCTCGGCAGCCCGCTGGAGCTCAAGCTGCTGCCTGGCTCCGGGCACTATATCGGCGGCGAAGAGACCGCATCCATGGAATGGGTCGAGGGCCGCTTCCCCTTCCCGCGCGGCAAGCCGCCTTATCCGGCACAATCGGGCGTGCACGGCTGCCCGACCCTGATCAACAATGTCGAAACCATCGCTAACGTGCCACATATCGTGGCGCAGGGAGCCGCATGGTTCCGCGCCCTCGGCAAAGGCACGAGCACCGGCACCAAACTGTATTCCCTGAGCGGCGACGTGCTGCGCCCCGGCGTGTTTGAGCTGCCGATGGGCACGCCGCTGCGTGAACTCATCTATGTCCATGGCGGCGGCCTGCTATCCGGCAAGCCGCTCAAGGCGGTGTTTACCGGCGGGCCTTCGAGCACCCTGCTGACACCCGTCGATCTCGACGTGGCAATGGATTTCGATTCCCTGCGCGCGCGCGGCGCCAACCTGGGCACGGGCGCGATGATCGTCATATCGGAGGGCACCGGCATCGTCAAACGGGTGGCCGAGTATGAACGCTTCTTCGCCCATTCCTCATGCGGCCAATGCAACTCGTGCAAGGTGGGTACCGCCACCATGAGCCGGCTGCTGGACCGGATCGACACCGGATGCGGCACTGCGACCGATCTGACCACGCTGGAGAATCTCTGCACCATGCTGCCCGGCAGCGGCCGTTGCCATCTCATCAACGGCGCCGTGCAACTGCTCGACAGCGCCTTTCACCACTTCCACGACGAATTCAAGCAGGCTTTGCGTTGAGTAGGGGCACGGCGCGCCGTGCCCCTACCCTTGATTTCTTCCCGGACTGCCCTCATATTGGAATGATCGCATGAAGTGAGGTTGCCATGTCTACCATCCGCACCCCTGCCGTCGCAGGCCTGTTCTACCCAGCCGACCCCCGGCAGCTTGCACATGACGTGCAACAGCTGCTGGCTGCGGCGCAACCGCACGAGCTGACCCCGAAAGCGCTGATCGTGCCGCACGCCGGCTTCATCTATTCCGGCGCCATCGCAGCGACTGCCTACGCCACACTTCAACCGATTGCCGCACACATCCGCCGTGTGGTGCTGCTCGGCCCCACCCACCGCGTCGCGGTGCGCGGCTTGGCACTGCCCGGTGTGGAGGCCTTCGATACACCGCTGGGACGGGTCATGCTGGATACGGCAGCGGCACACAGCATCGCCGATCTGCCGCAGGTAACCGTCAGCGCGCAGGCGCATGCGCTGGAACATTCACTGGAAGTACAATTGCCGTTCCTGCAAAGCGTGCTGCCGGATTTCACGCTGCTGCCGCTGGCGGTGGGCATGGCAACGCCGGAGGAAGTGGCAGAGGTGCTGAAAACGCTGTGGGGCGGCGCGGAGACGCTGATCGTGATCAGCTCGGATTTATCCCATTTCCTGCCCTACGCCACCGCACAGCGCATGGATCATGACACCGTGCAAGCCATCCTCAAGTTGCGCCAGCCCATCGATCACGACCACGCCTGCGGCGGCACGCCGATCAACGGCATGATCGTCGCGGCGCGCCAGCACCACCTCACACCTCATTTACTCGATCTGCGAAACTCCGGGGACACTGCGGGGTCTTATGACCGAGTGGTGGGCTATGCCGCCCTCGCCTTTACTGAGGGAATCGAACATGCAAACTGAACAAGGTCGCACCCCCGACACGTTACTGGCGGAGCCAGCCGATTGCGGGAGGGAGTGCCAAGCGGCCATTCCCGCACCAGAGGGCTGCGCCCCACCGTCTCATGGCCGCATATTACTGCCGATTGCACGCGCTGCAATTTCGCGCGCTTTGGACGTGCCCCGTGCAGCAGACGAAACCGCGCCTTGGCTGGTCGAGCATGGCGCATGTTTTGTGACTCTCACGCAACGCGGCGAGTTGCGCGGCTGCATCGGCACGCTGCAAGCGCACCGGCCATTGCTCGCCGATGTCAAAAGCAACGCCGTTTCCGCCGCCCTGCGCGATCCGCGTTTTATGCCGTTGAGCGTCGAGGAACTCGACATCACCACGGTCGAAATATCGCTGCTCTCGCCGACAACCGCGATGGATGTTCGGGGCGAGGCCGATGCGCTGGCGCAAATACGCCCCAACGTGGACGGCATCGTATTCGAGTATGGTCACTATCGCAGCACTTTTTTGCCGCAGGTATGGGAACAGTTGCCCCAGCCACGCCAGTTCATGGCGCATCTCAGGCGCAAGGCCGGGTTGCCCGATGACTTCTGGGAAGAAGGCGTGAAATTATCGCGCTATACCGTAGAAAAATGGAGTGAAAAGACGACGTAGCGTGCGCTGTGCGCACGATATTCAACCGAATCGTGCGCACAGCGCACGCTACACTTTCTACAAGGAATTTCGACATGGACGAACCGATCAGCATTGCCGAACAATATCCGGCCAAGTACTGGCACAAGCTGGATGACGGGCGCATCCAGTGCGATCTGTGCCCGCGCGACTGCAAGCTCCACGAGGGGCAGCGCGGCGCGTGTTTCGTGCGCGGACGCGTCAACGATGCGATGGTGCTCACCACCTACGGCCGCTCCTCGGGTTTCTGCGTCGACCCGATCGAGAAGAAACCGCTCAATCATTTCTATCCCGGCAGCAGCATCCTATCGTTCGGCACGGCGGGCTGCAACCTCGCCTGCAAGTTCTGCCAGAACTGGGACATTTCAAAATCGCGCAGCTTCGACAAACTCGCCGACCAGGCCAGTCCTGAAGCCATTGCGCGCGCCGCAGTAGAACGGGGCTGCAAGAGCGTCGCCTTCACCTACAACGACCCGATTATCTTCGCCGAATACGCGATGGACACAGCCGATGCCTGCCATGAACTCGGGATCAAGACCGTCGCGGTCACGGCGGGCTATATACATGACCAGCCGCGCCGCGAGTTCTTCGCCAAAATGGACGCCGCCAACGTCGATCTCAAGGGATTCACCGACGAGTTCTACGTCAAACTCTGCGGTGCGCATCTGCAACCGGTGCTGGACACACTGAAATACCTGCGTCAGGAAACCAGCGTATGGGTCGAGCTGACCACGCTGCTGATCCCCGGTTTCAACGATTCGGCACAGGAAATCAATGCGATGAGCGAATGGATCGTCAAGGAACTCGGCGTGGACGTGCCGCTGCATTTCAGCGCATTCCACCCCGACTACAAGATGACCGGCGTTCCCGCCACCCCGCCGGAAACATTGGTACAGGCGCGAAAAATTGCCCGTACTGCGGGACTGCTGTATGTCTATACCGGCAACGTGCATAATCGCGAGGGTGATACCACGTCCTGCCCGTCTTGCGGCAGCGCGTTGATCGTGCGCGACTGGTACGAGATCGAACAATACCGTCTCACCCCCGACGGCCATTGCCCGGACTGCAATGCCAAAATCGCCGGGCGCTTCGAAAAGTTCAGCAAGGCATTTGGGGCACGCCGCATTCCTATCGTGATGGGAGGCCAATTGTGATAGGAGGATTGCCATGAGCACCGTACATATTCCGGCCGACAAGGTCGAACTCGATGGCGAACTGATCCTGCCGCCGTCCGCCAAGGGTGTGGTGCTGTTCGCCCACGGCAGCGGCAGCAGCCGCTTCAGCCCGCGCAACACCTATGTCGCCGAAGTGCTGCAACAACACGGCATCGGCACGCTGTTGTTCGACCTGCTGACGCGTGAAGAAGATCAGGATTATGAGACGCGCTTCGACATCGCGCTGCTCACGCGCCGCCTGCTGGCGGCCACCGCCTGGTTGCAGTCCAACCCGAACACGCAAACACTCAAACTCGGCTACTTTGGCGCCAGCACCGGCGCGGCGGCAGCGTTGCAGGCGGCGGCAAAAATGGAAAATAAAATTGCCGCAGTGGTATCGCGCGGCGGGCGCCCCGATCTGGCCGGAGAAATTGACTTGAACCGCGTAACCGCGCCGACCCTGCTCATCGTCGGCGCCGCGGACTACGGTGTGATCGAGTTGAACCAGCAAGCCTATGCGCTGATGAACTGCGAGAAGGAGCTCATCCTGATTCCCGGCGCAACGCATTTATTTGAAGAGCCCGGCACGCTGCAACAGGCCGCACGCAGCGCAGCCTCCTGGTTTGTGCGGCACCTGTAAGGCCGGTATGGCAATAAAACCCCTAACCAGCCTGCTCGCCCCAAACCTCCCTGAGTATCTTGGCCGCAGTCTGCTCCAGCAGCGCGACGTCCAGCGTGCCGATGCATTGCTCGGCCATATCGATCCCGCCAAGAATTGAAGGGCGCTCGCTCTCGGTCAGTTCCCATATATCCGTTTCATCGCCTCTTTTTCTCACGGCCACCAGCGTTTCAATGGCCGCATCCAGCGTTTCAATGGCGAGAGGGATTTTTGTCTGTTTTTGCTCGAGCGCCGTGCGGATAACCGAAATGGCTGCCGCCAGCCGGCTGAAAGCCACGACATTAAACTGCCCAAGGCAGGCGGCCTGATAAGAGGTATGCATATCCATCGCGTAGATATCCTTCAGGCCGCGTGTCACCGGGACGCGGAGCGGATTTTTTTTCTTCATCGGTATTCTTCTTTAAAGTTGCTGCCAGCAAAAAATCGAAGCCTTACCCTCTTAATCCGCAGCCAGCAACGCGATCACTTCCTCGTCGCTCACCTGCGGAAAAGACTGGTAGAACTGCCCCACCGCATAAAACATCGCCGGTGCGCTCAGACACACCACTTCATCGGCATAGGGTTCCACCTTGTCCAGCGTATCCGGCGGTGCCACCGGCACCGCGCAGATCAGTTTTTGCGGGGATTTGGCGCGCAATGCGTGCAGTGCGGCGATCATCGTTGAGCCGGTCGCCAGGCCGTCGTCCACCACGATGACGATGCGCCCCGCCGGATCGAGCGGCGGACGCACCGGCGTATAGCTGGCGCGCCGCTCGCGCATGACCTTGAGTTGCATTTCCTTCTCGGCTTCGATGTACTGCGAACTACCCGCCACGTGCTCGGCATAGTCGCCGAGATAAGTCCAGCCGGTCTCATCCACCGCGCCGATGGCGAATTCAGGGTTGCCCGGTGCGCGCAGTTTGCGCACCAGCACCACGTCCACTTCGCCGCCCAGCGCCTCGGCGATGATCTTCGCCATCGGCACCGCGCCGCGCGGAATCGCCAGCACCAGCGGACGCTGGCCGCGATATTGCGCAAGCGCTTCCGCCAGTTTGCTTGCAGCATCTTTGCGATCACGAAATATCATGCTGATCCCTCCTCATGTGGTGCATTACGCCTTGCGGCTAATGCATATGTAAGCTTAACGGGGCTTCAAGCGAGCGAGCCAATAATTAGGCCGTTTTCTTTGATGCGCCACAGCAACAATAACGATGATATTAGTTTCAATTGCATAGAAAAGGTTGTACGAAAAGTGACGCGACACTTTCTTGCGAATGTCCGCCCGCTGAACCTGCGTAGCGAGAGGGAACCCGACCTTCACGACAGCTCGGAAATAGCGCGGCTAAACACCTCATCCGCAGGAATGCCCTGCACGCGCCCCGCACGGTAGCCTTCAAGACGACGTTCTGCTTCATCCAGCCACAACCGCTCCACTTCAGAAGGCGTGGGTTCATCCAGACTCAAGAGCAGCTTGCCCGCCAACAATGCCCTGTCCTCAATATCCAGCGCCATCGTTTCCTTTGCGAGCTCTTCGATATTCGGGTGCATGTTTGCTCCTTAAGATTAAGGACTAAAAACTGTCCCATTCTAGCCTGCTTCCGCCTAATTCGGGTTAGTGATAGATCATGAATCCCTGCAACCAGAGTCGGCCTTCAATATCCAGCCCCACTTGTGGAGGCGTATCACCACACCATGCACGCCGGGTAATCACAATCGTCAGGTCGGCATCATCCGTCTCGAGGCCGATTGCGCGCATCACTGTCGCCCGCACACGCCAGCCCTTTTGACCAAGGAAGTCATCGAATTCGCGCACCTCCTTGATGGCTGCGCGAAAACTGTAATCGTCCACGTCCCATTCGCCAATGGGCAAAAAGATGGCTGCCCCGTCAAAGATAACCTCCTGTTCCGCCTCGATAGGTTCGCGTCCATCCTGCATTAACAGCGCGTTGATCTTGGCGAGTGTTTCCGGGGTATGTGTGATCGTTGTCGTTCTGTGCGGTGCGGGCGCGGCGTTATAGGCGATGCCGGTCAACACAAACTCGCAAGCCCTGTCAGCCTCGTACCACGCACGGTTCGCCATAAATTGCGTATCGAAAAAGCACACCTCGGCGTCACCCCATCCGGCGGTAATCTGCGCCTCGCAGCCGCCATGCCAAACCTTCACCTGCTTGATGGTCAGACGCGCTTGTGAGCCCTCGGCCCAAAACGGATAGAGGCTGACGAGATTGAGCAGTTTATTCTCATCGTCGATACATTCTGTCGTCCCCAAACCGCGTACTCGTAGCGGCCAGCACAAATGAAAACCCTTCGGCCAATCGGATGGAATCTCCCTCGGCGCTTTGCGATTGTCGCCGTAACAAGCCGGCAATAGCGCCGCCGGCATAATTTCCGGCAACCTGCAGAACAATTCCTTGCTATCGTCAAAGAACGGTTCCCAGTGCGAGCCGAGGTAGTGCTCAACCCCTTCCTGCTCAAATACGAATGTTGCATCCGGCCAAGGCGCGCTACTACCCCCTTGTGGTGCAGCCTCGTCGTTTTCATCGAGCAAAACCAATCGGGCATATTCGAGCGCAAGCCATTTCGTAGTGCCCGAATCGAATTTGACCCGCACCTGATCGTGTTTGCTGTTCCGCTCTTTTGCGCTGACGGCCTCAATAATCGAGCCCTTGCCAAAAGCCTGATGCAATACACGGCAGCCCGGTTTGAACGAGTCCAGATTTTTCATGGCAACCAGCCCTTATGGTGTTAAACAGCGCTCCCGGAACGCCTTCCGCCTCAACAAGAGTTCCCGTATTTGGCAGTATCGCTGCCGTAAGTTGTGGAATCGCCGAACACAACACGCACCGGTGGCAAACAACAGCGCCCGAAAACTAGAATTGCGCCAACATCCAAACATAATGCAGGAATCCTAGACAATGAGATCATCCAAATCACCAGCCGGGCACAAGCGGGGTAAGCAATCCAATCGCTCGATTGAAATATTTTTGCGCCATGTATTGACACTCATTCTGCTCCTAATCTTGATCGTCTATTCCTCGTCGGCTATTTAACCGGCCAGCGATAGTAGTACCAGAAAATATTTTTATCGTAGATGTCGAACGTACCCCACACATGATGCTCAACCTCAAACGTCAATTCGATGAATCGCTTGTCAGCCGCATCTATCCTTGTCTTTAGCGCATCCGGCACGGCCATGTTCCGGCTTGCGAAACCATTCAATACGCCATGCAGACACCAGCGCTCAAACAGATCATGCGTGTATTCCTCCGAGCAATCGAAGCCAGCTTCAAATGAACGCACCGAGTTCTCCCAGCGAGAAACCGCATCATTCAGGTTCTCCACTGTTGCGTCTTCCGGTTCGCATATTGGTTCAGGTTCAATCATCGTGCGCAGCACGCTCCAAATTCAGCTTGAGCAAGCGCCGCAAGATTTCTTCATCCTGCATCTCCGGCGTGTAGTCGTTCCAGCCGTATGCTTGGGCGACGGCGGCATCCAGCGTTTTGTGGGCGTTGTCCAGCCACGCGGGGCGGGCGTTGTAGAGGTTGGTGAGGGTGCGTTTTTTCAGGTCGGATTTCAATCCGACATCCTTCGCGACGGGGCGCAACGGAAAGCCCGCTTTTTCTTCTTCCGGCGTGCGCAGCCAGTCCGTCCACTCGGGCGGGTTGAGCCAGTTGTCGCGCAGCGTGTTCAGCGCTTGTGCGGCAGCGGCAATCTCAACACCCCTCACCCCCAGCCCCTCTCCCACCCGTGGGAGAGGGGAGCTATTACCCTCGCCCACGGGTGGGAGAGGGTGGCCGACAGGCCGGGTGAGGGGCGCGGCATCCTTCGGCGCCAGCCCTTCGGGAAACGGGAAGGTCTCGAAGGTGAGCGTGGAGTTGTAGCGCGGCCTGTCTTCCAACGTGCCGCCTTTGGCTAACGCCCATACAGTATGCAGGCGCGAGGACAGGATGCCGAACAGCGCATCGCTGCCCGAGGGGATGACGATGAGGCTGTGTTCCGGCGCGACGCTGGCCGGGAAGCTGACGAAGAAACGGTGCTTGGCCGTTTCCGGCGTGGCGATGTAGCGTTGCAGTCCGGCAAGTTTTCCGCGAAGACCGGGACGCGCTTCGCCATGCCGCCACCATTTTTCGGCGCGCGCTTTACGAGCGTTGCTGATGCGTACTGGCTTGACGTGCTCCACCACATAGGCGAACGGCGCTTCGTAGAGCGCGGCCTGCTGCTCGTCCATTATGGCAAAATCGATCACCCAATCGCCCGCCCAGCGGCGCGTGATGTCGGAGCCGTTGTAGATGGGCTTCAGCACATCCGAGTTCGGCTTGCCGTGCGGGTTCGGCAGCTTGAGCCAGGCTTGCGCCGTTGCGGAGGGCACTTTGAAAGCGCCCGCCAGACATAAACCGAAGTATGACCACCCGGCGTTTTGCTTGAGCGGCTTCGCGCTGGTCAGGTCGCTGCCGCCATTGCCGCCCGCGGTGAGGTCGGCATGGATGTTTGGGACGGGATACCCATCGAGCACGACAGACTGGATTCCCGCCTGCGCGGGAATGACGGAAACACCGAAGCACACCAGCGACACGCGCACCGCCGCGCCTTCGTTGATCCATTCCTCATCACTCCACGCATTGAAGATTTTCCCGCTCTCCAGAATGCGTTCCAGCACCGGACGATTGCGCTTTTGCCGGATGGAGTTGGTGGCAACCAGTCCGGCGCGCTGGCAGTTGCCTGCTTCGATTTGAGCGCGGGCTTTCTCGAACCAGTAGGTGACCAAGTCTGCGCCGCCCGGCACGCGATCTGCGTAGCAGGCGCGCAAGGCTTCGGTGTAGTCGTCGCCCAACTCGCTGCGCATTTTCTTGTCGCCGAGGAATGGCGGGTTGCCGATGATGGCATCGACGGTGGGCCAGTGAGCTTCGTTTGAACTACCCTCTCCCCCAGCCCCTCTCCCGCCTGCGGGCGAGGGGAGTAAGAGCAATGCATCGCGGCATTCGATATGGTCGAGCGGTTTAAGAATTGGATTTTTTGATGGGCTCATGCCGTGGCGCAGCATCCATTGCAGCTCGCCGATCCACACCGTGACGCGCGCCAGTTCCGCCGCGTATGAGTTGAGTTCGATGCCCATGACGTTGTGCGGGCCGGTGTGGAATCCGGCGAAGCCCAGCGGCAAGCCGAGCGTTTCGGCTTCCAGCGCGGCGCGATGTTCGATGTCTTTCAGCGCGTGCAGGGCGAGATACAAAAAGTTGCCGGAGCCGCAAGCGGGGTCGAGCACACGAAAATCCGTTAGGCGTTGCATAAAGCCCTGATAGGCGGCCTGCGCTGATTCAATGCCTTTTTTGGAACCCTTGCCGCCTGTCGCATAGCTCGCCATGCCTTGTGTGATCTGAGCTTTGACGCTTTCCCATTCGGCAGTGAGCGGCGTGATGACCACCGGCTCAACGATGCGCATGATGGATTGCGGATCGGTGTAGTGCGCGCCGAGTTGGCTGCGCTTGGACGGATCGAGGCCACGCTCGAACAGGGTGCCGAAGATGGAAGGCTCAACGCCCGTCCAGTCCAGCCGCGCGACGGTAATCAGCGCGGCGATGTCGTCGCTTTGCAGCGGCAGGGTGGCATCGCCGTCGAACAGGCCGCCGTTGAACCAGTCGATGATCTCCGCGCCGAAGTCGCCGCCTTTGCTCATCGAGGCGAATAGTTGCTTGAGCTGGCGGTCGATGCGCGCCGGGTCTTTCGCGCCGTTTTCCAACACACGCGTGACCATCTCTTTGGGCAGCAATCCGGCATCTTCGGCGAAGAAGCAGAACAACAGCTTGTCGAGAAAATGCGCCACTTGTTGCGGTGCATGACCCCGGTCGCGCAGGGTGTTGGCAAGCGAGGCGAACAGCTTTGCGGCTTGTTCGGTGAGGGCGCGCGTGGTGCGCGCCGGACGCAATCGCTCCGGCTCGAAGAACAGCGCGCGCAACTTGGCGAGATTATCCGGCGTGCCGATCTCTTCCAGCGCGATGGTGTGCGTGTCGGAAACGGTATTGGTGAAGTTGGTGTGTATCTCGATCAGGTCGGCACGCGCCACCACCAGCAACGGTGGGTTTTCCAATGCCAGTGCGTAACGCTGCACCTGATCCAGTGCCTTGCGCAGATCGCCGTTCGGGCCTTTGTATTCCACCGCGAAAAATCCGCGCTTCCATACGTCCGCCCAGCCGTTGCCGCCGCCGGTCTTGGTCGCGCCTTTTTCAAAACAGAAGGTGTCGCCGACGGTGTCCTGAGCTGCGGGAGTGGGATGGTCGACCAGCGCGCACAGGTCGTTGAAGTGTTGCTGATAGAAAGCGCGTTCGGCAAGTTGGCAGCCTTGCCACTTGGCGATGAATTGTTGCGGCGTCATGCGGCGATTCCTTGATTGAACTGCCGCATTAGAGGTTCCCTATGGCGATATTGGTTAAAACTATGCGGCGCGCTGCCGCCGCGCCTCGAACAGGCAGATGCCTGCGCTGACCGAAACATTCAAACTTTCCACGCTGCCCAGCATCGGGATGCGCACCAGTTCGTCGCAGGTCTCGCGCGTCAGGCGGCGCAGTCCTTCGCCTTCCGCGCCCAGCACCCAGGCCAGCGCACCGGTGTGTTTGAAACCGTTCAAGTCCTGCTCGGCCTCGCCCGCTGCGCCGACCACCCAGATGCCGCGCTCCTGCAATTCGCGCAGGGTGCGTGCGAGATTGGTGACGGTGATGTACGGCACGGTTTCCGCCGCGCCGCAGGCAACCTTTTCCACCGTGGCGGTGATACCGACTGCGCGGTCTTTCGGCGCGATCACCGCGTGCACGCCGAACGCATCGGCGCTGCGCAGACAGGCGCCGAGGTTATGCGGATCCTGCACGCCATCCAGCACCAGCAGCAGCGGCGGTTCATCGAGCGTATCCAGCACGTCCTCCAGATGTTGCACGCGGTGCGCCGCATCGACGCGCGCCGCCACGCCCTGATGCCGCGCGTTGCCCGCCATGCCATCCATGCGCGCCGCTTCTATCGGGATGATGCGCACGCCATTCGCTTCGGCGAGCTTGATCAGGTCGCGCATGCGCGGGTCCTGGCGTTGCGCTTGCAGGTAAATCTCCAGCACACCATCCGGATTTTGCCGAATGCGCGATGTGACCGCGTGAAAACCGTAAATCAGGCGCAGATCAGCCATGGCGTTTTTTGCCGCCGGTTTTTTTTGACGACTTTGGGGCTGGTTTCCTTGCGGCTGGCTTCTTTCCCGGTTTCGCCGCCTGATCGTGGCCGGGTTTTTCGATGAGCTCATGCAGCACGAAATCGATCTTGGTACTTTCCATATCCACCTTTACCACGCGCACCTGCACGCGATCTCCGAGGCGATAGCGTTGCCCGGTACGCTCGCCAAGCAGTTGATGTTTGGTGGCGTCGAATTGGTAATAGTCCTTGCCGAGCTCGGAGATGTGCACCAGCCCTTCGACATACAGATCATCCAGCGAAACGAACATGCCGAAGCTGGTGACCGACGAAACCGTGCCGGTGAACACGCTGCCGAGATGATCGCGCATGTAGTAGCATTTCAGCCAGGCCTCGACATCGCGCGTGGCGTCGTCGGCGCGGCGCTCGGTCATCGAGCAATGCGCACCCAGCTCGGCCCACTTCTGCGCGGGCTTGTATTGCTTGCCGTGCAATACCGCCTTGATGGCGCGATGCACCAGCAGATCCGGGTAGCGTCGTATCGGCGATGTGAAATGCGTGTAGGCTTCGTAGCCTAGGCCGAAGTGGCCGATGTTCTCCGGTTCGTACTTGGCCTGGCGCAATGAACGCAGCATCACCATTTGCAGCAGCCCCGCATCGGGACGCCCCTTGATGCTTTTGAGCAGCTTGGAATAATCGGCGGCCTGAGGCTCATCTCCGCCGGTAAGCTGCAAACCGAACTCCTTCATGAATTCGCGCAATGCTTCCAGCTTCTCCGGTGTCGGCCCCTGGTGGATACGATACAGCACGGTATGCTTGTGTTCGTGCAAATAGCCCGCCGCGCAGACGTTGGCAGCCAGCATGCACTCTTCGATCAGCTTGTGCGCGTCATTGCGCACCACCGGCACGATGCGCTCGATCTTGCCCTGATCGGTAAAGATCATCTGCGTCTCGACCGTCTCGAAGTCGATCGCGCCGCGTTTTTCGCGTGATTTCAATAACTTCTGGAACAATTCATAGAGATGTTGCAGGTGCGGCACGATGGCCGCGTTGCTCCTTGCCAGCTCGCCATCCGGCTCGGCCAGCATGGCAGCGACCTGCGTGTAGGTCAGCCGCGCCTGCGAATGCATCACCGATGGATAGAAACGGTATTTGCCGATTTCACCGTCGCTGCCGACGTGCATGTCGCACACCATGCACAGGCGGTCCACCTGCGGGTTCAACGAGCACAGGCCGTTGGATAATTCTTCCGGCAGCATCGGGATCACACGGCGCGGAAAATACACCGAATTGCCGCGCAAAATCGCCTCGCGATCCAGCGCGTCGCCCGTTTGCACATAGTGGCTGACATCGGCAATCGCCACTACCAGCCGGTAGCCGCCTTTCTCCGGCGCGCAATAAACCGCATCGTCGAAGTCGCGCGCAGTCTCACCGTCTATCGTGACCAGCGGCAAGTTACGGATATCTTCACGTCCGTCCCAATCTGCGGCAACAACCGCAGGGGAAATCGCTTTGGCTTGGCGTTCCACATCCTTGGGGAATTCATGCGGCAGATCATGTTTGCGCAACGCAATTTCGATTTCCATGCCGGGGTCGGCATAATTGCCCAGCACCTCGACAATGCGGCCGATTGGCTGGGCATGCTTGTCGGGATGTTTCAGGATTTCCAGCATCACCACCTGCCCGGCCTTGGCCCCGCCTGATTCGCCGGGAGCGACCAGGATGTCCTGGGTGATGCGCCGGTTTTCCGCCACCACAAAGTGAATGCCGTGCTCTTCATACAAGCGGCCGACCACGCGGTTATTTGCGCGTTCCAGCACCTCGATGATCTTTGCCTCCGGGCGGCCGCGCCGGTCCACACCGCTCTGCCGCACCATCACGACATCGCCATGCAACACCTGGTGCATTTCCTTCTCGCTGAGGAACATATCGGGGCTGCCGTCCTCGGGAATCAGGAAGCCGAAGCCGTCCGGATGCCCTTGCACCTTGCCTTTGGTCAGATTGAGCTTTTCCATCACACAAATCGCACGTTTGCGATTACGCATGATCTGTCCATCGCGTTCCATCGCCCTGAGCCGGCGCGCAAACAATTCTTCTTCATGCCCCTCGATATGCAGTATTCCCAGCAACTCCTCATCGCTGACCGGAGCGCCCTGCTCGGTAAGTATCTGCAAGATGAATTCGCGGCTCGGCAGCGGATGCTCATATTGCTCGCGTTCGCGCTCCAGATAGGGGTCTTGCAGACGTAAATTATTTTTCTTTTTCATTGACAATAAATCCTTTAACAATTAAATTGCGCGCCTTCAGCAAGTCTTGGCCCAGATGGCGGAATTGGTAGACGCGCACGGTTCAGGTCCGTGTGCCGCAAGGTGTGGAGGTTCGAGTCCTCTTCTGGGCACCAGTACATAACATGGCTCGCGCAAGCGAGCCATTCCTTTTTTTGTGCCCTGAAAAGCAAAGCATGCTTCGCGCCAGGACTCGAAAGGCATCCGATGCAACGGATGCCGGGGTCGCGCTTGCGTGACCGAGCCTCTTCTGGGCACCAGTTATAAGTTCCAACGCAAATACCAAATACGCATCGCAGATAATGCGATGCGTATTTGCGTTGTTCATTACTGCCACCAACTCATTCGAATGGGTGGCGCAGCACGATGGTTTCATCGCGATCCGGCCCGGTTGAAACCATATCCACCGGCACACCGCAGACCTTTGCGATGCGCTCCAAGTAGTTGCGCGCGGCTTGCGGCAAATCTTCATAGTGCTGCACACCCAGCGTGCTTTGGCTCCAGCCTGGCATTTCCTCATACACTGCCTGGCAATCCGCCAAGGCATCCGCACCCGCCGGCAGGATGTCGCTGTCCGTGCCGTCGATGCGATAGCCGACACCGATGCGCACCGTTTCCATGCCGTCCATTACATCCAGCTTGGTAACGCACAAACCGGACACTCCATTGATCTGGATCGAACGTTTGAGCGCTGCGGCATCGAACCAGCCGCAGCGGCGCGCGCGTCCGGTGGTGGAGCCGAATTCGTGGCCGCGCTCGGCCAAGCCTGCGCCGATCGGATCGCATTTATCTATCGCGTCATACAGTTCGGTGGGGAACGGGCCGGAACCAACGCGCGTGGTGTAAGCCTTGGTAATGCCCAACACATAGTTGAGCATCTGCGGCCCTACCCCGGCCCCGGCACAGGCTGCACCGGCGATGCAATTGCTCGAGGTAACAAACGGATAAGTGCCGTGATCGATGTCCAGCAATGCGCCCTGCGCACCTTCAAACAGCAGGCTCTTGCCCGCCTGATTGGCTTCATACAAAGCGCGCGGCACGTCCATCACCAGCGGCTTGATACGTTCAGCCAGCACCAGCGTGTCATCCAGGGTTTTCTGGAAATCGACCGTCCCGGTATGGAAATAATTTTTCAGCACGAAGTTGTGATAGTCCAATACTTCGCCCAGTTTGGCGGCAAAACGTTCGCGATGGAAAATATCCTGCAGACGAATCGCGCGGCGTGCCACTTTATCTTCATAGGCCGGACCGATGCCGCGCCCGGTAGTGCCGATCTTGGCATCGCCTTTCGCCAACTCGCGCGCTTTATCGATCGCTTCATGGTAGGGCAAAATCAACGGGCAGGCTTCGGAGATTTTCAGACGGCCATAGACATCGACCCCGGCCTGTTGCAACTGGTCCATTTCCTTGAGCAGGGCCGGTGGCGACAGCACCACGCCGTTACCGATATAGCACATTACATGGTCGCGCAAGATGCCGGATGGGATCAAATGCAACACGGTTTTCTTGCCGCCGATTACCAGCGTATGGCCGGCATTATGCCCGCCCTGGAAGCGCACCACGCCATGCGCATGATCGGTCAACCAATCGACGATCTTGCCCTTGCCTTCATCACCCCATTGAGTGCCGATTACCACTACATTCTTAGCCATTACCAAGCTTCCAATCCTGAAAAATCAAAGGGCGACAACCTGCCACGCGCCTTCGCGCAACACCAGCTCGCGGTCGCATTGCAACTCCTTGCGCAATGCCGCATCGCCAAGCAAATCAACTACTACCGTCTCACCCGCCGCGCGCAATTGCGCAATCTTGCCACGCAATGCGGCATCGTCAAAAAGCGGCGCGCATATTCCAAAACTGGCTGTTTGCGGCGGCAATAGGCGATACAACTGGCGCAGGTCCATGCTGAACCCGGTCGCGGCGCGGGCGCGCCCAAAACTCTTGCCGAGATCGTCGTAGCGCCCGCCCAACGCAATCGCATCGTGGCTGCCGGCATGGTAAGCGGCAAATACCATGCCGCTGTGATAGTGGTAACCGCGCAAATCGGCGAGATCAATGCCGACACTGGATACCAGCGGTTGCAATTTGCTTGAGGCGGTTTGCAACGCATCCAGTGCCGCACCAATCTCCGCACCAATCTCCGCAGAATTCGGCAATAGCTTGCGCGCCCGCGCCAGCACCTCGGCGCAATTGCCATACAACGTTGGCAGGGCCAATAACGCATTGCGCAAGGCCGCATCCAGCGGTTGCACCAAGCTCCGCAAAGCCGCGCTATCCTTGCTCTGCAGTGCAGCAAATAACTCATTTTCAAGTTCTTTGCCGAGCCTGGCATGGTTTGCCAGCGTGCGGAACACACCGACATGCCCGAGGTCGAGATGCACGTCCTTGATGCCCAACAAGCTCAACGATTGCAGCATCAGTTGCTGGATTTCCAGATCGCTTTCCAACCCGCCATGCCCATACAACTCTGCGCCGATTTGCAGCAACTCGCGGGTACGCGTCAACCCGGCCGGCTGGGTGTGCAGCACGCTGCCGACATAGCACAAGCGCGCCACACCTTGACGATTGAGCAAATGGGCATCGATGCGCGCCGCTTGCGGCGTGATGTCGGCTCGCAGCGCCAAGGTGCGCCCGCTCAACTGATCCACCAGTTTGAAAGTGCGCAGATCCATGTCATCGCTGCCATCAATCAACAACGACTCGGCATATTCCAGCAGCGGCGGCGCGACCAATTGATAGCCGGACTTGCGCAGCAGATCGAGGAGCTGCGCGCGCATACGCTCGACGCGCCACGCCTCGTCGGGCAGCATGTCCTGGATATATTCGGGGAGCAACCAGTTTGGCATTACGGCATCTCTATAAATTTGTTTTTGCGAGCATCCGCTATGCAGATTGCCTGCTTAAATCACTTCGGGCGAATCGCGGCGTCACGTGTTGATTTACGACACAACCTGAAGGTTAGTCTCCACCGCAACTCCATTGTCGCTCACTCCTCGTCTATCAATCTGATAGCCTCGTCATTCGCTGCGCGGCTCCTTGCGCTTCATCCCGCAAAAGCAAATTCTAGAGCCGCCTTTCATCTAATCCAATACAACAACAGCAATCCGGAAATCATCGCGGTGATGCCGGCGAAGCGCAATTGCCCATTCGACAGCGACACCAGCTTGCGGAAGGTTTCGCGCCACAAGTCAGGGAACAGAAACGGCAGCAAACCTTCAATCACCAGCATCATCGCTAAACCGAGCAACCAGTATTCCAGCACTACTTACCGCCCTTGCCGGAGCTCTTCAAATACTTGAAGAACGCCGAGCTCGGATCCAGCACCATCACGTCACTCTTGTTCTTGAAGCTTTGCTTGTAGGCTTCCAGGCTGCGGTAGAACGAATAAAACTCGGCATTGCGGCCGAATGCAGCCGCATACAAAGCAGAAGCCTTGGCATCGCCCTCGCCCTTGGTTTTTTGCGCTGTACGATAGGCTTCCGCCAGAGTCACCTCGCGTTGCCTGTCGGCATCCGCCTTGATCTTTTCGCCTTCAGCCGCGCCGGAAGCGCGCAATTCATTCGCTACTCGCTTGCGTTCGGCATCCATGCGGCGATATACCGACTCGCTGATTTCCAGCGGAAAATCAACTCGCTTCAGGCGCACGTCCAGTACCTGCACACCGATCTTGCGCGCATCGCTATCAGTTTTTTCGCGTAGCACCGTCATGATTTTTTCGCGTTCGCCGGACACCACTTCATGGATGGTGCGCTTGCCGAATTCCTCGCGCATACTGGAATTTACCGTCTGCAATAGACGTGTCCTGGCACGTATTTCATCACCGCCCACGCTGACGTAATATTGCTTCACATCCACGATGCGCCACTTGACGAAAGAATCCACCAGCACATTCTTTTTTTCCGCTGTAATAAAGCGCTCCGGATCCACGGTATCCAGCGTGAGAATGCGCGAATCAAAATAGCGCACATTCTGCATCAGCGGTACCTTGAAATAAAGCCCGGGCTCGGTTTTAACGCTAACCACTTCGCCCAACTGGAACACAATCGCATCCTGGCGCTGATCCACCACGAACACGCTCATGCTCAATAGAACCAGCGCGGCAACCGCGCCAATCAATATGTTACCGATACTCTTGTTCATTAGCGTGCCTCCCTGTCGCGGCTGAGCAACGAATCCCGTGCGCGTTGCGCCGCAGTGTTATCGCTTGACTGCGAAGTGACGGGGACAGGAACAAGAGCAGCCGGCGCCTCCGTGGCCGCAGCAGCGGTGCGTGTACTTTCCACTAGCTTATCCAGCGGCAAATACAGCAAGCTGTTGCCATTCTTCTGATCGACCATCACCTTGCTGATATTGCTCATCACTTGCTGCATCGTGTCCAGATACATGCGCTCGCGCGTGACGGCGGGAGCCTTTTCATACTCGACGAGAATCTGCTTGAAGCGGCTGGCATCACCCTCGGCATTGGCGATCACACTTTGCCTGTAGCCTTCCGACTCCTGTATCAGGCGCGCCGCCGTGCCGCGTGCGCGCGGCACCACGTCATTCGCGTAAGCCTGTCCCTCGTTCTTTTGCCGCTCGCGATCTTGGCCGGCCTTTACTGCGTCATCAAAGGCTGCCTGAACTTGTTCGGGCGGCTGCGCATTCTGCATGGTCAGCTTGCTGATCAAAATGCCCGATTTGTAGCGGTCCAGAATCTCCTGTATCAATTTGGTCGCCGAGGCGGCTACTTGCTCACGGCCTTCATAGAGCACGAAGTCCATCTTGTTTTTTCCAACCACCTCGCGGATGGCGGTCTCTGCAGCTTGGCGCACATTCTCATCGGGCATGCGGTTATTGAACAAATAGTCAGCCGGATCGCTCAGGAAGTACTGCACTGCGAATTGAATGTCGATGATGTTTTCATCATCAGTCAGCATCAACGACTCTTTCAGCATTTTATTTTTAACGTTATCGCGGTAACCGACTTCCACCGTCCTGACCTGACTCAGATTGACAATTTCCACCGTTTCAACCGGGAACGGCAAATGCCAGCGCGGGCCCGGCTGGGTCATTTCGAGCAGCTTACCAAAGCGCAACACCACGCCGCGCTGGCTGGCATCCACAATATAGAAGCCGCTGCCCAGCCAGATCAACGCGGCTATCGCGGCGATCAAGCCGATGCCTCCACCGAAATTTTTCATTGGCATGCCGCCGCCGGGCTTACCTTCACCGCCCTTGCCGCCTTTTCCGCCCAGCATGGCCGCGACTTTTGCGTTGAGCTTGCGCAGCAACTCATCAAGATCGGGCGGGCCGCCGCTGTTCTTTTTACCCCATTGCGGGTCATTCAATCCCATAATTTATACTCACTGTGTGGTTGATTTAATTGCTTCAGCAGCCTGACGCGCGGCCTTGGCCTCATCCAGGACGAGCCGCAAACCATCCATCCCCGCGCCGCTTTTGGCGCTCAGGAAAACGCTGGCGATTTTACCATATTCGTCGCGCTGCACGCTGGGCGGAACATCCTGCAAATCGATTTTATTGAACACCAGAACCTGCGGGATATCCGCCGCACCGATCTCCGCCAGCACCTTGTTCACCTCGGCAATCTGGTCGTCGCGGTTGGTGTTATTGGCGTCCACCACATGCAGCAACAAATCCGCCTGCACGGTTTCCTCCAGTGTGCTGCGAAATGCGGCAACCAGGGAATGCGGCAAATGGCGGATAAAACCGACGGTGTCAGACACCACGATTTCGCCTTGTCCCTCGGTGAACATACGACGCGAAGTGGTATCCAGCGTGGCGAACAACTGATCGGCCACATACACATCCGCGCGGGTCAGCCTGTTGAACAGCGTGGACTTGCCCGCATTGGTATAACCGACAATGGATACCGACAACACATCGTGGCGATTGCGCGCACGGCGCTGTACCACGCGCTGCTTTTTGAGCTTCTCCAGGCGTTCTTTCAATAAATGAACGCGTTTATCCAACTTGCGCCGATCCAGTTCCAGCTTGGTTTCACCGGGGCCGCGCGCACCAACGGCATGTTTTTGTTGCCCCATGTCCTGATTCATGCCGACCAAGTGCGTGGCGAGATACTTTAGCTGCGCCAGCTCGACCTGAAACTTGCCTTCGTGGCTTTGCGCGCGCTGCGCAAAAATATCCAGGATCAACATGGTCCGGTCGATCACCCGCGTATTCAGCTTGGCGGTCAGGTTGCGCATTTGCGCGGGGGAAAGATCATGATTAAAAATGACCAGTGGAACTTCCATGCGCTCGACGAGCTCGGCAATTTCCTGCACCTTGCCGCTGCCCGCGAACAATGCCGCATCAGGGCGTTGCCGCTTGGTTTGAACGACAGCCAGCGTGCGTACACCGGCAGTTTCGGCCAGCAAACGCAACTCCTCCAAACTTTCGCTGTGGTCGCTTTCGCCGAAGTCAATGCTGACCAGAACTGCGGCCTCAGGGCCGGGGGGCTGTTGCTGCATTATTCGGCAGCGTCTTCGAAGGGAATATTGACCGCGCGTGCCGGAACGATAGTGGAAATAGCGTGTTTGTAAACCATTTGCGTAATGGTATTTTTCAGCAGCACCACATACTGATCGAATGACTCAACCTGGCCTTGCAACTTGATGCCGTTCACCAGGTAAATCGCGACCTGCACATGCTCTTTACGCAGTGCATTGAGAAATGGGTCTTGCAGTTGCTGTCCTTTTGCACTCATGTTATTGCTCTTATCGGTTAGGAACGGGATGGCACTTTACTGGATTCCGGTGCAGCTGTGAATATATTTGCCCAAAAGTTAACAAAACGCCCCGGTTAAACGGGGCGCTGTTGATGGCACACTGATGAAGTTGAACGAATTTGCGGAATACGTCATAAACCAAGTCGGTTGTTCATTGGGCCCGAGCCAAGACGTTTGCCTGAATCCGTTCGCCCTGATAACCAGCGACTTAGTGAGCAGACTTCGCTCACTAAGTCGGATGGCTTGTTTACAGCCAGGGGCAGCCACATACCGCGTGAATACCACAAGTCCCCTAGGAACTGCGTGGAGGTTCGGTTTTTCGGTTCTTCAAGATAGACCACAAATACTGCACAAAACAAATAGCGCGCCAAATACCAATCCCAATCAGTGCTATCAACATTAAAGACCAATACCACATTTCAAGAATATTATTGATCATTTGTTTTGCTCGCTTGTGTGAAGCAGGGAAAATTATAACTCACAAACCGAGCCGAAGTGGGCACTAGAGCCGCGCCCGCAATGTTGGTTGTGCCCCCTCCGCGCCCAGTTCCAACGCGGTGTAAAAACCTGCTGAAATGGGCTCTAAATACCCCTATTTGCAAATAGCCGTTGCGGTTGCCTGTGAGGCTCCTCAAAATGGTCTGCGCTTCCTTCAGGGTGTGGCTCAACCACACGGAATTCCCCAGCATCACTGTGATATTGCATCAATGTTCCATTTTCCATATCGAAATACCAGCCGTGCAGCGCCAGCTTGCCATCATTGACGCGCCGGCTGATCCAAGGGTAGGACATCAGGTTTTCCAGTGACTTAAGGATGGACGCTTGCTCACAGGCACGCGTCTGGATTTCCTGCGATTTTCCCGGCAATTCCTTCAACACCTGCAGCCGCGCATCCGCAGCAATTCCAAGCCATTTCGCGATGAGTTGCTCCTCGTCACAATCGGGTGACTTGTTCTCCATCAACGCGCGGATACCGCCACATCTGGCATGTCCCATGACGATAACATGCTCCACTGCCAGGTTGCATATCGCAAACGCGATGGCGGAAGTGGTGCCGGCATAGGAAGCCGCCTGGATGTGTGGTGGAACGAGGTTGGCAACATTGCGTACCACAAACATGTCGCCGGGCTCACTGTCGGTCAGCACCCCAGGGTCGCAGCGCGAATCGCAACAGGCCACCACCAAAGCCCGCGGACGCTGCCCTTCCGTAATCAAGCGGTCGAACAGCTCCGGATTCCTGTCAAAGTAATGATGCTGGAAGCGCCTGAAGCCCTTCAGAAATATATTAACGTCGCTCATAATTTTGTGGTCATAGATAAATGAGGCGCATGAGCCGGCGATCGGCATTGCGGGGTCGCAGCGCGGATCGTAACGGAGCCACCATAAGGTCAGGGCGCGCTGCCCTTCCGTAAACAACCGGTCGAACAGAGCGCCCTGAATAACAATACGAAAAACTAAGCAGCAATACTGCTCAAAAACACTTACATATCTATTGGTTTATGCTGGTCGTATCTGTCGGTTTCCATATACTTCAAACGCTTGGTGCGCACGATTTGGTAGGAACGTGCCAGATAACCGATCGGTGCGCTCCAGATATGCACCATACGGGTAAACGGAAATACCAAAAACACCGTCATACCGAACAACAGGTGTATTTTGAATACCGTATCAACTCCTTCGATATAAGCTGGGTTGGGATGCAAATACATGATGCTCTGTATCCATTCTGCCAAGGCGGTCACTATGCGTGGGTCGCCGTGGCCGGCATGGCCCAGCGACACGGGGATGGTAGAAATTCCGAGAATCAGCGTAATCATCAACCAAGTCAGGATGAACTTGTCCGCCCAGCGGCTGGTGAGCGAAATGCGCGGATTAAAGAACCGCCGAAACCATAAGATGGTACCGCCGATAAAGGCCAAAGCGCCAAAAATAGAACCCGCAGTGATGGCGACATATTGGTGCGTGATATCCGGCATGACCGCCGCAAATACGAAATGCGGCGTCAACAAACCCACGAAGTGCCCACCGAAGATTGCGAGCACGCCGACATGGAACAGGTTGCTTGCCCAACGCATACTGCCTTTGGATAGCAGTTGGCTGGAATCGCTTTTCCAACCGTATTGCTCGCGATCAAAGCGCAACCAACTGCCTATCCCAAACACTGCGAGACAGACGTATGGGTACACGCCGAAGAGCACATTGTGCAGGCTAAAAACACTTTCATTCATTTCATTCTCCTTAAATTTAAGCAGCCAAACGAGTCAACGTAGCCCGACTCTCGATGATGGAAAGCGGGGCAGCATAAGGACTCTCGACCTTAGTCAGGTTCTCGATCAGCGTATTCAACACCTTGTTGACATCGGACAAGAACACCATCGCCTCGTTTTCTTCCAGATGAGAAGCAAATTCCAGAAGCAATGGCAGGTAATCCGGCAACTCATTCGTCACCGTTGTTACGCCATACTCCTTAAACATTTCCCCAAGGTCGATCAGCGCCGGACCACGCTCCCTGTCGCTTTCATCACCGAATAAATGGTGTGTCAGGTGCAGGCTGTGCTCCGGAGTGCTATCAAAAGTCCGCACATAGTAGGCCTGAAGTTCAGTCAGCGGCATGCTTACCAGGTGGTCAAGAAACTTCCGCAAGGCCACCTTTTCCGCTGCATCAATTTCTGTGCTGTCATTGAGTATCGTGCGGATTTCCGGCAGGCTATCAATCAACTCCTCTTCCGGATATTCCAGCAGCACTGATAAAATTTTATAAATTTGCATGACTTTCCCCTTAGCGGTCGCCCGTAAATGGGCTATCAGCCGCCATCGGAGCTTTTTCTCTCGGCTCCATGGATTCCTTGCGGCGCCGAGGGAATAGCGTGATTTTGCTGATGCCGGTCGAAGAATCGTTGCCGAAGGTAAATCCGTTCTGCCCCTGATGGCCGTGAGAATCGTCCAAGCGCTCTTCCTCGTGGCTGGTGGGGATAACGAAACGGTCTTCGTAATTGGCGATCGCCAGGTAACGGTACATATCCTGTGCCATTTCCTCGGTCATACCGCATGCCTCCAGAGCCTTGGTATTGACTACGCCTTCCACACGCTTCATGCGCTGGTAACTGCGCATCGCGATCATGCGATTCAATGCCAGCACGATTGGCGCTTCCTTGCCGGCAGTCATCAGGTTGGCCAGATATTTGACCGGCAGGCGCATCTCGCCAGACATCGGAATCACACCATCAGGCATGGTTTTCAGCTTACCCTGATCGATCGCGTTGGCTACTGGAGACAACGGCGGAACATACCAAACCATCGGCAACGTACGGAATTCCGGATGCAGCGGAAATGCTATCTTCCAGTCAATGGCCATCTTGTAGACAGGAGATTTTTGTGCCGCAGTAATCCAGTCCTTGTTGATGCCTTCTGCTTGAGCAGCGGCGATCACTTTCGGATCGTTGGGGTCAAGGAAGATACTGCACTGCGCTTCATACAGATCCTGCTCGTTGGTAACGCTGGCCAACTCAGAAATACGGTCTGCATCATAAAGAATGATGCCGTTGTAGCGAATACGACCGACGCAGGTTTCGGAACAAATTGTTGCCAGGCCATTTTCAACGCGCGGGTAGCAGGCGATGCACTTTTCGGCCTTACCGGATTCCCAGTTGTAGTACACCTTCTTGTACGGGCAGGAACTCATGCACATACGCCAACCGCGGCATTTGTCCTGATCGACCAGCACGATACCGTCTTCTTCACGCTTGTAGAGCGAGCCGGACGGGCAGGAAGCCACACAGGCCGGGTTCAGGCAGTGATTGCAGATACGCGGCAAGTACATATGGAAGGTTTTCTCGAACTGGCCATAGATATCCCTGCCGACGCCATCCATGTTCTTGTCCACGCTGCGCTCGGACCACTCCCCTCCCATCATGTCTTCCCAGTTTGGGCCCCATTGGATTTTTTCAATGGATTCACCGGTAATCTGCGAGACTGGGCGAGCAGTAGGCGCTGCCTCCGACAGCGGCGCATTTTGCAGGCGCGCATAGTTATAAGTGAATGGTTCGTAGTAATCATCGATTTGCGGCAAATCCGGGTTCGAGAAAATATTTATCAGTTTCGATAAACGCCCACCGGATTTAAGCTCCAGCTTGCCGTTGACCAGCGTCCAGCCACCCTTCCATTTTTCCTGGTTTTCCCAGTTTTTTGGATAACCGATACCGGGCTTGGATTCGACGTTATTGAACCAGACGTATTCCACGCCCTTGCGGTTGGTCCACGTGTTTTTGCACGTCACTGAACAGGTGTGGCAACCAATACACTTGTCCAGGTTAAAGATGAATGCGAATTGTGCACGTACTTTCATGAGTTTCTCCTATTTATCCTAATTCACGTGACGATCAGCGCTTGCCGATTCCGACCGGGTTGCGTTGAGCTTCCCGTTCCGGGGTAAGCGGCGCTTCCAGCCACTTGATATCCTGCTCCTCAACCTTGTGCATGATGATCTCGGTATCGCGGTTGCATCCCACCGTGCCATAGTAATTAAAGCTGTAGGCCAGTTGCACATAGCCGCCTACCATGTTGGTCGGTTTCATGATAATGCGGGTCGTCGCATTGTGGGTACCGCCGCGTTTGTTGGTGGTAACCGATCCCGGATTATTTATGTGCATCTCCTGGGAATGATGCATCACCGATGTACCGCGCGGAATGCGCTGTGAAAGCACCACACGACACATGGAGGTGCCATTGCTGTTGACCAGTTCCACCCAATCGTTGTCCTTGAGCCCGATCTGCTTGGCGTCAATTTCGGAAACCCAGATATGTGGTCCGCCGCGGAACAGCGTCAGCATGCGCAACGTATCCTGATAGCTTGAATGGATCCCCCACTTGCCATGCGGCGTGAGCATCCTGAGCTTGAGATGCGGTTTCTTCAGGATTTGTGCCGGCACGTTCTTGAATGACTTCAGATCCTGCGGCGGACGGAAGGTACAGAAAGTCTCGCCGAAGTCCTGGAACCACTCGTGATCCTGGTAGAAATGGGCACGTCCGGTCAGGGTGCGGAACGGGATATGCTCATGAATGTTGGTGTAGCACGAGGTATAGGACACATGCTCGGATTCAATGCCGGACCAGGTTGGTGCGGTAATAATCTTGCGCGGTTGAACCTGGATGTCGCGGAACGTGATCTTGTCCTCTTGACGGGCAGCATACAAATGGTGATGGGAGATGCCGGTTTTTTTGGATAAGGCAGACCATGATTTATGCGCCACTTCGCCGCAGGTTTCAGGTGCCATACGCATGATTGAATCGCACACGTAGATATCTTCTTCCAGGGACGGCATACCATAGGAAACGCCGGGGACTCTCACCGTGTAATTGCACAGCTTGAGTTCTTCGTATTCCGCTTCGGTGTTCCAGTCGAGCCCCTTGACGTTATTGCCCAGCGTTACCATCAACGGACCGATCGCGATGTATTTGTTATAGATACTGCCATAGTCGCGCTCCACCAGCTTGAGCAGTGCCGTGGTCTTGCCTGGGATCGGCTCGCATTCGCCCTTGTACCACTCTTTTACCTGGCCAAACGGCTGCGCCATTTCGAGCGGCGAATCGTGTTGCATCGGAAGGGTAACAATATCCTTGCGCGTGCCGAGATGCTTCCCGGCCATACCCGAGAAGACTCTGGAGAGTTCCTTGAAAATCTGCCAGTCGGACTTGGATTCCCAGCCCGGCGACACGGCCTCCGACAGCGGATGAATAAAGGGGTGCATATCGGTGGTATTGAGGTCGTTCTTCTCGTACCAGGTTGCAGTCGGCAATACGATGTCCGAGTAAGCGCCGGTAGAGTTGAGGCGGAAGTTGATATCCACAAACAGGTCCAGCTTGCCTGCGGGGCCCTCATCATGCCATTTGATCAACTTATTGTTGTTTCCGTCCCCACCCTCCTGCAACACATTGTTTTGCGCGCCCAGCAGATGTTTCAGGAAGTACTGTTGCCCCTTACCCGAAGTGCCGATCAGGTTACCGCGCCACACGAAGATATTGCGCGGCCAGTTGGCTTCAGCATCCGGATCGGCGAAGGAGATATCCATTGCACCGGACTTGAGCTTCCCGAGAACGTGCTTGCCGATGCTGGCCTCGTCGGTTGCGCCGGCCTTGATGGCTTCGTCCACCAGATCGAGCGGATTGGCGTTCCATTGAGGAAAGCCCGGCAACCAGCCCATGCGAACCGCTGAGACGTTATAGTCGGCGATCGAATAGCCCTCTTTTGCGTTCTTGTTTCTGCCGGCAGGCGAGGTGATATCTTCTGCCTTGAGGGTTTCGTAGCGCCACTGATCGGTATGAAAATACCAGTATGAAGTGGAATTCATGTGGCGCGGCGGACGATGCCAGTCAAGCGCGAAGGCAATCGGTGCCCAGCCGGCTTGCGGACGTAGTTTTTCCTGCCCCACATAGTGCGCCCAGCCGCCGCCAGATTGGCCGACGCAGCCACAGATATGCAGCAGGTTCATGACGCTCCGGTACGTCATGTCGTTGTGATACCAGTGGTTAATTGCCGCACCCATGATGACCATCGATTTGCCGTGGGTTTGCGAGGCGTTCATCGCAAATTCACGCCCGGTACGTTCCAGATCCATGGCCTTGACATTACAGACCTTGGCTGCCCAGGCCGGTGTATAGGCCACTGTGTCATCATTATAGTCCTTGGCGACATTTGGGCCGCCCAAGCCACGGTCAATACCGTATTGCGCAACCTGCATATCGAACACGGAGGTGACCAATGCTTCTTCGCCATTGGCCAGCTTCAACTTGCGCACCGGCACGTTGCGGAACAACAATTCGTCTTCGCCTGGCGTGAAGTGCGGGAAACCGACTGATACGACTGCATCCTTGCTGTCGATACAGGTCAATTCGGCCAGGATTTCCTGCTGGTTGGCAGCATTCTTCGGCAGCAAATTCCATCTGCCTTCCTCGCCCCAGCGGAAACCGATGGAACCATTTGGTGCAACATATGCCTTGGTCTTTTCGTCATAAACGATGGTTTTCCATTCCGGATTGTTGGATTCGCCCAGATTATCGGCAAAATCGGCAGCATTCAGGCAGCGGTCAGACACATAGGCGTCACCTTGCTTGCGCAAGGTCACCTGAATCGGCAAGTCAGTGTACTTGCGGGCGTATTCCTGGAAATACGGATCCTGTTTGTCGATGTAAAACTCTTTCAGCGCAACATGCCCCATCGCCAGGAAGGCGGCCGTATCGCAGCCGGGGTTAACCGGCATCCACAGGTCGGCAAGCTTGACATGTTCGCCATAGTCGGGGCTCATCGCAATGACTTTGGTACCGTTGTAACGCGCCTCGACGACGAAATGGGCATCCGGCGTACGCGTGGTCGGCAAGCTGGAGCCGGTGACGATGATGTAAGTGGAGTTGTACCAATCGGCCGATTCCGGCACGTCGGTCTGTTCGCCCCAGGTTTGTGGTGAAGCTGCCGGCAAGTCGCAATACCAGTCGTAAAACGAACCGCAGACACCACCGATCAGGGAAAGATAGCGCGCACCGGATGCGTAAGAAATTTGCGACATAGCCGGGATCGGCGAAAAGCCGAAAATACGATCCGGACCCCATTTTTTGATGGTGTAAATATTGGCGGCGGCAATGATTTCGTTGACTTCGTCCCATTTGGTGCGCACAAAACCGCCGAGACCGCGTACGCCGACGTATGACAAGCGTTTCTTCGGGTCAGCCTGAATTGCGGCCCATGCTTCCACCGGATCCTTGCCGGTTTTACGCTCGGCACGATACAGGTCGAGCAGGCGACCGCGAATCAGCGGATGCTTGATCCGGTGCGGGCTGTACAGGTACCAGGAGAAGGAAGCACCGCGCTGGCAACCGCGCGGCTCATGGTTAGGCAAGTCCTCGCGGGTACGCGGATAGTCGGTTTGCTGCATCTCGTAAGCCACCAGGCCGTTCTTGACAAAAATCCTCCACGAGCAGCCACCGGTACAGTTCACGCCGTGCGTGGAGCGCACAACCTTGTCATGCGACCAGCGAGTGCGGTAGGCGGATTCCCACTGGCGATCTTCGTTGGTGACGATGCCGTGACCATTGGAGAAAGTCTCCTTGTCCTTCATACCTACAAAATACGTCAATCGATCGAGAAAGTGACTCATGCTTTTTCTGCTCCTGTGTAAAAGTTTATTCAATCTTCCCGGCTCTGGGTCTTTTGTTCTCAAGCCCGTAACCAGCCATCATTTTTCGGTTCGACCGCAATGCGGCCAAACCGCCCTACATAAAGCCCTTTACGGGTTCTTGATCTCAGCGCCGCTACGCAAATAAAACCACCAGTTCAAAACGAGACACACTGCATAAAACACTGCGAATCCATACATCGCGTTTTCCGGGGTGCCAGACTTGATCTGCCCGCCGATCACCACCGGTGCGATGAATGCGCCGTAAGCGGCCACGGCGGAAGTCCAGCCGAGTACCGGGCCGGCCTGCGCACGGTCAAAAATCACGCCCACGGTGCGGAAGGTGGAACCGTTGCCCAATCCGGTGGCGGCAAACAGCACCACGAACAGCACCATAAAGATCAGGAAATACTCTTCCGGTGTCGCCGACTTGTAGGCCAGCAGCATCACGTAACCCACCGCAGCGGAAGCCACCACCATTATCGCCGAGATGATCTGGGTGACGATGGAACCGCCGACCTTGTCGGAAATCCAGCCGCCCACCGGGCGGATCAGCGCGCCGATAAACGGGCCGATCCAGGCATAAGTCAGCGCGGAAGGCGCATTGGGGTTCTTCAGGGTATGCGCCATCAAACCGGTTGCCGGATCAATCACATGTTGCACACCGAAAATCACCGTGATGGATAACGGTAAGGCCATCGAGAAGCCGATGAACGAACCGAAGGTCACGAGATAGAGCGCGGACATCGACCAAGTATGCTTGTTGCTGAAGATAGCGAACTGTTTGTTGATGCCGGCCTTCATCTCGCCAAACGCCGCGAGCTTCATCACGAACAGCATGGCGATCATGATCAGCGGCAATGCTACCCACATATTAAGCAGACCAAGGCCGGTCGGCGCCGGAAGATACAGATAGAGACCAACGACGCCGACGATGCAGGTCAGCAACCAGAGGTACAGTATCTTGGCGAAGCCAGCCAGCGTGCCGCCATAGTTGGGCGACAGCGGCAGCAGGTTATTCATGCCGAAGAAACCGATAAAGCCCAGTGGGATCAATGCCAGCAGCCAGACGAAGCCGGCGTTCTGTATGTAAGTAGGGGTGCCGGCCAGTATCTTGCCGAGAATCCAGCCGGAATCCTTGATCAGCGTCATCGGTTCGCCACCAAATGTACCGAAAATACCGGCAGTCATCACCAGCGGGATCAGAATCTGCATGGTGGTCACGCCAAAATTGCCCAGCCCGGCGTTGAGCCCCAAGGCGGTGCCCTGCAGCCGCTTCGGATAGAAGCCGCTGATGTTGGACATCGAGCAGGCGAAATTGCCACCGCCGATACCGGACAGGAATGCCCATATCTGGAACACCCATAGCGGCGTGGTTTTATCCTGCAATGCGATAGCCGCCCCAATGCACGGAATCATCAGCAGTGCGGTGGTCAGAAAGATCGTATTGCGCCCGCCACTGAGACGAATGAAGAACGATGCGGGGATACGAAAGGTCGCGCCCATCAGCCCGGAGATTGCGGTCAGGGTGAACAACTCCGCCGGTTTGAAGGGAAAGCCGAGGTTAATCATTTGCACCGTGATGATGCCCCACATCAACCATATCGCAAAACCAAGCAGCAGGCTCGGAATCGATATCCACAGGTTGCGGCTGGCGATTTTCTTGCCTTTCGATTCCCAGAAGGCATTATCCTCGACATCCCACTTCTCGATGTCGGCGGAACTGTAGCTGGCTGAGCCTTCTGCACCCACCGAACCTCTCTGCTCTTTCTTGTTTGCCATGATTTACCCTTTAGGTTATAAAGTTAATTGGAGTTGCTATCCGATCACATCAATGCCCGCCACCCGCCATCATTTCCTTGTCAACCGACGAGAGTTGATATTCCTTGGCGAATGCACCGGCGGGCTCTTTCAGGAAGAAAAAGCAGAAAACGAATACCGCAGCAGCAGTTGCGCCGATCATCAAAAAGAACTGGCTGTCCGTCAGGCCTATATAAGCAGAGGTATATACGACGGCTCCCACATTGCCGTAGGCGCCCGCATAGCCCGCCACATTGCCGGTGATACGCCGCTTGACAAAGGGTATAAGGGCAAAAGTCGTGCCGCAGCCGCCCGTGACAAATACGGCGCAAATTATCGTCACCAGCACCGCTGCTGCCAACGGCCAATCCGGAGTGATCAAGCTCATCAGCACAAACCCGCCGGTAACCCCCGCAAGGTAGATCATATGCGCGAGCTTCCTGGTGGGCGTGCGATCCGACACATAACCGCCAAGCGCCCTGGAAAAGAAGTTCATCAACGCAAACATCGAGCCGAACAGCCCAGCCATCACCGGTGTCAATTCAAATGTCTTTTGGAAAAAGAACGGCAGCATCGAGATAACCGCAAGTTCCGCACCGAATGTAACGACGTACGATGCATTAAGCGTACCCACCTGAGTAAAGCGGTATTTGTCGTCTTCGGGCACGCCTTTCTTCAGAATCGGCACATTGACCTTGATGAGCGCCCAAGCCTGCTGCACTACCATGACCGCTATCACCGTATACAGAATGTACGAAACATCGGGAGTGATATACCCCTTCTTTGTCACCATTCTGACCAGCAGCGAAAGGACGCCCCAGATAGGTATCGTCCAAATAATCGCGAGAACCAAATCACCCCAGGTGGAAACTTCGATTGCCTGGGCCTTTCTGGCTATCGGCCTGGCCGTACCCTTGGGGCCGTCGGTGATGGCAAACCAGTAGTACACGCCGTAAAGGAACATCACGATGCCGCTGGCTGCGACAGCCCACCTCCAGCTATCGAAAACCGTGAGCGCCAGGATTGGCATGGTGATTGCGGCCAGAGATGAACCCCAGTTACCGAGGCCCGCCTCGACGCCCTGGGAAAAACCCGCGTCCCTCGGCTTGAACCAGAGCGACGTCATCGCAATACCCACAACGAAACCCGTGCCGACCACGCTCATAATCAATCTCGAAATCAGCATCTCTGTATAAGTGGTGGCAAAAGCAAACCAGATACACGGGAACGCCATCACCCACATCACAATACAGAACGTCTTTCGCGGACCCAACCTGTCGCACATCATGCCGACAACAACGCGACCGGGAACAGTCAATGCTACATTGCAAATAGCAAGCACCTTGAGTTGATCCAAGGTAAGGCCGGTAGACTTCATAATCGTCGACACGAGCGGCGCCATGTTGAACCAGACATAGAACGTGATAAAGAACGCAATCCATGTCTTGTGCAGGGCAGCAATTTCGGCTCTACCAAAGGCAAGCAGATCCGCCCACCCCATCGTTTTTTCTGCTGTTCTTCCTGATCCAGACATTTTTAACCCCCTAATGAAGTACCGCAAAAAATCTTGAAATATTTTTTCAATTCCTTTAATGCATAACCAACACAGGGCAATCATCTACATGATGAATCAAATAGTCACTGACACTAACAGTGATATTGCCGAACCTTACACCCCCTTGAGGAGGGCGGCTTGCAATCACCACGATATCCGGGGTTTTTTTCCTGATAGCCTCTACCAGCATCTTGCGCGGGTCGCCGATCGCTACAATCACAGCCACGTCAAGATTTAGCTTAACCACCCCATCTGCCGCCTCTTTCAAATCCGCTTCCCTTTTTGCGCGCAAATCTTCAAATGCCGCCTCATCGTAGCTGCTGGCATCGACCGGTTCTTCAACAACGGTTACCAGAATTATCTCCGGCCTTTCGCACCTGAACATCGCAATGGATTTCTCCAAAGCAGACTGGGCAATTTCTGAACCATCATGGCAAATAAGCATTTTCATTTTATTGTCACTCCTTGGAGGATTTACACCAGAAGAATAGGCTTGCATGGATAGCATGCCCATTCTTCCGAAGTACAAACCAAACGAGGAAAAAGAACTAGTTCTTTCGGGTAGGTGTGGAGTTTTGCGGATTGGATGAAACGAAATTGTTTGCCGCCAAGAGAGCGCCGGGCAAATCCGTTCGCATTGAGCCAGGCAAGGCATAAGCAAAAATGCCCTTGCGGACGGGCGCAGCCTCTAATACGGCCACAGAAATTACCAAATCGTAGAAACCGGATTAAATGAGGCCATGCGCCACCGCATACACGGCAGCCTGTACGCGTTTGGCGATGTTGAGCTTGCGGAGAATGCCTTGCACATGAATCTTGATGGTGGATTCAGACAAATTGAGCACGCGGGCGATTTCCTTGTTGCTGGCACCGTGGGCGAGCATGACAATGATTTCCCGTTCGCGCGGGGAGAGCTTGCCCGGATTAACGTCCGCCACGGCAACACTATCCTTGGGCGGAGCACGCAGGGAATCCGCCAGTTTTTGGGCCATTTGCGGTGACATCACCGATTCGCCGCGCGCTGCTCGCCGAATCGACTCCAGAAGAAACTCGGTATCGATATTTTTCAGCAAATAGCCGCGTGCCCCGGCGCGCAGTGTTTCCAGCAGATCTTCGGCATCTTCCGAAACGGTAAGCATGACAACTTGCGTTTCCGGAACATCTTCCACCAGTACGCGCAGAGCTTCCAGCCCGCTAGTGCCGGGCATGTGCAGATCGAGCAGCACCACGTCCGGCTTGAGTTGTTTGGCGCGCTTGATGCCTTCCAGTCCGTCGCCGGCCTCGCCCACCACCTCGAATCCCTCATGCCGTTGCAATGCCAGCTTGATGCCGCTGCGGAGCAGCGTGTGGTCGTCAACAATCAGAATGCGTATCGGTTTCATACTCTAGAGTCTCTCCTGTGCGGCAGGACAAGACGCACCCGCGTGCCCTGTCCGGGTTCCGATTCCAGCACCAACTCGGCGCCTATACGGTGCGCCCGCTCGCGCATGATGCTCAGCCCCACATGGGTATCGCCGGCATCGTGCGCGGCATCGAAGCCGGTGCCGTTATCATTAATATAGAGCATGCATTCTCCATCACAGACGAGCTCCACGTCAACGCGGCTTGCCTTGGCGTGCTTGCGTACGTTGGACAGCGATTCCTGCACAATGTGCATGGCCTGCAGCACATGTTCCGGCGGCATATCCGGCACCGTCCCGCGATGGGAGAAAACGGTGCAGATACCGGTTTGCCCCTCGAATTTTTCCAGCGCGCTGCGCACGGCGGTTTCCAAATCCGCATTGCCGACGCGAGTGCGGAAATGCACCAGCAATTCACGCACATCGTCATAGCATTCCTGCACCCCTTCGCGTATCTGTTCCAAGCCCTGCAACGCAGTGACTGTCTGCCCCTGTTGCAGATCGTTGCGCAACAGTTGTACCTGAATATTCAGGAAGGCGAGTGACTGGGCGATACTATCGTGCAGCTCCTGCGCCAGCAGGTTGCGCTCCTCCGATACCGCCATTTCTTTTTCACGCGCGACAAGCCGCTGGTTTTCAATGGCGACGCCAAGATGTTGCCCCACCGACTCCAGGAGGCGGATTTCCGACGGGGGCAAGATGCGCGGGGTATCGAAGAACAGGTTGAGCATACCCATCACTCGCTGTTTGGAACGGATCGGGATCGCCACCATCGCCTGAAACCCATCCCGTTTGCAAGCATGCAGCAGCAGTGGTTGCGACGGAGTGGAAAAATCGGAGCTGATCGCAATACCGTCACGCGCCACCACGCCGCACAAACAGTCGCCGACGGCAAGACAAGACTCCTCGTCCAGAAAGGATTTCGAAACTCCGCGCGAGGCAATAATTTGCAGCTGCTTCCCCTTCGGGTCAACCAGGCGTACCACGCCGTCGCGCGCGCCAATCAGGGCGGACAGTTTATCCAGCACGATACCGCACAGGGGTTCTGTTGCCGTCGAGGAATTAAGGAATGCCGCCACATCGTAGAGCGCCGCAAGCTCACGATTCTTCACCTCGACACTGCGGGATTTTTCTTCCACACGCTGTTCCAGCGTGACATAAAGGTCCTGCAACTGGTCGGCCATCTGGTTGAACCCCTCGGCCAGCTCGCCGAATTCGTCCCGCTTGGTGAACTGCAGGCGCACGCCGAAATCCGCCTTGCCCATGCGCTGTATGCCCTCCCGTAGACGGTTGACAGGGCGCACCACCATCAACGAAAACAAGTTCATCAGCAACACCGTGCCGATAAACGCCAAGCTCACCAGCCCGATCTGGAAGGAACGCAACAGCATGGTGGCGCGGGCATTACTGGTTTCCACCATCTCTACCAGGTCATTCACGTTGCCCACAAAAATTTCCACGACGGGCCGGTACTCCGCCAGCATTTTTTCCTGCTCCGACCGTCGCGGGGTATCGAGTATGCGCTGGATACGGGGCTTGATATCGGCTTGCCAGACTCGGTGCAATTTACTCATCTGGGTACGTACATCCTTATCTTTTGGCAGCGAAAGCGGCCGCTGCGGGTCGCCACGATCAAGGTCGGACAGGATTTTCTCAAACTGCGCGACCTTCGCTTCAATATCGTGTCGCAACTCGATGGAAGGTTGCTGCACCTGCTGGGCAAGCAGAAAAGCGATGTGGTACGAGCGCATACGCTCGCTGCCGGCATCGTTAATCGCTGCGGCACCGCCTTCCAGCCGCCAGGACACATACAGCGTCGAACTGATGGCGACCAGGGCAATAAGAAAATAGAACACCAACAGACCGGTGATCTTTTCCTGGAGTTTCAATACTGCAACCATGTGAGCTTCTTGGCGATTTTTGTAAAGTGGATTACCGCTGCCCGGTTAAAAAGCACCAATTGCAGCGCAGATTGTTGCTTGGCGAGGCAATTGAGCCGATTTTGTGATGCCGGCTTGAAAAATATTTGCCGTTTTCAGGCAGTCTTTCTTAATTCCGTAAGTATTGATGATGCGGGCAAGACGCCGTTTGTGCAAGCAGATGGAGCGCTTGCCATTACTTATGTGCTATGCCAATCCATCAGTGAAATCGCTAACCGGCCCGCCCATCCGCACGCGGCCGCCAGTAGAACGGCAGGTAGCGTGACACCCACGGCACAAAGCACGCCAGCCAAGCCGCAGCTGCGGCGAAATACAGCCAATGCATAGCTTGCATCGGGAGCATATCCGCCAGTACGCGCAGCAATGCGGCAAGCTGCATTCCGGCAAACATCAGCTTGACCGGGGTATCCGCCTGCATTGGCAGGCCGGAATGCCCCAGCGTGACGCGTGTGCCCATGCCAATCAGCAGCGTTGCAAAACAACCGATGGTCAGCGCATGCAGCGGCGCAAGCCCCCAGATAAACATCGTGCCGTGGCTGAGGAATAAAACCAAGCTTTGCACGGCGGACAGCAGCATGGCAATACCCAGCCAGGCAAAACCGATATGCAGCACGCCGAGCATCGGGATACTCAGGCTGCGGCGCAGCCCCCAAACATAGGTCAAATATAAAGCCGCGACCGCCAGCGGTGCGTCGCTCACCCATAGCCAGGTAGCGGCATCGGCAAGCCGCAGCAAGCCATGCATCACGCTGGCCGCCAGTATGGTCCACCATGCCCAGTGCGGGCGCGTCACGAGGTGATGCGGCAGCGCAGTGCTGGTGAAGAAGGGGATCATGCGGTGTGCGACGCTGGCGAATACCGGCAGCAGAAACAGCCACAGTCCGCCTTGTATGGCGAAGTGCAGCCAGGCCGCGTTGCCGCTCCATATCCAGGCAAGATAGGCAACCAGGCTGCACCAACCCATGCTTAGCGCGATGAAAATAATTTGCGGGTGCCGCTTATCCTGATGCTGCGCATCGAGCAATACACGCAACAGCGCGTACAGCGCCACACCCCAACCGGCCAGCATGGCAAAAACAGCAACGAGCAGCACGATGCGGCCCATCAGCAATCCGGCATAAAACCCGGCAATCCCCAGCATGAGCAGCACAAAGGCGGGCACATAATGCCGCGCCGGGATTTCCTTGCCGTTCATCCAGCGCGGATAGGTGGTCATCAGGAAACCAAAAATAAAAAATGGGAACAGGCCGAAAATCATCAGGTAACTGTGCACGGCACCGGGCGCAACAGGCCAGTCCACGGGGTGACCAGCTACGCCATAGCGTGTCACCATCTCCACAAGCAACCACAACATCACGGCGATGGATTGCAGCGCGCCTCCCAGGAACATGACGCGGTGGGGTGCGGCGGTAAAGGTATGCCACTGTTCTGAAATTGTCATGATTTGTATGAAGCGGCTATGCCAGATGGATGAGGTGAAATATTGCAGGCCGCGCGCCTGTACGGCTTGATACGGCAGTTTGCCAAAGACGAAATTTACTCAGTGTTTCTTTTTTGGATTTTCGCTGATTCAACCTTGAAGTGCAACTTTTGCAAGCGGGGGTGCGGGACGGAATAGGTCAACCTCTAGACTTTCACGTCAATATGTTCCGTTATATCGCTCGCTCTTTGGTTATGCCGGCGCCGATTTATTCCCGAGCGCAACTCGACCAAAATAGGCAGATGTTCGATGCGGCGGCAATAAATCCGGCGTTCGCCGTGAACATGCGAATCGTGCCGCTTCTCCTCATTCTCGGCGGCCTCAGGAGGTGCTTCATGCCGCGCGTGCGGTTGCACCACCAGTAGCGGCAGGGTACGCACCTGAACAGGTTTGGCGCGTTGAACCCCTGCCAGTGCTTTCACTTCCGGACCGGTTTCCGGCGCGATTACTGGCGGGGGAAGACTAGACACGTATTTCATGGTTTTAAATTAGGCCCGGCAGGTTCGTCATATTTCATCACATTCTCCCAAAGGAAAACAGTTTATGCGAGCAATGCATTCTTCTTCACAGCTTCACTCGATTCAGCCTGAGTGCGTTACTAATCACCGACACCGAGCTGAAGCTCATCGCGGCGGCGGCAATCATCGGCGAAAGCAATAAGCCGAAAAATGGATACAGTAGCCCCGCCGCAATAGGAATGCCGAGCACGTTGTAGATGAAGGCGAAGAACAAGTTCTGGCGGATGTTCTTCATGGTCGCGCGGCTCAGGCGCACGGCGCGCACGATGCCGCGTAGGTCGCCCTTGACCAGGGTGACACCCGCGCTTTCCATCGCCACGTCGGTGCCAGTACCCATGGCGATGCCGACCTGCGCCTGCGCCAATGCCGGCGCGTCGTTGATGCCGTCGCCCGCCATCGCCACGATGCGGCCCTGCGCCTGCAACTGCTTAACGATGGATGCCTTCTGCTCGGGCAGCACTTCTGCTTCGATCCGGTTGATGCCCAGCTTGCGCGCCACCGCTTCCGCCGTGATGCGGTTATCGCCGGTCAGCATGATCACCTGCACACCTTCTTCGTGCAGCGCGCGAATCACATCCGGCGTAGAAGCCTTGACCGGATCGGCCACACCGATCAGCCCCGCCGCCCTGCCGTCGATCGCCAGCAGCATTACTGTCTGGCCATCACTACGCAGAACCTCGGCACGTGTTGGCAAGTCACCTGCATCAATGTGCAATTTCTCGAACAGCTTGAGATTGCCCAACGCGACCGCGCGACCCTCAACCGTTCCCACCACGCCCTTGCCGGTATACGAACGGAAATCGCTGACTGCCGTGAGCGTTAACTCTTTTTCCTGTGCGCCGCCGACAATTGCCGCGGCCAGCGGATGCTCGCTGGCGCGCTCCAGGCTGGCACCCAAGCGCAGCACTTCGTTTTCGTCGAATCCCGCATCGGTGGTAACAGACACTAATTTGGGCTTACCCTCGGTAAGCGTACCGGTCTTGTCCACCACCAGCGTGTTCACCTTCTCCATAATTTCCAGCGCATCGGCATTCTTGATCAGCACACCGGCCAAGGCACCGCGCCAGGTGCCCACCATGATAGACATCGGCGTGGCCAGCCCCAGCGCGCACGGGCAGGCGATGATCAGCACCGCCACCGCATTGACGATGGCGTGGGCTAGGCGCGGCTCCGGTCCCCAGATGCCCCATACTGCAAGTGTGGCGAGTGCAACCCCCACCACCACCGGAACGAAATAACCCGCTGTGACATCAGCCAGTCGTTGGATCGGCGCGCGCGAACGCTGCGCCTCACTCACCATGTGTACGATCTGCGCCAGCAGGGTATCGGCGCCGACACGCTCCGCGCGCATCAGCAAACTACCCGTACTGTTCACGGTGGCGCCGATCAGTCGCGCGCCAGCGGCCTTTTCTACTGGGATAGATTCGCCGGTGACCATGGATTCATCCAGCGAACTCGCGCCTTCCAGCACCACGCCATCCACCGGTACTTTCTCGCCGGGGCGCACGCGCAGCACATCGCCCGGCTGCACTCGTTCCAGCGGGATGTCTTCTTCATTTCCGTCGGCGCGCACGATACGCGCGTTCTTGGGTGCCAAACTGAGCAGCAGCTTGATCGCGGCGCTGGTCTGGCTGCGCGCTCTTAATTCCATCACCTGCCCGAGCAGCACCAGCGCCATGATTACCGCTGCCGCCTCGAAATACACCGGCACCGTGCCCATCATGCTGCGCATCGCGGGCGGAAAAATTCCCGGCAGCAACATTGCCACGACGCTGTAGCTCCACGCCACGCCGACACCGAGCGCAATCAAGGTAAACATGTTGAGACTGCGGTTAACCACGGAGGACCAGCCGCGCTGGAAGATCGGCCAGCCGCCCCATAGCACCGCCGGGGTGGCCAGCGCGAATTCCAGCCATTGCAGCGCCGTCATCGAGACGGGCCCAGACATCACTTGGGGCATCGCTTGCGGCAACAGGTCGGTAACCATCGCCATTACGAATACCGGCAGCGCCAGCACTGCGCTCGTCCAGAAGCGCCGCGTCATATCGTTCAATTCGGTATTGTCTTCCGTTGGGGCATTGCGCGGCTCCAAAGCCATGCCGCAGATCGGACAACTGCCCGGTTCGCTGCGCACCACTTCGGGATGCATCGGGCAGGTATATTCGACCGCTCCCGGAACCGACGGGGATTCCGGCTCCAGCGCCATGCCGCACTTCGGGCAGCTTCCCGGCGCAGGCTGGCGGATTTCCGGGTGCATCGGGCAGGTATACATCACCCCGCTGCGTGGCACGGCAGGCTGCACCGGATGCGGCTCAAGATAATCCGCCGGGGACGCATGAAATTTGGCCAGACATTTTGCGCTACAGAAGCGGTATTCGGCGCCGCGATATTCGCAGCTGTGGGGAGAATCCGGTTTCACCGTCATGCCGCACACGGGATCAGTTGCCATTGCACGCTCCTTTCAAGTGCTGAGCAAAGTTATGCCGCATAACCTCAACGGCTCATTTCAGCAGCCATTTGAAACTTCTTGGAGAGATGCCGCCCACCAGACGTATTTGCAATTCCACTGACACCGGCTGTTGAGCAATCGCCTTGAAGCGCAACAAACCCCTTGCGGTGATGGCCTCCCTGCGGCGCACCTTCCCAACCCAAGGGGATGTATTGCTTTCCATCCGCAATGAGCACCGATGATTTGGCCAGGTCATCGCTCAAGTCCTGTGTATGGGTTTCCAGGGCCACATCAAAATCCAATATTTTCGCTTCATTCGGGATATTTTGTCGTATGACCGTAACATTGACTCCACGCTCATTGCTAAGTTGCGGCGCATTCCCAAGTTCCGCCGCGTCGCTCACCGCAATGATCCTGACCGCCCCGGAATCATGGGTACTGGAATAAGCGGCAGTAAATCAAAGAAATCAATGGGGTCAGACTCAATTGATCCTGTTTCAATCGAGTCTGACCCCATCGATTCGCATCGATTCGATTTTTCAATGCCTCTCCTGCATGTGATCGTGCTCTTGCGTGGGCTGCATAGTCCCCTGCCGACTCGCCCCCGATGCCGGTTCATGCATCAGCACATGGCCATCTTCTCCCATCGGTTTGCAGCCGAACAATTCTTCATAATCCAGCTTGTACCCCTCTGCCGGTGTATCGGCTTTTTCTTCGATATGGCTTGCCTTCTTTACCGGTTTGTTTGCTCCGGATTCTTCGGCAGTCGCGACAGGAGCCGTAACCCATACCAAAATGGCGGCAAGCAATGCAGCTTTATGTTTCATTCCCTTCTCCCGAAAAGCCCGGCTATCCAAATACATTGCAACAAGCTATATGAAATACCTGCTTGGATATTCGAGCAAGGCATGACCAATGGACTCATCGCGCATACGCCTCCGTCGCATAGCGGCGCATCATGCGGTGGCTGTTGAAATACGAGGCGTTCTTGCTGATCGCCCCCTTCATCACCTT
This sequence comes from Gallionella sp., assembly GCA_028714895.1. Classification (GTDB taxonomy): domain Bacteria; phylum Pseudomonadota; class Gammaproteobacteria; order Burkholderiales; family Gallionellaceae; genus Gallionella. The sequence continues at coordinate 23,504 of JAQTLM010000009.1, read as the reverse complement.
GAGCCATCCGCCGTCGCTATGTCCGTAATAAAGTGGCAGCACCACCTGTTCGAGTTTGTCGTAAAGCGCGTGTGCGTCGCCGTCGGCCATGCCCGCCGTATCGCCGATCGCCCAGCCGGTCACGCCCTCGATGCAACCTTCAATCCACCAGCCATCAAGCACCGACAAATTGGGCACGCCGTTGAATGCGGCTTTCATGCCGCTGGTGCCCGAAGCCTCAAGCGGCGGCAACGGCGTGTTGAGCCACACATCCACCCCTGCGGTCAGTGTCTGGGCTAACGCCAGGTCGTAATCGGGCAGGTAGACCACCGTTATCGTGCCGGCAAGGGCGCGCGTATGCGCATACAACTGCTCGATCAGATGCTTACCGTTTTCATCGTTCGGGTGCGCCTTGCCGGCGAGCACGATCTGGAATGGCTGGTTGCGCGCGATAGCCCGTAACCGCTCCAGGTCGGAGAACAAAAGATCGGGGCGCTTGTACGCCGTCATACGCCGCGCGAAGCCAAAAATCGGGACGTCAGGTTTAAGCGCTACGCCGGTGAGTGCCTGCACTTTTTCGATGAGTTGCTGTTTTGCCTGAACATGCGCTTCCCAGATCGCGGCTTCCGGAATGCAGCAGTCGGCGCGCACCAGCAACTGCGGCTCGTGGCACCAGCCCGGGAGGTAATGATCGTAAAGCTGGCGAAAACTTTCTGCAGCCCAGGTATACGGGTGCACGCCGTTGGTGATCGCATGCACCTTGTAGCCGGGGAACATGGCGTTGGACACTTCGGCGTGTTTCCTGGCGACGCCATTGACATATTCGCTCAGGTTCAGTGCCAGCCGCGTCATGTTGAGACTGTCCTCGCCGGCCAAGCGCTTGACGGTTTCCATGTCGAAGCCATTGTCGAGAACGCGCTGCACCAGGTCGTAAGGATAGCGGTCATGCCCGGCCTCGACCGGGGTGTGGGTAGTAAAGCTGCACAGGTCGCGCACACGCGGCAGGTCATAGTGCGATTCACCGGGCCGCAGGTGTTCGGTGGAATAAGTAAAACGCCGCATCAGTTCCAGCCCGAGCAGCGCGGAATGCCCCTCGTTCATGTGGTAATGCCGGATGGTGAAGCCGAGCGCATGCAGCAGGCGCACGCCGCCCAGCCCAAGCACGATTTCCTGCTTGAGCCGGTAGACGTTATCGCCACCGTAGAGATAGTGGGTAATTTCGCGGTCGTCGCTGCTGTTCTCATTCAGGTCGGTGTCGAGCAGCAACACCGGCTGGCGGCCGCCCATGTGGCCTTCGAGCACATACAACCAAGCACCGATCCAGACCGTGCGGCCATCAATCTGCACGGCAATCTTGGCGTCGAGGGGCTGCGCCCAGCGCTTGATGTCCCAAGTTGCCGCATGCTCCATCTGCCGACCCTGCGCGTCAATTTCCTGGCGGAAATAGCCGGCGTGGCTTACCAGACTGACCGCCACCATCGGCAGTTCAAGGTCGGTGGCCGAGCGCACGGTATCGCCGGCGAGTACGCCCAATCCCCCGGCATAGGTCGGGATCTCGCTGCGCAGCGCGATCTCCATAGAGAAATAGGCGACGCGCGGTTCGTGAATAAATTCATCCAGCATGATCACCATCCTCCCCTCACGCGCTCAATCCAGCACCAAGCCATTCACCGCATCTGAATACCCGCAAAATACGCCGATTAAAGCTTAAAGCGCAACCTTGATAATTGGCAGCAAGGATCGGATGGAGTAGCATTTTTCCCTTCCATGCAATTGGACGATTATTTAATCGTGCGCGCCTTGAACAAGGCATACAGCGCGGGGATCACGATCAGCGTCAATATCGTCGAGGAAATCATACCGCCTACCATCGGTGCGGCAATGCGGCGCATTACCTCAGAGCCGGTGCCGGTTCCCCACATGATGGGCAACAGGCCAGCCATGATTGCGACTACCGTCATCATCTTCGGCCGTACCCGCTCTACCGCACCTTCCATGACCGCTGCATAGAGGTCACCAGGTGTTGGCTCTTGTCCGTCAGCCTTACGTTCCGCCTTGATCTGTTCCCAGGCGTGTTCCAGATAGATCAGCATCACCACGCCGGTTTCCGCCGCCACCCCGGCCAGCGCGATGAAGCCCACCACCACGGCGACCGACAGGTTGTAGCCGAGCAGCCATAGCAGCCACACGCCGCCGACCAGAGCGAACGGCACGGACAGCATCACGATCAGGGATTCCGTCACGCGCCTGAAGTTAAGGTAGAGTAACAGGAAGATGATCAGCAAGGTGATCGGCACCACGATTTTCATCTTGGCGGCAGCGCGCTCCATGTATTCAAACTGTCCGCTCCATGTCGCATAGTAACCGGGTGGAAATTTCACTTTTTCCGCCACTGCCTTGCGCGCATCAGCCACATAAGAACCGATGTCGCGGTCGCGGATGTCTACAAAAACATAGGCGGATAGCAGCGCGTTTTCGGTGCGGATGGCGGGCGCTCCCTTGACTACTTCCACCTTGGCGAGCTGCCCGAGCGGGATCATCGCCCCGTCCATGGTTGGCACCAGCACTTCGCGCGCAATCAGCTCAGGACTGCTGCGCAACTCGCGCGGGTAGCGCACGATGACACCGAAGCGTTCGCGCCCCTCCACCGTAGTGGTCACCATCTCGCCACCGAGTGCGGTAGAAATAACATCCTGCAGCTCGCCGATTACCATTCCATAGCGCGCCAATGCCTCCCTGTCCGGAACAATATCGAGGTAGAAGCCGCCGGTAATGCGCTCCGCAAATGCACTGGTGGTGCCCGGAACATTCTTGACTACCGCTTCGATGTCCTTGGCCACACGCTCTATCCCGTCCAGATCCTTGCCATACACCTTGATGCCGATCGGCGTGCGGATGCCGGTAGCGAGCATGTCGAGGCGCGCCTTGATCGGCATGGTCCACGAGTTGGCCATACCCGGAAATTGCAATGCCTTGTCCATTTCCGCGATCAGCTTATCCATGGTCATACCGGGTCGCCATTCTTTCTCCGGCTTGAGATTGATTACCGTTTCGAACATTTCCGGTGGGGCCGGATCGGTGGCCGTCTGCGCGCGTCCCGCCTTGCCATACACCGAGGCGACTTCGGGGAAGCTCTTGATGAGTTTGTCCTGCGTCTGCAACAGCTCCGCTGCCTTGGTGATGGACATGGCAGGCAGCGAGGCGGGCATGTAGAGCAGCGTGCCCTCGTTGAGCGTCGGCATGAATTCGCTGCCCAGGCGCGTCGCCGGATAGATGGAAATACCCAGTACCACCAGCGCGGCGACGATGGTCGCTTTCTTCCAGCGCATCACCGCCGCGATGATCGGACGATAAGTCCAGATCAGGAAACGGTTCAGCGGATTCTTGTGTTCCGGCATGATCTTGCCGCGAATGAACAGCAACATCAGCACCGGCACCAGCGTGATGGACAGCAACGCCGCCCCGGCCATCGAAAAAGTCTTGGTAAAGGCCAGCGGAGAGAACAGGCGGCCTTCCTGCGCCTCCAGCGTGAACACCGGCAGGAACGATACGGTGATGATCAGCAGCGAGAAGAACAGCGCCGGGCCGACTTCCTTGCACGCCGCCAGCATTGCTTCAAAGCGCGACTCTCCCTCCTTGAGCCGCTCCAGATGCTTGTGCGCGTTCTCGATCATCACGATCGCGGCATCCACCATCGCGCCGATGGCAATCGCGATGCCGCCCAGGCTCATGATGTTGGAATTCATGCCCAGCGCGCGCATCGCAATGAAGGCGATCAGCACGCCGATGGGCAGCATCACGATGGCCACCAGTGCGCTGCGCGCGTGCATCAGGAATACGATGCACACCAGCGCGACGATCAGACCTTCTTCGAGCAGCGTGCGCTTCAGGGTTGCGATGGCGCGGTTTATCAGATCGGAACGGTCATACACCGCCTGAATAGTCACGCCTTCCGGCAGGCCGGGAGCGATTTCGGCGATCTTGGCCTTGACGTTGCGGATCACCTCCAGCGCATTCTGACCATAGCGCGCCATGACGATAGCAGACACCACTTCACCTTCACCGTTCAACTCGGTGAGGCCGCGCCGCTCGTCCGGGCCGAGCTCGACCCGCGCGATGTCGCGTATCAGCACCGGCGTGCCACGTTCCGATTTCACCACCAGCTTCTCGATGTCGCCCTTACCGCGCAGGTAGCCTTTGCCGCGCACCATATACTCGGTCTCTGCCATTTCCACCACACGCCCGCCGACATCGCGATTGGACTCGCGGATCACCTGCACAACCTTCATCAGGGGGATACCATAGGCGCGCAGCTTCACCGGATCCACCGTCACCTGATATACCTGCACGAAGCCGCCGACGGAAGCGACTTCCGACACCCCGTGCGCCTTGGTGAGCTGATAACGCAGATACCAATCCTGGATGGTACGCAGCTCGGCCAGCGTCTTGTTCACGCCGATCACCGCGTACTCATATACCCAGCCGACTCCGGTCGCATCCGGGCCGATCTGCGGTGTAACACCCTTGGGCAGTTTGCCGGAAGCGAAGTTAAGATATTCCAGCACCCGCGAACGTGCCCAATAGAGGTCGGTACCGTCTTCGAAAATGACATACACGAAGGACGCGCCGAACACCGAGAAGCCGCGCACCACCTTGGATTTCGGCACCGAAATCATCGAAGTGGTCAGCGGGTAGGTGACCTGGTCTTCCACCACTTGCGGCGCCTGGCCGGGATATTCGGTAAAGACAATCACCTGCACATCCGACAAGTCCGGCAGTGCGTCCAGCGGGGTTTTGACCACCGCGTAAATGCCCGCCAGCGTGATGAACAACATGGTGAGGATCACCAGAAAACGATTGCGCGCCGACCAGTCGATGATGGTGTTTAACATGTCAATGCCCCGCGTGTGGGTTGCCGGAAAGCGCAGCCTGCTTGGCTTGCAGCTTGGTAATCACCCATTCGCCGGGCTTGCGCTCGACGATTTCAAAGTTAATGGCAGTGCCGGGTTGAATGCCTGTCACCAGCGATGAATTAGCCAGCACGAGATCCATGGTCATCCCCGGCCAGCCCAGCATCTTGATCTGGCTATGCGTGACGTTGACCGTGCCATCTGTGTTGAGGGCATTCAGCGTGCCTTCCGTCTGATACCCCACCGCAACTGGCTTCGACTGATCATTCGCTCCTTTCGCATCTGGCGCTCCACCGCCGTGAGCATGCCCGAGTCCGCCGAGTGCAGCCTTGAGGTTGCTCTCGGCATCAATCAGGAAGTTAGCCGCCACTACCACTCGCTCTCCTTCGGCAACACCCTCCAGCACTTCAACATAATTGTCGCTGCGGCTGCCCAGCCTGATTTCACGCGGCTCAAAGCGCCCTTCCGCCAGTTGCACCAGCACAATTTGGCGCGTGCCGCTGTCAATCACCGCAGAAGCGGGCACGGTCAGCACTTTACCCTTGCCGGCCACCGAAATTTCCACCTGCGCAAACATGGCGGGCTTGAGCAAGCCATGCGGGTTGGCGATCTCCAGCCTCACCGTGACAGTGCGGGTCTCGGGTTTCAGGGTCGGGTAAATGTAAGTGATCGTGCCTTCAAATTCCTTGTCGGGGTAAGCGTTGATCTTCACCTTTGCCTTGGCGCCGGTTCTTATCATGGAGATGTCCTGTTCGAAGACATCTGCCATTACCCACACTGTGGAAAGATCGGCGATCTGATACAGCATTTCACCGGGCATGAAGCGCATCCCCTCGAAGGCTTTTTTCTCCAGCACGATGCCGTTCACCGGCGTATGAAAGGCATTGAAGGTCAGGCTGCGTTTGGACGTCGCGGATTCGGTCAACTCTTTCACCTGCTGCTCGGAAATATCCCAGTTCTTGAGGCGCTGCAAGCTGGCCTCGGCGAGCTTTTGCATGCTCTGCCTGGTGTCGCCGTCCGCATCTTTCAATGCCGCGACACCTTGCATGGCAATAGCGTACTCGCGCTGCGCCGATACCAGTTCCGGGCTATACGCATCGAACAGCGCCTGCCCTTTCTTTACCGGCTCTCCAGTCGTTTTCACATGCAACTTTTCTATCCAGCCTTCAAACTTGGGAGCGATGTTGTGGATGTTCCGCTCATTGACTTCCACCTTGCCCACGACGCGTACCGTTTTATCCAGCGTGCGCTTCGCCGCATGCTCGGTTTTCACCCCCAGCTTCTGCACCTTTTCGACGCTGATGCTTACTTGTCCTGCGCCTGTCGAAGTTGCCGAAGCGGTTTGATTGCCACTGCCCGGCTCCTCACCCCCTTCGTACACCGGAACGTAGTCCATCCCCATGGGATCTTTCTTCGGTGCCGGCGAGGTGTCCTGCAAGCCCATCGGATTGCGGTAATACAGAACCTTGCGGGCGTGTTCTTTTGGGGCTGCTGTCTTCTGTCTTCTGTCTTCTGTCTTCTGACTCCCCCACCAATAGCCGCCTGCAGCAGCGGCCGCCGCTACGATCAGCACCCCAACTGCCATCACGTTTGCTTGCTTCATAGCTCTTCTCCCAACAGTCGTTCGATTTCGGCCAAACGCATCTGCGCGTCCGTTTGAGCTTTTAGCGTTTCCCGCCTGGCGTTCAGGATTTGTCGTACCGCATCCAGCAGCGTCGCAAAATCCACCTTGCCGGTCTGATAGCCGATTAGCGCGGATTCAAAGGTGACCTTCGCTTGCGGCAACAGGCCGCTGGAACTCAGCAACTCGGTGCGCTGCGCTGCGTCAATGCCGGACAGATTTTCGGTTAGCGCGGACAAGATGCGGTTGGCGGTTGCTTCCTTGCGTGCCTTGGTTGCTGCCAGCATTGCCTCGGATTCGCGCTCTTGCGAACGGCGCGCCTCCTGCTGCAACGGGATATTGAGTTCGACCATCACGCCCCACTCGCGCACCGCATTACCAGACTGGGTTGGAGAAATACCCAGCGCAAAATCCGGATAGCGGTTTTTATAAATAAGATCACGATTTTTTTCAGCCGCGCTGATACCCGCCTCGTCCACAAACAAATCCGGGTTGTGCTCGCGAATACGATTTTCCAGTGCCGTATGATTTTCCAAACTGGCCGCTACGGGAATGCTGCGCAAGCGTTGCGGAGCGGCAAGCGGCATAGTCACTGGGCGCGACAACAAGGCATTCAGCCGTGCCTCGATTTGTCGCTTGGTATTGTTCAGCGCGACCAGTTCGGTTTTCATGACCGTTTGTTCAACTTGCGCGCGCACGGCATCCTGCTGCGCGGCAAGCCCGTTGGCATAACGAACCTGCGCAACTTTCTCCATCTGCATCACCAGATCGAGCAGATCACGGGTGATCTTCTGGCTGCCCGCAACGTAGTAATACTGTGCGTAAGCCGACTTGATTTGCATCGACAATTCCGCCCAAGTTGAAGTGGTTCGCCCCCGCGCCTGGTCTGCGCCAGCCTCGGCTGCCTCACGCTTCAAATCACGCTTGCCAAACCACGGCACGCTTTGTATCAACGTATAGCGCGTACTGCCGATCTGCGATGGCAACAGGCTCGTGCTTTTATTCGTACCCTGGTTGGTGATGTCCATCAACTCGGTGCGCAACACTGGATCCGGCAAAGCCGCTGATGGCTGGACGCGTTGTATTGCGGCATCAGCCTCATAGCGCATTGCCGCCAATTCGGGATTATGCTCACGCGCATACTCCAGCAGCCCGGCAATATCGGAACCCAGCATGCGATCTTCTGCCGCATGCGCAGGCAACAGCCATGCGCCCATTAACCCGCAAGCCGCCAGCCTGACAACAAGCCGTATCTTCATGATTCGCTCCTTGTAGCCTGTTGCAACACAACCGCCGGAAATCGCTTATCCGGGCGGTTGCGCCGGTTTAATGCCGCGCAAACACGCTGGCTTTGCCATCCTTGCCGATCAGCAGGGTGTCGTAAGGAATGGGGTCTTCGCTTTCCATACCAGGCGATCCGGGCGGCATGGAAGGCACGGCCAGACCGATGACCTTGGGGCGTTCCTTGAGCAATCGCTTGATGTCCGCCGCAGGCACATGGCCTTCAACCAGGTATTGTCCGACCTTGGCAGTATGACATGAGCCATATTGACTTGGCATGCCCAGCTTCTTGCGCGCCGCAGGCACATCGCTCACATCGTGCAGAATCACCGTGAAGCCGTTTTTCTGGAGATGTTCCGCCCAGGCTTTGCAGCAGCCGCACTGCGCGCTTTTATATACCTCCACGACGGGCAAGGCTTGCTCTGCGCCCTTCGCAGCAGCCTGCCCAGAACTCTGAGGCTGCGCCAAGCCGGGCAGCGCAACGCCCAATGCGGCGCACAGCATCAGGCCATGCAGCAGAGTGTGTTTATTTAAATAAATCCCGGTCAATGTTTTAGCAAAACTCGTTTCATTCGTTTTATAGAAGCTCACTTCGTTCGTTTTCATGATTCAAATCCTTTAAAAGTAGTGTATATGCAGACGCAATGCGGCTGTTAGACGGTTCGGAACGAGGCTTTATGCTGAAAAATTCAGCGCGCTTAGGCAAAAAACAGAGACACGCGTCCCGCGTCAAGCGCGGGCGAGAGGCGGAGGATCAAGCGGAGTCGAAGTGATGGATTGAAACTGCGTCGAAAAGAGTGTGAACAGCCTGGCCGATGGTTGAGCCTCCATCACTTCGATGGACGCGGCAGCCATATATCCGCAGCAGGCAAGATGACACGTACCGCAATCTTCGCCGACAGGCTGGTCTTGATGATCGGCAGATTGATCCTGATCCGCGGTAAGCTGGGCATGGTGCATGTGCTGCTGCATGGATGAAGCGCAGTGCGCGTCAGGCTCGCCCTGTTGCGCAACGACAGAATGATGGTCGCCGCCCATCGACTGCATGGCAATCGAAACAGCCAACGCATTGCCGCTGAATAGCGGCAACCAGATGGCCAGAATCACTGCAATAAATTTTCCGACGGTGTGTGACATAAATGTAGCTTGGCAAAGCCCGGCAGTTCTGTCAAATGTAAAATACAAAAAATCAGACCCCATCCGACAGACAAAGTTCGCTTAAGTGTCAGTCCATACTAGCTGACAGTTTCAATTCTTGCCTGCACGGAAGCCGCGTATCACGCTGCTGACGGTGCTCAGAATGAACAGCACCAGCGCCGCCGCATTCAGCAATCCGCCGAGGCTTTGCAGTTCCGGCAGCATCAACCCGCTGCCAGCAAGTCGCATCAGCAGGGATGCATGCAGTGCCAGCAGCGGCAGATAGAAAGTCCAGTGATAAGGCATTTCGACCCGCACCACGGCAGGAAAAATGATCGGCGCATGGCCGAATACCATCGAAAATACGAAGCCAATCAGGATGGCATGCAGCACCGTATCATAAGCCGCCCCGGTCAGGCTGCCGGCGGCGAGCAGCACAAGGCTGCCGGCGGCGAGCCAGGCATAGCCGGAAAGCAGGCACACGGCGATGAACCGGGTCAAGCCTTGCTCCTTTACCGTGCGGCGCGCCACATCCTGGCGCAGCAGCCATAGCGCCAGCCCGAGCAGCCCGATGCCGTAGATGACGATGCCAGCACCGGTTACGCTGAGGAAGCCGCCCGCCACGAGCGCGGCAAGGATGACTTTGAAGATGCGTTTGGCGCCGGGCGAAGGAGGCAGGAAGCGCGACAGCTCCAGCCGTTCGCCGGCGATGGTCAGCACCAGAAAATTGATCCACAGCGCCACCACCGCCGGTACGCCGGCGCCAGCCAGCCACAGCAGATTGCCAGCCAGCCAGCTGACTGCACCGAGCGCCATGGTGACCATGAACAGTTCGCGCTGGCGCAATGTGATCAGGATGGTTCCGGTAAGCAGCACGGCGCTGCCGAGCGCCATGGCTGACGCGCCTATCGAAACCGGAAAGCCGATCAGGATGGCGATGCCGCCCAGCCCGGTCAACAGCGGGCCGGCATAGGCCCAACGGCGGCCCAGCGCGACCGCCCGTTCCAGGCCGATCACGGTACCGAGAAAACCGCATACCATCAGCGGCCCATGCAGCAAAACCAGTTGCGCCGAGGGAAGCGGCACCTCCCAGCCAAACCGCGCGAGGCCGGCCAACACGCCCGATGCCAGGGAAACAAACCCCAGGATCAGCAGCGGCAGGCGGAACGGAACACCCAAACCACCGGATGGCACGGTCATCCCCTGCTCCGTTGGTGCCTGCGGCGGCCGGTGGCTCCGGTGTTTGCAGATATCATAAGTGCGCCTCTCAAAATTCAAATTTGTTAAGTATTCCATGACTTGCGACAACGGCCCCGTTCATCCTGATGTATCGAAGGATGAACGGGGTAACGAATCATGGAATGTTCAATAAGCGTATGCAAAAAATCGTAGCGCCGCCAGCCGGCGACAAGCAAACAAGATTTTTAAGCGCAACGGCGGCAAGACTTTGGATTTCTGACAGGCTTAACCCCAGCCAAAATATTTGCGTGCGTGTTCACCCATTTTGTCCGGACCCCACGGGGGTTCCCACACCAGGTTAAGCTCGATTTCAGCGCCTGCCGGCAGCAACGCTGCCAGTGCGTGCCGCGCATTATCGAGGATCATTTCTCCCATCGGGCAAGCCGGTGTGGTCATGGTCAGATCGACATGCAGCTTGTTGTCCGAGATTTCCACACCATACACCAAGCCCAGATCGACGATATTCAAACCAACTTCCGGGTCGATAACACTGCGCAGAGCCGTTCGAACATCTTCCTCGGCGGGCATTTTTGATTGCATAGGCATCACATGATCCATTGAGGCATATTAAAAATATGTTTTGAATTTACCATGGCCGCCTCAACTCTGAAGCACAATTTTTTCAAGGATGCTCAAGAAGCGGATAGTCGCCTTTGAAGTACGCAAGCATGCAGCGCGTGCTGGTCGCAATCTGCGCTTCCTTGGAACCCAAAGAGAGGCGTGGCAACCCCCCGCCTTTACATTCCGCTCAGCCTTTCCTGCGTAACGACATCCGCTCCATCAAACCATCTTTCATAATGAACTGGTGCTTGATCGCTCCCAGTATATGCACCACCACCACCACGATCAGCACCGTCACCAATATCTCATGAACCGCGTGAGGGACTATGCCGGGGCCGGTATATTCTGTGGGGAGCAAGCTTGCATCGCCTGCCAGCAAAGCCATACCCACACTACTCGTCATGATGATTATCATTCCCGTTATCGGCAGCACAATCAGCAGCATATAAAGGACGTGATGAATACCTTTGGCCACCATGTCCATCAGCGACTGACCCACTGGCGGTGGTGTGCCGTCCACGCTGCGGAAAGTCGAACGCAATATCGTCAACAGCAGCACTGAGCCGCCCACCATCGCATGCGCAAAGTATCCGATCAGCGTTGCGCCTTTTTCATGCCGGGCCTCATCCAGCTCATCACCAAGATACCAAGCCACAATTACCAGTGCCAAAGTCAGCCAATGAATAATCACCATGCGTTTGCTGTATCGCTTCATAACTTTTTCCTAAATTAGAGGTGGCCCCGCTTGCTTGGGCAGAATTTCTTGTTTAATAAGTGAAGTTTTGCCGATTATTGCCTGGGCCGCGTTTAGCAGCTTGGGCAAGTTTTCGTAGTAGAACTCACCTGGCGTTTTCCAGTCAAGCAATGGGTGCGGTCGGCGTTGGTTGTAAAAGGCCGGATAGCATGCCCATCTTTACTTGGCAGCACTGACTGAATCGTAAGCATGCGGATATTCATACCCATTCGCTGAATTAAAACCTTAAACGTCCGCGATGGTTCAAAAAGGAAATTATCTGACGCCCATCCGGCAGTGCCTTTTTTTCCAGTTTCCGGGTCACAACATGCACCAGCAGATATGAAGATTCTGCTACGATGTTACCGTCATGATATGATTTTCCATTTTGCTGTTACCGCGCTATTATGCGCACAACTATACAATACCGTGCTTCGTCCGTGTCCATGAGTGCGTTCAAAGTTCTTCAGTTCAATATGCAATTCGGCCAAGGTTGGGATAATGCAGATCCGGACCGCGCGCCCGTCAATCTCGAACTGACCATCTCGGAAATTCTCAGCCACGATGCCGATGTCGTGCTGCTGCAGGAAGTTGAGCATGCCCAGCCTGACGGTGCGCAACCCGACCCGCCACCCAATTACACCCGACTGAAAACGGCGCTTAAGGGCTATTACAGCTATTTTTCCTATCCGAAAGCCGATCCGCGCGAATTGCCTTTCGGCATAGGGCTGGCCATTTTTTCAAAAACGCCGTTGCGCGATGTCTTCCGGTGCGACCTGCCATCACCGCCAATCGAGTTCGAATTCATGGGCGAACAAAAAACACCCACCGACCGCCTTCTCATCGGCGCAAAGACCACACTTGACGGCCACGAGCTCCAGCTCTTCAATACACACCTGCTGGCGTACTTCATGCTCAACTCGTCAAGCGAGGACCACATCAAACAGCGCCAGCTCGTCATCGAGCATTTGCGCCGCGCAAGCGGCCCTGCGCTGCTCGGCGGGGATTTCAACGTCAGTAAGCATGACTCGCTGGTGCGGCAGTTTGCCGAAGCCGGCTATCCGACCGTGCAGACGGAAGAAATCACATGGCGCCGCCGGCCCTACGTGCTCGACCATGTTTTCTACAACCGGCACCTGCGGCCGGTGTGCCACGCCGTGAAGCCGACCATGTCTTCGGACCATCACATGCTTGTGGCGGAATTTGAGTTCCTGGACCATACGTAAAACATAAATCTGCTGCATCGCACTTGGCGCGCCTGATCCCTGCCGTTCTTAGAAGCTTCTTATTCGTCATCACCGCTGGGCAATGGTGCCAGCAACGCGGCAATATCAGCTTCGCCGAATTTAACCAGGCCGTTGACATCCTCGGACAGGATGCCAGCGGCAAGTTCGGCTTTTTTCTCCTGCAGCACCAGTATTTTTTCCTCGATGCTGCCGGCCACGACCAGCTTGTAGACGAATACGTTTTTGGTCTGTCCGAGACGGTGCGCGCGATCCGTAGCCTGATTTTCCACTGCGGGATTCCACCACGGATCGAAGTGAATCACCGTGTCGGCAGCGGTCAGGTTCAGTCCTACCCCGCCTGCCTTGAGGCTGATCAGAAAAATCGGCACCTCGCCATCCTGGAAGCTGCGCACCACTTCTTCGCGGTTCTGCGTATCGCCGGTAAGTTTCACATAGCCCAGTTTTTCACGCGCCAGATCCGCTTCGATCAACTCGAGCATGCTGGTGAATTGCGAAAAAACCAGGATGCGCCGCCCTTCGCTGACCAGCTCCGGCAGCATTTCCATCAGCAAATCGAGCTTGGCGCGTTCCTTGACTTTTTTGGCAGCGGTTAATTTCAGCAGGCGCGGATCGCAACACACTTGGCGCAATTTGAGCAGCGCATCGAGAATGATGATGTGGCTGCGAGCAAAACCTTTGGTGGCGATTTCTTCACGGACGCGCAGATCCATAGCGGTGCGCACCGTTTCGTAGAGATCGCGCTGTCCGCCCTCCAATTCGACGGTGCGTATGATGAATGTTTTGGGTGGTAGTTCTTGCGCGACATCTTCCTTGCGCCTGCGCAGGATGAATGGTTTTACGCGCCTGGCCAACAGGTCGCGGCGCAATTTGTTTCCCTGTTTTTCAATCGGGGTGCGCCAGGTTCTGGTGAACTGCTTGGCATCTCCCAGCAATCCCGGCAGCAGAAAGTCAAACTGCGCCCACAGCTCACCCAAATGGTTCTCCAGCGGCGTGCCGGTGAGGCACAAGCGATGCCGCGCATTCAGCTTGCGCACCACTTGCGCCGCCTGGCTGGAAACATTTTTCACCGTCTGCGCCTCATCCAGGATCAGCAAATGGTAGTCATGCTCCGCCAGCGCCTGTTCATCACGCCACAGCAGCGGGTAGGTGGTGAGAATGACATCGTGCTGCGGAATCGTGGGGAAATGCTCTGCCCGTTCCTTGCCGTGCAGGGAAAGCAGTTTGAGTTGCGGTGCAAACCGCTCCGCCTCGCGTTTCCAGTTGAAGATCAGCGAAGTGGGCAATACCACCAACGAAGGCTTGTCCATGCGGCCGCTTTGTTTTTCGAGCAGCAAATGAGCCAGGGCCTGCGCGGTTTTGCCCAATCCCATGTCATCGGCCAATATCCCGGCCAGTTCCTGTTCGCGCAGGTATTGCAGCCAGGATAAGCCTTCCAACTGGTAGGGGCGCAGTTGCAAGGCAAAACCCTCGGGCGGGTTCACCGCCTTGATGCCGGCGGTATTTTTGAGCTTGTTGGCGAGTTGTATTACGGCATCCATGCCCTTGAACTGCCAGCGCTCCATCCCGGACAATTCGCTGATACGCGCCACATCATAGCGGGACAAACGAATTTCGCCGTCCATCCTGCCATCGAATAATTCGATCAGGGTGCGCGCCAGCGGCTTGATGCGCTCAGCGGGAACATGCACCCTGCCGCCTTCCTTAAGCAGCAGCTCGATCTGTTCGTCGTCGCTCATTTTTTCCAACTGGAACGCATCCAGCCAGCGCGGGTCAATCTTGAACAATGCATGCAGCATGGGTGCCAGCGGCAATCGCCGGCCATTGACCGCAATGCCCATGTTCAAGCTGAACCAGCCATCCTCTTCCTCACCAAATTCCGCTTCCCATGCTTCCACTTCGAGAACATGGTGACGGAAACCTTGCGGAATAGCGACCTCCCACCCCGCCTCGCGCATCTGCGGAATCACTTGCTGCATGAAGAACGGCCAGGCCTTCTCGTTTTCCAGCCCGAATATCGGCCGGTCGCCGATATCGCCGGGTAGCCCGAAACTCGGCACTTCTTCCAGCCCGTATTTATCCAGCGACTTGAGAAAACGCTGCTCCGCTTTTGGGTCGCGCGTCACGCGCACGGTCTCGCCATTTTGCAGCGTGACGAATTCTCCCGGATGATTGAGCGGCAAGACAGCCTCGCCATAACGGAATTTTACGCGCGCGAAATCCAGCTTCTGCGTGCCATAGCGGTAACCGCGGAAACTGCTCATCCATGACGGTTCTGAAGTATCCAGCAACAGCACCGGGGTCAACGGGCTCGCAATCGCGCGCAACCGATCTGTGCTGGGCGGCGGCAGATCGGGAACCAGCTCGCGCAACACCTCGGACACCACCGAAACGTCGATTTCGGCGAGCGGCGGCATGTCGAGCAACTGCGCAACCTGTGCGGGTGTCTGGGCAATCTGCAACTGGCCGACTTCGCCTGTTCCGGCATCGGCGTACCAGACCGCCTCATTGAACGGAAAAACCTCCAGCGCCGCGCTGCTGACAATCCTGGGAACCATCCGGCCGGACTCGTCGACGCCCCATTCCAGATGGGCCTTGCGCACCTTGCCTTGCTTCAGGCGAACCGGCTCCTTTTTCAAGTAACTACTGCCCGCAAGCGCTTCCATAAAGTACAACCGCCCACTCGCCAGCAAGCGTGTCAAAATCTCGTTGCCCTGCGCGCCCCTGACAGGAAAGCAGTCGTGCTTATCGCGCTGTTTCCACAATAAGCGCAGGATAGTCAGGTCTTCTTCGGTGACAAATTGCGGCGGGCGCACCAGGGCGCGCTCAACGTTGCTCCACTCCTCCAGCCTGCCCTGCAATCGCCCTTCAACATCCAGCTTGCCTTTATAGATGCCGAAAACATAGCTGCCCGTGTAGGCAGCTTTGGTGAGCACATAGCACAGTTTTTCAGGTTTCGGCGCGGGCTTGGCGGTTTTCCTGGGCGGCGTTTTTACCGCACGCCGGAAAGACTCAACCCACTCCAGCACGGCATGATTGATGGCGGGTGCGCGCGGCAAAGATAAAGCGGACAGCAGAACGGCTGCGGTGTGCTTGCACTTCCAGCGCATCGGGCAACTGCACGTCGGGTCAATACGCAAATCGCCCGCCATGTCGGCATCGAAAAATATCTCCACAAAATAAGGGCGCGGAGATGTCCCTTTTACCTGTGCGGTGATTTTGTCAGATTGAATTTCCAGATGGCTGATCGAATTCAGATAAGCCTTGGCTTTCTGAATTTCGTGCGGCTCAAACCAGCGAATGACATCCTTGACGCTGTAAGACTGTGAGAGTGACATAGATGAGATAACGGCGTGGCTCAGTGCGCTGCATGAAAAAAGCTGGAATTCACTGACGGCAAAAGTTATCCATACAGCTTGCGCCCGCGTATCCGCGCACGATGTGCCTTGCGTTGTTCGGCCTCGGTTAACGCTCTGGGCTTCTTGCCCTCGGACGGATTTTTGCTGGAATTATATTGGATCTTCATCGGTGTGCCTTGCAGCTTGAAGATTTCGCAGAAGGTGCGTTCCAGATAGCGCGAGTAGCTGGCCGGCACGTCGTCCAGCCCGCTGCCGTGAATCACGATCAGCGGCGGATTGCTGCCGTCCTGATGGGCGTAACGCATCTCGGGGCGGAAGCGCGTACCTTGCTGAACGAACAGACCGAGTTCATCGAGTTGCTTGGTGATCAGTTCGGTGCGCGCAGATTCCTGCTGGAAGTTTTGCAGGAACTGCATCACCTCTTTCATGCGCGGTTTCAGCTTGCCTTCAGCGTTGATCAACAACTCGCCGTGATCGACATTCAACGCGGGGCAGCCTTCGTCTACGCACATCACCAACGGGCCTTGCGCGCCACCCTCGGTCATCACGAACGGAAGCGATGCACGAAGGCGGGGATGTAGCGCGTATCCCACTTAACCTGTTCGTCCACGAACAGGTTCTCGCCGTTGCGCGCGCCGAGCAAAGCCACCGGGCGCATCTGCTTGTCTTCACCGCGAATGAACACGATGGGGTATTTGCACGACGCTTCGGAAAATTCCACCCCGGCCATCAGCACGGCAGTGGTGTCGCGCGCAAAAGAAAAGTCAACCCCATCGGCTGCGAATCTCAGATTGCGATGAGCCTCGGAATTCAGAGCCACCACTTTGCGATAGAAAGCGAATGCAGTCATTGTTGTTCCTATTCAGATTGAGTTAGAGATAACCGTGGTCACCTTATCAGAACAGCTTGCATGCCAGCAACAAGAAGACGGAACAAGCGGTTCAGCATAAATGAAGGCCGCCGATCGGAATCGGCCACCTGACAAAATCAGCTTCTTTGTTTAGCATACATTATGATTGCGCAATCGAAAACGGACTAATTTTATTAACCTTGGCGAATTCAGGAATAAAGTACAATTTTGAGCAACGCTGGTCGGAAGGGAGGGATGCGGTAGCATCCATGACTTTTTGACCGATTGCAAAAATGAACTACACACACCTCCTCCGAGAAGAACGATACCAGATTTACGCCTTGAAGAAGGCAGGACACAAGCAAAGCGAGATAGCCAACGTGCTGGAACGAAGCGAATCGACCATCAGCAGAGAATTGGCCCGTAACCGTGGCCAGCATGGCTATCGTCCGAAGCAGGCGCACAGCATGTCGGTAGAACGGCGTGCAAGGACGATAGACGATGCGACCTGGCAACTTGCTCAAGAGAAGCTTCTGCAGCAATGGAGCCCTGAGCAGATCAGTGGGCACACCGCCATCAGCCCAGAGACGCTGTATCAGCGCGTTTATGCAGACAAGCGCGTCGGGGGCTTGCTGTGGAAGAACCTGCGCTGCCAGAAGCAGCGCAGGAAGCGCTACGGCAAGACAGATCGACGCGGCATCATTTCAAACCGTCTCTCCATCGAAGGTCGTCCCGCCACCGTCGAGACACGCAGCCGGATCGGTGACTGGGAAGCCGACACCATCATCGGCAAGAACCACCGTCAGGCCATCGTGAGTATCGTCGAACACAAGTCGGGCTTTACGCTGATCCGCAAGATTGAGCGCAAGACTGCGCAAGCTGTCAGCCAAGCGATGGTTGTGCTACTCAATCCCTATCTGTGGCAAATTCATACCATCACTTCGGACAACGGGCGTGAGTTCGCCGACCACGAAGGAATTGCCGAGCAGTTGCAGGCCGACTTCTACTTCACTCACCCTTATGCCTCATGGAAGCGTGGTACGAACGAAAACACCAACGGGCTAATCCGGCATAACCAGCGGCTTGCCGATGTTGTTTACCGGCTTAGCCGAATGGCTAGTTGTTTCATCAGTACTTCCCGAAGAACCGGGACTTCACCACCATTACACAACAGGAGATCGATACGGCGATGGAACGATTGAACAACTGACCCAGAAAACGACTTGGGTACCAGACACCCAATCAGATATTCTTCAAGTCAGGCGTTGCACTTCAAACTTGAACCCGTGCTCCTTTGTATTTTCATCGATGAAGAATACAAGCTCCGCAGTGCAAAAATCCATTTCTTTCGCGCTGCTTCTGATTTTTGCCACAGCGTGGTTCGCCCATTTGACATCGGGCATCGATTTTGTGCGCATGGAACAGATAGCCTCACAGCGTTACGGGCAGCAGACCGCTCTGGCGGTACGCGATTGGCACGCCGCTCTTGATCTCGCCGGGAACACCGTCCCGGAAAAACTGCGCGGGGTGAACGAATTTTTCAACCACAGAATCCGCTATGAAAATGACCTGGCGATCTGGGGACAGTCCGACTACTGGGCAACCCCGCTGGAAGTGTTGTGGAAAGGTTCGGCAGACTGTGAAGATTTCGCCATCGCCAAATATTTTTCACTGAAAGCCCTTGGCATAGCGCCGGCCAATCTCCGGCTCATCTATGTAAAAGCCCGTATCGGTGCACCGTCCAGCGAACAATTTCAAGCTCACATGGTACTGGCTTACTATGCCACACCGACTGCGGAACCGCTCATCCTGGACAACCTTGTCAGCGACATCCGCCCTGCATCAGCCCGCCCTGATCTGGTTCCGATTTTCAGCTTCAACTCGGAAGGTATGTGGCTTGCCGGGGACGGACCGGATTCGCATGCAAGTAGCACCTCGCGCCTGTCGCGTTGGCGGGACTTGCTCATCCGTATGAAAAACGACGGCTACGAATAACCCATGAATCAAATTTGCATCCATTAGGAGAAACATCATGCCACTCGTCCGACAACTCTGGCTGGCCATCGCACTGATCACCGCAACCACTTTTGCAGGCAGCTTTTTGGTCAGCATACACAGCGCGAGCTCTTATCTTGAGCAGCAATTGCAGCGCAAGAATATGGATAACGCCAACTCACTCGCGCTGTCCATGTCACAGCAGGCCAAGGACGCTGTCACACTGGAACTTCAGCTGGCCGCTCTGTTCGACAGCGGTCACTATCAGTCCATCACCCTCATGGACCCGCACGGCGCCATCATCGTCGAACGCATCCAGGATCGCAGTGACACAACCGTACCCGAATGGTTCGTGCGCATCTTTCCGATTAAATCACTCCCCGGACGCGCCCAGATTTCAGATGGCTGGAAACAATTTGGCACCGTGACAGTCGTCAGTCACAACCGTTTTGCCTACCAATCGCTGTGGAAACAATCGCTGGAAATGATCACATGGTTTGTGGGGATCGCGCTGTTGATCGGCCTGGCTGGGATACTCGCGCTGCGCGGCATCAAACATCGGCTTGACGCCGTTGTCGAACAGGCCCGGGCTATCACCGAACGGCGCTTTATCACCATCGATGAGCCGCGCACCCCCGAACTGAAAAGCGTGGTGCGCGCCATGAATGATATGGTCGGACGAGTCCGCGACATGTTCGCCGATGAGGCGCACCGTCTCGAAGATTTGCAACAAAAACTGAATTTTGATGCCGTGACGGGATTGGCAAATCGCGATTATTTTATGGGCCGCATTCGCGAAACACTAGCCAGCGAAAAGGCCGCTTCCGCCGGTGTGTTGCTGCTGTTGCGCCTGCATGATCTCGCCGAGATCAACAATCGCATCG
Organism: Gallionella sp.; assembly: GCA_028714895.1. Lineage (GTDB taxonomy): Bacteria > Pseudomonadota > Gammaproteobacteria > Burkholderiales > Gallionellaceae > Gallionella. The sequence goes on along the minus strand of JAQTLM010000009.1, from coordinate 3,711 downwards.
GTCATGCCGAAACGGACACCCTGCTGCGCAACATTGGAAGCATCCTTGAACATGTTGCCGCCGAGATGCCGGACCGGCTTGCCGCACGCCTGAAAGGCTCAGACTTCGCACTGATCGCGCCCAATGCAGACGATACCGACGCGCTCGCCCGACAGCTTGCAGAAGCCATGTCACAGCTTATCCATACTGGAGTGCCTGAGATTATGGACGTCTTCCATATCGGCGCCATACCTTACAACCGTGGCGACCACCCCGGCGAACTGCTCTCCGCCGCAGATCAGGCACTCGCCATCGCCGAAAGCAGCGGCGCCAATGCCTGGCATGCCGAAGCCGGCAAACTTTCCAGCATCGCCGCCGGCAACGACGAGTGGCGCGAGCTACTGACCGATGCGCTTGCTGATGCTCGACTCAAGCTCGCACTTTATGCAGTCAACGATTCGAGTAATCGGGAGTTGCATCAGGAAGGTATGGCGCGCTTGCAGGTCAAGCCTGATGGAAAATGGTTGTCAGCCGGTGATTTTATGCCCATGGCTGTCCGTTTGAACCTTGCCGGCCAAATAGACTTGGGTGTGGTACGCCTCGCGCTGGACCTGTTGCAGAACCACCCCGGCGAACTGGCCATCAACCTTGCTTCGGAAACCATCGCCGACTGGAGTTTCCACAATAAGCTCATCGAACTGCTGCGCCAGCGCAGCGTCCTGTGCCACCGTCTGTGGCTTGAAGTTCCGGAATACGGCGTATTCCGCGAATACGAAGCCTTCCAAGACTTGTGTCGCACCCTCAAACTACTCGGCTGCAAGGTTGGCATCGAGCATTTCGGGAACCACCTCAATGAAGCCCGGAAGCTATCCGAACTCGGGTTGGACTACCTGAAAGTGGATGCCAGCCTCGTGCACGACATCGCGCAAAACCCCGGCAACCAAAAACTACTGAAGGGCTTGTGCCGCATGGCACATGGTATCGGCGTGCGAGTCATTGCCATCGGCGTACAGGACCAAGTTGAACAGGCAGCCCTGATAGAACTGGGTATAGATGGCCTGACCGGCCCATTCATCGCAAAAGCTTCCTGAAGCCAAGTCGACTTTTTGTTCCTTGATACAAGCGGATCAGAACTGCTTGCTTGCCTGCAGCCACATCCTCGGATTGCGACTGAGTGTTGCGGGTTCAGACGTTGCCTGTCCGCCTCCGGTGCGCCAGGCCAGACAGGCGATGATTCGCACTCCGGCGAAATTCACGTTGGCACCCACACCGGCACCAGAGATGTTGCGGCTATTTGCACCGGCAGCAAATTGCTTGCGGTTGATGCTCACTGAACCTGTATCGTAGAACATCACGCCCTGCACAGCTTGCGTAAAGCTATGCCGCATTTCCAGATTCACCAGCCAGCCTTGGTCGCCACTTCCCTCGCCTTGCGGATAGGCGCGCACACCATCAGCGCCACCCAGAGAGAATTTTTCGGAAGAATTAAGGTTCTTGCTGGCTTGCTGGCCGGAGAGCCTGACCGACAACGCATCAATATCCGTTACATGTTGCAGGCGACTGACGTTGTAGGCCAGTCGCGAGAATGCGCCATAACTCCGCGCAGTCAGTTTGTCAGCCGCGAGAGATTCGGCATCCATGCTCAAGCGGCCCGCTACCAGCGACAGATCGAACGAGGTGTTGCCCGAACCACCGAGCGCGTCCTGATGATTACCGGCCAACCCAAAGTTAGCCAGTTGCACGTGTTTGTCGATCATGGTGACCGGCGCATCGGTATAGTCGCCGAGTCTTTTGTTTTCCCAGGTAAAAGTACCGGAGAGCCTGGTCTCCTGTCCAAGAGTGAACGGATACACCGCAAACAGACTGCCGCTTGTGGCTGTACCGTGTGCTTGCAATGCCGTAAATTCCTTACCCAAACGATAACGGGTATCAGAATAAGCCGCACCCAGTCGCAAGCCGCTAACACCTACCGGTATCTGATACGCCATGCGCGCATAGCTCAGATTCCGGTCGCTGGTCAACCCGCGCAAAGTGAGTTGGTCACCCAGTTTAAGCGGGCTGTTAAGCGCCAGCACACCACCCAAACGGGTCTCGCCGATATAACGGTTGCCGTAGTTATCCAATTCGATTTGGGCGGCATATGGCTCTGACGGTGTCAATTCCACCACGAGCTCGGTGGTGCCTACGCTCGCACCGGGTCGCAGAGTAGCACGCGCAACCTCGACACCCGGGGTGTCGTTCAACAGCGACAAGGCACGATCAATAGGCGCTATTTGCAACGCATCGCCGCTCTTGATAACGCTCAAATAGTCGTTGGCACGTTGTTCCGATAGTCTGGATTGATTGTTGACGCTCTGCCTGTCAAGGCGGCCTTCAAGCACGTTGATGACGATCGCGCCGTCTTTGATTTCCTGCGCCGGAACATAAGCGCGCGCCACCACATAACCGCGTTCGCGGTAGTAGGCGGTGATGCGCCGCGCCCCTTGATCCAGTTCAGCCAAGGTATGCTCGCCACCGCTCAGATTGGCGACCAAGGCTTCCAACTCCGCCGCCGTAAACACGCTGCTACCGGAAACATGGATGGCTTTCACCTCAATCCGCACATCGTCATTGGACGTCACTCCATTGCGCGCTGCACCGCCCTCAATACGAAGTGCCGGGGTTGTCTTCGGTGCGTTGAGTTCTGGCTGTTTTTGCAACTCGCGTATCATCTGGCCTGCATCCGGGGCAACCGGGGCTGCATATACAGCGGGGCTCGACAGCAACATCAGCGATATAAACAGTAACCTGGCTGGTGGGATGGCTGGCCGTTTCACCAGCAGCCCTATCTGGCTGACACTCTTGAATCGTTGAACTCTCATGAAACTTTCAATGTTAACTGGCAGCCTCTTCTGTTGCGAAAACCGGACCTATCAGCGCTTAGCGCAGCCGGATGAAGTTATGGCATTCGCCGGCAAGGTCATGCCGCAGTTTAACACCAAGATATTGCCGATTCGCTCAACGGCGTCCGTGTCTTGCCCTGCCGCTGCGGGACCATACTGCGAGTACAGAACATCAAAGACACTACCAACCGCAGGAGTCCCGGATGACGAGAATGATGGCGCGGAAGACAAGGTGGAGACAACCTGAGTAATGGTGTTCAACATTCCTGTTGGCTGATTAACCGTCAGCACACCATCTGTGTAAGCAATGGTGTAGTTGCCGGAAGTCAGTCCGCCCGGGGTGATGACATAGCTGCCCGCGTTGATCGCGCCCTGCGAAGTGCCGCTGTAAGCCAGTGTGCCACCCAGTACCGCGTTCGTTTCACCGTTGACGAAGCCCATGTAGCCAACACCGTTGCCGCCACTATAGGCAGCGCCGTCATAGGTTTTCGATGCCGCATTGGCAGTGACGCTCAATGCGGCAGGGTTGACGGTCAGTGCGCCGTCCACATAACTCAGGGTGTAGTTGCCGCTGCTCAATCCGTTCGGGGTGATGACATAGCTGCCTGTGTTGATCGCTCCCTGCGAAGTGCCGCCGTAAGCCAGTGTACCACCCAGTACCGCACTCGTTTCGCCGTTGACGAAGCCACTGTATGCCACGCCGTGGCCGCCACTGTACGCCAAGCCGTCATAGGTTTTCGTGTCGGTCACCGCGTTGATCGACAGTGCCGCTTTGTTGATAGTGCCCAGCGCGATATTCGTGGTCACGGTGTAGTTGCCACCAGTGTTGCCGTCGTTCAGGGTGTAGCCG